>CAYOBN010000036.1:24333-45944 GCA_964402175.1 uncultured Planctomycetaceae bacterium | reverse complement strand
GGTTCGGGTTCGTCTTCGCGAAGGGGACGCTGATCGGCGTGGCGCTGCTCGTCCTGACGCTGCACAAGAACTTCTGGCTCGCGCGGACGGGGCTGTGGATCTCGACGGCCGCCTACACGGCGCTCGTGATCTACCACCTGACCTTGTTCTGAGGACCCGCATTCGGGCGGGCCCTCTGCTGGGGCCCTCTGCTGGGGCCCTCTGCTGGGGCCCGGTTCCGGGGCCATCGGGCGCCGCCGCCTGCTATCCTGCCGGGCCGCGCCGGGAAGACCCCGCGGCGCCGTGCGTCCCACTGCCTATGTCGCCGTCCCTCCCGCGGACCGTCCTCGTCACCGGTGGCGCCGGTTTCATCGGGCGCGCGGTGGTGTCCGCTCTGCTCGCGCATGAGGGGACCCGGGTGGTCGCCCTCGACGACCTGTCGAAGGGGGCCGGGACCGAGCGCGGAGTCGAGCCGGAGAGCGCGCGCCTCGTCCGCATCACCGCCGACGTGCGCGACCGACAGGGCCTGCGTGAGCTGCTCGGTGCGGGGCCGCCCACGTTCGCCATCGTGCACCTGGCCGCCCGGGTCGGGGTGCGGACGGTCCTCGCCGATCCCGAAGGCGCCGCGCGCGCGAACCTCGACGGCGTACAGAGCCTCATCGATGTGCTGCGCTCGCTGCCCGAGGCGCGCCGTCCACGGGTCTTTGCCGCCAGCAGCAGCGAGGTGTACGCCGAATCGAGCGCGCCGCTCTCCGAGGCGAGCGCGCTGCGCTGCGAGCGCGATGGTCGCTGGGCCTATGCCGCCGCGAAGCTGGCCGGCGAGGCCCTGCTGGAGCGCGCCGCGGAGCTCTGGCCGCTGGAGCGCGCGCCGCTGCACCTGCGCTTCTTCAACGTCGTCGGACCGGGTCAGGACGCGGAGAGCGGTATGGTCCTGCCGCGCTTCGTCGAAGCCGCGCGCTCGGGCGCGCCGCTGACGGTCCACGGTGATGGTCTCCAAGTGCGGACGTTTGCGCACGTGGAGGACGTGGCCCGCGATGTCGCGGCGCTCGTCCTGGGCGATGTGCTCCCGCTGCCGAACGGCGTCTCCGGCGGCCCGCTCAACCTCGGCGGTGATGCGCGCACGACGATGCTGGCGCTGGCGGAGCTCGTCGCGGCCCGCGCCGCGCACGCGGGCCTCGGACGATCCGCGGTCCGGCACGTCGATCCGCTCCGCGACGTCGGTTCGAACTTCCGCGATGTGCGCCACCGTGTCCCGGACCTCGGGCGCGCGCGCGCGCTCGGATTGGGCGCAGCGACGCGGTCGCTCGTGCAGATCGTCGACGACGTGCTGCAGCGCCACCGACCGGGAACCAGGCCGAGCGCGCTCGAGCGCGGACCGCTCGTCTCGGCCGCGGCGGTGACCCAGCCGTGAGCCTCTGCATCGCGCGTGTGCTGACACGCTTGAACCTGGGCGGGCCCGCGCGACAGGTCCTGGCTTCCGATCCACGCCTTGTGGCGCGCGGCTTCACGCTGCGTGTCTACGTCGGCGCGCCCGAGCCTGGAGAAGGTGACCTCAGCGCAGCGCTCGCTGCGCGCGGTGTCGAAGTCGTGCGCATCGAGGGCCTCGGCCGCGCGATTCGGCCGTGGTCGGATCACATGGCCGCGCGCGCGCTGCGCCGCGAGCTCGCGACGTTCCGACCGGACATCGTGCACACCCATGCTTCGAAGGCCGGGTTCGTCGGCCGACATGCGGTCTTCGGCGGGTTCGGCCTCGGGCCGCGGCTCCCTGCGCGCACGGTGCACACCTTCCACGGGCACGTGCTCGAGCGTTATTTCCCGCCGACGACATCGCGCATCCTGACCGCCATCGAGCGCCAGCTCGCAGCGCGCACCGACGCGCTGCTGGCGGTCTCGGAGGCGACGGCGGACGACCTCGCGCGGCTCGGTGTGGCGCCGCGCGCGCGGTTCGAGCTCTCGCCGCCTGGGGTCGAGCTCGCGTCGCTCCTCGGCCTCGCGCCCCCCGACGGCAGCGGACACACGAGCGCTGCGGGGGACACCTTCCGCGCGGAGCTCGGTGTGCCGCGCGACGTGCCGCTGGTCCTCGTGCTCGGGCGCCTCGCGCCGATCAAGCGCCCGGCGCTGGCCTTGCGCGTCTTCCAGCGCACGGCGGCCGAAGCGCCGTTCGCGCACCTCGTCTTCGTCGGCGATGGCGCGATCCAGAGCCTCGTCGAGCGCGACGCGGGCCGCCTGCCCGCCGACGTCCGTGGGCGCATTCGGTTCGCCGGGGCCCGCGCCGATGTCACCCCGGCCCTCGCAGCGGCGGACGTGCTGCTCGCGACCTCCGAGAGCGAAGGCCTGCCGGTCGCGATGATCGAAGCGGGAGCGGCCGCGTTGCCCGTGGTCTCCACCGCCGTCGGCGGGGTGCCCGAAGTCGTGGTGAACGGCGTGACTGGCCTCCTCGCCGCCGACGAAGTGGGGCTCGCGGTGGCGCTGGCGAGCCTGCTCGCCGACCCGGAAGAGCGCGCGCGCATGGGCCTCGCCGCGCGTGGGCGAGTCGCAGAGCGCTTCGGGGCCGAGGCGCTGGCTGCGCGACTGGCGGCCCTTTACGAGCGCAGCGTGGCTGCGGGGCCCTCGGGTACATTGCACGCGTGAACCTGGTCATGGTGAGCGGCGACCGGCAGGTCGTCGTGGGCGAGAAGGGCCCGTTCTGGCAGATGCAGCGGGAGTTCTCGCGGCACTTCGGCCGGATCGATGTGCTTTGCCCGCGGCCGAGCGGGCCCGTCGTCACGACGACGATCCACGGGAACGTCCACTTCCACCCCGCGCCGATCGAGCGCAGCGGGATGGGTCCGGGTGGGGCCGTCGTCCGCTGGATCGGCGCGGAGGGGGCGCGGCTCGTGCGGGAGCACGGGGCGCGCCTCGTGGTCAGTCACGACTACGGCACCTTCACCAACGGGCGGGGCGCGTGGCGGATCACACAGGAGACCGGTGTGCCGTACGTCTCCGAAGTGCACCACGTGCCCGGCCACCCCGTCGCGGCGGATCACCGTGAGCGGATCGAGAAGCTCCTGACCCGCGTCTACGTCCGGTGGGCGCGGACCCGGGCGCTCGGGTTCCGGGTCGTCAATGCGACGGAGATGCCGGCACTGCTGCGGAGCTGGGGCGTGCCCGAGGAGCGCATTCACGTCCTGCCCTCGCAGTACCTCGACCTGTCGGTGTTCAAGCCGGACCCGACCCCGAACTCGACCACAGCGCCGACCTACGACGTCGTCTTCGCCGGGCGCACGGTCGTGAACAAGCGGGTCGACGTCATCATCGAAGCGCTCGCACGGCTACGCGCGGAGGGCATGCCGCTGTCGGCCCTCTTGATCGGCAAGGGGCCGCTGCGGCCCAGCGTAGAGGCCCTCGCCCGCGCGCGCGGCGTCGACGTGCGCTTCGTCGACTGGGTCGCCGAAGCACATGATTTGGCGGACCTCTACCGCGCCAGCCGCGTGTGTGTGTGCGCGTCGACGTGCGAAGGGGGACCTCGGTTCACCGTGGAAGCGATGGCCGCAGGGATACCCGTGGTCTCCACGCCGGTGGGCATCATGCCGGACCTGCTGCAGGACGGCCGCGCCGGGCGCATCGTCGGCTTTGGCATCGACGATATGGCGCGCGGTCTGCGCGAGGTCCTCTCCGACGAGGCCCAACGGCGCGAGCTCGGCCGAGAGGCGCACCGGCGTGTGCAGCGCTTCGAGTACCACAAAGCGCTGGCGGGTTACGCCGACGGCTTGAAGGCGCTCGCAGGAGAGGCCCGCGCTTGAAGCTCCTCTTCGTCACGCAGGTCCTCGATCGCGGGGATGCGGTGCTGGGGTTCGTGCACCGCTGGGTCCAGGGCCTCGCCCGTTGCACCGAGCGTGTGCGGGTCCTGGCCCTCGAAGTCGGCGACACGAGCGGCCTGCCCGACAACGTCGATTGGCGCACGATCGGTCGACGCGGGCACATCAGCCGGTGGTTCCGATACCGCGGGTTCTTGCACGCCGCCCTGCGCCGCGACGGCTTCGATGCGCTCTTGACCCACATGGTGCCGCGTTATTCGCTCGTGGCCGCGGGGCCGGCGCGGCGGGCGGGTGTGCCGCACTTCCTCTGGTACACCCACGCAGGCGTCGACGCGCGCCTCATCAAGGCCGAGCGCGTCGTCGACGGGATCTTCACCGCATCGGACGAATCGCTGCGGATTCCGACGACCAAGCGCATCGTCACCGGGCACGGCATCGACGTCGCGCACTTCGCGCCGGGAACGGCAGAGCCCGCGCTGCCGCCGCGGCTGCTCGCCGTCGGCCGCTTGACGCCGGCGAAGGACCCCTTGACGGTGCTGGAGGCGCTCCATCGCCTCGTCGCAGAGGGGCGCAATGTGCGCCTCGACTGGGCGGGCGGCGCCCTCGCACGCGGCGACGACGCCTACGCGGACGAGGTGCGCCGGTGTGTCGACCGGCTGGGTCTCGGCGAGCGCGTGGCATGGCGCGGCGCCGTGCCTTACGCGGCGATCCCCGCGCTCTACCATGCGGCGACGGTGTGTGTCTCCGCCAGCCGCACGGGGAGCGTCGACAAGGTGGTCCTCGAGGCCCTGGCCTCAGGCCGTCCTGTCGTGACCTCCAACGAGGCGTTCCCGCGCGTCTTTGCGGGCCTCGGCCCGCTCGCGGCGCGCCTGATCGCGCCGCCGAACGATCCCGCGGCGCTCGCGGCGCGGGTCGCCGCGTGGCTCGACACGCCGTTGAAGGAGCGCACCGCGGTGGGGGAGCGCTGCGCCGACTGGATCGCGCGCGAACATGCCGTGGATCCGTTGATGCAGCGCCTGGTCGCGCACATCGGTGCGTCCCGGCGTTAGGCGCAGAAGCGCGTTCTGCGGCCTTGAATCGGCGGATATCGGAGCGAAGAGGCGCTCACTCGGCCAGGAGCCGCTCGATGTGCGCGCGGAAGCTCTGCTGCAGCGCAGTATGCTCGGCGCCCGTCGCTGGACCCGAGAAGCCCGTGTAGACCGCGCGGATCGCGCCCGAGCTGTCCACGAACAGCGTCGTGGGGTACGCGTGGATCCGCTCGAGCGCCGGAAACGCGGCGCGTGCGGCGGTCTTGTCGGGCGACCCTGCGAGCAGGACCGGCCATGTGACTCCGCGGGCCTTGCGATAGGCCTCGACGCGCTCGCGTGTCTGCGCCAGCTCGCCCTCGGGTTCGAAAGCGAGGCTGACGAGCCGCAGCCCGCGCTCTCCGTAGGCCTCGCCGAGGCTCCGCAGCAGCGCCGCCGCATCGCCGCAGTTCGGACACCACGTCCCGACGAGCTGCACGAGGGTCGCACGGCCGAACTGGGTCCCGAGCTCCACGCGGGTCCCGTCCAGAGCCAGGGCCGTGAGCTTGCCGAGCTCCACACCCGCTGCCGCGCGACTCAGCGTGAACGCATCGGGCAGCGCAGCGTTCGGGTCGCGGACGGCCGTCCAGCGCTGGTGCCACTTGGCGCCGGACCAGAAGTCACCTTGGAGCGTGCCGTCGCTGTCGAGCCGCGCGCGGAACAGGAACGCGTGCGCGCCGTCGAAACACGACAGCGCCAGCTCGTCCCCGCGCGCGGTCCCCGCGAGGTAGCGGTAGTCGCCGAGGGTCGTGAGGAACGTCCCCGTCAGCTCGCCCGGCCGTTCGGGATCCAGCGCGAAGACGCCGACCGCCGGGTGTTCGTCGCCCGCGAACGTGACGCGCCAGCGGCCGTCGAGCTGCAGCGGGGCGCCCGCCAGCGGGTAGGCCGGCGTGTACGTCCCGCGGCCCGCTTCGATCTGGATCGGCCAAGGGGTGACCCGGGCTTCGAGGGTCTGTTCACCCGCGGCGGTCGGCTTCGTCCACACGCCGCGGGCACGTAGGCTGTCCCCGATGCGCTCTTCGACGTCGAGCGTCAGGGTCGAAGGGTACGGCGGGATGCTCAGCCGGAGGCGCTCCCCCTCGCGGGTGACGGCGACCGACAGGCTCTCGCGGCCGTTCTCGATCACCACGGGCTGCCCGAGCACCGTGCGCAGCCCGAAGACGAGCTCGCCGCCGGGCGTCAGCAGCGTCGCCCGGTGGAGCTCGGTGGTCTGGAGACCATGACCCTGGATCGGACCGGCGCCGAGGAGGGCCGACAGTGCAAAGCCGCAGAGGGACAGCATGTGGAGAGGGTAGCGCCGTGACGTCCGGGGGGCCGCGACGCTAGAGTGCAGCGGCGGTTGCCTCCATGACCCACCTCCTCGCCCGCCTCGGCATCGTCGTGCCCGCTTGGAATGGCTCCGAGCGGCTCGCGGCGTGTGTGGCGCGGCTCGCGCCCGCCGCCGCGGCGGGCGCGCGGGTCGTCGTGGTCGACGATGGCAGCACGGACGGCGCGGGCGCGCGGGTGCGCGCGGCCTTCCCGTTCGTGCGCGTCGTGGCCCACGCCAGCCGCCGCGGGCCGGCGGCGGCCTGGAACCGCGGCGCGGCGGAGGTACGCGGGCGCGACTTGCTGCTGCTGCTCGATCAGGACACCGAGGCGCCCGTCGAGTCGGTCCTGGAGCTCGCGCGTTTCCTCGCGGCGCGGCCGGACTACGTCGGCGCCGCGGCGCGGCTCGTCAGCCCCGGCGGGCGCACGGAGCGCTCGTGTCTGCGCCTGCCGCGGCTCGCCACGCCGCTGCTCGTCGGCACGCCCCTCGAGTCGCTCGGGATCGGCGCGCGCGAAGCGCTGCGTTACCTCGAGCTCGGGTTCGATCACACGTGCGACGCGGACGTCGAGCAGCCACCGCTCTCGGCGCTGATGCTGCAGCGCGCGGAGTGGGAGGCGCTCGGCGGCCTCGACGAGCGCTTCGAAGTGTTCTTCTCCGACGTCGATCTGGCGCGTCGGATTCAAGATCGCGGCGGCCGACTGCGTTTCCTCGCGAGCGCGCCGATCGTGCACCACGGCGGCGCGAGCGTGCGCGCGCTCGCCCGCGCCGCCGAGCTCTTGCAAGCGGACCGCGTGCGCTACTTCCAGAAGCACCACGGAGCGTTCGCCGGGCCCCTCTTGCGCGGGTGCGAGGTCCTCGCGCGGCGCGCCCGTGTCGCCAGCCCGCGCCTGTCGGAGCTCCTCGAGCGTTGAAGTCGACGTCCAGCACCAGCGCAGGGCCGAGCGTCGATCCGGTGTCCGAGGCGCTCGTCGAGCCGCTGCGGCGCGTCTTCCGCTGGCTCGTATCCCATGTCGGCGCCGACGGGCGACTCGTTTGTCCGGAGCACGGCGTCGAGCACACGGGCAAGAACGCGTACGTGATCGTGCTCGCCGCGGAGCTCGCGCGGCGTGATCCGCTCGCGGACCGGGAGGCCTTGCGGGCCGCGGCGGTCACCCAAGGGCGGCGCCTCGTCCAAAACCTGCAGCGCGAAGGGGACAGCACCTGTTTCACGTTCCGCCCTGGTCGCCACGATCCGTTCAACTGCTCGAACAACGTCATCGACGGCGGCGCGTGCAGCGACGCGCTCGCGGAGCTCGTGCAGGTGTTCGGACCAGAGCTTGAGCCCGCCGACCGCGAGGCGTTCACCCACGCGAGCGTGCTGCACGCGCAGACCTATCTGCGGTATGCAGCGCTGGACAAAGGCATCCCCGCGCAGAGCGCCTGGGCGTTGACGGGGGTGGCCAACGCGTGGCGGATCAGCCGACATGCCGTGCTGGAGCTGACGGTGAGCGAAGGCGCCGGGCGCCTCTCCGGTCTGCAGCACCGTGACGGGAGCTATCCCTATCACCCGCTGGAAGAGGGCGCGGGTCACCCTGGTTCGGGCGACGTCTCGGCGTTCTACCAATCGCGGGTCACCGGGTTCCTCCTCTATGCGCTGGAGCGCCTCGGCCGCAACGCTGCGCGGCCGCCGTTCCGCATGCAGATCGGCGCTGGCCTCGAGTTCCTGCGCGGGATCATCGCCCCGAACGGTGTGAAGGTCGGCGGGATCGAGGCCAAACCCTGGTATTGGGGCGCAGAGTACGAAGTGGCTTCGAACGTCTTCGATGTCTACGCGTTGGCGGCGGGAGGGCGCATCTTCGGCGACCCGAGTCTTGTGGCGCTCGCGCGCCGCAGCTACGACGCGTGGGCGCGGCACCTCTCGCCGGAGGGCCAGCCGCGGGATCATTTGTCCGGACCGGGGCGACGCCGCAGCTACCAGTGCGCCGTCTTCTGGGCCGCGCACGCTGCATGGGCGGCGCGGGCTCTGGGCGAGCTTGCGGTTGCAGACGCGAAGCTTGCGGACGGCCCGGGCGGCCTCGTCATCGATGTCCGCCATTTCAAGAACGCCGAGCTCGTCCGACTCGAAGACAGCGCCGTGATCGCGTGGATCCGCGGCGCGCGCCCGCCGGGGAACGTGCACCACGGATCGCCGCGCGGGGCCGGGCTCCTGCGCTGCTACGACAAACGGAGCGGGGAGGACCTCTTCGTAGCGCGACCGCGCGGCCCGCTCCTGGGTGAGTGGACCGCCCGCGCAGGTCGCTTCGACCTGGCCCGCGCGCGCGCCGCCATTCGCGGTGAGGTCCGGTTCTCCGGTTGGCTCGCGCGCGCTTATGCGCGCCGAGGCGAGCGGCTGCGCGCCGTCGGCACACCGCTCGAGGTCCTGCGCCGCGGCGCGTTCGAGTTCGGCTCGGCGCGTGTGTCGAGCGCTCATGTCCTCGACCCGACGCTGGAGCTCCTCTCCGACGGCGTCGTCCTGCACTCCGGGCTCGCATGGCGCGACGGAGCCCGCGTGCCGGGCGTCGCGCTCGAGCGCACCTATCGCCTGGAGGGCGACGGGCTCTCGGTGGATGAGCACCTCCGCGGCGCCGGGGAGGCGGGCGCCGTGCGCGGCCTCGTGTACCGCTCGCGCGCTGGCGCGGTCCAGCGAGGCCCTTCGGTGCAGGCGCGTTTCGGACCGGCGTGAGGTCGACCGCGCGCCCGTGGGGCAAGGCGGAGTGGGTCTGTAATGTCGCTGACACCGTGGCGTCGAGGGCGCCGGGCGGGCGGCCGGATTTCCGGAGTCGGAATCCGCCGCGCAGGTATCGTCTCTCCCGCATGACCCTCGCTGATCTGGCGCTGCATCTGGTTGTCGCGGTGGGCCTCGGGCTCGCGCTCGCGGGCCTGTACCGTTGGGCCAGGCCGCCCGGTCGCGGCCTCCCTGGGCTCGCCAAGACGCTGCTGTTGCTGACGCCGCTGATCACCATGGTCACGCTGGGGGTCGGCGAGAACATGGCCACGGCGTTCACGCTGGTCGGGACGTTGGCCATCGTCCGCTTCCGGACCTCGATCCGCGATCCGCAGGACACGGCGTACGTGATCTTCGCGGTGGCCCTGGGCGTCGCGATCGGGAACGACCGCATGGCCGTGGCGGGGCTCGGGGGAGCGATCCTCGCGATGCTCGTGGCGGGGCTGGTCCTCGTCGAGCGCAGCGGGAACCTGGACGTCGAGCGGCGCGAGCTCGTCCTCGTGCTCACATCCAGCGATCCAGGTGTGGTGCCTTGGGAGCGGCTCATCCAGGAGCAGCGCGCGCGCGGCACCGTCCAGTCGACCGCGATCGACGGCAAGTCGCGCGCGTTGACCCTGTCGATCGCGGTCGACGGGCTCGACGCAGCGCGCTCCGACGCGCTCGTGCGCGCACTGCTGGCGTTTCCAGAGGTGCGCTCGGCGGTCTGTCAGCCCTTGCGCGACTGAGCCACTGGCCGGTCAGCGCAGGCCGGAGCGGCCTCCGTGTCCCGGCCCGACGCGCGGGGCGGACTCCCCGCGCGACCGCTACCGGCGGCCCGACCCGAGCGGGTAGGCTGGCAGCGTGGAGAACCAGCGCGTGCGTGCAGGAAGCGGTTGGCGCGGAGGGGCCCTCGCGGGGGTCGCCGTGGGACTCGTCGTCGGCGCCGTGCGCCTGCTCGGCTGGGATGGCTCGTTGTTCCTCTTGCAGGTCGAGGCGTACGGGCTCGTCGAGGCTGCCACGCGTGAGCTGCCCGCCCTGCGGCACGTCCCTGCGCTCGCGCTGTGTGTGCTCGGCGCGGGCGCGGTCTACGGGGTCGTGGGGGCGGTGCTCGGCGGCTTGGTCGGCGCCCTCGGCCGCGCCTTGCCATTCACCCGCGCCGCGCGCCCGGGGCGTCTCGGCGCAGGGGCGGTGCTCGGGCTCGGCCTCGGGCTCGAGCTCTATTGGTGGACACGCCCGGTGGTGCTGCCGGGTCTGCCGGCGACGGACCCGCGGCGACTCGCGGCGGCGGCGGTGATCGTCGTGCTCGGGCTGGGTCTCGGCGCGCTCGCTGTGCGCTTGCTCGCGCGGCGGATCGAAGCGGCGCGCTGGCCCAAAGCGCTCGTCGCGGTCGTCATCGCCGCGGGCGGCGCGTTCCTCGCCCTCGATAGCCAACGCAGCAGCGGGCTCGGAGCGCTCAGCGAGCGCAATCGCGACCTGCCGAACGTCCTGATCGTCGTCGTCGACGCGCTGCGCCGCGACACACTGGGCTGTTACGGCGACAGCCGTGTGCACACGCCGCACATCGACCGGCTCGCGCGTGAAGGCGCGCTGTTCGACCGAGCGCTCGTCCACACGCCGTTCACGTGGCCCAGCTTCGGCTCGCTCTTGACGGGCAAGGTCCCGCGGCGCCACGGGCTGAACAAGATGGCGCCAGGTTACGCGCTGCCGGACAACGAGACGCTGCCTACGCTGCTGAAAGGCGGCGTGCGCACGGATGGGGTCGCGCTCGCGGCCGAGGACTTCGTGACCGGTGCGTTCATGACCGGCACGCTCTCGCATGGATCGGGGCTGCTGCGCGGCTTCGATGCGTACTTCGAGGCCCTCGTCGGACACGACCTCGTCGATGTGCATTCGCGCTGGTCGAAGTTCCGCTCGGGGCTCCTGCCCTGGTTGCTGTCCAACAAGGTGCGCCAGAAGCTCGATCGCCAGCTCGTCGTCAGCGAGGCCGAGCGCTGGCTGACGCGCAATCGAGACCGGCGTTTCATGGCGCTGGTGCACTTGTATTCGACCCACACGCCGTACGACCCGCCGCAGGAGTTCCGCGCCAAACACCTCGATCCGAGCTATCGCGGGCCGTTCCCGGCGTTCTACGCGTCGCACCGCGAAGCGATCGAACAGGGCCTCTACACGCCGAACGAAGCCGACATCCAGCAGATCCGCGGTCTGTACCTGGCGGGTGTCGAGCAAGCCGACGCCGACATCGGGCGGCTCCTGGCGCAGCTCGAAGGCCTCGGTGTGCTGGACGATACGCTCGTCGTGTTGACTTCCGACCACGGCGAATCGCTCGGTGAACACGGCCTCTGGGAGCACAACTGGATGTACCAGGACAACCTGCTCATCCCGCTGGTCCTGCGTTGGCCCGCAAAGGTGCCGGGCGGCCAGCGCGTGCCCGAGCGTGTGGAGCTCTCGGACGTCCTGCCGACGCTGCTCGGCTTGATGGGGCTCGCGGCGCCCCCCGCGGCCGAGGACCTCGAAGCCGCCGGCGCCGGGCGTGACGACCCGCGGCTCGTGCATGCCCTCGACGGCGACGACCTCAGCCCGCTGCTGCGCGGCACACGCGGCGCGACGCGACCCCATGCGTTCGCCGAGAACGGCACCTTCCTCGCCGTGCAGGACGACCGCTGGAAGCTCATCGTACGCCGCGAGCTGCTCGCGCCTGGCGCGTTCGAGCGCATGCTCGCGACGCCGCCCGAGGCGCGCACAACGCCCGAGCTGCAGCGGCCCGAGCTGTACGACCTCTCCCGCGATCCGCTCGAGCTCGCGAGCGTCTTCGACAGCGAAGTCGAGCGCGCGCGCGAGTTGCTCGGCGCGCTGCAGACCTACGTCGATCGCCTGCCCGTACGCGACGAGATGGTGCAGAAGAGCGCCCGCGACATCGCGGACGAGAAGCTCTTCAAGAGCCTCGGGTACGGCGGAGGCGTTGGCGATTGAACGCTGTGGACTCGAAGTCCCGTCTGCCCGAGCGGCGCTTGTGGCTGGTCGCGAATACGCGCCTGCCTTCGGCCAGGGCGCAGTCGTTGCAGGTGGTTCAGGCTGCGACCGCGATGGAGCGCCGCGGGTTGCCCACGGTCCTGGTGCACGCTGCGCGCCGCGATGATCCGGGCGCGCCTGCGCCCGATGGCTCGGCCCAGGCGACTGCCGCGCGCGCTGCGTTCTCACAGGACCTGGCCCGACGGTATGCGCTCGGGCCGGGGGCGTTGCCCGACGTTCGGGCCGCGGCGTCGATCGATTGGATCGACCGCGTCCCGCGGGCCCTGCAGTTCGTTCCGGCCCGCGTGCAAGAGCTGTCGTTCGCCAGGCGCGCTGCGGCCCTCGTCTCCGCCGAGGCCCAGCCGAAGGACCTGGTCCTGACCCGCGAGCTCGAGGTGGCCGATCTTCTGCGCCGCCGTCCTGGCACCTTTCTCGAGCTGCACCGCGTGCCCGAGGGGCGCCTGCGCATCCGTTGGCTGCTCCGCGCGGCCCCGTCGATCGACGGCGTGATCGCGATCTCCGGCGGAGTGCGCGAGGACCTGCTCACGCTCGCTGCGGCGCACGGGCGAGCGCTGGAGCCCGACGCGGTCTTGATCGCGCACGATGCCTACGACCCCGCGCGCTTCGAAGCGCGGCTCGAGCGCGACGAAGCCTGCCGGCGGCTCGGCCTCGATCCCGAGCGGCCCGTGGTCGTTTACACCGGCGGACTCTTGAGCTGGAAAGGGGTCGAGGTGCTCGTCGACGCCGCCCACGATCCGCGCCTCAGCGACGTGCAGGTGGTCATCGCCGGGGGCATGGAGGCCGACGTGTCGCGCCTTCGGCGGTACGCCGCGGGCCTCGAACACGTGCGCATCGACGGGTTCCAGCCGGCTGAGAGCGTGCCGCTGTACCTCGCGGCGGGGGATGTCGGCGTCGTGCCGAACCGCAAGAGCCCCGCGATCAGCGCGCGCTACACGTCGCCGCTGAAGGTGTTCGAGGCCAAAGCGGCGGGCCTGCCGCTCGTCGCGAGCGATCTGCCGAGCCTGCGCGAAGTGCTGGGCGAAGACGAAGCGCTCTTCGTGGCGCCGGAGGACTCGCGCGCGCTGGCCGACGGCATCTGCCGGCTCCTGGCCGACGGCCCCGAGCGCGCGCGCCGTGCGGCGCGCATGCGAGCGCTCGCGCCCGAGCACACTTGGGACGCGCGCGCAGCGCGCATCGTGCAGTGGATGGACCAGAGGAGGCTCCGTCGATGAGGGTGCTGGTGCTGACCGACTCGCTGTCGGATCTGGACGGTGTCGGGCGCTACACGGTTCGCCTGCTCCTCGCGCTCGAGCGACTGCAGCCGGACCTCGAGGTGCACGTCCTGCTCGGACGCAAACACCGTCCGACCTCGGCCGACGTGCCGGCGCGCTGGCGCGTCGACGTGGCGCTGCCGCCGGATTACTTCTTCTACATGTCGCCGCTGCGCTTCTGGGTCTCGCGCATCGCCGCGACGTGGCGTACGTGGCGCGCCGCACGCAAAGCCGACGTGGTGCACGCGATCAAGGACTTCCCACACAGTCTCGTGGCAGTCGACGCAGCCCGCCTCGCGGGCAAGCCGTGCATCGCCACGGCGCACGGCACGTACACCATCCTGCCGCTGACCGATGCGCGCCACGCTCGCCGCGCGCGCCGCGCGTACCGGCGCTTCGATCGGATGATCTCGGTGAGTCAATACACGCGGCGCCGGTTGCTGGCGCTCCTCGGTCCGAACGAGCTCGATCCCGAGCACGTGCTCGTCGTGCCGAACTCCGTGGACGCGGCGCACTATGCAGAGCCGCGCCAGGTCGGGCCGCGGCCGTGGCACGCTTGGACCTACACCCTCGGCGTAGGGGAGCTCAAAGAGCGCAAAGGGCACCACCTGTCCGTCGCCGCCTGGGCCGAAGTCGCGCGCGAGCGACCCGAGCTGCACCACGTCATCGTCGGACGCCGCACGGGGGACGCCTTCGAGCGCCGTGTGCTCGCCCTCGCGGAGGCCGCTGGGGTCGGCGACCGACTGCACCTCCTCGGCAACGTCACCGAGGACGAGCTCGTGGACCTGCACCAGCGCGCGACGGTCTTCTTGCACACACCGGTGACCGCTAGCGACGGCGGCTTCGAGGGGTTTGGCATCGTCTACCTCGAAGCGGCCGCGTGCGGCGTGCCCGCGATCGGCACGCTGGACCAAGGGGCTGAAGACGCGATCGTCGATGGCGTCACGGGGCGCCTCGTGCCGCAGGAGGTCCCCGCAGTGGCCGCGGCGCTGCGCGGGCTGCTCGCGGATCCGGCGCTCCGCGCGCGGCTCGGCGGAGCCGCACGCGAGCACGCCAGCTCGAACCCTTGGGATGACAATGCGCGGCGTGTGCTCGCGCTCTATCGAGCGCCCAGGAGGTCCCGTTGAAGGTCCTGTTCCTGTGTGAGGTGGGGGATCCGGGGGTCGGCTCCAGCACGCGCCAGATGTACCAACACGCGGCGCGACTGCGCGCCCTCGGGCACGAAGCTGCGGCCGTGGTAACGGTGCGCAAGCAGAGCGATGCGACGCCGACCGAGGTGCTCGGCACGCCCGTGTTTCGGCTGCACTCCGACTACCCCGAGCGGTTTCGCGCGTGGCGCTCGCTGCACAACCGCGTGATCGACGGGCCGCTGGACGCGATCCTGCGCGAGTGGCGTCCGGACGTCGTGCACGCGCACCTCGTGCATACCCATATCGGGTACCACGCGCTGACTCAGGCGCGGCGCGCTGGCTCGCGGGTGGTCTTCACGGCGCACGACGTCATGACCTTCTGTTATCAGAAGCTGACGTGTTTCCACGGCGGCGAAGCCGCGGGAGGCAAGCTGTTCGACGTCACGGCGCGCGCTGCGAAGTGTGTGCCGTGCCAGCGCTTCCGCTTCCGCCCTGGGCGCAACACCAGGATTCGTACCGTTCTCGAGCGCGATGTCGACGCGGTGACCGTCGTCTCCGACGCGCTCGGCGAGGTGCTGCGCGCGAACCGCGTCCCCGTGCATGCGACCGTGCACAACGCGCTCGCCCTCGCGCCGACGCGACCGACCGACGACGCCGTGGCGGCGTTCCGCGCGAAGCATGGGCTGGCGGGCATGCAGGTCGTCACCATCGGCGGGCGCCTGCACGAGCAGAAGGGGGTCGGCAAGCTGCTCGAGATGTTGGCCGTCCTGGCGCCCCGCTTCCCCGCGCTGCGCCTGCTCGTGATGGGCAAACGCGAGATCTACGACGGGGAGTTCCGGCCGCTCGCCCAGGCCCTCGGGGTCGCCGACCGGGTGGTCCCGGTCGGGTGGCTGGGGCCGGACGAGCTGCCCCTGGCCTACGCCGCCACGGACGTCTTCGTGACGCCGTCGATCTGCTTCGACACCTTCGGGCTGGTGAACCTGGAGGCCATGGAGCACGGGAAGCCCGTCGTCGCGACCTCGTTCGGGGGGTCGCGGGAGGTCGTGCTCCATGGCGAGACGGGTTTCATCGAGAATCCGTTCGACGTGGCCGCCTACGCCGGCTGGATCGGGAGGCTGCTTGCGAACCCCGCCGAGGCCCGTGCGATGGGCCAGAGGGGCCGTCAGCGGCTCCTGGAGCGCTTTACGATCGAGCGCCTCGCTGATGACTTCTTGCGCGTCTACTCCTTTGGATAGCTTCGAGGCGCTCTGGAGTGAGAAAGCAGATTCGTTCATCGGCTCGCAGGAATCCGTCGAAACTTGATCAGACCGCAGCGTTGTAGCGCTGCACGCTGCCGCGCCAGCGGCTAGGATGCAGGAGCCGGGACCGTTCGGTCTGCAAGGCCGAAGCGTCCCGCTGCGCCCGACTCTCTCTCGAACCGCTCTCACCCGACCCATGCGCAAGACGCTCCTGACCTACGTCAAGCCCCACGTCCAGGAGGACCCGCTGTCCATGATCCTGGGCATCGGCTACCTCGGCGGCCAGCTCGAACGGGAGAAGATCCCGGTGGCCCTGCACGACGAGCGCGTGGGCACCGACCAGGAGATGAAGGCTGCCATCGAGCAGAACGACATCATCGGGTTCAGCGCCCTGACGCCGAACATCCGCCGCGCGATCGCGTGGGCGAAGTACGCGAAGGAGCGGGGCAAGATCACGATCATGGGCGGCCCGCACGCGTCGGTCGACCAGGGGGTGTTCCTCGACAGCGGGCACTTCGACTACGTGCTGAAGGGCGAGGCCGAGTACACGCTGCCCCAGCTCCTGCGCGCGATCGAGGGCGGCCGTGACGAGGACGTGCAAGCGGTCCCCGGCGTGGCCTCGATGCGCGACGGCGAGCTCTGGGTCGACAACCCCGCGCCGCCGCTGATCAAGAAGCTCGACGACCTGCCCATCCCGGCGCGGCACCTGCTGCCGATGGAGTCGTACTTCAAGAACAACCCCGAGCACCTCGTCTACATCTTCACGACGCGCGGTTGCCCCTTCAAGTGCATCTTCTGCCAGAAGGAGCTCACGGGCCGCGGCTTCCGCGTGCGCTCGGTCGAAGCGATCGTCGACGAGCTCGAGCACATCATCAAGACGTACGACCCCGGCGTCATCCTCTTCGTCGACGAGATCCTCACCCTGCGGAAGAAGCGCATCCACGAGATGTGCGACGAGATCATCCGCCGCGGCCTGAAGTTCGAGTGGGTCGCGAACACGCGCGCGGACTGCGTCGACTACCCGCTGCTCAAGCACATGCACCGCGCAGGCTGCCGCCGTATCTACTACGGCTGGGAGTCCGGCTCGCAGCGCATGCTCGACGTGCTCAAGAAGGACCTGACCCCCGAGGTCATCGTCAACGCCGCGAAGATGACCCGCCGCGCGGGCATCTGGGCGAAGGTCTACCTCATCGTCGGCTCGCCCGGTGAGACGATCGAGGACATCCGCGAGACTGAGAAGGTCCTCCGCCTCGCAGGCCCGGACCTCATCCGTATCTCGGTGTTCAACCCCCTGATCGGCACGGAGTCCTGGGACAACTACCAGGCTTCGATCGACATCTCCGACCTGTCCGAGAACTACGTGTCCTCGAACCGCTCGGGCTACAAGCACGAGAACTTCAGCCAGATCGAGCTCGAGGAGCTGCGCAAGAACATGGTGCGCTCCTACGAGAAGTGGTACTACGGGATGCCGCAACGCGTCCGCCGCTTCTACGAGCGGGCCCTCTACTACATGGAGAACCCGAAGTACGGCCAGAAGCGCCTCGGCCGAGCCGTGGGCCTCGTCCCGCCGCCGAAGCGCCACGTGGTGACGAACCACCACTGATCCGTGGTGAGCGCGTGAATGCTCGCTAGGCCGAGGCCCGTGCCCCCATGGGGTGCGGGCCTCGCGGTTTCGTGGGAGCGGATAGGTGCTGCCCGGACCCAGGAGGGAGGGCGCTGGGGCGTTGTCGTCTGTCCTCGCGGCACGACCACGGGCGGGCATCCGGCACTCGCAGTCGCGTCACTGCCGGGATTCCTCTCCCAGGGATGGACGATGGCGGGCGCCTTGCGCAGTGCCGCGGCGGTCGAGCTCTTCGGCGAGCAGGCGGCGGATCTCGTTCTTGTGGACGGGCCAGAGGGGGGCGAGCAGCTTGCCCTCCTCGGCATCACCCGTGATCCGGTGTAGCACTTGATTCGGCGCAAGGCGCTCGACGAAGTCGGCGAGCCACGCGACGTAGGTCTCCGGCGACAGGACCTCGACCTCTCCGCGACGCCACTGATGGGCGAGCTGCGTTCGCGCGAGGACCATCAGGTGGTGCACCTTGATCCCGTCGACTTCGGCTTGTGCGAGGGCCTCGGCGGTCCGTTGGGCGCCTTCGCGGCCGTCGCCGGGGAGGCCCAGGATCGCGTGGCCCACCGTAAGCAGGTGACGTGCTCGGATCCTTCGGGCCGCGTCGTGGAACTCCTGGAGAGTGTGGAGCCGATTGATGGCCAAGAGGACGGCGTCATCCGCTGATTCAAGACCGAGCTCGACCCAGACGGGCACTCGCTCGTTCAAGGCTGCGAGAGCATCGAGCGCGTCGTCGGGGAGGCAATCGGGCCGTGTCGCCACGGAGACCGCGACGATGGGTGGGCGGCCATCTTCGATGCCGACGCGGCGCGCGACGATGTCGAGCACTTCTTGGAACCGGGCGCCGTCGACGTAGGTGTTGGTGTAGCTCTGGAAGTATGCGAGCGCTCCGACGTTCGGCGCGCGGCGCTGGATGCGCTCCAAGCCGCGGTCGAGCTGCTCCTCGAGCGAGGCGCCGGACTTCAGGGCGCCGGTCCCCGAGCCTTCGACGTCGCAGTACGTGCACCCGCCGTAACCCTTCGTCCCGTCGCGGTTGGGACAGGTGGACCCGGCGTCCAGCGCGACGCGGTGGACCGGGCGTCCGAACGTGGCCTGCATCCAAGGGCCTAGGGTGCGGAAGGGGAGCGTGCGGGACATCGAGCGGGGAGCGTAACGCAGGCCAGCTGGTTCTCCGGTGCCTCTCACCCCCGCCATGCGTAGAATCGTCGCCCCCCGCTCACCAGGGAGCCCCGCGTGAAGATCCAACCCATCGTCATCGGCACCGCCGGCCACATCGATCACGGCAAGTCGTCGCTCGTGCGGGCGCTGACGGGGATCGATCCGGATCGCCTGGCCGAGGAGAAGGAGCGGGGGATGACGATCGACCTCGGGTTCGCGCGCTTCGACCTGCCCGACGGCCGGCGGGTCGGGATCGTCGACGTCCCGGGGCACGAGCGCTTCGTCCGCAACATGGTCGCGGGCGCGACGGGGATCGACATCGTGTTGCTCGTGGTCGCGGCAGACGACGGCGTGATGCTGCAGACGCGCGAGCACCTGGCGATCATGCGCATCCTGGGGGTGCAGAAGGGCCTCGTCGTCCTGACGAAGGTGGACATCGTGGACGAGGAGATGGCGCTGCTCGCCGAGGAGGACATCAAGTCCGCCGTCGCGGGCACGTTCCTCGAAGGTGCGCCGATCATCCCGGTGTCGTCGGTCACGGGCGCGGGGCTCGACCGGCTGCGGGCTGCGATCGCGACGCTCGCCGCGGAGGCGACGCCGCGCCCGGCGGAGGGTGTCTTCCGTCTGCCGGTCCAGCGGGTCTTCAGCGCCCGAGGCTTCGGCACCGTCGTGACCGGCATTCCGGTCTCGGGCACGGCACGGGTGGGGGATGTGCTCGAGGTCCTGCCGTCGGGCAAGCGCGGCAAAGTACGCTCGATCCAGGCGTACCACGAGGGCTCGGACACTGCGCGTGCAGGCCACTCGTCTGCCCTCGCGCTGGCCGATGTCTCCGTCGAGGACGTGAGCCGCGGCGATGTCGTCGCGACGCCGGGTTTCTTCCAAGCGCAGCGCATGGTCGGGGCCAGCGTGCAAGCGCTCGAGAGCGCGCTGCGCCCGATCACGAACCGCATGCAGGTGCGCGTACACACGGGCACGGCGGACGCGCTCGGTGAGGTCATCTTGCTCGACTCGGACGCACTGGAACCGGGCCAGACGGGCCTGGTGCAGTTCCGCATGGAAGAGCCCCTGGTATGCGCCCCCGGCGACCGGTTCGTGCTGCGCCTCGCTTCGCCGGTCGAGACCCTCGGCGGCGGCGTGATCTTGGAGGAGAGCCGCTACCGGCTCAAGCGCTTCAAGACGTTCGTGCTCGACGAGCTCGCGCGTCAAGCGGAGAGCCTCGGCTCACCGATCGCGCTCGCGGAGTCGCTGCTGGCGCGCGCGCCGGAGCGGTGGCTGACGCTCGACGACCTTGCGCGCGGGGTGAAGCGCGAGAGGGGCGAAGTGCAGCACCTGCTCGACCAGCTCGCGGCGGAGGGTAAGGCGCAGCCGCTCGGCAGCCGCTTCATCCACAGTGCGACGTTGGAGCTCGCGCTCGCGGAGCTGAACGACGCCATCAAGGGCTGGTTCAAGCTGAACCCGCTGCGCGCGCGGATGGACCTGCGCGATGTGCGCGCGGGGATGCGCGTGGATGCGGCGCTCGTCGATGCGCTCCTCGAGAGCGAAGCCGCGGCGGGCCGCATCGTGCTCGAAGCAGGCGGCAAGCTCGGTCTGGCGGGGCGAGAGGTCGCGCTGGATGAAGCGACCCGCGCGCTCGTCGAGGGGATCGAGGCGGCGCTTGTCTCTGCCCGTTTCTCGCCGCCGTCTCCAGATGAGCTCGCCGAGGCCCTGCAGCGCCCGCGCGCCGAGATCGACCGCGGCCTGCGCTTGCTCGTGGACCTCGGCGCGATCGTGCACCTCGGGGGCGAGCTCTTCGCCGCGCGGGGGGCGATGGACGACGCTCGGGCGGCGCTGATCGCCAACTGCGAACAGCACGGCGAGGTCGAGATCCCTGCGCTGCGGGATGCGCTCGATACGACGCGCAAGTTTCTCATCCCGATGCTCGAGTACTTCGATGCACAAGGGGTGACCCAGCGTAAGGCAGGGCGGCGGGTGTTGAAGCGCCGCTGAGGGCGCCGGCGGGTGTCCCGGCAAGGGATCTCGGGATCCGAAATCGGTCCGGGCCTTTCGTTCGGCTACGGAGCCCGTCGATAGCGCCGCTGGTGTCGGACCTCACGCGACTGCTCGCAGGCGCTGGGACGGCATCTCCGACGCACCGCCTACGCGCCACGCGCGCCCGAGCCGATGGCCCAAGAACCGAACCCGAAGCAGCCCGCTGCTCCCCTGTCCCTGCGGCTGAGCCCGAAAGAAGACGCCTCCGGCGCCGACCCGGCCCCGTGGTTCCCTGAGCCTGTCGAGGCGCCGGCAGCCGCCCATGCGGCCGCTGTGCCGCCGGCACCTGCCGCGGCCCAGATGGCAGCGCCAACGGCGCCAGCGGCGGGAAGGCCGGTCGATGTGCGACCCCTCTCCGACGACGTCCTCGGCCAGGAGCGTCCACCGAGTTGGCTGCTCGAATTGGACGGCGATGCACCCGAGGGAGGAGGGGCGGAGGCGCTCGGCTTCGAGGACGGGCCGGTCGAGACCTCGTACATCGAGCCCGAGAGCGTGCGCGCGCTGCTCTCGCGCGCCCTGGTGCCAGCGGGTGCGGCGCTCGTCTTCTCGTTCGCTGCCGCGGCTGGTTACGCGTTCTTCAAGAATCGCGCAGAGACCGTGACGGTCGCGCCGCCCGCGCCGTTGGCCGCCGACGCGGCCGAGCTGCTCCCGAGCGGCGGGGTCGAGCTCGTGCAGCCGCCGGAGGTCGCGCTGGCGAGCGCGCAGAAGCCCGCAGTGCCCGAGCTCGGGCGCGCGGGGTTCGTGCGTCCGACGCCTGGGCCGCGGCCGACGCCGCCGGTGGTCGCGGAGCCCGTGCGCGAGATGGTACCTGTCACGGCGCCGACGCCGGTCGAAGAGGTTCTCGAGACCGCCGCGGCTGCGCTTGAATCGGCGGATATGCCCGAGCAAGACGAAGTGGCGCAAGCTGCGCACACGACGGTGTTCGAAGCGTCGGCAGAGCTGGACGCGGAGGGTAACGAGCTCGCTGGCGCTGACCTCGACATCGCGCCCGCGGACGAAGTCGGAACCACGTCGCTCAGCCCCGTCGAAGCTGCGCTCGCCGCGATGGCGGCGGAGCTCGATGTCGTCGCCGACGCGGTCGGTGACGCCGCTCCCGACGCCGTAGTGGCCGAGGTCACCTCGGTCGTCGAGTGGCCGGAGACTCCGGTCACCGACCCTCTCGTGGTGGACGTGCTCGCCGTCGAGGATTCCAGCGTGCCCAGCCCGGTGGCTCCGGCAGTGGACCTCGAGCGGGTACTCGACGAGGCCAGCGCGCATGCGCTGCTCGATGAGCTCCTGGCGGGGATCGCGGCGCCCGCGC
>CAYOBN010000036.1:0-24233 GCA_964402175.1 uncultured Planctomycetaceae bacterium | reverse complement strand
GCCAGCGCGCATGCGCTGCTCGATGAGCTCCTGGCGGGGATCGCGGCGCCCGCGCCGCGGCCGAGCGCGCCCGTGACAACCGAGGTCGCTACGGTGTCCGCGCCCGACGTGCAGTCTGAGCCCATGGCGCTGGAATCCGTCGCCGCGGCCGAGCCCGTCGTCGTTCCCGAGCCGGTCTTCGAGTCGGAGCCCAGCATCGAAGCGCTGCCCGAGGTCGCCGAAGCTACGCCCATGCCCGCGTTCGAGATCCCGAGCGAGCCGGTGACGCCGGTGACCCCGGACCCCGTCGCGCTGGCACAGCTCGACGCCGAGCTGAGCGCGTTCGACCAGGAGCTCGACGCGGGCCTGCAGGCGCTGCGCGACCTCGACGGCGAGCTCGCGACGCTGCTCGCGGACCTCTCCGCGACGGCCGCTGCACTCGAAGAGGCCGCGGTGGTGGAGTCCACGGAGGCCTTCGAGCCGAGCGCGGCTCCACCGGTCACCGACACGTTCGAGTCGCCCACAGCGGTCGAGCCCACTGCGGTGGAGCCCACAGCGATCGAGCCCAGCAACGACGAACCCAACGTCGCGCTTCCGCTCCTCGAACCGACCGCACCGACCCAGGCCGACCTCGACTGGAGCGACCTCGCCGAGCAGAGCGCCCTGCTCTACCCGCCGCTGCCGCCCACGAGCGGCCCGCTGGCCGCGCCCACGGGTCCGGTGCAGGAGTCGCCGGCGGCCCTCGATCAGGAGCTGGAGAGACTCCTTGCGGAGGTCGGCCCGCGCCGCGCACCCGTTACCACGGGCCCAGTACCCGCGCCCGCGCCGGTGACGCCGGAACCCGCCACCGCGACGACCTCCGAGCCGCAGCCCGAGCCGGTCGCGTCGACGTCGACCCCGGCGGACGCCAGCCCCGCCCCCGAAGGCGTCGAAGTCCTCGGACCCGTCGCCAAGCAGGCGGTCGAGACCGGCCCGCGCTCGGTGCTCCGCCGCGCCGAGAGCGAGGGCATGTGGCAGCAGGTCGAGGTGCCGAACTCCGTCGCCCACGGCCCGGACTTCCTCCTGACCCCTTATACGGGCAACGTGCGCGTCGTGCTCGACGGCGGCGACGTCTTCGAAGGTCGCCTCCATGGCGCGGGCGCGGGCCGCGTGTCGCTCGACACGCGTATCGGCCGCATGGCCCTCGACGCGCGCCGCCTGCAGCGCATCGAGCGCCTCGCTCCCGAGGGCCCCGCGCCGAAGTCGCCCGCCAAGGTGACCAACGACACGACCGGCCTCGAAGAAGTGCGCGTCGTCACCCACGGGGGCACGTTCACGGGCCACCTCGTCGCCCGCGAGGGCACGAAGGTGACGTTGATGATGCCCGGGGGGTACCGCATGTCGGTCGAAGCCCTCGAGGTGACACCGGCGCAAGGTGGCCGCGGCACAGCGCAGATCAAGCGCCCTGCCGAAGGCAAAGACGGCGCGCAAGCGCCGCGCTGATCGACCGGCGGTCGACACGGACCTGTGCCCCGCGCGGGCGACAGCGGCCAGCGCCGCGGTCGCCCGCGCGCGCATTTCGGGTTAGGCTCTCGCCCAAGATGCAGGCCCTCCTTCTCGCCCTCACGTGCGCCTTCGCGCTGGCTTCGAGCAGCGCCGACGAAACGCTCCAGGAGTTCAAGAAGTTCTTCAAGAAGTACACCGACAGCGCGACGCGCGTCGAGGCGGTGCTCGCGCTCGACACCGTCGAGGACCCCGGGGTCGTCGATGTGCTCCTGCCGCTGCTCGCGGATCCCGATCCGGCGCTCGTCGACGCCGTGCGGCGCGTGCTGTCGTCGTTCAAGACGCCCGAGCCCGTGACGCGCCTCGTCGGAGCGCTCGAGAAGACGAAGAAGGAGCCCGAGAAGGTCGGGGTCTTGCGGGTCCTGACCGCGGGCGGCTACAAGCCGCTCGGCGAGCCCGTGCGCCTTTGCCTCGCGGACAAAGCCTGGACCGTGCGACGCGCTGCGATCGAAGCCCTCGTCGCGGGCCGTGAAGACGGCGTCGCCGAGCTGCTCGTGCCGCTCGCGGCCGACAAGGAGATCGCCGTGCGCTGCGCGGCCCTCGATGGCCTGACGGCATTGCGCGCCGACGCCGTACGCGAGCTCGCCGTCGCGGCGCTCGGTGACGCCGCGTGGCAAGTCCGCGCCAGCGCGATCGCTGCCCTCGGAGCCGTGCGTCACACGTCTTCGATCCCGCCGCTCATCGAGCGGCTCCAGGTCGAAGAGGGCCGCCTCAAGGCGGATGCCGCGAACGCGCTCGACAACCTGACCGGTCGCAACTTCGGGCCACGCATCGACCTCTGGCAGCAGTTCTGGGACAACTACGGCGACCGTTACCAGATCCCGACGGACGAAGAGCTCGCGAAGCTGCGCGAAAAGCAAGCCGCGCGCAAGGCGGAGTACCAGGGCCTCAAGGGCGGAACGAGCTACCACGGTGTCGAGACACCCAGCCGGCGGATCGTGTTCGTCATCGACGTCTCGGGCTCGATGGAGGACGAGGTCGTCGACAAGGAGCGCTTCGCGGGCACGACCTACCCGTCGTGGTCGCGCATGGACATTGTGAAGACAGAGCTCGCGCGGACCATCGAAACGCTCGAGCCGTACGTCGAGTTCCAGATCGTGTCGTTCGCGACCGAGGTCAAGCTCTGGAAGAAGGAGCTCGTGCCCGCGAACGTGCTCAACAAGTCGAGCGCGCTCGAGTACGTGAAGCGGCTCGCGCCGATCGGCGGCAACTCGAAGGCGGACCTGGCGAACGCGGGCCTCGCGGGCGCGGCGAGCCTCGAGCTCGGCAAGACGAACACGTTCGGCGCTCTCGCGGAAGCCCTGCGCCTCGGCTCGGGCACCGGTACGAAAGAGGCGTACGCCGTCGAGATCGACACGGTGTTCTTCCTCTCCGACGGCAAGCCGACGGTCGGCACCTGGATCGACGTCGACGACATCCTGCGCGAGGTGCGCGTCGGCAACGCCCTGCGCAAGGTCGCGTTGCACACGATCGCTATCGGGCGCTTCGACAAGGTCTTCATGCAGCGCCTCGCCCAGGAGAACGGCGGGGTCTTCGTCGACCTCGGCGGCTGAGGCGCGACCCCGCGCGCAGCGCCGCGTGCAGAATCGTGGGGGAAGTCAGTTGACGGCCGGACATCGAGGCCGTAGACTTCTCCGCCTGTTCGGGGTGTGGCTCAGCTTGGTAGAGCGCTGCGTTCGGGACGCAGAGGTCGGAGGTTCAAATCCTCTCACCCCGACCACCCTCCCTCCTCGGGAGCGGCCGTGACGGCCGGACGAGGTCCCTGCCGGGGCCGAGCCCGGCATCTGCCTCCGGTGGGGTCCCTTCCCGGGACCCCCTCGGTGACACGTGGTTCAGGCCAAGCCCGCTTGAAAGCGGGGCACGCCTCCAAGCTCGGCCCAGCAGCGGAGCTGGGACCTGGCCAAGTGCAGCCCGGCCGGTCGGTTTTCCCGCAGGATTCGTTTTCTGGGCTTGAACGAGCCGACCTCGGTCGCCATTCTCCCCCCGACTCGGCTGCGGCGACCACCGCCGGTGGTTTGGCTCCGCTGGGGTGGCGATGCCCCTCCGAGTCTGCCCCGGTCACTGCCGGGGACACGGCCGAGGTGCTCTGTTCCGGGCCCCCGACCGTGGCACCGCTAGGACGGCCGTTCTGGCACCCCTGAGCCGCGCGGCCCGCCCGCGCGACCCTACCCTCGCTCGATCGGGCGTCGGCCTGCGCCGCCCCGTTTCACCCCCGCTGCCCTGGACGTCGCGGTCGGCCCCGTAGTGCCGATCGGCGCCCCGGGGGGCCTCCGTCCCCGAGAAAAGACTCCACTTGACCGACTCCGACAGCAGCACGGGTGTCCAGAAGGACCTGCCGTTCGGCGCCACCCCGGAGCCTGGATCCCCGAAGGGCCGCCGCCGGCGCAGCCGGCGCGGCGGACGCCGCCGCCGCAAGGCCAAGGGCGACGGCGAGGGTGAGGGAGAGGGAGAAGGCGCCGCCGAGGGCTCCCAGGACGATTCTTGGGGCGACGACGATGACGCGGGAGAAGGGGACGACGGCGGCGAGGCGTCGCCCAGCACGGCATCCCGCGGTGGCTTCGGCGACGGCCTCAGCGACGACGACGGGGACGGGGACGAAGCTCGCGCCGCGGACCGGGAGGGCTCCGGCGAAGGGGGCGCCGCCGAGGGCGAGCGCTCGGGCAAACGCCGCCGCCGCCGTCGCCGCAGCAAGGGCGGCCAGGACGGAGCCACGCGCGACGACGCGGCCGAGCCGCGGACCGGAGCCCAGGGGGAGCCGGGTAAGGGGCCTCGGCACTCCGGTGGGGGCCCGCAGGGGGCGAAGGCCCAGCAAGGTAAGCCCCAGCAAGGTAAGCCCCAGCCGCGCCAACCCCACGCGGGACCGCCGCGCGGAGAGGACGCGGGCGACGACGAAATGGGCGCCGCAGTCGCCTCGACCGACGACGACGACGAGCTCGAGCTCGCCGATCGCTCGCCGGGTCGCGACCCGCGCGCGAACGAGCCGCTGCCGCGCGAGGCGGGCGGGGTGCTGATCCTCGACAAGGGGGGCATCGCGACCCTGCGCCTCGAAGAGTTCAACCTCCTGCCGTCGAAGTGGGACATCTACGTCCACAAGCGGCTCGTGCAGCTCTACAAGCTGCGCGAGGGCATGCACGTGCACGGCAAGGTGTCCAAGGGCTTCAAGCACAAGCTGCAGCTCGACGATGTCCTGACGATCGACGGGAAGGAACCGCGCTTCTGGAAGAACAAGCTCGCGTTCCAGGCGCTGACGAGCGTCGATCCCGACTTCCACTACGCGACGGGCGACGTGACGAACGAGGTCGCGATGCGCGTCGTCGACCTCCTTGCGCCGATCGGCCGTGGGCAGCGCGCTCTGCTCGTCGCTCCGCCGCGCGCGGGCAAGACGACGCTGCTGCGCCAGTTCGCGGCGGGCATCGAGCAGGGGTACCCCGACGTGCACCTCTTCGTGCTCCTCATCGACGAGCGGCCGGAAGAGGCGACGGAGTGGCAGCGCAGCGTCACGCGCGGCAAGGTCTACGCCTCGACGGCGGATGAAGCCGCGAAGCATCACATCGCCCTCGCCGAGGTCGTGTGGAAGCGCGCGTGCCGCCTCGTGGAAGCCGGCGACGACGTCGTGCTGCTGCTCGATTCGATCACGCGCTTGGCGCGCGCCTACAACAACCAAGCGGGCAGCGGGCGCACGATGTCCGGCGGCCTCGACAGCCGCGCGATGGAGCGGCCGCGCAAGATCTTCGGTTCTGCGCGCAACACCGTCGAAGCCGGCAGCCTGACGATCGTCGGCACCTGCCTCATCGACACGGGGTCGCGCATGGACCAGATGGTGTTCGAGGAGTTCAAGGGCACCGGCAACAGCGAAATCGTGCTCTCGCGCCGCCTCGCGGACCGACGCATCTTCCCGGCGATCGACGTCGAGAAGTCGGGCACGCGCAAAGAGGAGAAGCTCGTCGGCACGAAGCGCCTGCGCCAGATCCACACCCTGCGCCGGGTCCTGTCGCGGATGCACTTCGCCGAGGCGATGGACCTGCTCGTGACGCGCCTCGGGGAAGCCGCGAAGACGGCGGACTTCCTGGAGCGCTTCAACGTCGACCCCGAGGCTTGATCCAAAGCGTGACTTCGCGGACGGCCTCGGGTAGAGCCCGCGCACGATGAGCAGCGACCCCCAAACACCGGTCCTCTGCGCCCGGAACCTCGTCAAGCGCTTCGGGCCGGTGCTCGCGGTGGACGACGTTTCGTTCCAGGTCGAGCGCGGAGCCCTCGTCGGTTTCCTCGGCCCGAACGGCGCGGGGAAGAGCACCACGATGCGCATGCTCACAGGGTCGCTCGTACCGGATGCGGGCGAGGCGCTGGTGCTCGGGCGCCATGCGACGGGGCCGGACCTCGCGGCGCGACGGGCGGTGGGGTACCTGCCGGAGAGCACGCCGCTCTACCGCGAGATGCGCGTCGATCGTTTCCTCGAGTTCGTCGGGCGCCTGCACGGCCTCGGCGGCCGCGCGCGGCGCGCGGCCCTCGAGCGCGTCGTCGCTGCGACCGACCTGGACGGCTACGTCGCGCGGCGCATCCACACGTTGTCCAAGGGCTACCGGCAGCGGGTGGGCCTGGCGCAGGCGCTCCTGCCCGATCCCGAAGCCTTGATCCTCGACGAACCGACCAGCGGTCTCGACCCCGGCGAGATCGTGCGTATCCGCGACCTCGTCGTGCGGCTGGCGCGCGAGAAGACGATCTTGCTGTCCACGCACGTGCTGCCCGAAGTCGAAGAGGTCTGCCGGCGCGTGGTCATCCTCGCGGGCGGGCGCGTCGTCGCGGACGGCGGTCTGATGGAGCTCGCGGATGGCGTCGGAGAAGCGCTGTCGCTGACCCTCGGCGGGCTCGAAGACGACGCGGCGCGGGCGCGCGCTGCAGCGCTGCTGGCGTCGCTCGACGGCGTCAGCGCGGTCGACGTCGCGGCGCAGAGCGAACGCGGTCGGGTGCGTTTCCTGCTGGCGGTGGAGGGGCGCTTCGACGTCGCCGAGCGCGCCGCGCGGGCCGTGCACACGGCCAGCCTCCCGTTGCTCGAGCTGCGCCACGAAGTGGCGACCCTCGAGCGCGTTTTCCTGGAGCGGACCCGCGGTGTACGCCGCAGGGAGGATTCCCGGTGATCCGCATCGTCGCTGTCCTACGCCGCGAGCTCGGGGCGCTGTTCGAGTCGCCCGTGACGTACGTCGCCCTCGGGCTGTTCGTCGTCGTCCTGCCCTTGCTCTTCTTCCTGGTCGGTTTCCCGATCGGGCGGCAGCCGCTGCCTGGGCTCTTCGAAGGCGGCCAGGCGAACCTCCTCGTGCTCTTCACGTGGCTGCCGTTCCTCCTGGCCTTGCTCGTGCCCGCGTTGTCGATGGCCGCGTGGGCAGAAGAGCGCCGCGGAGGGACCGAGGAGCTGCTCCTGACTTGGCCCGTGCGCGCGACCGAGCTCGTGCTCGGGAAGTTCCTTGCGCGGGTCGCGCTGCTCGCCGCGATGGTGGCGGTCGCGGTGGTGCCCACCGCGATCGCGGTCGATGGCCTCGGCGACCTCGACTGGGGGGTCGTCGGTGTCGGTCTCGGCGGCGCGCTCGCGCTCGCTGCGGCGTACGCGGCGCTCGCGCTCTGGGTCTCGGCGCTCGTACAGGAGCAGCTCGCGGCGTTCCTCTTGGGCGCGGCGCTGCTGGTGGGGCTCTGGGCGCTCGAGCTCGCGGTCACGTTCTTGCCGGCGCGCCTCGCGGAGGCGCTGCAATACGCGGCGCCCAGCTCGCACTTCCTCGACAGCTCTGCGCTCGGTGTGGTGGATGCGCGCGACGCGGTGTACTTCGCGCTCTTCTGCGCGTTCGGCCTCGTTCTGAACGTCGCAGCGGTCGAACGGCGGAGGTGGCGCTGATGCAGCGGCCTTTCACACGGCGCGAAGAGCGCTTCAACACCTGGCTCTCGGTCGCGCTGCTCCTGGGCATCGTGGTGCTCGGGAACCTCTTGGCGGCGGACCGCCTCACGCTGCGCCGGGATCTGTCGGAGGACCAGCTCTTCACGCTGGCGCCCGCGACGCAGCGCATCCTCGGCGGGCTGACCGAGCCCCTCCAAGTGCGCACGTACTTCACGCGCGACACGGAGCTGGGGGATGTGCAGCTCGCGCGCGCGCGGGTCGAAGCGCAGTTGGCGGAGCTGCGCGCGCTGGCCCGTGGGCGCCTCGAAGTCGTCGACTTCGACCCTGTCACGTCCAGCTCGGCGCGCACCGAAGCGCTCCGCTCCGGTGTCCGGCCGCGCACCGAGGTGCGCGTGCGGGCGACGGAGACGGTCGAAGAGGAGATCTGGCTCGGTGTGGTCCTGCGCCAGCGCGGCCGGGAGCAGGTGATCCCTTACATCGCGCCGTGGCGCTTCGAGGTCCAGTTCGCCGCGGCGGTGCACGCTCTCCAGCGCGACCGGCCGGTGGTCGTCGGGCTCTACGGAATGCCGCTCACTGCGACGGTGCCGACGCAGCCGGAAGGGCAGAGCGGGCCCGCCGCGGAGCAGGCGGCGCTCGCGCGCGAAGTCGCACGCGGCTGGCCGACCTTCGGCGCCGTGGCGGCGTTGCTCGCGCGGACGCGCGAGGTGCGCGAGGTGCGCGGGCTCGAAGAGGGCCTCCCCGTGGCAGGCGACATCGATGTCGTCGTCGCGGTCGCGTCGCAGCCCGTGCACGAGCGCGCGGTCTTCGAGCTCGATCGGTTCGTGCAGCGCGGCGGCGCGCTCTTGCTGGCCGTCGATGACCCCGTGTTCAACTGGCGCACCGGACAGGCTCGGCCCGCGGCGCCGCGCAGCCCGCTGGACGGCGAGCTCGGCAACCTGCTCGGCACCCTCGGCATCGAGGTCTGGCCGCGGCACCTCTGGGACCTCGAGCCCGCTGCGCACACGACCCACGGCGCGTACCGGCGCGGTGGCGCGCAGAGCGCGGCGCTCGTCACGTCGCCCGCGGTGCTGTCGGTGCGCCGCGCGGGCCTCTCGCAGGAGCTGCCGCCGACGCGCGACCTCGACCGCGTGACGTTCTGGTGGGCGCATCCGCTGCGCGACTCGCAGAAGCGCGCCCGGCCGAGCGGCGTGCGCCGCGAAGACCTCGCATGGACCAGCCCGCGCGCGCGCCTCGCTGGGGTGCTCGGTGCGCTGCCGAGCGAACGCGACGACGTCGTCGGGGTCACACGCTCCGTCAGCGCCGACCCCGGCGGGCGCTACGTGCTGGCCGCGGCGTTCACGGGGGCCCTGCCGAGCGCCTTCGCCGGGCGACCCGTGCCCCTGGCGCGGGACCCGCTCTCGGGCCCCGGTGCCACCGCGGAGGTGCCCGCGGCGCCGTTGCCTGCGGACGCGCGGCCGGGGACGATCGTCGTGGTGGGGGACGCGGATTGGCTGCGGGACCCGGCCCAGTCCGAGCGCGAGGGGCTGCTCATGGAGTTTGCGCAGGGCGGCGGGGCGCTCTTCCTCGAGAACCTCGTCGACTGGCTGACCCTCGATGAGGACCTGATCGGCTTGCGCTCGCGTGTGCCGCGCGACCGGCCGCTCGTCGATTTTGTGGCGGAGGCCCGCGCCGCCGAGGGCCTCGTCGACGCCGATCCCTTCGTGACGGAGACGGAGCGGCGCGCGCGCGAGCTGGCCGAGGACCGCGCGACCGCGGCCGCGCGCAGGCGCCGGTGGCGCACGCTGCTCGCGCCGATCGCAGCCGCGCTGACGCTCGTGTTGGCCGTCGGGTTCGGCTGGAACCTCTACGAGCGGCGCCGGGCCGCGGGAGCAGGACGATGAGGATCGCGCGCCGCAACATCGCGCTCGCTCTGGTGTTCGTGGGCCTTGCGGTCGCGTACGGAGTCGGCGGCGACGAAGGCCCGCCGCTGCGGCCGATCGAGCGCTTGGCGCCGGGCCTCACACCCCGGGAGGCCGCGCGGATCGAGCTGCGCGCGGGCGAGCGACGCGTCGTCGTCGCCCGCGAAGGCGAGCGCTGGGTCCTGCCGGACCTCTTCGGGTTCCCCGCCGAGACGGCGCAGGTCGAGCGCTTGCTCGAGCGGCTCGTGGACCTGACGACCTTGGACCTCGTCACCGAGGACCCGGAGCGCCATGCGGGGCTGGGACTCGGCGCCAGCGACGCGCAGCACCTCGTCGTGCAGAACGGAGCCGGGGCCACCGTCGTCGATGTGCACGTCGCGCGCGCGGCGGATGGTCTGGCCTACGTGCGACCCGCGGGACGGGACGCGGTGTACGGTTACGGCGCGCTGCCGCCGCTCTCCACGGACGTGCAGGCGTGGCGCAAAGCCGAAGCGCTCGTCCCGCTCGACGTCGCGCAGATCTTGCGCGTGGAGGGGCAGGTGCGCGACGCGGCGGGGGAGCTGCAGAGCTTCCACCTCGCGCTCGATCCGAGCGGCACCGGCCGTTGGCAGGATCACGACGGGCGCGACGTCGATCGCGACGCGGCCGAGGGCTTTGTGCGCGGCCTCGTGACAGCGTTCCCCGAGCGCATCCTCGCGGCGACGGCGGGTCCAGAGTTCGACCCGCTTCAGCTCGAGGTGCGCGTCACGCGCGCGCTCGGTGCGACGGAGTACACGGCGCGGATCGCGGAGGGTGCGCGCGATGGGCTCGTGCCCGCGGTCGGCGCGGGCGGCGACTTCGTGCTGGGGCTGCGCCCCGCGACGGTGCAGCGCCTGACGGGTTACGCGCTGCGCCTGCGCTGAAGCCTGGCGCCTGCGAGCGGCGCCGCAGTCACCACGCGACGCGTTTGCCCCGAAACGAGCGGTACCCGCTGGACTGCGCAAGTCCAGCGGGTACCGCTGCGTACATCCCGTGCGCCGATCAGGGGCAGAACAGGATCTCGGTCGCGCTGCTGTAGTTCCAGGTCGACTGGCCGCCGATGGCGTCGCGGTACCAGTACTGGAAGCGCCAGGTCTGGCCCGGGAGGATCGCACCCGCGCCGACGCTCTGCTGCGGATCGTTCATGTTCACGACGCGGTTCACGATGCCGAGCAGGTCGGAGACGAGCACCGGCGCCATGCGCAGGACCGGCTGGCTCGCGGTGCCGCTGACGCAGACCGTGCCCTGGCCGCTCGGAGCGCTCGCGCGGGCGCCGCCGTAGAACATGATGCCCGCGGAGAAGGCCGGGAGGCCGCTGACCGAGAGGACCAGGTCGTTCGCGGCGATCGAGTATGTCCCGAGGGTCGCGAGGTTCGCCGGCTGACCGGTGCTGTTCGGCTGACCCGAGCAGTAGACGGTCGCATCGCAGTCCTGGACGATCTTCCAGATCTGACCACCCTGCTCGACGATGTAGAGCTCACCGGCGAGGTCCTCACCGAAGCTCGTGATCGAGGTGATGGTGTTCGGCGCGGCCGGGCGCAGCTCGACCGTGCGGCTGGTGAACTGCGACACGGTGCTGGTGGCGGTGTCGTAACGCAGGCTCCAGATCTGGCTCGAGCAGTAGTCCGCGAAGAAGTAGGTGCCTTCGAGGCCCGGGATCGCGCTGCCGCGGTAGACGTAGCCACCGACGACGGAGCAGTTCCCGCCGCCCGTGTTGTACTCGTGGATCGGCATCGTCAGGGCCGCCGCGTTGCAGGTGCAGCCCGAGAGGCCGGTGCAGCGGAAGCCTTCCATGCAGCGCCAACCGTAGTTGAGGCCGCCGACGCCCGCGGCGCCGAAGCTGACCTCTTCGCGGGCGTTCTGGCCGACGTCGCCGATGAAGAAGTCACCGGTCAGACGGTCGAAGCTCCAACGCCACGGGTTCCGCAGGCCGATGGCCCAGATCTCGTCGTTGAAGCCGCCGGCGCCGACGAACGGGTTGTCGAGCGGGATGTGCGGCGGCGGCAGGTCGACGTCGAGGCGCAGCATCTTGCCGAGGTTGCTCGTCGGGCTCTGCGCGCGGTTGTTCGGGTCGTTGCCCGAGCCGCCGTCGCCCATGCCGATGAAGAGCTTCCCATCGGGGCCGAAGTGGATGCAGCCGCCGTTGTGGTTCGAGAAGTCCTGGTTGACCGTGATGAGCGTCTGGACGAGCGTGTTGCTCGCGACGTTCGGGTCGCCCGTGACGGCGTACTCGGCGATGCGCGTGTGACCGCCCGAGCCGGTGTAGTTCACGAAGAAGCGGCCGTTGTTCTGGTAGTCCGGGTGGAAGGCGAGGCCGAGCAGGCCGCGCTCGCCGCCGCTGACGACGGGGCCACCGACGGCGGACCGCAGATCGATGAACGGGGTGGTGAGGACCACACCGTTCTGGACGACGCGGATGCGACCCGCCTGCTCGACGACGAAGTGCCGCGAGGCGTCGCCGGGGGCCTGGGTGATGAAGACGGGGCTCGCGAAGCCCTGGGCGAAGAGCTCGGTCTTGAGCGCCTGCGCCGGAGCCTCGGGCGCGAGCGTCAACGACGCGAGCGCGAGGGCGCTGAGGATGGACGTGCTACGCAGCATGGAAGGAGAGGGGTCGAGGGCGCGGCGGCGGGGCCGTTCGCGCGCGTTCTGGGACACCGTAGCCCCGAGGAGATGAAGCTTCGAGGGCTCCGCTCGGGGAGTCAAGCGGGTTCCCTGGTCGGGGCCGCCGATCCCGACCTGGGATCAGAGCCTGCCTACCGTACAAGCTACCCCACGTCGCAAAAGAGGCGACACGGTTCGTGTCCAAGCGATGGCCCAGCGGCCTACACTGGCCTCCCGCGTGGCGGCACTCTTCGGTTTCTCATTCTCATGCCCTCGCCCAGCGGCGTTGCTCGCGACGTTGCTGGTTGCGACCGGATGTCGCGATGCCGAGCGCGCTGCAGGACCAGGTCGTGCTCCGGCACCGCGCCACGTGCTGCTCGTGAGCTTCGACACCACGCGGGCGGACCATCTGGGGCCCTACGGGGGCAAAGCGGGCCCGACCCCCGCCTTCGACACCCTGGCGCGCGAGGGCACCCTGTACCGGGACTGCACCGCGGCCGCGGCGACGACGCTCGCGGCGCACACCTCGATCGTGACGGGGGACCTGCCGCGGACCCATGGTGTGCCTCGGAATGGGTTCGTGCTCGATCCCGCCAACGTGACGCTGGCCGAGCGCCTGGGCGGTCTCGGCTTCTGGTGCGCCGCGTTCCTGGGCTCGTTCGCCCTCGACCGGCGCTTCGGCTTCGACCAGGGCTTCGACCACTTCGACCAGGACTTCGACGTCGGCGTCGGCGCCGCGGGCGCGGACCAGGACCAGCGCAGCGCAGAGCGTGTGACCGCCGCAGCCCTCGCCCACGTCGACGTCGTGCGCGCGCGGCGCGGGTTCGAGCGCGACGGGCGGCTCTTCCTCTTCGTGCACTACTTCGATCCCCACGCGCCGTACGTGCCGGCCGGCGGCCATGCTCCTCCCGGGGGCACGCTGGCGCGCATCGGCGCGGCGGTCGAGGCCCAGCAGCGTGCGGCGCTCGGAGCGCCCCTCGGCGTCGCGAAGGTCGTCGCAGAGGGGCTCACACGCGAGCTCGCCGATGCGCCGCCCGCGACGCCGACGGACGAAGACCGCGCGCTCGCAGCGCTCTACGCGGGCGAGGTGCGCGCGATGGATGCGGCGCTCGGGCAGCTCCTCGTCGGGCTCGAAGCACGCGGGCTCCTGGCGGACACCCTCGTCGTCGTCACGGCCGATCACGGCGAGACGTTCTGGGAGCACCCGAACTTCTGGAACCACGGCCTGGGTGTGCACCAGACCGACGTGCACGTGCCGCTGGTCCTGCGCGGCCCAGGAGTGCCCACAGGGCACGTCGTCGCCGCGCCGGTGTCGCACATCGACATCGCGCCGACCGTGCTGGCGCTGCTCGGCGCGCCCGTGCAGGGGGAGGGCCTCGACCTTCGGCCCACGTTCTTGCAAGGTCCCGGGCTGCCGGAGCGCGCGCTCTTCACGGAGGCGACTCAGCCCGGTCCGAAGGTCGAGCCCAGCTTCGACGAGCGCAGCGCGCGCTGGTGGAACGACCAGAAGCCCCGCGCCGCGCGGCTCGGCAGCCGCAAGTACATCCGGGCGCCGTACCTCGGTCTGGAGCGCCTGTACGACCTCGAGCGCGACCCCGGGGAGCTCCGCGACCTCAGCGCGGAGCCCAGCGAAGCGGCGCACCTGGCACGGCTCCGCGCGGCGCTCGACGGTTACGACGGCCGCGCGCAGGTGCGCGCGTCACGCTTCGATCCGACGCAGAGCGCCGACACGGTGCGGCGCCTGCAGGCGCTCGGGTACTCCGAAGCCGGCCACTGAGGCCGCGCGCGCTCAGCCGCCGGGTTTCTTGCCGCCGAAGAGCTTCTTCGCGCCTTCGGCCGCTTTCTCCGTCGCTTTGTCGACGGCCTTCTCGACCGTCTCCGCCGCTTTCTCGACGGTCTCGTTCGCCTTCTGCTGCGCACCTTCCGCAGGCGGCGTCACGGCTTCGCCGCTCGCTTTCGGTTTATCGCCGACGAGGCCCTCGACGACCCCGCTGAGCGCGCCGCCCGCCTCTTTGCCGATGAGCTCGTTCACCTTCTCCTTGGCCCGATCGAGCTCCTTCGCGCCCTTCTCCTGGAGCTCCTCGAGCTGTTCGACGCCCTTCTCCTTCAGCCCGTCGAGCTCCTTCTTCGCGCTGTCTTCGAGCTCACCGCGCGCCGCGTCGAGCGCGCCCCCGAGGCCTCCCGCGAGGCCCCCCGCGAGGCCTCCATCGAGCGAAGCGCGCACGACCTTCATCGCGGCCGCGGGCAGGACCTCGTCGCCCTTCGCGAGGGCGCTGGCGGTGACTTGCTCCAGGAGCTTGCCCGAGAGCTCCGCGACCGTGAGCCCTTGTTCGCCCGTCAGCGCCGACCAATCCGCGTCGTACGCGGGCAACTCGAAGCGCTTCGACACATCGCCGAGGCCCGGGATGCCGCTGACCTCGATGCCTGCGGCGAGGCCCGCGATACGCACGCGGCGCACCTTGAGGCGCGGACCGGGGCTGCCCGCGCCACCGGTCTCTTCGCCGGGCGTCGAAGCCGAGCCGCCCGCGAGGCGCTTCACCTGCTGCAGCACCGGCAGCAGGTTGCTCGCGGTGCCCTTCTGCACGAGGTTCAGCTCGAACCCTTCGAGGACGAGCTCGTCGATCACCTTCGGCTCGCCGAGCAGCGAGCGCGTGCCGACGCCGAAGCCCAGCTTCTGCACCTGCAGCAGCGGCTTGCCGTCGAAGCCCTCGGGGCTCGCGACGCTGTAACCCTCGAGCGCGAGGCCGCTCGTGCCGAGGCCGAGCTGCGCGCCGATCTTCGAGAGCGATGCGGGCACGCCGAACGCGTAGCTGGAGCCTTTCTCGACGGCGCCCTTGGCGGCCGGCGGAACGAGGAACCAACCGGCGACGCCGAGGAGGCCGAACAGGATGACCGCAAGGACGACGAGTTTGAGGAGCAGCTTCATGACCCTGGACCAGCAAGATAGACCATCTGCGCGCGGCGCAGGTGAAATCCCGCTCAACCGAGCGGTACACCCGTCTCGCGCGCGACACGCTGGAGGTCCGCGACCACCGGCGCGACGAGCGGAATGCCCGTGACACGCCGTTCACGTTCGGCCGCGCGCTCGGGATCGCCCGGGATGAGGGGCCCATCCGTGCCCGGCGCCGGCTTCGTCGCGCGCAGCGTGCGGACGTAGTCGTCGATCTGGCGCGCGAACTCATCGGGGTCGATGAACGCGTCGATCCGCATCGCGCCGAAGAAGTGGCCGATGCCTTTGCCGACGGAGCGCGCCGGGATCTGCTGCTGCAGCGTGAACGGCGGCGCGAAGGGGCCCCAGTTCGCTCCGCTCAGCACACACGACAGCACGTCGACCGCCAGCGCCAGCGCGTAGCCCTTGTGCCCGCCGTGTTCGCGGTCCCCGCCGAGCGGCAGCAGCGCGCCGCCGTTCACCATCGTGTCGGGGTCGGTGGTGCCGTAGCCGTGGGAGTCGATCGCCCAGCCGTCCGGGATCGGTTTCCCGTGTCGACGCGCGATCTCGACCTTGCCGTACGCCGCGGCGCACGTCGCGAGGTCGACGACGATCGGCGGCTCCTCGCCGCCCGGGAACGCGATCGCGATGGGGTTGGTGCCCAGCATGCGCTCGGCGCCCCACAGCGGCGCGACGAGCTTCGTCGTGTTGGTCATCGACCAACCGATCTGACCCGCGCGCACGGCTTCGAGCACGTAGTACCCGGCGATGCCGTAATGGTTCGTGTTGCAGACGCTGACCCAGCCGCTGCCGACTTCGCGCGCCTTCTGGATCGCGACGCGATTGGCCCAGGGGCCGACGACGAGGCCGAGCCCGTTGTCGCCATCGACCGTCGCGGTGCTGGGGCTCTCGCGCACGATGCGCGGCGTGGGGCGCGGGTTGATGCGGCCCGCGCGCAGCATGTCGTGGTAACACCAGAGGCGCGCGACGCCGTGGGAGTCGATCCCGCGCAGGTCCGAAGCAGCGAGCACCTCGGCGGCCGTCGCTGCGTCGGCCTCCGGCACTCCGTGGTGCATGAAGACCCGCGCCGCGAAGCGCTGCAGGACCTCGATCGGGAACGCGGTCGTCGCCACTTCGCTCATGGGGTTTCCTACGGCGCGCCGGAGGCGCAGCTCAGACGTGTCAGACGTGACGGAGCGTCGCGTGCACCTCGTCGGCGAGGCGCTCCGCGATCGCGAGGGCCGCCGTCGCAGCGGGCGACGGCGCGTTGGTGACGTGTACGATCGGACCCTGCCGGACGAGCGCGAAATCGTCGACGAGGCCGCCCTCGCGCGTCAGGGCTTGCGCGCGCACGCCCGCGGGCGCGCGCACGAGGTGCTCCGCGCGGATCTCCGGCACGAGGCGCTGGAGGGCCTTCACGAACGCCGCTTTGTTCAGCGAGCGCCACGTCTCGCCGAGCCCCGTGCGCCAGTGCGCGCGGAAGAGGCGCCAGGTGCCCGGCCAGGTGAACGCGTCGGCGAGGTCGCCGAGGTCGACGTCGCGCCAGCGGTATCCCTCGCGCGCGAGCGCCAGCACCGCGTTCGGGCCGCACTCGACCCCGCCCGCGACCATGCGCGTGAAGTGCACACCGAGGAACGGGAAGCGCGGGTCGGGCACCGGGTAGATCAGGTTCCGTACGAGGTGCTCGGCCTCGGGCAGGAGCTCGTAGTACTCGCCGCGGAACGGGACGATGCGCGCGCCCGGGTCGGCGCCGGAGCGGCGGGCGACCTGGTCCGATTGCAGGCCCGCGCAGTTGATCACCGCCTCGGCGCGCTCGATGCCGCGGTCGAGGTGCAGGACCACGTCGTGCGCCGACGTCTCGAGGCGCTCGACGCGGACGCCGAGCTGCAAGACACCGCCGCGCGCGCGGATTTGCCGCGCGAGCGCCGTGCAGACGCCGGGGTAGTTCACGATGCCCGACTCGGGGACGTGCAGCGCAGCGAGCCCCGCGCTGTGCGGCTCGAGCTCGCGCAAGCGCTCGGGTCCGATGCGCTCGTGTTCGACCCCGTTCGCCTGGGCGCGCTCGGCGAGGTTCGCCAGGCGCGGCAGCTCGTCCTCGCGCGTGGCGACGACCACTTTGCCGCAGCGCTCGTGCGCGACGCCGTTCTCCCGACAGAACTGCTCGAGCAGCGCCTTGCCGCGGCGGCACGTCAGCGCCTTGAGCGAGCCGGGTTTGTAGTACAGCCCGCTGTGGACGACCCCCGAGTTGCGGCCCGTCTGGTGCAGGGCCGGATCGCGCTCCTTCTCGAGCACGGAGACTCGGAGGCGCGGGTGGCGCACGAGGAGCTCGCGGGCCGTCGCCAAGCCGACGATCCCCGCTCCGATGACGACGACGTGGGCGGTCACGCGGCGGCAGTCTAGGTGCCGCGCCGCTAGAATCCAACGTCGGCTGCCCGGAACGGAGCAGCGCGCAACGATGGCCACAACGGACGACGTCCCTCCGCTGCCCCCGCCGCGCGGGTCCGTGCATGTGACCGCGGGCCTCGTCGTGCGGGGGCGCTCGGTTCTCGTCGCGCGGCGCGTGCGACCCGCGCACCTCCGGGGACTTTGGGAGTTCCCCGGCGGGAAGGTGGAGTCGGGCGAGGCGCCGGCGGCGGCGCTCCGCCGCGAGCTGCTCGAAGAGCTCGGCCTCGACGTGCAGGTAGGCGCCTTCGTCGCGCGCAGCGCCGAGGGCGCGGTGGTCCTCGACGGGTACCGTTGTGAGGCGCTCGCTGGCGCCGCGGAGGCCCAGCCGCGGCCTCTGGACGGGACCCACGACGCGGTGCGCTGGGTGGCCGCGGCGGAGCTCCGCGCGCTGCTCGCCGAGGGTGCGCTGCCGCCCCTCGACATCCCGCTCGCTGAACGGTTCCTCATGCGGTTCCCGGGCTGAGTTCCCCTCGGCGGGCCGATGGGCTGCGGTATGCTGCGGGGTCCCCTCGGACCATGCTGGACTTCCCGACCGCGATGGCGCGCCTGGCCGCGCTGCACGTACCCGAGCGGCGCGAGAGCATCGCAGCCGGCGCTGCGCTCGGCCGTGTGCTCGCTGCGCCGGTGGTGATGGACCGCGATCAGCCCGGTTTCGACCGCGCGACGATGGACGGTTACGCGTGTGTGCTGCCCGGCGAGGACGCCGGTGGGCGCGCGCGCTTTCATGTGCGGGGCGTGGTCGCGGCGGGCACCCACTTCGAGGGCGCGCTCGCGCCCGGTGAAGCCGTGCGCATCATGACGGGGGCGCCCGTGCCTGCGGGGGCGACCGTCGTGCCGGTCGAGGTGACCGAGGCGCACGGAGAGCGCGTCGAGGTCAGCGACCCGACTGCGCTGGCGGCGGGGCGCAACGTGGCATGGCGGGGCGAAGACGCCCGGGCGGGCGACGTGATCCTCGCGGCGGGGACGCGGCTCGGGCCGGTGCACCTCGCGGCGGCGGCGATGGCCGGGGCGAAGACCCTCACGGTCGCCGTGCCGCCGCGCCTTGCGGTGGTGAACACCGGCGACGAAGTCGGCCGTGAAGACGCCGACGGCGTCCGCGACACGAACGGGCCGCTGCTGGAGGCGCTCGCAGCGGCGCTCGGTGTGCCGTGTACGCGCCGACATGCGCGCGACGAAGCGGGAGCGCTGCACGCAGCGCTCGCGTCCGCACTCGAATCGGCAGACATCGTCGTGACCACCGGCGGTGTCAGCATGGGTGACAAGGACCTCGTGCCGCGGGTCGCCGTCGAGCTGGGCTGCGAAGTGGTCCTGCACCGCGTCGCGATCCAGCCCGGAAAACCCGTCTTCGTGGCGCAGCGCCCGAACGGCAAGCTGCTGCTAGGCCTGCCCGGCAACCCCGTCAGCGTCCTGGCCACCGCGCACCTCTTCTGCGTGCCGCTCATCGAGCGCGCGCTCGGTGCTATACACGACCGCTGGGTGACGCTGCCGCTGGCAGAGGACTTCCAGCACGGGGGCAAAAGGCACCTCTTCCTGCCTGCAGCGATTGCGGAGGGACGGGTCCACCCGATCCGCTGGAACGGGTCGGGGGACCTCTTCTCCGCGGCCGCGGGCGACGGGCTGCTCGATCTGCCCATCGGCGCGGCGTTCACTGCCGGGGCTCCGGTGCGAGTCCTGCCCTACATCGGCCACACGAGCGGCGTGCGCGGGGTCCTCCCGCCGCGCGGAGCGCGCCCATGAATCCCAGCGCAGACACAGGCGCGGCGCTGCCGCGCGTCGCCCGCATCGGCGTCGTCACGGTCTCCGACCGTGCGAGCCGCGGCGAGTACGAAGACCTCGGCGGACCCGCGATCGAAGCGACGCTCACTGCGTACCTGACATCGCCATGGACGCCGGTGCGGCGCTGCATCCCCGACGACCGAGCGGGCATCGAGCGCACGCTCATCGAGCTCGTCGACGCTGCCGGCTGCGACCTCGTCGTGACCACCGGCGGTACGGGGCCGGCGCCGCGCGACGTGACGCCGGAGGCGACGGAGGCCGTCTGCGAGAAGCTGATGCCGGGCTTCGGCGAGCTGATGCGTGCGACGAGCCTGCGGTTCGTGCCCACGGCGATCCTGTCGCGACAGACCGCTGGGATCCGCGGTCGCGCGCTCATCATGAACTTGCCGGGCAAACCCAAGTCCATTCGTGAGTGCCTCGACGCGGTATTTCCCGCGATCCCGTACTGCCTCGACCTGATCGGAGCGGCGTACCTCGTCGCCGATCCGGCCGTGATCCAGGTGTTCCGCCCGAAGTCCTGACCCACCTCCTTCGCATGAAACTCCAGCACGCACTGGTCGGTCTCGCGCTCCTCGCTGCGTCCTGTATCCGGCACTCCCACGTCGATCGTTTCTCCGGCGTCACGGGGCTGCGCGGCGAGCCGATCGAGTACCAGACGACGACTTCGTACGCGCTGCACGGGCTCTTCGTGTTCCCGATGCTCGGCGACGGTTCGAAGACGCGAGCGCTCGAGGCCTTCGCGGAGGAGGCCGCCGAGCGCGGCGCGACGCGGATGCGCGTCACGCAGACTTCGAGCACGACCTATTGGTACGTCCTCCTGCCGCTCAGCATCTTCATCCACCCCGTCGTGACGACGGTGGAAGGTGACGTGGAGGGCACGGTCCAGCGCTGACGCGCGGACGGGCACAACGAGCCATGTGGGAGGTCCTCGGTTGGATCGTGGGTGGGGGCGCGCTCTCCGCCGTGGCAGCGGAGCTCGCCGTGCGCGCGGTGCATCGACGCCGCGGCGCGGCGTGGCCGATGGAGCCGAACTCCGAGATCCGGCTCGAGATCGATCGTGAGGCGCTGCCCGCGCTGGAGCCCGTCGCACGCTTTCGCGTGAACGCCGATGGCGAGCGCGGGGATCCGCTGCCGCACGATTGGCGCGAGACCTACCGTGTGATCGTCGCCGGGGGCAGCGCGGCGGAGTGTTTCTACCTGGATCAGGACACCCAGTGGCCTGCGGTCGTACAGCGCGAGCTGCAAAGGGAGGCGGCGCTGCTCGGGGTGCAACATGTCCACGTCGGCAACATCGCGCGCAGCATGCAGCGCTGCGAGTACGTCGCGTGGATGCTCGAGAAGATGCTGCCCCGTTTGCCGCGCCTCGACGCGGTGGTACTGATGGTGGGGGCGAGCGACCTCGTGATGTGGATGCAAGAAGGGTGCCCGCCCACCATCCCTGCCGCAGCGCGCCCGGATCCGAGCTATTGTTTCCAGCAGCACGACTACGGCCCCTACGGTTGGTCGCCCAGTAAGCTCGCGTTGCGCGAGGCGCTCAAGCGGCTGAAGAACCGCTTCGCTCCGTCGGTGCTCGTGCGGCCGCGGGCTGGAAAGTCATTTGCGAAGAACCGCGCCGCGCGCCAGCGGGCCAAGAAGCTCACCGAATCGCCCGATCGCGGCGCGATGCTGGCGCACTACGAGCTCTGGCTGCGGCGTACGATCGAAGCAGCGCGGGCGACCGGGGCCCGTGTGCTCGTCGCCCGGCAACCCTGGTTACAGCGCGACTTCACGCCCGAAGAAGAGGCCTTCGAGTGGAACTTCGGTATGGGGCGGCCGTACCAGGAGAACGTCGAGACGTACTTTGACCTACGCCTCGTCCATCGTTTGCTCGCGGAGGTCGACGCGGTCTCTGCGCGGGTCGCGGACGAGCTCGGTGTCGAGGCCTTCGACCTGCGCGCGCGGCTCGAACCGACGTTCGAGGTCTTCTACGACACGTTGCACAACACCCCCCGGGGCTGCGAAGACGTCGGCCGGCTCGTCGCAGAGGCGCTCTTGGCGCCGTTGCGCAGGGGGCCGGGTGGCGCGGTGCACCAGCCTGAGGCGCGCGCCGTGGCACGACCTGGGAACGGGCCGGTGCGCGGGTGAATCCGGGTGCGCCCGGACGGGCGCCGTGGTGCAATGCCAAGCCGATGTCCGCGCCGCTCCCAGCGCTGTCCTCCCGCGACGCGCGCCCCTGGTTCCCGGGGACGCGGACGGTTGTGTTGCCGCCCGACGAAGCGCCGCGGCTGCACGTCGTCGTCGACACCGAGGAGGAGTTCGACTGGTACGCGCCGTTCGATCCGCGTCAGACGTCGGTCACCGCGATGGCGGCGATCGGGCGCTTCCAGGCGCTCTGCGACGAGGTCCGGCTCGCGCCGACCTATGTGATCGACTATCCGATCGCCTCACAGCCTGAGGGGTACCGCGACCTCGCCGAGTACGCTGCCGCAGGGCGTGCCACGATCGGAGCGCACTTGCACGCGTGGGTCTCGCCGCCGCATGACGAGGACCTGGACGGCGCCGCGAACCGACGGCACTCGTTCCAAGGCAACCTGCCGCGAGCGCTCGAGCGGGACAAACTCGCGCGGCTGACGGAGACGATCGCGCAGAACCTCGGCGTGCGCCCGACGGTCCACAAAGCGGGGCGCTACGGCTTCGGGCCGAACACGGCGTCCGTGCTGGCGGAGCTCGGATACACGACAGACTGCTCCATCAGCGCGGGCTTCGATTGGAGCGCGCTCGAAGGGCCGGACTTCCAGCACTTCACAAGCGCGCCGTTCACGTTCGGCGCGGGCCTCCTGGCGTTGCCAGCCAGCGGCGGTTTCGTCGGCGCCGCGCCGTCGGGTCTGAGGCGCGCGCTCTACGGGCTCGCTGCGCGACCTCGGCTCGCGCCGCTGCGCCTCAAGGGTGTGCTCGCGCGGCTGGGCCTCTCCGAGCGCATCCTGCTCAGCCCCGAGGGCTACCAGTTCGAAGACCTCGCGCGGTTCACACGCGCGGCTCTGGCGCGGGGAGAGCGCTTCTTGACGCTCACCTTGCACTCGCCGTCGCTCGTACCCGGGCACACTCCCTACGTGCGCACTTCCGCGGATCGCGACCAACTGCTCGAGGTCGTGCGCCGTTATCTGCAGTTCTTCCTCGGCGAGCTCGGTGGTCGGCCCACGACTCCTGCCGAGGCTCACTCCCTCCTCAGGCCGCTTACCCCGTAAGTTTCTCTGTGATCGTCCTCGGCATCTCACCCCTCGACAAAGACGCCAACGCGTCGCTTGTCGTCGATGGCAAGCTCGTCTTCGCGGCAGGCGAAGAGCGCTTCAGTCGCCAGAAACAGCACGCGGGCTTCCCCGAGAAGGCGATCGCAGCGGCCTTCCGTTTTGCGGGCATCAGCGCCTCCGATGTCGATGCGGTGGGATATGCGTTCCTGCCCGCGGCAGACGAAGCGCAGCGCATCGCGGAGTGCGTCGCGGAGGAGGCGCAGTTCAACGCGGGGCAGCGGGACTCCGGGCTCGCGGCGGCGCTCGCCGCGGCGGACGCGCGGGTGCCGCGGCGGACGCAGCCTGTGCATGGCCTCGCCGAGCCGAACCAGCGCAAGCGCAAGGGGTTCGCGAAGGAGACGTACTACCGCATCGCAGGCATCAGCGGGGCGGGCGCTGCGCGCGCTGCGCAGAAGGCCTCGCTCGCGTGGCAGGCCGAAGCCACGGCGGACCACCAGAAGTGGCAACGCGAGCTCGAGCGAGGGCTCGGGGACCTCGGTCTCGCGGGCAAGCTGAAGCGGGTCGAGCACCACCACACACACGCGGCCAACGCGTACCTCTGGAGCGGGTTCGAGCGCGCGCTCGTCGTGACCCTCGACGGTTATGGCTCGGGGCTCGCGGGCTCGATCAACTTGGGCGAAGGGGGGCGGTTGAAGCGCTTGCACGGGCTGCGTTTCCCGTATTCGCTCGGATCGTTCTACGAAGCGGTGACGTCATCGCTCGGGTTCCGTGCGGACCGTCACGCGGGCAAGATCGTCGGTCTCGCGGCGTACGGGGACCCGGCGGTGCTGAGCGATGTGCTGATGCGTCGGGTGGTCGAGACGCCGGGGGACTTCCGGCTCGTCCAGAACCTGAACCTGTTCTTCTCGCGGCACCTGGCAGCGCGGTACCCGATGATCGACGTCGCGGCGGCGTACCAGCACGTGCTCGAGCGCGTGGCTTGCAAGCTGATCGAGCACTGGGTGCGCGAGACGGGCTGCGAGAACGTGTGCCTCTCCGGCGGTGTCACGGCGAACGTGAAGATGAACCAGCGGATCCACGAGGTGCCCGGGGTGAAAGGGCTCTTCGTCTATCCGAACATGGGCGACGGCGGCTGCGGTTCCGGTGCGGCCGCGCACCTGTCGTGGCCGGGCGGCATGGGTGAGGCGTTCCCGACGGCGTACCTCGGTCCGGACTTCACGGACGCGGAGGCGCAGAAGGCGCTGGACGCTGCGGGCCTGAAGTACACGCGGCCGGAGCGGATGGCGGCGGAGCTCGGGCGACGCATCCACGAAGGAAAGATCGTCGCGCGTTGCTCGGGGCGTATGGAGTACGGTCCGCGCGCGCTCGGGAACCGATCGATCCTCTACCACGGGCGTGACCCCGGCGTGAACCAGTGGCTGAACCAGCGCCTGGGCCGGACGGAGTTCATGCCGTTTGCGCCGGTGACGCTCTGGGAGGACCGTGAGGCTTGTTACAAGGGCCTCGCGGGTGCGGAATACACCGCGCAGTTCATGACGGTGACGTTCGACTGCACGGAGTTCATGCAGCGGTCGTGCCCGGCGGCGGTGCACGTCGACGGCACAGCGCGACCGCAGTTGATTCGGCGCGAGCTGAACCCGGAGTACCACGCGATCTTGACGGAGTACAAGGCGCACAGCGGGTTCCCGTCGCTGATCAACACCAGCTTCAACATGCACGAGGAGCCGATCGTCTGCTCGCCGAACGATGCGATTCGAGCGTTCTTGCTCGGTCACATCGACCTGCTGGCCCTCGGCCCGTTCCTCGTCGAGCACCCCGGCGAAGCGAGCGTGGCCAAGGTCCGCTAAGGACTGCGAGCTCCGTCGAACGGTACCAGGTACGACTTTGCGGCGGAGCCCACGCAGGCGCGCGCGCAGCGCGCGCGCCTGCGTGGGCTC
>CAYOBN010000035.1:0-47795 GCA_964402175.1 uncultured Planctomycetaceae bacterium | reverse complement strand
GCGAGCGGACCGCCACCGCGCGCCGCGCCGCAAACTCGTACCTGGTACCGTTCGACGCGCCACGGTCCACACTACGGCCCAGGTTGAGGCCCACGTTCAGGCCCACGCTGCGGCCAGCGAGGCGTCGCGCTGCGCCGCGGTTTCAGCGCCCGATCTGTACCAAGAACGCCCCGCCGCGGCCGGCCTCCGCCAGCTCGCGCACGCCCAGCGCTTTGCCCTCCGGGCCGCGGAGGAAGGCCTCGACCGCCGGGCGCAGTTTCGCTGTGCCGCCCGCGCTGCCGTGGCCCTTGCCCGTCACCACGAGGACGGGCGAGATGCGCAGCGCCCGGGCGCGGGTCAGGGCCTCGCGCAGGCGGCGCTGGGCCCGCTCCACGGTGCAGCCGTGCAGGTCGACTTCCAGGGCGGGCGGAGGTGTGTCGCGGGGCATGGCTCGGGCGGGGACCCGTGGTCCCGGTAAGGAAATCGACCTTCGGGGGCTGTCTCCCCAGGGTTTTTGTACGACAATCCCACCGGAGCGGCCGCGCCCCGCTGGCAGGCTCGATCCCACCACCCAAGGATTCCCACGATGAAGAACCTCCTCCTCGCGGCGGCCCTGCTCGGCCTCGCCGCTTGCGCCAACACGACCAAAGACGCCGTCGGCAACGCCGAGTCGGCCAATGCCCCGGCCGCGGCCTGCAGCAGCGCTTGCAGCTCCGGCGGCGCCTGCTGCGCCGAGAAGACCGAGTGCAGCGGCAATACCGAGTGCTCGGGCGAAGCCAAGGCCGAGTGCAGCGGCGAAGTCTGCCCGGTCACGGGCAAGGCGAGCAACTGACGCCGATCCGCGCGCGGCGCGGATCCCTGCAGCGGGCGTCCGGGTGCGATCTTCGCGCCCGGGCGCCCGCTGCCGTTCATGCGAGCAGCGCCGCGATGCACGCGACATCGACGATGTCGTCGGACTTGCAGCCCCGCGAGAGGTCCATGAAGGGCGCGGCGAGGCCTTGCACCAACGGTCCGAGCGCTGTGGCGCCCGCGAGCCTCTCGGTCAGCTTGTAGCCGATGTTCCCCGCGTCGAGGTCGGGGAAGATCAGCACGTTCGCCTGGCCGCCGAGGGGCGAGCGCGGCGCTTTGCGCGCGGCCACGTCCGGAACGAGCGCGGCGTCCGCCTGCAGCTCGCCGTCACAGGAGAGGTTCGGCGCGCGCTCGCGCAGCTTTGCGGCCGCGTTGCGCACCTTCGTGACGTGCGGGTGCTCGGCGGAGCCTTTGGTGCTGAACGACAGCAGCGCCACCTTCGGCGCCGTGCCGACGAGGCGTCGGTGACTCTCGGCGGTCGCGAGCGCGATGTCGACGAGCTGATCCTCGTCGGGGTCGGGCACCACCCCGCAATCGCCGTAGGTCAGCGTGCGATCCGGCAGCACCATCAGGAAACACGACGAAACCGTCGCGATCCCGCGCTGCAGCCCGATGCAGAAGATGCCCGCGCGCAGCACGTCGGCGGTCGCGGCCAGCGAGCCTGCGACGCCGCCCGCGCAGTCGCCGCTGGCGACGAGCGAGGCGCCGAAGAAGAGCGGGTCGCGGACCCGCTCTTTCGCCTCCGCGAGCGTCAGGCCCTTGTTCTTGCGGCGCTCGAAGAGGCGCTCGGCGTAGGTCGCCGCGCGCGGATCGCGCGCGGGGTCGACCACTTCGATTCCGCTGGGCGGCGTGCCCATACCCTTCGTTGCGACGAGCACCGGCTGGCACAGGCCCTCTTGCGCGAGCTTCGCTGCGGCGCGCAGGACGCGCTCGTCGCTCGACTCGGGGAGGACGATGCGCCGATTCAAGCGGCGGGCGCGCTCGCGCAGCTCGAGGAGCAGGTCCATGGCTTCAGGGCGCCGGGGTGGCGGCGAGCACGGCCTCGGGCACGTCGAGCGTCATGCGCAGCAGCGCGAGCCCGTGGGTCTTGCCCTGCGCGTCCGTGAGCAGCGACGCCGAACCGCCGCCGCCGAGGCTGTCCTCGAGCAAGAAGTTGAGCACGCGCATGTTCGGGGCTTCGTAGCGCACGACGCCGCCGTGGTTGATGCCCGCGAAGTGCGCGCGCACCTTGTCCGCGGTCAGCGCGCCGACGAGGAACCGATAGGCCGCGTCCGAGCGCGCGATCACGCCGACGTTGGAGCCTTCGCCTTTGTCACCCGAGCGGGCGGCGGCGATGCGATGGAGGGCGACGACAGTCATGGTCGTGGGGGAGCGAGCGCTCAGGCTTCGAACGTCGAAACGCGGGTGGTGATGAGGGACTTCGACACGAGCGCCGGCCAGTAGCCGATGATCTCCGTCGCCTTCGGGCGCCCGCCGGCGAAGCCGGTGACGCCTGGGGGGCCGCTCGTCACGAGCGGCACGAGCTCGGTGCCGAAGCGCTCGACCTTCGCGTGGTCCGGGCCCTTCACACCGAGGCGCAGGACGACCTCTGCCGGCTCCGACGCCCCCGGCACGCTGACCCCGCGGTGGCAGACGTTGGCGCCGACGTACTCTTCCAGGCGCTCCTCGGGCCCGTACGTGTAGCCGTCGTACGCGAGCCGCTCCCAGACCACCCGCGCGCAGAGCTGCGCCTTCGCCAGCGCGTCCGGTCCGGAGATCGTGAGCTGCCCCACGGACTTCCAGCCGTCCTGGTAGCTGGCGCTGACCTTGTACGTCGGCGTCGCCGGTTTGCCGCGCACGCCGCTGACCCGTACGCGGTCGGGGCCCTCCTCGATGAGCTCGAACGACGTGAAGTCCGCGATGACGTCCGGGGTGATGTACGCGGCCGGGTCGCCCATCTCGTAGGCGAGCTGGTGCACGACCGTGTCGCGCGTGACCATGCCGCCGGTCCCGGCGTGTTTGGTGATCACGAACGACCCGTCGGCGCGCGCTTCGACGATCGGGTAGCCGATCAGCGCCATGTTCTCGACTTTGCGCCAGTCCGTGTAGTTGCCGCCCGTGCACTGCGCGCCGCACTCCACGATGTGGCCGGCGACGGTGCCCGCCGCGAGGCGGTCCCAGTCACCCGGCTGCCAGCCGAACTCGTGGATCAGCGGGCCGAGCACGAGGCCCGGGTCCGTGCCGCGGCCGGTGATGACGATCTGCGCGCCCTGGCCCAGGGCCTCGGCGATGGGGAAGGCGCCGAGGTAGACGTTGGCGCTGGTCACCTTCTCGCGCACGGTCTGCAGCGGCGCGCCGGTGTCCATGTTGCGGAGCTCCTCGCCCGCGCCGATCAGCCGGTCGAGGTCACCGAGCACGTCGTCGCCCTCGACGACCGCCACCTTGACACCCGTGAAGCCGTGTTTGCGGATCACCGCCAGCACCGCGTCCTTGCAGGCGTGGGGGTTCACGCCGCCCGCGTTGGCGACGACCTTGATGCCCTTGGCGACGAGGTCGGGCAGGATCCGGTCGATCAGGCGCACGAAGTCCGTCGCGTAGCCCTGGTCGGGGCGGCGCTGGCGGAGCTTCTGCATGATGCTCATCGTCACCTCGGCCAGATAGTCGAGGGTGAGGTAGTCGAGCGGCCCCTCTTTGACGAGGCGCACCGGACCGAGGATCGAGTCGCCCCAGAAGCCCTGCCCGTTGGCGACGAGCACGCTGTCCTTCGTTCGTTTCGGCTGCATGGTGGGAGCGCAGCCCCGGGGCCGCGGGGCGGCAAGGATACCGCCGGCGGCGCGCCAGCGGTCCGGAAACGGGCCGCGGCCGCCGCCCCGGGTGGGGGCGGCGGCCGCGGCGCAGCGGGGCGGCGCTGCGGTTCACTGAACCGTCATGCCGTTCTCGAGGGCGCCGGACATCGACATCTCCATGGCCATCGTCATCGACTGGCCGCCGAAGTCCATCGCCATCTCCATGTCCATGGAGACGCCCGCTTCGCCCTTCATCGACAGGGCGTGCGCGTGGCCCGCCGCGAGGTTCCAGTGCAGCTCGCCGCCACCTTCGTAGGTGAAGTCGACGTCGAGGCGGTTGACGGTCATGTCCAAGCCCTCGGGCATCTCGCCGCCCATGAGCTCCGCGACGAACTCGCTCATGTCGCGGGACGCGTTGATCTTGAAGGTGAGCTCGATGACGCCGACCTTGACGCCGTCGACCTCGCGCGTGCCGACGTACTTGCCGGTGGCTTCGCCTTCGACCATCTCCTCGAAGATGCGGCGGAAGTCCGTCATCATCGACGGGTCAGGGCCGCCCATCTCACCCGCGCCGTCCATCTCGACGTCGAGCTTCAAGTCGCCGCCCGGCGCGAACACGTCGATCAGCGACGTGAGCGGGATGTCGTAGCTGTCGCCCGCGCTCAGCTCGCCGCTCGCCGGCAGGAGGCCGCGCAGGTCCATGTCCTCGGCGAGGTTCTCGAGCAGGTCGGCGTCGCCCTCGGCGCCCTCCGGGAAGGCGGCTTTGTAGCTACCCGAGTCCGCGTCCCACGTGAAGATGACGGTCGAGCCGTCGAGCTTCGACGCGCCCGAGCCCTCGGCCGACTGCGAGTCGGTCTCGCCCATCATGTCGACTTCCATGTCCATGTTCATGTCCATGGACGCGCCGTCGTACTTGCGGGTGAGCTTCGCGGGGCGGCCGTCGGAGACCTTGCCGTACGTGTCGGTGACGCTCGTCGACTGGGAGATCAGCATCTTCATGCTGAGCTCGGGCATCATCGGGTTCGGCTCGCCGTTCATCAGCATCGACATGTCGTCGAGGCTGAAGTCCGACTTCGAGGTGAAGGTCTTGGTGACCGTCGCGCCCTCGGCCGGCGCGAACTTGATGGAGTCGGCCTTCGGGGCGAACGCGACGAGCGCGGGGAGGGCGACCGCGGTCGCCAGGAGGGCGGAGGTGTGCTTCATGGTTGGGAGCGCGGGGTGGGGATGGCTGTGGCTGGACGTCCGGCCGCGGCGGCTTCCACCCGCAGATGCCCGTGCGCCATCTCCGCCCCGGGCGCCTCACGGCTCGTCCGGAAAACTGACCCGGGCGCCACCCCCCCTGGATGGGGGAGTGGCGCCCGGGGGGGACCTGCGGCCTGCGGCGCCGGGTCGCGGCGCCGCCGCCGCTCAGAGGCCGAAGGTCACTTGCACGGCGTTCGACGTGTTGGACGTCGCGACGCCGCCCACCGCATCGCGGTGCCAGTACTGGAAGTTCCAGGTGGAGCCCGCGGTGATCTGCGGCGCCGCCGTGCCGGTGTTGGTGAAGTCGAGCGCGTAGAACGCCGACCCGAAGAACGGATCGGAGACGACGATCGGCAGGCGGAAGGTCGTGCCCGCCACGCAGAGCACACCCTGGCTACCCGGGATGGGCTGCTGCACCTGCTGGGTGCCGAAGAAGAAGAGACCGAAGCTGTTGTTCGGCACCCGATCGACGAGCAGCGTCGCCTGGTTCACCGAGATGCGCTGGCTGCCGGAGTACGCGATCGCCCCGGTCAGACCCGAGGAGTTCGGGTTCACCGTGCAGTAGGTCGCGGGCGGCGGGATCGACGCTTCGACCGCGGTGATCGTCACGTCGTCGACGGCGGCCTCGACGATCGAGCCCGTCCCGAGGTCCGACGCGTTGAAGCGCAGCTTCATGTTGTTCGTCAGCGTCAGGATCGACGCCGGGTTGAACTCGTTGCGGTACCAGCCGCCTTCCGTCTGCGGCCCCGTCGGGCCGACCGTCTCGACGTTGAACCAGCTCGCGCCGCCGTTGTTGGAGATCTCGACGACGAACACGTCGGCGTTCGGCGCCGAGCCTTCGCTGTTCGAGTACCAGCGCCAGTAGGAGATGCGGGTGCCCTGGCGCCCCGAGAGGTCGAAGACCGGGCTCTCGAGCAGCGTCGTGCCACCGTCGACGTCGTTGGTGCCGATGCCAGCACCGGGAGCGGCCTGACCCGTGAACCAGCAGTTCACACCGGGGGCCGGCGTGTGGTCGTCCTCGGGCTGCGCGGCCGTGCCGTTCGGGTTACCGAGCTCCCAGAGGCCCGTCGTGGCGTTGCCGCCCGCGCGCGCCCAACCTTCGGCGCCGTTCTCGAAGGCCGTCGTGTAGACGGTCGCGATCTGGCCGACGGCGAAGGAGAGGCCTTGCCCGAGGTCCGTCGACGGGAACGACACCGCGTTGTTGGCGTTGTCGCGACCTTCGACGACGTACTCGACGACGGCCGGCGAGGGCTGGCCCGGGATGGCGCCCGCGTAGGTGTTGCCGCTGACGAGGGTCATCGGGACGTTCTGCACCGCGCCACCGTTGACGCGGTAGCGCAGCGTGGCGCTCGCGATCGGCGGGTTGATGCCCGCGACGACGTCGGCCGTCACGTTGTACGGACCGGCTTCGTTCGTCGTGTTCGGGAGCTGCGCGAGGTTCGTGATGACGACGAACGGCAGGTCGAAGCCCGGGAAACCCTGCTGGCGGAAGCCGCCGTCGATCGCCTGGTAGTTCGGCGTGCCGTTGTTGATGTTGCCGTCGTTATCGTCGAGCGTCAGCCACTGCGTCTCGATGATCGAGCGGATCTGCGTCTGGTTGTAGCTGTTGAGCCAGCCCAGGAAGAGCAAGCTCGACTGCAGGTCGCCCGCGGTGTTGCCGAGCGAGTTGTTGAGACGGGTGCGGACCTTCCACGCCGCGCCCATCCAGACCTCGCCGTCCGTGTGGACCGCGCCGTAGCAGCCGGGGTTCGAGTCGCCGCAGAACTGACGGGTGTTCGTCGCGTTGCGGATCGAGCCGCCGCTCGTGAAGAAGAAGCGGCCGACGATCGGGTCGTCCAGCATGTAGATGGAGAAGACGTCAGCGTTGCCTTCACCCATGCCGTCCGAGCCGTTGCCGGTCCCGTAGCGGACGTTCAGCCAGTGGCCCATCTCGTGGGCGACGACCGAGCTGAAGGCGGTGTTGTTGCAACTACCGCCGGCCTGGTAGTAGTTGGTCGAGTTCCCGTTGAAGAACGCGTTGCAGGTCTGCGCCAGGTTGACGTTCGTCGTCGACAGGAAGTCCGCCGTGTTGTCGTTCGGGAAGATGCTGCGGATCCAGTCGCGCTGGCGCGCGACCCAGTTGAACCCGTTCGCCTGCGCCGTCACGAGGCCGGTCGGCGTGGGGTTCATCAGGAGGTCGTTCGGGACGTTCGGCTGGACGTTGTTGAACGTGATCGAGTAGTTCGCGCCCGCGTCGTTCTGGACGTTGGTGTACGTGCCGCTGAACGACACGGTCAGGTTGAGCGGCGTGTTGACCCCCGGGATCGTGAAGTTGCCGTTTGCGTCGGTGACGACGTTGCCCGCGCTCGACTGGACGCGGATGTACGGCATCGGCGTCGCGACCGGCTGGTTGCCCGAATAGTCCGCCGCCGTGCCCGGCGTCGCGAGCGAGCGGATCGTGCCCGTGACGTCGAAGTAGTGGATCGACGTCTGGCGCTTGAGGATCTGGCGCGTGCGCGCGTCGATCGTGTACGTGTAGCCGCGCGGTTCGTGGCCCTCTTCCAGCCACTGCGCATCGACCTGCCACGCGAGCGTCCAGCGGCGCGTCTCCTGGTCGTCGACGTGCGCGAAGACGAGCGTCGGCGCGCTGAAGTGGTTCGGGTCGAGGCCCTCCGTAGCGCGGAACGTCTCGCGCGCGATGAGGCTCGCAAAGCCGCCGTCGAACGAGGGGCGCGTGCCGCGGTCGGCGAGCTCCGGCGCTGCCGTGCAGTGCAAGGACAGGAGGCGCCCGGTCGTGTCGAAGAGCACGTTGATGCGCGCGTCCTCGACGGGCACGCCGCCGATCACCTGATCGAAGCGCACGGTGATCTTGTCGGTCGTGTTGCCCTGCGCGAGCGGCAGGAAGAACACGCGCACGTCGGTGAGGTCCTCGACGGCGATCTGGTGCATGCCGTACGTCGCCGCGATCCACTCACGGCCGAGGCGGAACCAGTGCGCGTCGACCGCGGTGTCGGGCTCGAAGCTCGGCGCAGCGTTGCCGCCGAACAGGAATTCGAGCGTGCCCGTCAGCGGGTGGCTCAGTGCGTGCCAGGAGTCGCCGTGTGCGCGGCGGAAGTCCTGCAGTTGCTGCTCGAGGCTCGCGCCGAGGGGCGCACCGTCTTGGGCCGCGCCGAGGGCGCCGCCCGACTGGGTCAGGTCCTGCGCGTGCAGCGACGGGGCCGCGGCGGCGAGGGCAGCCAGTGCGAAGGCTCGCTTCGTCATGGAGGAGGTCGTACGTGGGGTGAGAGAGAGTGGGTGGGCCAGAGGGGGCTCTGGCTCGACCCATGACGGCGGTCGCCGCCCCAGGGTTCGCCGGAACTCCGGACCCCGGGCTGGAACGGTGCCGCTCTGGAAGCTATCCCACCCTACGGGCGGCGGTTGGTCATCAGGGTGGGTGCCGCGACCTCACGGCGATCTCACCGACCAGCGCCGAGCCCTTCCTCCGAACCACCCGCCACTCACCGAGCCGCAGGCGTTCCCTCCCTGGGACCGTCGCGCGGCGCAGCCCGATCTGCCCCATGCGCGTCCGCATCGAATACTGCACCCAGTGAAACTACACCCCCCAGGTGGACGGTCTGTCCGCCGAGCTGCGCGCGTCGTTCCCCGACGTCGAGATCGAGCGCGTGCCCTCTTCGGGCGGCGTCTTCGAGGTCGACGTCGATGGCCAGCGGGTCTTCTCGAAGGCGCGCCTCGATCGTTTCCCGGAATACCAGGAGATCCCGCGCCTCGTGCTCGAGGCGGTCTGAGCGGCCGGCCCGTTGGGGCGCGCCAGTGAGCAGCGGCGCCCGCGACCCCGAGATGGGGCCGCGGGCGCCGTAGCGTCCTGGGCCTACCGCGCGCGCCCGGGGGAGGGCGGGGCGGGGGGACGGAGGACGCGAGGGGGAGAACGCTCTGCGCAGCGTTATGCCGCGTAGATCAGGAGCCCCAGCGCCAGCGCGAACAGCAGGGCTGTCGTGCTGAAGGGGACCGCGCCCCGTGCAGGAGTTCGGCGCGCCATGGGAGAGATCAGAGAGGGAGAGAGAGAAAGCAGCTGTGCCGAGACCGGACTGCGCCCGGTGCGCACGTCCTCCAACATGCCCTTTGCCACGGATTCCGCAATGCCCGGGAACGAGACGATCGGTGTGTGTCTCACAAAGGACACGATCGCCTGCGCATCCCTGCGCTGCGTCGATCTGTCTTGCATCGAAATGGGCCCGAACGACGGGACGCGGGACCTCGGTGTCGCTATCGTGCGCGCCCATGGGCTCCCTGCCCCTCGCACTCCTTCCAGCACCCCCCGTGCGCCGTCCGGCGCGCTCCACCAAGATCGTCGCGACCATCGGCCCCGCTTCGGAGGACCGCGTCGGCGAGCTCCTCGACGCGGGCCTCTCGGTCGCGCGCCTCAACTTCAGCCACGGCCACCCCGACGAGCACCGGCGCCGCGCGGAGAAGATCCGGCGCGCCGCGCGCGAGCGGATGACCGCGGTGGCGATCCTGGCCGACCTGCCCGGCCCGAAGATGCGGCTCGGCCGCTTCGTCGGCGGGCGGTTGGCGCTCGCCGAGGGTGAGCTCGTCGCGCTGCGCGAAGGCTCGGGCACCTCGGCCCCGGGCGAGGTGCGCATCGACGTGCCCGGCGCGATCGAGGCCCTCGCGCCGCGCCACCGCGTGTTGCTGGCAGACGGCCAGGTGACGCTCGAGGTGCTCGACGTCGCGGGCGACACGGCGCACTGCCGCGTCGTGCGCGCCGGTGACATCGCCGACCGCAAGGGCGTGCACCTGCCGGACTCGCCGATCCGCTACGAGCTGCCCACGGCCGAGGACCGCAAGTGGATCGAAGTCGCGCGCGAGATCGGCGTCGACATGCTCGGCATCAGCTTCGTCGGGCGCGCGTCCGAGCTCGAAGAGATCCGCGGCCTCGCGCCCGGCATCCAGCTCGTTTCGAAGATCGAGCGCAAAGCGGCGCTGTTGAACCTCGACTCGATCCTCGGCGCGACCGACGGCGTGATGGTCGCGCGCGGCGACCTCGGCGTCGAGCTCGACATCGAAGAGCTGCCGCTGCGGCAGAAGGAGATCCTCGAGCGTGCCGTGCGCGCCGGGCGCTTCGCGATCACGGCGACCGAGATGCTCGAGTCGATGATCGAGCACTCGCGCCCGACGCGCGCCGAGGTCACCGACGTCGCGAACGCCGTGCTCGATGGCACGGACGCCGTGATGCTGTCCGCCGAAACGGCGGTCGGGAAGTACCCCGTCGAAGCCGTGCGCACGATGGCGCGCGTCGCGCGCGCGGCCGAGGGCTCGCCGCGTTTCGCGCAGCGGCCGCGGTACGAGTCCTCCGAGGGCCTCGGCCACTTCTCGACGGCGACGTGCATCGCGGCGGCGCACGTGTCGAGCCAGCTCGACGGCGCGCGCATCGTGTGCTTCACCGAGACCGGCAACACCGTGCGCTTGCTCTCGCACCTGCGCCCGGGGGTCGAGATCATCGGCCTCAGCCCGAACGCAGCGACCGTGCGTTGGATGAGCGTGCTCGCGCACGTGCGCCCGATCCTCTTCCGGCGCGAAGCGACGCTCGAGGACATGCTCGAGACCGCGACCGAGCTGCTCCTCGCGCGCCGCATCGTGCAGCGCGACGACCCGATCGTCTTCGTCGCGGGGGTGCCGCCCGGTGTCGCGCGCAGCACCAACGTCGTGAAGCTCCACCGCGTGGGGGAAGAGGTCCTCCTGCGCTGACCCGTCTGCGCGGAATCTCGCCCGTGGCCGTTTGACGCCGTCGCTGCGGCCGCGCACCATCTGCGACCCCGATCCATGCTCGACCGGTTCCAGTTCGCACGCTTGCGGTCCTTCCGCAAGTCCTCCTCCGCCGACGAGCGCAGCCGCGCCGAGGTGCGCCCGTCTGCGCGCGTCCTGTGCATCGCCAGCGGCAAGGGCGGCACGGGCAAGAGCGTGATGGCCTCGAACCTGGCCGTCGCGCGCGCCCGCAGCGGCGAGCGCGTGCTGCTCGTCGACTTCGACACCGGGCTCGCCAACGCGCACCTCCTGCTCGGCCTCGCGCCGCCGCGCGACCTCGGGCACATCGCCGACGGCTCGTGCACGGCCCACGAGGCCCTCGTCGAGGGCCCCTACGGCCTGAAATTGCTCTCCGGCGGCGTCGGGCGCCAGAACCTGGTGAATCCCACGCGGCGCGACCTCGATCGCCTGTTCAAGGCCCTGAAGCCGCTCGAGGACGAGTTCGACCTCGTCCTCATCGACCACGGCGCCGGCCTCGGCTACGCGACCGTCGCGCACCTCGCGGCGACCAGCACGCTGTTGCTCGTCACGAACCACGAGGTCACCGCGCTCTCCGACGGGTACGCGCTCTACAAGCGCGCGCACATGGTCAACCCGACCATCCGCGTCGGCCTCGTCGTCAACCGCGCGCCCGATGAGCGGCTCGCCGACGCCGCGTGGGAGCGCTTCCGCGGCGCGGCGCAGCGTTTCCTCGGCCACTCACCCGAGTACGTCGGCTGGGTGCCGATCGATCCCGCCGTCCCGCAGGCCGTGCAGCAGCGTGTGCCGGTCGTGATGTCGTACCCCGAGAGCGCCGCCGCGCAAGCGATCGAGCGGGTTGCGCGGTGGGGCCCCATTGACCACGCGCGCACTTCCAGTGCATTCTACGAGCGCGCGCGCCGCGCCCTGCGCTGACGCTCGCCTCCCGCGCCCCCGCCCCAGCTCCCCCCGGCTGCGGCGTCGGCGCTTCACCCCCTCCGCGCTGCGGCCCGCCGCAGCGTCGTCCACCACCGAAGGCCCGGAGGCCCGCACCCTCCATGCCGAACCTCCGTCCACCCCAGGTCCTCGCCTTCGTCAACCAGAAGGGCGGCTGCGGGAAGACCACGACCGCGGTCCACCTCGCCGGCGCGCTCGCCGCGCGCGGCGAGCGCGTGCTCTTGGTCGACCTCGACCCGCAGGCGCACGCGACGATGGCGCTCGGTTGCGCCGCCGAGGCGCCGACCGCGGCCGACGTGCTGCTCGACGGCGCCGACGTGCGCCGCGCGATCGTGCATGCGCCGGGGGGCATCCACCTCTTGCCCTCGGTGCCGCGCCTCGGGCGCCTCGAAGAGGTCGCCGAGCACGAGCTCGGGCCCGAGCGGCGCCTCTCCGCGGCGCTCGCGCTGGTCGCCCAGAGCTACGACCACGTGTTGATCGACTGCCCGCCGCGCGCGGACGGGGTGCTGTGCGCCAACGCGCTGCACGCGTCGACCTACGCGATCCTCGTCGTCGAGACGGGGGCCTTTGCGCTGCAAGGCGCGCTGCAGGCGCTGCACATCCTCGACGAAGTGGGGGCCGACATCGGCCGCACCTTCGACGTGCGCGTCGTGGCGACGATGTTCGACCGCCGCACGCGCATCGGCCGCGAGCTCCTGATCGCGCTGCACGCGCGCTTCGGCGAGGCGCTCTTCGAGACCGCCATCCGCACGAGTGTGCGCCTGCGCGAGGCCCCGGCGCTCGGCGTGCCCGTGCAGGTCCTCGACCCGGCGTGCCGCGCGGCGCTCGACTTCGCGGCGCTCGCCGAGGAGATCGTGCACCTGCGCCAGGTCACCGAAGAGGCCGACGCGGCGGAGCGCGCTGCCAGCGCCCCCGCGGCGGCCCCGGGGGCCGCGCGCGCGGTCCCAGCACAGCGGTCCAACCACTCGCCGACACCTGCGTCCGGTGCGCCCCAGCCCGTGGGCACCGACCTCGACGCTGCAACCCGTAGGAGCTGAACCATGGACGCCCTCGCACTGCTCTGCACGCTCCACGCGGATGGTCCGGCGACGCTGAAGCGCCTCCGCGCGGCTGGCTGCCAGGACCTGACGCGCCTCTTGGCGCGCCCCGTCACCGAAGTCGCCGTCGCCCTCGACGTGCCCCCGGCCGCGGCCCGGCGCCTCCTGCGGGAGGCGCGCCTGCTCGCCGAGCGGGTCGGCCCCGACCTCGAGGACGAAGAGGCGCCGTCGGTCGCCAGCGTCTCGGCCGGTGCGCCCGTCGCAGGTCCGACCGCCACCCCCGGCCCCGCGCCGCTGCGCGTCGAGGTCCCGCCCGTGCCGCAGGCCAGCGTCCTCGACCAAGGGGACCGCGCACTGCTCGAGCGCATCGTGCGCGAGGGCCGCGCCGCCCGCGAAGCGGCCCCGGGTCCGGTCGCCGCGGTGCCCGCCGCCGCGGCCGCCCCTGAGGTCCCCGCCGCCCCCGCTCCGGACGCGGTCCGCGCCGCGCTGCCGGCGCCCTTCGCGCGGGCCGCGGACGCCGCGCTCGCGGGTCCCGAGAGCCCCTTGGAGCGCCTCGGGGTCGACCTCGGCGCGGAGGCCCCCTGGCACGGGGAGCCGCCGGCCGGGTACCTCGGCAGCGAGCTCGTGGGCGCCGCCGAGGCCCCGACGGGCGCGGAGCCCGCGGCGCCCGACGCCCCCTCCGCCGTCGAGGCGCTCGTCGCGCTCGGCCTTGAGGCCGCCCTGGCGCGCGACCTCGAGCGGCTCGGCATCGACAGCGTCGCCGCCCTGGCGGAGGTCGACGCCCTCGCGCTGCGCCGCGACCTCGACGTGACGTTCGCCGAGGCGAAGCGCCTCGTCTTCCTCGCGAAGCGCGCGCTGCGTGAGGCGGGGTCCAAAGCGCCCGCGCTGCAGGCCCGCGCGGCCGAGCGGCCCCTGGACCGCCCCGCGGAGCGCACCGTCGAGCTGCGCCCCGCCGCCCGGCCGGAGCCGCCGCGGGCCGAAGCGCCCCCGCCTGCGGTGGCACAACCGGTCGTGGCACCACCGGCGGTGTCCCGACCCGCAGCGGCCTCCTCGGCCGCACCGGTCCCGGCCGAGCGCGCCCCCGAGCCTCCGCCCGCCCCGGCCCCGCGCACGCCCTGGCGCCTCACTCCCCGCACGGAGCCCCTGCCGCCGGCCCCCGAGCCCGAGCCGGTGGCCGCGGTCCCCGCGCGGCCGCGCTTCTGGGAGCCCCGGGCCCACCTCTCGGCTTCGGCCCAGGAGTCCCAGGGCATCCAGGTCGATCCGAGCGAGGTCGCGCGCCCGCGCCGCTTCTGGGAGGCCCGCCGCGATGCGGGGTCGTCCGCTGCGGGCGGACCGCAGGGGTCCGACGGCGCCGCCGTCGCGCCCGCGGGCCTGCCGAACCGCTCGGCTGCGCCGGGCGGGGCCGCGGGCACGACTTCGGGCTCGGGCACGACCTCGGGTACGTCCTCGGGCACGACCTTGGGCTGGAACTTCGAGATCCCGCGCCCCGAGCTGCCGCCGCCCAGCGGTCCCTCCCGGCGCACCTGGCGCCCGGCCGAACCGAGCGACGACTCCAGCGCCGGTCCCTTCGCCTGACGCGAACCCCGGCGGCTCGGATAAACTCTCCACCCCGCAAGGCGGGCGCACCATGCAGAGTTTGATTCCCGAGGCCGCCGGGCGCTCCGGCGACGATCCCATCTTCACGATCAACGCCGAGGCCAACCGCCGCCGCGCTGCGGGCGAGGCGGTCATCAACGCCAGCCTCGGCGCGTTGATGGGGGATGACGGGCGGCTCGCCGTGATGCCCGTCGTCTTCGATGCGCTGCGCGCGGTCGACCCGCGCCAGGCTGCGTCGTACGCGCCGATCGCCGGTCCGCCCGCGTTCCTCGCCGCCGCGCGCCGCGACGCCCTCGGCAGCGCGACGCCGCTCTTCGAGCGCTCGGTCGCCGTGGCGACCCCGGGTGGCACGGGCGCGCTGCACCACGCGCTCGTGAACTTTCTCGAGCCCGGCCAGTCCGTGCTCGTGCCGCACTTCTATTGGGGACCCTACGCCACCCTCGCGACCCACACGCGGCGCAAGGTGGCGACGTTCCCGATGTTCGACGCCCGCGGCGGATTCGACCTCGCGGCCTTCGACGCGGCGCTCCAGCAGACCCTCACGGCGCAGGGGCGGGCGCTCGTCTTCCTCAACTTCCCCTGCAACAACCCGACGGGGTATTCGCTCGATGCCGAGGAGTGGCGCGGCGTCGCCGACGCGCTCGCCCGCGCTGCGGAGCGCGGGCCCGTCACGGCGCTGATCGACCTCGCCTACGCCGCGTTCGACAGCGGCATCTCCGAGCTCTGGGCGCGCGCGCTGGCTCCGATCAACGACCGCGTCACACTGCTCGCGGCGTGGACCGCGTCGAAGTCGTTCACGCAGTACGGCGCCAGGGTCGGCACGCTCGTCGCAGCGACGCCCGATGACGCCGAGCGCGCGCGGATCCAGAACGCGCTGACCTATTCGTGCCGCGGCACGTGGTCGAACTGCAACCACCTCGGGATGCTCGCGATCACGGCGGTCCTGACCGACGCCGCGCTGCGCGAGCGCGCGGAGGTCGAGCGCCGCGAGCTCGTCGCCCTGCTGGATTCGCGCGTCACCGCGTTCAACCGCGCCGCGCGCGACGCGGGCTTCGAATATCCCCGCTACGAAGGCGGCTTCTTCGTCTCCGTCTTCACGCCCGACGCCAAGCGCACGGTGGCCGCGTGCGCGCGCGAGGGGGTCTTCGTCGTGCCCCAGGACGGCGCGGTGCGCGTCGCGTTGTGTTCGACGCCGACCCCCGATGTGCCGCGCCTCGTCGAAGTGCTCGGGCGAGGTGTGCACGCGGCGGAGGCGCTCGTGTGATGTCCGCTGCAGCGGGCCCCTTGCCGCTTGAATCGGCGCACCATTACGGGCCGCGTGTCCATATCGTCGACGACCCCTGGGGAGCCACCGCGCTCGCGCGCATCGGCTCGGCCGAGGTCACCCACACGGAGCTCCTCGCGCTCGTGCGCAGCGTCTACGCGCACCTCTGCCGCACGGCGCTCGCGCGCGAGCTCTCGACGATTGAAGCCAACGTGCCGACGCGTATGGCCGCGACGCACCCCTTTGCTGGCCTCTGGCGGGGCACCGTCCTCGATCCCGCCCAGCGCATCGTCGTCGTCGACGTGATCCGCGGCGGCATCGTGCCCGCGCAGGTGTGTTTCGAGGAGCTGTCGCGGCTCCTGCCGCTGGACGCGCTGCGGCTCGATCACTTGAACATGGCGCGGATCGCGGGCGCGGACGGACACGTCGCGCGGGTGGACCTCTCCGGCAGCAAAGTCGGCGGCTCGATCGACGGAGCGACCGTGCTCCTGCCCGATCCGATGGGGGCCACGGGCAGCACGACACGGCTCGCCCTCGATCACCTGCGCGAGCGCCACGGCGAACCCGCCAAATGGGTCCTCATGCCCATGATCGCGACGCCGGAATACCTGCGCGCGGTGCTCGACCACGACCCGCGGGTCGTCGTCTGGACCGCCCGCGTGGACCGCGGGCTGTCGCCTCCCGACGTCCTCGCCGCCGCCCCCGGTCGCCACTGGGAGCGCGAGCGCGGCCTCGACGATCACGACTACATCGTCCCCGGCGCCGGCGGCGTCGGCGAAGTGCTCAACAACTCGTGGTGTTGAGCGTTTTGCCCGTTCCGCCACCGTCGTTTTCGAGCTAAGCTCCCGCTCCCCACAACTCCGACTTCCCCACAGCGCGCACCACCATGCCCTACGTCGTCACCGAGCCCTGCATCAAGTGCAAGTACACCGACTGCGTCGACGTGTGCCCGGTCGACTGCTTCACCGAGGGTGAGAACTTCCTCGCCATCAACCCGGACGAGTGCATCGACTGCGGCGCGTGCGTGCCGGAGTGCCCGACCGAAGCGATCTTCGAAGAGACCGAGGTCCCGGAGAAGTGGGCCGAGTACGTCGCCCTCAACGCGAAGCTCGCCGGCCAGTGGCCGTCGATCACCGACAAGAAGGCCCCGCTGCCCGAGGCGGACAAGTTCAAGGACGTCGCCGAGAAGCGCGCGCTCCTCTCCGAGAAGGCGGGCAAGTGACCCCTGCGGCGCGCCGCTGACGGTCGCCCCGCACCACCGCTTGCAGTCCCGAGGACCGGGCCCGGTCGCGTTCGTCGCGGTCGGGCCCGGTCCCTGATTTCCGCGCCCGTCAGCGCGGTTCTATGGGGCTGCGAGCTGCTGCTGCGTCCTCGACACCAAGTCGAGGCCATGTGCGCGGATTCGAGACGGTTTGCGCCGCAAGTTCGCGGCTCCGCTGCATGTGAGCGCTGTGCAGGGGAATCCTCCATCCCATGTCGCGCGCCTCTATCGCAACGGCCAGCTCCTCTCGAGCGCCGCTGGCGTCCAAGGCAGTAACGTGCAGTACCGTGCGCTCGAGTTCGGGAACGTCGCCGCATGGGTCGCCCCCCAGGCCGTCTCCGAGTGGAAATGGCTGCGCCACAACCTGTCGGACGTCGACGACCTGCGCACGTAGTGTTCGGCGAAGCCGAACTCGTGGGGCTGCACTCCGCGCATGGGCTGGACGGGGCGCCCCGAGTGGAGCGCGCCCGGCGACTTCACCATCACGTGCCGAGAGGTCCCCGTCAACGTCTTCGGGATCCTCGGTTGGTCGGTCGACCGCAACGCGATCGTGCCCTTCGCCGGCGGTTCTCGCTGCATCGGTGGCACCGCGATCTACCGCACACCGATCCAGGCCGCGGTCGCCGATCCCCTCGGCACGTGTGCGACGGGTGGCGGCGTCCTCTCCTCCCGCTTCAGCGATGGCTACGGCGTGCACCCCGCCCTTTCGATCGGCACCACGGTCTTTGCGCAGTGGTTCTATCGGGACCCCGCGGCCGGCGGGTGGGGCCTGAGCGAGGGCCTCATGTTCACCATCTGCCCCTGAGCTCGCACGGCCGGTGGCAGGGTGGCTCGCGCGGCGGCGGAGTGGGGGGCTCGTCCCAATCCTAGACCAGCGCGCTCCTCGGGGAAGGTGGGGTGCGCAGGTCGCGGGTTGACCCTTATGCTCGGCCCGGCGCCGCGCCGCGGTGGTGCGGGCCACACTCCCTCCGCCGCTCCTGCGGACTCGCCATGTTCCATCCCCGAGCGTTTGCGCCCTTCTTGGCGCTGCCCCTCCCCCTTGCCGTCTCTGCCGCCGCCCAGGACGGGGTCCCGATCCCACCGAACGCGGCAGCGGCGTCCGTCTCCGGTGTCGCCACCCAGGCCGCGTCGAGCGCCGGCCGCGTCGCGGTGGTGTACACCGACATCGTGGGCTCGCCGACCTCGGCCGTGCCGGGCATCCCCGGCGCGAGCTTCAGCTCCTTCGACCGGCCGTTCGGCAGTCCGAACGGCAACTGGATCATCTCGACCGACACCGACCTGGCGACGACCGAGGACGAGGCCGTCGTCTCCAACGGCGTGGTCGTCGCCCGGGAAGGCACGCCGGTGCTGGGCACCGGCACCGAGCTGACTGGCTTCATCGACCAGAAGTTCGCGATCGACGACTCCGGCAACTTCGTCTACGCGACGAACACCGATGCCGCGACGACGGCGGACGAGGTCCTCGTTTCGGTGATCGGCGGCGTGCCCGCGATCGTCGCGCGCGAGGGGGATGCGATCCCGGTCCTGCCCGGCACGACGTACGGCCTCTCCATCGACGGGGGCGTGTTGACGTCGACGGGGACCATCGGCTTCGCCGCCAGCAGCATCCTGGGCGCGACGACGACGACCAACGAGGTCCTGGTGCTCGGCAACACACTGCTGATGCAGCGCGGCGTGACCGTGCCCCCGGGCCAAGCGGGCGGCGGGACCGAGTTCATCGACAACATCGATTTCGAGGGCTTCTGGACGAACCTCGACGGCAGCCGCTGGCTGGCGCAAGGTGACCTTACGGGTGCCACCGCGACCGACGACGTGCTGATCGTCGACGGCACGGTGGTCCTGCAAGAGGGCTTCGTGATCCCCGGCTCGAGTTTCCTCGAGCCGATCGACCTCAACGGCATCGTCGAGGGCATCATGGACGCGGGCGGCAACTGGTACGCGCGCGGCGACAACGCGACCACGCAGCAGGACTGGGTCGTCCGCAACGGCCAAGTCATCGCGGTCGTTGGGAACCCGATCTTCAACGGCGCGACCGAGCTCTGGTCCGATGCCGCCTTCAGTGCATGTTTCTTCCTGCAGCTCGGCAACGGGGTCGGGGACTACATCATCGGCGGCGTGACGAACAACCCGGTGACGAATGACGGTGTGCTCGTCCTCAACAACGAGCGCGTCATCCTGCGCGAGGGTGATCCGATCGACCTCGACGGCAACGGCTTCTACGACGACGACTTGTTCGTCAACACGATCGGCAACGACGACGGTTACCTCGCCGATGACCTGACCTTCTACGTCGTCGTGACGATGCGCAACGGCGCGGGCACCGCGGCTGGCGACGCCTTCCTGCGCCTCGATCTGGCGGACGCCGTCGGCACCACGTTCTGCGACGCCCAGCCGAACTCGACGACTCGCCCGGCCTACATCGCGGGTGAGGGCAGCGCCGTCGTCGCCCTGAACGACCTGACGTTGAGCGTGTGCGAGCTGCCCGTGGGCTCGAACGGCTACTTCGTCGTGTCCCGCGACCAGAACGTGCTCGTGAACCCTGGCAACAACCAGGGCATCCTCTGCGTGGCGAGCCTCGCGATGGGCCGCTACGGCAACAACGTGCTCACGGCGGATCCGGCGGGCACCGTGTCCCTCGCGGTCGACCTGACCGCGATCCCGCAGCCGCTCGGCAGCGTGCCGGCCCTCGCGGGTGACACGTGGAACTGGCAGTACTGGTACCGCGACGCAAACCCGACCCCGACGTCGAACTTCTCGACGGCGCTGTCGGTGACGTTCCGCTGAGATCGACTGCGAGAGGCTCCGTGGTCGCGCGGCGGGCGCGCGACCACGGCGTCTCGCCCGGTCAGCGGCGCCCGAACGGGCGCCAGAGCTCGACCAAGACCAGCGCGAACAGCGCGCACGTGCCCGCCGCGTGCGCAAAACCGGCGCCCACGATGAGCGCCGCAAGGCCCGGGGTGTCACGCGCGATCCACCAGAGCGCGATGTCGCCGGCCAGGCCCGCACCGGACGCGATCGCCGCGAGCCCCACGAGCCACCCCGGCCAGAACGTCAGCGCCGCGAGCAGGATCGCCACGAGCGAAATCGTGGCCATCGCGGGCGCGTGGGCGTGGGTCGACGCGAGGAGCACCGCTTTGTTGGTCGGCAGGACCTCCCGCGGCAGCGCGAGCTTCTCGACGTCGTCCCAGTACTCGAGCATCGGCTGCGCGCGCTGGGCCTCGGGCGCCGAGCGGCCGTGGCACGAGGCGCAGGCATCGACCAGGACTTCGGACGGAGCGCCGTAGCCGTCGTTCAGGTCGATGTTGCCCCAGTCCTCTTTCACGCGGCCCGAGCGCAGCCACTTCACGAGGTGCTCGATGTCGTCGCGCTGGTCTTGGGTCAACGGCGCAGCGCCTGGAAGGTTGCCCGGGTGTCCCGCTTCCAGCACTGCAGCGAGGCGCGGCGCGACGGTCACGCCGTGGTAGGTGCCCTCGATGTCGTCGAGCGAGAGGCCCGGCTGACCGTCCCGCGGGCCGTGGTGTTCGCGCAGGAAGATGCCCGCGGCGAGGTAACCGCCCAGCATCATCGCGACGCCGAACGAGAGCCCGACGCGGGTCAGGAAGCCGAGGCTGCGCAGGCGCAGGTCCGCGAGCCGCACGCCGTGGTTGTGGGGGGAGTCCTGGGTCACGTCAGCTCACCTTCAGCATGGCCTCGGTGATCGCCACCGTCTCACCCGACGCGAGCGCGCGCGCGGCCGCAGCCGCGACGACCGTGTTGCGGAAGCCCTCTTCGGCCCCGACGACCACCGAGCCGTTGCCTGCGACCGCCTTCAGGAAGGCCTCGACGCCGTACCAGAGCGAAGAGTGTGGCAGGCCCACGCCGTCGGTGAGCTTCCCTTGCGCCGCCAGCTTCGTCGCATCGGCGATCAGCGTGATGCCCTCGTCGTTGTGGAAGGTCTGGCGGTTGGCGTAGACCTCCCAGCCTTGGGTCGGCGAGTCGGACTCCTTGAAGAGCCAGCCGTGGGACCAACCGAGCTTCACGGCGCCCATGGTGCCGTGGATGAGCTCGAAGCGGCCGCCGTACGAGTTCGTGATCGAACCGTCCCAAGTGCATTCGAGGCCCTCGGGGAAGCGGAACGAAGCGTGGACGGTGTCGGGCATCGTCCGGCCGTCCTTCCAGCCGCGCACCGCGCCTTCGGCGCGCACGCTCGTCGGGTAGGAGTCCGTCCACCAGCACCACACGTCGAGCTGGTGTGCCCCGAGCTCGCCGACGAGGCCCAAGGAGCGCCGCGGGTCGAGGCGCCACGCGAGCTCTTCGGCGCGCGCTCCGCCTTCGGTCTGGGGCACCCACGAGTTCTTCTCGTGGTGCTGGCCGCGCAGCGAAACGAAGTCGCGGATCGCGCCGCCCTTCACGAACGAGAGGGCCAGCTTGTAGACGGGGTTCAAGCGCCCGAGTAGGCCCACTTGAAACGGCACACCTGCGGCGCGCGCCGCGGTCGCGATCGCCCGTGCGTCTTCGACGTCCGTGGCGAGCGGGGCTTCGCAGTACACGGCCTTCTTCGCGGCGAGGGCCGCGAGGGCCGGGCCCTTGTGCTGGTGGGTCGACGTCGCGATGAACACCGCGTCGACGTCGGCTTTCTCGAGCAGCTCTTCGATTGTCGCGTAGCGCTCGGCGGAGCGCGCGCGGCGGCGCATCCCGTTGAGGCGCGCTTCGTCCGTGTCGCAGACGGCGACGAGCTCGACGTCGGGGAACGTGGCGAGCTCGGCGGCGATCTCGCGCCCTTGTTTACCGCAGCCGACGAGGCCGACGCGCAGCGCGCGCGGCAGGCGGGAGGGGCCCGCGGCGAGCACGGGTTGAAGGGCGAGGGTCGCGGCGGCGCCGGCCAGGAGCTGTCGTCGATCGAGGGGCGGGGTCATCGTGTCGTAGGAGAGAGGGGGTCGCGCGCGAGCGCGCGCTCGTCGTGGTTGAGCTGCGGTGCCGTGGGGCTGGTCGGGATTGCTGTGCGCCAAGCGCCGTCGCCGTCGGCGAGGCGCTGTTCGCAGGCGTCGAGCGGCAAGGGCGCGCCCGTCACGAGCAGCGCGGTGGCCGCGGCGTCGGCCACTGCGAGCGCCGCCGGGTCGTCCGCCAGCGCGATCCGCACCGCTGCGGCGCGCACGCGGAGCGCGCGTCCGGGGGCCCTCGGATCGAGGACGTGGCCGCGGCCCGAGGCGCTGCGCTGGCTGGCGCTCGCCGAGAGCGCGAGGCCCTGGTCGCGGAGCGTCAGCCGTGGCGCGTCGACCGCGGCGCCGAGCTGCACGGACCACGCTTCTGCGTCGTTCGGCGCACCGAGCGCCACGACTGCGCTCGTGCCGCCGTGCAGCAACGCCGCGCGTACGCCGCCCTCGCGCAGCACCCGCGCGGCGCGGTCCAGCGCGTGGCCCTTGGCGATGCCGCCGAAGTCGAGGGCGAGCCCGGCGCGCGCGAAGCGGACGGTGCCGCGCTCGGCATCGAGCTCGACGTCGGCGAAGGTGCCGCGCGCGGCGGCGCGGACGGTGTCCGGGCGCTCGAAGCCCGCCGCTGCCAGCTCAGGCGCGACGCAGGGATCGAAGGCGCCGCCCGAAGCGCGGAAGACGCGCGCGGCGGCGTCGAAGAGCTCGCAGTCGTCGACATCGAGCCTGACGGGCGCGGTGGGGGCGGCGGCGAGCACGTGTTGCAGGAAGCTGTCGCGCCGGAAGAGCGACCAGCGGGCTTCGACGGCGCGGAGCTCGTCCAGCGCGGCTTCGCCGACGGCGCGCAGCCGCGCGCTCGCTGCGCGGTCGCGCGGCACCTCGGGCAGCACGAGCTCGAAGCGCGTCGCCATCGCCGCGAGGGCGAGCAACAGCGGCTCGGGGCATCGGGGGGCTGCGTGCATCGAGGGCGGGGGGCCTCTGGGGGGGCCTCTGGGTGGGGCGACCAGCGGAGAAGCGCCCACGGCCCGTCCGAAGACGTCCCGTGGGCGGTGCGATGAGGCTCACCCGCGGCCTTGCGGCCGCGGGAGTTGCACAAGGAATCTGCGCCGAATCAAGCGCGGCGCGTGGTCCGGGTGGCCGGATCGAAGAGCCACTCGCCGCCCTCCCACATCGCGCGGGTGGCGAGGTCGACGACGACCATCACCTGGGTGCCGAGCTCGACGGGGCTGATGTTGGCCTCGCGTGTGCGCACGGAGTTGAACCAGTCGAGGCGCAGCGCGGGCTGTTCGTTCACCGGCTCACACTTGAGCTCCTGGGCGTCGACGTCCTCGGCGAAGATGCGCTCGGGGCGCAGCACGCAGTTGTTGCTGCCCAGGTACAGGTTGGCTTCGTGGCCGCGGATCATCGGCTCGTAGCCCTGCTCGTTGCAGGTCGAGCCCGCGACGACCATCGTGTGCTCCTTCTCGAACTGGACCGTCAGGTTGACCTGGTCGTGGTTCTCCATCGCTTTGTCGATGTAGTGCCCGCCGATGGCGCTGACACGCGTCGGCCAGCCGACGTTCAGCGCGTAGATCATCGGCGTGACCATGTGGACGAGCAGGTCGCCGACGATGCCCGTCGACCACGTCTTGTAGCGGCGCCAGCGGTGGAACACGTTCGTGTCCCAGTCGTGGCTGCCGAGCGGGCCGCACCAGCGCTCCCAGTCGAGGGTCTCACCCGGCTGGACGCGGTCGTCGATACCGTAGAGCCACTCGCCGCCCTTCGAGTTGCGGCAGTAACCGGTCTGGCTGAAGAGGGGTTTGCCGATCGCGCCTTCGGCGATGAGGCGCTTCGCCTCGCGGTAGCGGCCCCACATCATGTACTGCGTGCCGACCTGGAGGCGCATGTGCGGGTTGGCCTCCATCACCTTCTGCAGCCAGAGCGCCTCGGGCAGGCGCAGGGTCATCGGCTTCTCGAGGTAGACGTCCTTGCCGCGCGCGATCGCGTCGACGGCCATCTGCGCGTGCCAGTGCTCCGGCGACGCGATCAGCACGCAGTCGATGTCCGGGCGGTCGAGCAGCTCGAGGTAGTCGACGTGGGCGCTGACTTCGACGCCCTTCTGGCCGTTCGTAGCCTTCTTCTGCGACTCCTCGCGGCGGAACTTCTGGACCTCGGCGACCGCGACGACCTCGGCGTTCACTTGGCCGCCCGCGATCTGGCGCAGGGTCGAGTCGAGGTGGCCCTGGCCCATGCCCCCGAGGCCGATGAAGCCGATGCGGATGGGCTTGCCGTCTTCGATGGGGCCCTTCGCGGGGGCCTTCGGGATCGGGCGGTCGTCGGCGCGGAGGGGCGCTGCGCTGGCGAAGGCGGCCGCGGCGGCGGTGCCGCGGAGGAGGGTCCTGCGGGAGAGCTCGGTCATCGCTGGGTCGGTCAGGGGAGGACTGGGGGCAGCCCGCGCGCGGTGGGGCCCCGCGCAGGTTCGGCGCGGCACCCCCTGGCGCACACGCGGGGGACCCGTGATTCTACGGGCGCGCTCGGATCCTGCTCGGTCCGGGCCCTACGAACGACAATCCTATGCACAGCTCTTGCAACCCGGGCCCCGGACCCTTCGGGCGCGCCCTCCTGGCCCTCACCCTCTCGTTCTCCGCGGCGCCCTTCGCGGCCGCAGGCGGAGGTGGCACGGCGGCCCCCGTCGACGGTTGGATCAACCTGTTCGACGGTCAGAGCCTCAGCGGCTGGACCACCGTCGGCGGCCCCTACGACGGCAAAGCCGTGTGGACGGTCGAAGACGGCGCGATCGTCGGGCGCGAAGGCGAGAACCACGCGGGCGGGCTGCTCTACACCGAGGGCCTCTACGGCGACCACGAGTTCGAGTGCGACGCGTGGGTCAGCTACCCGTTCGACTCCGGCGTCTTCGTGCGCATGTTGACCGGCCAGCGCGGCATCCAGGCGACGCTCGACTACCGCGAGGGCGGTGAGATCGCTGGCATCTACTCGAACGGCTACCTCTTCCACAACACGATCGCGAAGGCCAAGTGGCGGCGCGACGAGTGGAACCGGGTGCGCGTCCGGTGTGTGGGCACGGACCCGCACGTCATGGTGTGGCTCAACGGCGAGCTCGTCACGGACTTCCAAGTGCCCGCGGGGCTCGGCACGTTCGCCCCGCGCGGGCGCGTGGGGCTGCAGGTCCACGGGGACCGCAACGACCCTCTGGGCTCGAAGGTCATGTTCCGCGGGATGCGTGTGCGCGAGCTGCCCGCGGGCTCCGGCGAGTACTTCGTGCGCGACGACGCAGGGCACCTCCGGCTCACCGCCGTGGGGGAGGCCCAAGGCTGGCGCGCGCTGTTCAACGGCCGCGACCTCACCGGCTGGCGCGCCGAGGGCGACGGCCAGGGGTATCGCGTGCGCGACGGTGTGCTCGAGTTCCTGAAGCACGGCGGCTCACCGCACCTCGTCACGGACGAGGACTACGGTGACTTCCAGCTGCGCCTCGACTTCAAGATCACCCGCCTCGCGAACTCGGGCCTCTTCCTGCGGGCGACCCGCGACGGCGCCAACCCCGCGTTCTCGGGCTGCGAGGTCCAGATTCTCGACGATCACGAGTGGGAGGCGAACAAGGGCAAGCTGAAGCCCTGGCAGTTCTCGGGCGGTCTCTACGGCGCGGTCGCACCCGGCGTGAAGGACGCGCTGCGGAAGTCCGGGGAGTGGAACACCTACGAGCTCACGGTGGTCGGTACGCGCATGCTCTGCGCGCTCAACGGCAAGCTCCTCTGGGACGTCGACACCGCGACGTTGACGCCGGAGCAGGGCGAGGCGTTTGCAGAGCGCGCGCGCTCGGGTTTCATCGGCTTGCAGCGCCACTCGGACCCGCGCGACGTCGAAGGTGACGTCTTCGCGTCGTTCCGCAACCTCTTCGTGCGCAGGCTGTGAGCTCGACCGCAGCAGCGCCTGCGGTTGAAGTTCACTTCCCCCGTAGGCGCTGCGCGAGCTTCACGATGCCCAGCGCCACGGCGCCGACCGCGATGCCGACGGCGCCGTCGAAGGCGACCCCCGCGGGGCCGCCGAGGCCCTCTTTCATGTGGTGGAGCGCGGGCACGCCGTGGGTCATGATCCCGCCGCCGACGAGGAACATCGCGACCGTGCCCGCGATCCCGAGCCCGCGCATCAGCCACGGCGCGACGGCCAGGATTCCGCGGCCGAGCGCGCGCACGCCGCTGCCCTCACGCTTCGCCAAGGCCAGGCCGGCGTCGTCCAGTTTGACGATGCCCGCGACGAGGCCGTAGACGCCGATCGTCATCAAGGCTGAGATCGCGGTCAGGACGAGCGCCTTCTTCAAGAGCGCTTCGCTTGCGACCGTGCCGAGCGTGATGACGATGATCTCAGCGGACAAGACGAAGTCCGTGCGGACGGCCCCCTTGATCTTGTCCCGCTCGACCGTGGCGAGGTCCACCGTCGGATCGCTCAGCGCCGCCCGCAGTGCCTCTGCCTCCGCCGCTGCTTCTTTGCCGTGGAAGAACTTGTGGACGACCTTCTCGACGCCCTCGAAGCACAGGAAGGCGCCGCCGAACATCAAGAGCGGCGTGATCGCCTGCGGTACGATCGCGCTGATCGCGAGCGCGGCGGGCACCAGGATCAGCTTGTTGACCGCGGAGCCCTTCGCGACCGCCCAGACCACGGGCAGCTCGCGCTCGGCGCGCACACCGGCGACCTGCTCGGCGTTCAGCGCCAGGTCATCGCCCAGGACCCCCGCCGTCTTCTTGGCGGCGACCTTGGTCATGACCGACACGTCGTCGAGGACGGTCGCGATATCGTCGAGGAGGGCGAGGAGGCTGCTGGCCATCGCGGCAGTGTCAGCGCTCGGCCCAGGTGGATGCAACCCTCTCGGCCAGGACCTCGAGCGTGACCGTCCCCGCGCCCAGCACCGTGTCGTGGAACCTGCGCACGTCGAACGCCGGGCCGAGCCGCCGCTCGGCTTCCTGGCGCAGGCGGCGCAGCTCGAGCTCGCCGGTCTTGTACGCGAGGGCTTGGCCGGGCCACGCGATGTAGCGGTCGACCTCGGTCGTGCACTCGTGCAGCGAGAGCGCCGTGTTCGCAGCCAGGTAGTCGATGGCTTGCTGCCGCCCCCAACCGAGCTCGTGCAGGCCGGTGTCGACCACGAGCCGGCACGCGCGCCACATCTCGTAGACGAGGCGACCGAGCTCTTCGTAGGGGCCGTCGTACACACCCATCTCGACACCGAGCCACTCGCAGTAGAGCGCCCAGCCCTCGCCGAAGGCGTCCACGTAGAGGTGGCGCCTGAACGGGGGCAGGTGCGCGAGCTCTTGCGCGAGCGCGATCTGCAGATGGTGCCCGGGGACGGCTTCGTGCAGCGTCAGCGCAGGCATGACAAACAGCGGTCGGCTCGGCAGGTCGTACGTGTTGACCCAGTACGTCCCTGCGCGGGTGGAGTCCTGCGGGGCGGGCACGTAGCGCCCCGTGGTGTAACGCGGCGCGATGTCGTCGGGGACGGGCGCCACACCGTACGGTTGCCGCGGCAGCGTGCCGAACCAGCGCGGCAGCAGGCCGTCGATGCGCTTGCAGCGCCGCTCGGCGAAGGCCAGCAGCTCGTCGGGGGTCTTCGCGTAGTGCCGCGGATCGCGGCGCAGCGCGTCGAAGAGCGCCTCCAGCGTGCCTTCGAAGCCGAGGGCGCGCTTCACGACCTCCATCTCGGTCCGGATGCGCGCCACTTCGTCGAGGCCGCGTTCGTGGACCTCTCTGGGGGTCGTCGCCAGCGTCGTGAACCAGCGCACGCAGAACGCGTAGTACGCGCGGCCGTCGGGCAGGTCCGCGGCGGCGAGCGTGCTGCGGCAGCGCTCGGCGTACTCTTCGTCCAGAAACCGGCGCAGCTCCGCGAGCGCGCGCACGAGCCCGCGCACCGCGGGCCGCGCGCTGTCCCGCTCTTCGGCGGCGATGTCTTCCCTTCGGAACGGTCCGAAGAAGACGCTCTCTTCTGGAGCGGCAAGGCAGCGCTCGTCCGTGTGCGCAGCGAGCGCTGCGCCGAGCCCGCGCGCGATGTCGCGGGGCAGGGTCATGCCGCGCGCGAGGCCGCGCCGCATGTTCTCCATGTGCTGCGCGATGTACTGCGGCGCACCCGTGAGGCGCGTGATGTAGGCCGCGCGCTCGGCGACCGTGGCGGTCGGCAGCTCGACGGGCCAACGGAGCAGCGCCGTGTGGAAGCCGGAGTCGCTGTTGAGGGGCACTTCGTGCTCGCCGAAGTGGAAGCGCTGGAGGCGCCCGTCGACGTCGCGGAGGAGCAGCAGCAGCGTGTCGCGCTCTTCGCGCGCGAGCGCCTCGGTCGGCACCGCGCGCAGGCGGGCCAAGAATGTCCGATCGCGCTCGGCACCGCGCTCCAGCGCGCTCGCGGAGACCTCGGGGAGCCGCTCAGCGTACCCCGCTTCGCCGACCGAAGTCGCGAAGAGCGGATCGTCGGCGAGCCGCGCCGCCCAATCCTCGGCGATGAGCGCCGCGAGCTCGGAGCGAGCGGCTTCGTCGTGCGCCTCGCGGGCACACGCCGCGAGGGGGAGGCAGAGGGTCAGATGACGGAATCCAAGCATGGGGCGCTACGATACGCGGCGCGTTTCCATGCAGCACCGTTTGCACGTCGACATCCTGCCCCAGCCTGACCAGACGACCTGTGGGCCGACCTGCTTGCACGCGGTCTACCGGTACTACGGGGACGATCAGGAGCTGTCCGAGGTCATCGGGCGCACGCCGAAGCTCGCGACCGGGGGGACCTTGGCCGTGATGCTCGGCTGTGATGCGCTGCGCCGCGGATACCGCGCGATCATCCACACCTACAACCTGCATGTCTTCGATCCGACGTGGTTCGTACGCGGCGGTGTGGACCTCACGGAGCGGCTGAGGCGCCAGTGCGAGCTCAAGCAGGCCGACACGAAGCTCGTCGTCGCCACGGGCGCGTACCTCGAGTTCCTCATGCTCGGCGGGACGATCGCTTGGCGCGATCTGACAGGGGCGCTGCTCCGCAAGTACCTGCGCCGCGGCGCGCCGATCCTCACGGGGTTGAGCTCGACGTACCTCTATCAGGAGGCCCGCGAGGTGCCGCCGACGGATCAACCCGATGACCTCGCAGGTCTGCCCGCGGGCCACTTCGTGGTGCTGTCCGGCTACGACAAACGCTCGCGGACCGTGCAGATCGCGGATCCGTTGGCGGACAACCCGACCGAGGCGCACCACTACGCCGTTTCGACCGAGCGCGTCGTCTGTTCGATCCTGCTCGGTGTTCTGACCTACGATGCCAACTTCTTGGTCGTCGAGCCGCGCGGCGGCTCGGCGCGCACCTCCGCAGGAGACCCCGCATGAACCAGCAACTCGTGATCGTCAACGAGCCCAAGGACTGGCAGCTCGAGCTCCCAGGAGTCGAAGTCGTCGCCGCGGATGCGTACCTCACCGAGCCGCAGTACGCCGAGCGCCCGCGCACGCGGGTCGTGAACCTGTGCCGCTCGCTGCGTTATCAGCGCCTCGGTTACTACGTCTCGCTGCTTGCGGAGGCGCGCGGGCACCGGCCGCTGCCGACGGTCGGTACGGCCCAGGAGCTCAAGTCGCAGGCGCTCGTGAAGAGCGCAGCGGACGAGCTGGATGAGCTGATCCAGAAGGCGCTCGAGACCCACTCGGAGGGCGCGTTCCAGCTCGATGTCTTCTTCGGTAAGGGCGTCACGAAGCGCTACGCCGCGCTGGCGAGCGCGCTCTTCTTGACGTTCCAGGCGCCGCTTCTGCGCGCGTACTTCAAGCGGCGCAAGAACGGGTTGTGGCTCATGCACAACGTCGACGCCCTCGATGTGCAGGAGCTGACCGATGACCAGCGCGAGCTGCTCGTCGCGGCGCTCGTCGACCATCTCTCGGGTCGTTCTCCCAAACCCCGCAAGCGCCCCGAGCCGCGCTACGACCTGGCGTTGCTGCGCGATCCCGGTGACCCGGAGCCCGCCTCCGATCCGCGCGCGATCAAGCGCTTCGTTCGCGCCGGAGAGGCGGTCGGATTTGCGGTCGAGGTCGTCGACCGCGAGGCGTACAGCCGAGTGGCGGAGTTCGACGCTCTCTTCATCCGCGACACGACCAGCGTCAACCACTACACCTACCGCTTCGCGGAGCGCGCGAAGGATGAGGGGCTCGTCGTCATCGACGACCCGAGCTCCATCCTGAAGTGCATGAACAAGGTGTACCTCTGCGAGCTCATGGCGCGCCACAAGGTGCCCACCCCGCGCACGATGATCGTGACGCGCCAGCGGGCGAAGGACGTCGAAGCGACGCTGGGCCTGCCCTGTGTCCTGAAGCAGCCGGACAGCGCGTTTTCCGCTGGCGTGACGAAGGTCACGACGCGCGCGGAGCTCGAGCAAGGGCTGGAGCAGCTCTTCGAGCGCTCTTCGCTCGTCATCGCGCAGGAGTTCAAGCCCACCGAGTTCGATTGGCGCATCGGCGTGCTCGACGGCCACCCGCTCTACGCGTGCCGCTACTACATGGCGAAGCGCCACTGGCAGATCATCGATCGCGACCAGAAGAGCGGCGCAAAGCGCTACGGCCGCGCGGACACGCTCCCGGTCGAGCAGGCGCCGCGGGCCGTGGTGGAGCTGGCGGTCAAAGCCGCAGGGCTGTACGGGGACGGCCTCTTCGGCGTCGACCTCAAGCAGCTCGGCAAGGACGTGGTCGTGATCGAGGTCAACGACAACCCGACGATCGACGCCGGGGTCGAAGACGAGGTCCTCGGCGACGAGCTCTACTTGCGCGTCATGCGCCACTTCATGGCGCGGGTCGAACAGAAGAAGCGCGCGCGGAGGTACCTGTGAGCGAACAGACAACACGCCCCCTGGGGCTGTTCGAGGCCTACGGCATCGAGCTCGAGTACATGATCGTCGACCGCCGCACCCTCGCGGTGCGGCCCGCCGCGGACCGACTGCTCGCAGCCTTCACCGGCGGCGAGCCGACGGACGCCAGCGACGGGCCGGTCGGACTCTCCAACGAGCTGGCGCTGCACGTGATCGAGCTCAAGACCGACGGCCCGACCCCGTCCCTCGCGGGTTGGGCTGGTCACTTCGACGCGACGCTGCAGCGTGCCGATGAGCGCCTTGCGGACTTCGGCGCGCGCCTCATGCCGGGCGCGATGCACCCGACGATGGACCCGCGGCGCGAGACGGTGCTCTGGCCGCACGAAAACGCCGAGATCTACACCGCGTATCACCGCATCTTCGACTGTTTCCGGCACGGCTGGGCGAACCTGCAGAGCTGCCACATCAATCTGCCGTTCCATGGCGACGACGAGTTCGAGCGCCTGCACGCGGCGATCCGTACGGTATTGCCGCTCCTCCCGGCCCTCGCAGCGAGCTCCCCGATGGTGGAGGGGCTCACCAACGGGATCCTCGACAATCGCCTGCACGTGTACTGCACGCACCAGGCGCGCATCCCCGAGGCGATGGGCCTCGTCGTACCGGAGGTCCTGCGCTCGCGGGCAGAGTACGAAGAGCGCATCTTCGAGCCGCTGCGCGCGGCCGCAGCGCGGCTGGATGGAGCCGGGGTCTTGCGCCACGAGTTCTTGAACGCGCGGGGGGCTATCGCGCGATTCCAGCGCAATGCCATCGAGATCCGTGTGCTCGACGTGCAGGAAACGCCGCGCGCGGACCTCGCGTTGGCGCTCGGCATCACCGCTGTGCTGCGCGCGCTCTGTGAGGAGCGCTGGGTCCCGCTCGCGCGGCTGCACGAGCTGTCCACCGAGTCGCTCGCGTGGCAGCTCGGTGAGGTCTACCGCCATGGCGAAGCCGCGCTCGTATCCCACCACGGGCTCCTGCAGGCCCTGGGTTGCAGCAGCACCATGACGGCGGGAGAGCTCTGGCGCAAGCTGATCCAGAGCACACGCAGCGCGTTCCCCGCCCTGGAGGCAGAGTTCGCCGAGCTAGGGCCCGTGCTCGACGAGGTCCTCGAGCGGGGCACCCTTGCGCGGCGCCTCGTCAACGCGCTCGGAGCGGCGCCCGATGCTCGCCGGATCCAGGCGGTTTGGTTGCGCCTGGCGGACTGCCTCGTCAAGGGGGAGCTCTTCTGAGCCCGCGCCCCGCGAGCGGCGCAGGGCAGCGGCTCGTGCTCTCCTGCGAGCATGCGGGCAACCTGATCCCGCGCGCGTTTCGTCGGCGCTTCCAGCCGCCGCCGCGGGTGCTCGCTTCACACCGCGGCCACGACCCCGGCACCGAGGAGCTCGGTGAGCTCCTCGCCGACGCGACGGGCGCGCCGCTCTTCGTGAACCGCGTGACGCGGCTCCTCGTCGACGCGAACCGCAGCGCGGACAACCCCGAGCTCTTCTCGCGTTATGCACGCGCGCTGCCCGAAGCGCTGCGCGAGCGCGCGCTCGCCGAGGTCTGGACGCCCCATCGGGCGCGTGTCAGCGCCGCCGTCGAAGCTCGGGGACCCGTGGTGCACATCGGCGTGCACAGCTTCACGCCCCGGCTCCGAGGCGTCACGCGCGACGTGGACGTCGGCTTCCTCTACGACCCGAGGCGTCCCTTCGAAGCCGCCGTGGTCGCCGCATGGCAAAGGCGCTTGGCCGCGCGCGAGCCGCGCCTCAGGCTCGCGCGCAATCGGCCGTATCGCGGGACGGACGACGGACTGACCACGGCGCTCCGAACGGCGCTGCCGGATGCGCGCTACGCCGGCATCGAGCTCGAGGTCTCGCAGCGCTTTCCCCGCGCGCGAGGTGCGCGTGGCCGGTGGCTCCGGCTCGCGACGCACCTCGCGGAGTCGCTCGTCGAAGCGCTCAGTAGCGCAGACCGAGCACCGGGCTCCCCTCGAGGATGTGGATACTGCCCGTCGCGGTGACACCGACCGTGGTCGCGCGGAATTGGACGTGTGTCCAGTCCTTCGAGTAGGTGTCGCTCCATTCGAGGGAGTGGGTGCTCGTTCCGGGGAACACGGTCGCCACGAAGAGCTGCTGCCAGGCGCCCCAGCTCGGGTTGCCGTACGTGCCACCGGGTTTCATGAAGCGGACCTCGTACGCCACGACGCCCGCGACACATACCGGGCCGCCTGGGAGCGACAGCTCGATGCCGGTCGTCATCACGTGGTTCTTCGCCAACAGGTCGCGGGCGGGTGGGCTCGTGCGCGCGATCGAGAGGCCGAGGCCTTCGCTCGCAGTCGCGGGCTCGTCCACCGGGAAACCGACCGTGCGCTCGAGCGCAGCGTATTCGTCGGGGTCCCCGCCGCACGTGTTGCGCACGTCGTCCGGTGTGGGCAGCGGCGGTTGTCCGCTCTGCTGGTGACCCCGGCGCCGCAAGCCGAGTTTGGCCGAGAGCGGCGCACCTTGGCTCGCGCTCGCGAGCGGGGTGCTGAGGGGCTTCAGCGGCGTGTCGGACGGCGCGAACTGGCGCACGAGGATCTGGTCGAAGCCGTTCGCCTCGCTCGTCGCAGCGTCGCTCGCCGGCGTGAAGGAGACGATGACGCGGTGCGGATCATGGGGAGCTTGGAATGCAGGCCCTTGATCGACGCTGAGCGCGTCGATCTCGAGCGCCGACACATCGATGATCGCGGTGCCATCGACGAGCCGTTCGCGCGAGACCGCGACCTCGGGCTGTGACCAGGCGAGCGAGCCGTTCGGCCCATAGGGCCCCCAATCCATCACGTAGACAGAAGCGGCGTTGGCCAGCATCTGCGTCCCGAGACGTTGATCCATGAACTGCAGCCCAGGCGCGAAGGTGAGCCAGTCCTTGGTCAGCGTGAAGTAGAAGCGCGTACGGACCGGGAAAGCGAACGAGCCCTGACCCTGCGGGTCGTGTGCGATGACTCCCATCGCCCAATCGAGCCCTGCGATCTCAGGGGTGGGGGCGCTCGGGTTGCCCTGATAGCCGGGCGCGTTCTCGAGCGTGAGCTGCTCGCGCAGGTACTCGACGCGGGTGGTGTTGACCAAGGACTGCCGCAGGATCGTCGTGCCGTCCACGTAGTACGAGAAGATGTCCGCCGAGCGATTGCGGCCGTTGGCGCCCGCTGCACGGACGAGCGAGCCTGGCAAGCCTTGGGCATCGTTGGCGACGGTCACCGTCAACACATACCAGCGGCTCGGATTCGTCAATTGCAGGCGGCCTGCAGCGTCCACGGGCGGACAGATGTCTCCACCGGTCGAGACACCGCCGAACTCTGCAGGGTGCAGCTCCGGAGCCCAATGGCTTGTCAGCGCTTCCCGCGAATAGTCGGGGAAGAGCAGACTCGGCGCTCCGAACGCGCTCTCGGTCCACGCCTGGTTCGGCTGCGGCGCTTGGCCCGAGGTGTGGATCACGATCGGCTGCGGCTCGGTCGGCGCGTTCGACGGTGGCTCGAGGATCAGCCCTACGGGCCAAGCGCTCAGCGGCCCTTGCGCGCTGGCGGGCAGGACCTGGGTCGACGGAGTGGGGTCCGTCTGGGCTGCGCCGAGAGTGCTGAGGGAGCTGAAGAGGACCAGGGACCAGACGCTTCGCGGTCGGGACGGATGCAACATGGAAGTCACGGTATCGAGGAATGGAAGCCAGGTTCGGTGTTCTGGTCAGCGAGCTTCGAGGAGTCGGCGCACCAACTCGGTCGAGGCGCTCGAGAGGGACGGCGGCAGCGCTTCGAGCGCGAGGTCGCGTCGCCACCAGTTGAAGGGCTCATGGAGCAAGAGCTCGCCCAGCGCACGGAAGAGCGACTCGCCGTCTTCGCTTGCGACGGCGCGCCGGAGCGCGCCGAGCGCGTCGGCGCTGTCGTCGTCGGCCTCAGCCGGGGCGGCGAGCGAACGTTCGACGGCGTACGCTACATCGTCGCCGCGGCGGCGTGCATCGAGCGCGGCGTAGCTGGCGATGACACCGCGCCAGCGCTCGGTCCACTCCGCGCGCTCTCCCGCGGAATCGGACCCGTACGCGGTGAGCGTCGCGCGCGCTGCGTCGAAGCGGCCGCCGGCGAGTTGGACCCAGAGCAGGTTCTCGACGGTGTGCAGGTAGTCGGGGCGCACCTCGAGCGCGATGCGGAGGTGCTCCTCGGCGCGCTCCAAATCTCGGATGCCGAGCGCCGCGTAGCCCGCGTTCAAGCGCAGGACGTGCGCGCGCGGCGCGAGCGCGAGCCCTTCTTCGCAGGCGGTCAGCGCCTCTGCGTGACGGCCTTGCACCGCTAGCGCGCGGCCTGCGATATGGGCGGTCGTCGCGGTCCGTCGGCCGAGGCGCGCTTCGAGCTGAAGGAGCTCTTCGTGGCGCTGCGCGGCGAGCAGCCGCCGCTCCTTGGGCTCCAGCTCGTCATAGACCGTGAATGCGAGGCGCAAGCCCTCTGCGTGGTCGATCGCGCGCAGAGACGGATCTTCGAGCGCAGCGAGCGCGTCCGCAGCGGACTCGGGGTCACCCTCCCGAAGGAGGTGGAAGACCACGAGGTAACGATCTTCGACGGTCTCGTCGGGCGGCAGCTCCGCCACGTCGACAGCGTGCGCGCCAGCCTGGCCGCTTGGGACAGCGGCGTAACGCGCCGCAAGCGCGCGCGCAAAAGGGGTCGGGACGAGCTCGGCGACCACAGCCAGGTCTGCTGCGGCAGCCTCCACGGCGCCATGATCCAGGTGGTATGCGCCGCGCAGTGTCCGGACACGAACCGGGTCGCTCCCGAGCGCGACGAGCCGATCGAGCGTGCGCTCGATCTCCCTGCGATCGCCGGTGTCGCGGTCGACCCGGTTGTCGAGCCCATAGAGCGTCAAGTTCGGCGGCAGGACCGCCCAGAGCTGCGCCGCTTCGAGCGCTCGCGCGGCATCGCGTCGTGCTGCGAGCTCTTGCCCGCCGAGCCAGAGGAGCACGACCGCGAAGGTGATGAGCGCCCCGTGCACCGCACGCGAGCGTGCGAGGCGGCGCGCGGTCCGCGCCAGCGGAGTGATCGGCCGCGCCGTGACGGGGCGGTGCTCGAGGAACGCCCGCAGATCGGCTTCGAGGGCGGCGGCGCTTTGGTAGCGCGCGGCGGGTGAGCGATGCATCCCGCGATCGAGGATCGCGCACAGGTCGCGGGGCAAGCCCGCGCGTACGCGCTCCGCGGGCCGCGGCTCGCGTGTGGCGAGCGCAGCGAGGATCTGGGGCGGCGTGCCCGCGTAGGGCGGCGCGAGGGTCAGGAGGTGGTACAGCGTCGCCGTCAGGCTGTAGACATCGCCGGTCGGAGCGTGGCCGTGGCTCGGGGTCAAGGCCTCCGGCGGCATGTACGCCGGTGTCCCGAGGCTCGTGGCGCCGCGCGTGAGCCCCGGATTGCCCTCCAGCAGCGCGATCCCGAAGTCGACCAGCGCCGGTCGCCCGTCGCGGCGGACCAGGATGTTCGACGGTTTGACGTCGCGGTGCAGCACGCCGGCGCGGTGCACGACTTCGAGGCCGGCGGCGAGCTCCGCGATCCAGCGCACGACGGTGCGCACGTAGCTGCGTTCGCCTGCGCGCTCGATACCGAGCTGCTCCTCGAGCCAGGCGTTGCTGTCGTGCTTCAGCGTCGAGGGCTGCCCGGCTGCGACGTCGACGAGCTCGGCGAGGGACGTCCCCTCGATGAGCTCCATCACGATGTACACCGCGTCGTCGTCGCTCTGGCCGCGGTCGTGGATGGCGACGACGGCGGGGTGTTGGACGGCCGCGAGCGCGCGCGCCTCGCGGTCGAAGCGCGCGAGCGCATGGTCGCGCGCCATCAGGCCGTGCCGCACGACCTTGCATGCAACCCGCCGGCCGAGCTGGAGGTCCTCGGCGAGGTACACCACGCCCATCGCGCCCGAGCCGATGCGCTCGCTCAGACGGAAGCGCCCGCCCAGCTCACGCCCGAGCAGCGGGTCGAAGTGCGCGGAGCGGTCGAGGAGCGCCTTCAGTCCCGAGACGCGCTCGACCGCGCGGCGGACGCTCTCCGTCGCGCTGGGCTGCTCGGCGCACGCGGCGCTGAGCCAGTCTTCGCGGCCCATGTCACGCAGCTCGAGCGCGCGCGTGACGAGCTCGAGCAGCGCTTCGTCGTGGTCCTCTGGGCCGAGCAGCATCGCCGGGGAACTATGCGGTCCTCAAGCGTAGCGCCAACTTCGCTTGGACGTCGAAGAACGCCCGACGCGCGGCGGACTCGGAGCCGTACCCGAGCTGCGCGGCGAGCTCTTTGAACGTCGCGACCCCGTCGAGGCGGGCGCGCAGGAGGTGCTGCTCGCGCGGGCTGAAGGCGGCGAGGGCCTCGAAGAAGCGCTCCAGCTCCTCGGCGGAGGCGACCGCTTCGGCGGGGTCGCGCTCGGAGCCTTCGGCGTCGAAGCCCGGCTGCATGCCCTGGCCACGCCGACCGTCGCGCTGGCTGGCTTCGTGGAAGCGCACCGCGTCGATGATGCGGTTGCGGACCATCGTCGCCAGGAACCCGACAAAGGCCTCTTCGGTCTCGCCGGCGAAGGCGCCGACGTCGCGCAGGACGCCCTGGAAGACCTCCTGCACGATGTCGCCCGTGCTGAACCTGGAGGTCAGCCAGGGCCGCGAGCGGCGCATGTCGCTGGCCAGGCGGTGGTGGACCAGCGCCTGGACAGTGGGGTAATAACGGCGGGTGAGGGCCTCGAGGGCCGCTGGGTCGCCCCGCTGGGCCCGATCGAGGGCACGGTGGAACTCCTCGGCGTCGCCCACGCTGCGAAGGTTGGTCCGAACCATGGTGTGAGGGGGGGTGATCGAGGGGGCACTGCGCCCGCCCTTCCCCTTTGGCGCGCTGGAGCGCGCGGAGCGCCACGGTTTTTGCTCTCTTTTTTGCTCGTTTCGGGCCTACCCCCGGAGCGGGGCCTCGGCCAGCACGTCCGCGAGGGCCGCGAGCAGCCCCGCGATCTGCCCCTCGGAGATCACGAGGGGCGGCTTCAGCTTGAGGACGTTGTCGTGGGGCCCGTCGGTGCTGACCAGGAACGCGCGTTCTCGCAGGCGCTCGCGCACGTAGTGCGCCTCCGCGGTGGCGGGGGCGCCTCCGCGCTCGAGGGCGATGCCTTGGTAGAGGCCCCGCCCGCGCACGGCCCCGACGAGGGGCGACACGGCCCGGAGCTCCGCGGCGCCTTGGAGGAGCTGTTGCCCGCGGGCCAGCGCGTTCCTGGGGAGGTCCTCCCGTTCGAGCACGTCCAGCACCGCCGCCCCGATCGCGCAGGAGACCGGGTTGCCGCCGAACGTGTTGAAGTACTCCATCCCGTTGTGGAACGCGTCCGCGATAGCGCGCGTCGTGGCGACGGCGCCCAGCGGGTGCCCGTTCCCGATGGGCTTGCCCATCGTCACGATGTCCGGCACGGCGCCGGCTTCGTCGAAGGCCCAGAAGTGGCTGCCGACCCGGCCGAAGCCCACTTGGACCTCGTCGGCGATGGCGACGCCGCCGGCGCGCCGCACGGCTTCGAACGCGCCGCGGAGGTAACCGGCGGGCGGGACGATCTGGCCGCCGCAGCCGATGATGGCCTCGGCGAGGAGCGCAGCGGGGCGGCGGCCCTGTGCGGCGAGGTCGCCCAGCAGGCGCTCGACCTCGCGCACGTACGCGGGCCCGCTCGCTGCGCCGCGATGGCGCCCGCCGTCGGGGTCGGGCAGCGGGATGACGTGCACGTGCGGCGGCGGTGTGAAGCCGCCTTTGCCCGCGAACTTGTAGTGCGAGAGCTCGACGAGGCCCTGCGTGTTGCCGTGGTAACCCGCCTCTTGAACGAGCACATCGCGCGCTCCGGTCGCGGTGCGCGCGAGGCGCAGCGCGAGCTCGTTCGCTTCGCTGCCGCTGCACACGAGGTAGAGCACCTCGAGGGGCGCGGGGAGCTTCGCGAGCAGCCGCTCGGTGTACTCCAGGATCGTGGGATGAAGATAGCGCGTGTTGGTGTTCAGCACCGCCATCTGGCGCGCGCCGCTCTCTACGACGTGCGGATGACAGTGCCCGACGTGGGCCACGTTGTTGACACAGTCGAGGTACCGACGGCCTTCGGCATCGAACAGCAGCGCGCCGCGGCCCTTCACGATCGTGAGCGGGCGGCGGTAGCTGAGCGAGAGCGAAGGACCGAGGCGCGCGCGCCGTGCGGCCAGGAGCGCCGCGGTTCGCGGGCGAGGCGCGCGAGCGGACGCGAGGCCGAGCAGCGGCGCGGGGTCGGGGCACAGTGCGAGCCACGTGTCGGCCAGGTTTGGCGCGGCGACACCTGGCGCGTCCCCAACGGCTGCGAGCGTCGGATCGAGGAGCTGCAGGTGGAGGTGCGGGGTCCAGCCGCCGTTGTGCGCTGGCGGACCGAGGCGACCGACCAGCGCGCCCGCCGCGAGCGGTGCGCCCGGAGCGAGGCGGGTGAGCACTTCGCGGTCGAGGTGCCCGTAGAGCGTGTCGAAGACGACGTCGGGCGCGGGTTCGTGGCGCAGGATCACCGTGGGGCCGTAGTCGAGCGGCAGGTCGTTGTCGGCGACGGAGACCACCGTCGCAGCGTACGGCGCCACGACCGCGGTGCCGGCGGGCGCGAAGACGTCGACCCCCAGGTGGATGGTGCGGCGTTCGGGCTGGGTATCGCTCGGTGCGTCGAACTGCGGTGTGTCGTAGACGAGCCGCGCTTCGCCGTAGTAGCCGACCGCGACGTGTTCGGGCGCTGCTGCGATGAGCGCCTCGACACGCTCACCCCAGCTAGGAACGTCGAGGTCGCCCCCTTCTCCGCTGGTCAGGGTGCTCGCGACGGAGAGATCGACCCGCGGCGCCGCGGCGAGGTCACCCGCCATCACCGGAACAGGGCGATGTCCGCCGATCCAAGTGAGCGCCCGTGTCGAGTGAGGCGCCGGATCGAGCCCCGCTGCGCCGCGCAGCTCGGCCAGAGCGAGCGCGGGGGGCACCTCGGCGAGCTGCGCGAGCGTGCGCCATGCGGGCCGCGCCGTCACTTGCAGGTACGCGTCGTCCGGAAAGCGCTGAGCATTGCGTGCGGCGAGCGCGACGCTGACCGCGAGGCGCAGCTGGACCAGCGGGAACACGACCGCGAGCTCGGCTTCGTTCAGCGGATGCTCGCGGTGGTAACCCGCGACGACCTGCGCGATCGTCGCGAGCGGCAGCTCCTTGTCGAGCGCCGCGTACGCGGCCGCGATCGCGGGCTCTGCCGCCGTCCAGGTCTCGCACGCGTCGCCGAGGTCGATCAACCCGGTGATGGCGGCGCCGCCCGCGAGGTCCAGCGCGACGAGGACGTTGTGATCGTTGGCGTCGTTGTGCGCCACCGAGCGGCGCAGCTCTGGTGAGTGGGTTGCCAGGGCCGCTTCGATCGCGCGACGTGTGCGCTCGAGCAGCGCGCGCTCGGCCGGTTCGTGGACGTGCGCGAGGTTCTCCGCGATCACAGCGAGACCGTTCGTGAGGTCCCATTCGAAGCCCGCGCGTCGCGCCGCTGGGTGGTGGAACGTCGCGAGCGCCCGGTCGAGACGCCCGAGCGTCGCGCCGAGCTCGGCGTGCAGCGCCGCGGTGCGCGGTCGGGTGTGAGCGAGCAGCGCGCCGGGGAGCCACGTCGCGACCCGGACGAAGTGGCGGCGACCGTCGCGTCCTTCGACGCGCAGGGGACCCGTACCGTCGACCCGATCGCAGAAGCGCGGCACCGGGACCTCTGGCGCGACCTGCGCGATGTGTGCGACGAGCGCCGCCTGGAACGAGAGCGCGCTCTCGAGTTCGTCCTCGGCCGCGAACTTGAGCACGAAGCGCCGGCCCTCGGGCGTCCGTACAGCGAAGTTCCGATCGCGCTCGCCGGGTAGGTCCTCGACTTCGGCGGAGATTCCGAAGTGTGTTGCGAGCACGGCGCGTGCGAGCGCAGCGTCGAAGTCTGGGCGAAGTGCGCCGGTCATGGGCCGAGACGATATCCGGCCCAGGACCTCAGGTGAGCGCGCTCCGAGGGCTGCGGCTCAGGACGCGGTGGACGGCGGGCACGAACGACAGCGCGATGACCGTCGCGCCGAGCACTCCGCCGCCGATCGCGACGCCCACCGGCGGCCAGAACGCGCCGCCGCCCAGGACGAGCGGCAGGAAGCCGAAAGCTGTCGTCAAGGTCGTCGACAGGACGTGGCGGGTCGCGCCGACGAGGACCCGGACCGTGGCTTCGACGTCTCCGCGCCGCGCGCCTTCGTCTTCGCGCAGCGCCGCGAGGACGACGATCGAGTCGTTGATCGCGACCCCCACGAGGCCCATCGCGCCCACGATCGTCATGAAGCCGAAGGGGTAACCCGCGAGGCCGATCGCGAGCAGCGCCAGGCCGACGGACAGCGCTGCGACCGCGCCGATGAGCGCGCCGAGCCGGAACGAGTTGAACGTCAGCACGAGCGAAGCGGCCATCAGGATCATCAGCAGGACCGCGGACGATGCCAGGTTGCCGACGGCTTCATCGCGCTCCGCGCTCTCGCCGCCGACGACCATGCGGTATCCGTCGGGCAGCTCGAAGCCCTGGCCATCGCGAGGGTCGCCGAGGACGTCGAGGAAGCGCGTCAGGACGGTGCTCGGCAGCACACCGGCATCGAGGAAACCCTGGATGGAGGTCGCGCGCTCGCCGTTCTTGTGCGTGATGCCCGCGGCCTCGGCTTCGAGCTCGAGCCGAGCGACGGTGTCGAGCGAGGTCCACTCCGGCGTACCGTCTCTGCCGTGCACGGGCAGGGCGAGCGCCAGAGCGTCGGCGGTCCTTGCGCGATCGGCGTCGGCGGAGCGGACCCGGACGGGGAGCTCTTCGCTGCCTTCGACGACGGAGCCGCCGATGACTCCTTCGAAGGCGGCCGCGAGCGCGCGCGCCACCGTGAGGTTCGTGAGCCCCGCGCGGCGGGCTTCGGCTTCGTCCATAACGGCCCGCAGCTTCGGCGCCGCCTCTTCGACGGTCGCGCGGGTGTGGGTGACGTGTGGCAGTGCGGCGAGGGTGGCGCGCATCTCGTCCGAGATCCGGCGCAGCTCGTCGACGTCGGGGCCGAAGACGTGCAGCTCGACAGGCGCCTCGAAGGGCGGGCCTTGTTCGATCTGCTTGCCCAATGTCATGACCTCGGGCAGCGCTGCGTCGAGCCGCGCTTGGAGCTCGCGTACAACACCTAGCGAGCCCTCGGGTCCATCGAGCTGCACGAGCGCTTGCGCGTAGAAGCTGGCGCCGTCGATGTTCTCGAGCAGGTTGTAGTAGAACTTCGGCGCGCTGGCCCCGAGGAACATGTGCACTTGGTCGACCCGCGGATGTTCGAGCATCAGCGCGCGCGCCGCGAGCGCGACCTCACGCGTGCGAGCGAGCGAAGCGGTCGGATCCAGGCGCAGATCGACCACGAACTGATCGCGGTCGGCGGGCGGGAAGAACTGCTCTGGGAGGCGAGTCGCGGTGATGACTCCGGTCAGCGGTAGGGTGACCGCGAAGGCGACTCCGAGCACGGGGTGAGCGACCATGAAGGTCAACACTCGCGTGTACGCAGGCGTCAACCTGCGCAGCGACAAGCCGTGCGCCAGGGCGCTCTTCGAGCGCAGCGGCCGCCAGCGCTCGATGAAGCCGAGCAGCGCAGGGATCACGGTCAGCGCGAGCACGAGCGAGCTCGCAACGGCGAGGATGACCGTGACGGCCATCGCTCCGACGAACTCGCCGGCGCTGCCGGGCATCAGCGCGATCGGGCCGAAGGAGAGGCACGTCGTCAACGTCGAGCCGAACAGCGGCACAGAGAGGTGGCGCACTGCGGCGCCGATCGCGTGCACGGGGTCGTCGTGTTCATCGATGCGGCGCCGGACCTCGTCGACGACGACGATCGCGTTGTCGATGAGGAGTCCGAGGGCGATGATGAGCCCCGCGATCGACATCTGGTGCAGCGGGATGCCGAGGGCGCGCATCCCCGCGAGCACGACGAGGGTCGTGAGGGGGAGGGAGAAGCCCACGACGAGCGCCGAGCGCAGACCCATCGTCACGAGGAGCACGAGGACGACGAGCGCGGCGCCGGTGACGAAGTTCGTGACGAGCGATCCGAGGCGCGCCTCGGTGTAGCGGCTCTGATCGAAGATCGTGCGCAGGCGGACTCCGTCGGGCAGCGTGCGCTCGAACTCGCTGAGGCGCGCGCGGGCTGCTGCGGCCCAGCGGTCGACGCGCTGGCTCGTCTGCATGCGGGCGGCGACGACGACGCCGTCGTTGCCGTCGATCAGGGCTTGTCGCAGCGGCGGGGTGCGCTCCGTGCGGCGCAGGGTGGCGACGTCCGCGAGGCGTACGAGCCGCCCGTCGGGGCCTTCCCGCAGGATGACTTCGCGCAGGCGGTCGAGCCCAGTGAGCTCTCCGGATACCTCGATCAAGAGGTCATCGGAGGTCCCGCGTACGAGGCCGGCGGGGACCTTGGCGTCGGCAGCCTCCAGCGCAGCGGCGAGCGTCGCGGCGTCCAGGCCGAGCGCCGCGAGGGCTCCTGTGTCGACCTCGATGAGCACTTCTTCGTCGGGCGCGCCGAAGAGGCTGACGTCTTCGGTGCCACGCAGTGCGCGCAAGCGATCGGCGAGCTCTTCGGCGTGCCGCCCGAGCACCGCACGGAGCTCCGAGGGCTGCCCGAGGGCAGCAGGGGTGGTCGCTTCGAGGCCGACGAGCAGCGTGTACGCGATGATCTTGAGCTCTTCGAAATCGGGCGCAGTCGCTGCGCTCGGCAAGAGGGCCCTCACGTCGACGAGCTCGTCGCGGACGCGGGACCAGACTTCGTCGATCTTCGCGCCGCCGATCTCGTCGCGCAGCTCGATGGTCACGAGCGAGACGCCGGAGCGTGAGACCGAGTCGTAGGTGCGGATCTCCTCGAACTCGGCCAGGGCGTCTTCGATGGGCTCGGTGACGAGGGCTTCGACGCGCCGTGCGTCGGCGCCGGGCAGGAACGTGGTAATCGTCGCGAAGCGGCCCTGGAGCTCCGGGTCCTCGGCTCGGGGTGAGAGCTCCAGCGCGGCGAGGCCTGCCGCGGCGAGCAAGAGCACCGTGAGCGCGACGAGGCGCGGCCGACGCGCGAAGAGCGTCGCCAGATCGAAGCCTTGGCTGAGGGCGCTCACTCGAGGGCCTCCGGCGCGAGCGTCACGTGTTGGCCGGGCACGAGGCGTTGGCTGCCGGAGAGGACCGCACGATCGCCGTCCGCGAGGGTGCCACGCACGAACGCGCGGCCGTCGCTGATGTGCAGGACCTCGACATCGGCGCGGTCGAGGACGAGCCGATCGGCGTGCGACTGCGAGGGGCGCGCGACGAAGAGGCTCCAGAGGCCGCGGGTCCCTTGGCTGAGGGCCGCGAGCGGGATCCAGAACCCGTCCGCCGCGACGGAGAGGTCGAGCGCGAGTTCGACGGTCTCACCGGCCGCGAGGGGGGGCAAGGTGCTGGGCTCGGCGGCGCGGATGCCGTCGAAGACGAGGGTGCGCGTGCGGGTGGCACGGTCGACGTCGGGCAGCAGCCGCACCGCGGTGAAGTGCAGAGCTGTGCCGCGCAGGGTGAGCTTTGGACCGTCGGGTTCAACGAGCGCTGCTGCAGCGACGTCGGGCGCGAGCCCGAAGCGGGCTTCGAGCGCGCCGTGTTCGACGAGGGTGAGCGTCGGTGTGCCGGCGTTGACGAGCGCTCCTTCGTCGACGAGGCGCTCGGCGACGATGGCGTCGAAGGGGGCGTGGAGCTCGGTGTCGTCGAGGTCGAGCTGCAGCAGCGCGAGGGCGGCGTCGAGCTGCTCGACGGTGGCGCGTTGGGCGGCGATGCGCTCGGCGCGGGTGCCGCTCTGGAGCTCCTCCAGGACCGCCGCGGCTGCGGCGCGGGCGGCGCTGCGGGCGGCGCGCTCGGCTTCCAGGTCGAGCACGGTCTCGGCGGCGACGGCGCCACCAGCCAGGTCGCGGCGGCGTACGAGGCGCGCGTCGACGAGCGCGAGCTCCGCATCGCGCGCGGCGAGGTCCGCGCGCGCTGCGTCGAGGGTCTCTTTGCGCGGGCCCTTGATGAGCTCGTCGAGCAGGGCCTCGGCGGCGCGGCGCTGTGCGGCGAGCTCCGTGCGCCGCGCGGTGATGCGGCGCGCATCCAGGCGCGCGAGGACGTCGCCCTGGCGCACCGCTGAGCCAGCGTCGACGAGCACCTCGCGCACTTCGCCAGCGACCTCGAACGCGAGCTCGACGCGGCGCCTTGCGGCGAGCTCACCGGTCGCGCGGCGGGGCAACACGACGGAGGACTCGCGCCGCACGAGCGCGGTCTCGACGGGCAGCGGCCGCGCCGCGGTGGGGGACGCGAGGGACGGATCGCTGCCGGGGTTGGGTCCGACAAGCGCGAGGACTCCTGCGCCGCAGCCGATGAGACCGACGACGAAGAGCGCCGACGTGGCGAGAGAACCGAGCTTCATGGTCAAGGTTGGAGGAGTCCGGCGCTGCGCGCTTCGTCGGGGAAGAGCTCGCGGAACGCGCGCAGGCGCGCCGCGGAGTAGTCGAGCTCGGTGGAGAGCGGCCGCCAGCCGAAGCCGTCGAGCAGCATCTGGGCGTTGGCGAAGAGCACGCCCATCGGATCCGTCAGCGCGGGGTCGTCTAGGAAGAGCTCGAGGTCGCGCATGAGGAACGCGCCCATGTAGAGGTTCCAGAGGCCCATGCAGAGCTGCTGCGGGGTCTGCTCGGGGCGCAGCACGAGGTCGCCCTGTGCGCGCGCTTCCTGCACGATCTGCAGGGCGGCTGCGAAGCAGCGGGCTTCACAGGCGCCGAGGGCCGCGCCGCGCTCGGCGCTGACCTTGTCGCGGATGGAGCTCGTCTTGACGATGCGCTCCGCCTGTTCGTGGTGGGGGTAGAGGTGCAGGAAGAGCTCGGCGGCGACGCCGATCGCGCCCATGCGCTCGCGGGGATGGCCCGAGAACTCGAGCGCGCGCTCGAAGAGGGCGGCGCGCATGCTGCTGCTGCGCTCGGCGATCGCGGCGACCAGGTCCTCTTTGTTCGCGAAGTGCTGGTAGACGGTGCCCTTCGAGAACTCGGTGGCCTCGGCCAGGCGGTCCATCGTGAGCCCGATGTAGCCGCGCTCGATGAGGAGCGCTTGGGCGGTGTCGAGCAGCAGCGCCTCGCGCTGGGCGACCTCGCGCTGCTTGCGGGAGCCGGTGGGGGTGGACATGGGAGCCTCGGAGGTGGCCTTCCTGACGGACGTTCGTTTTTCGACGCTTCGTCAGAAGTGTATGCGACGGAACGTCGAAAAATGACGCAGAGTCACCTCTGGCCTGCCTAACCCCCGGGCGGGCGGGCACTTGCAGCGTCCGGCTGCGCTTTAGACTGGGCGCTTGGATCCAACCGGCGACCCGGCGACGAACCCGACCGCGATGACCCGCACCTCCTCCGAACCCCGGCCCGAGGCCGCCCCCTTCCGCGTCACCCCCGGTCCCCAGCGGGCCCCGCGCGGCCCCGAGCGCACCTGCAAGACCTGGGCGGCGGAGGCGGCCATGCGCATGCTCCTCAACAACCTCGATGCCGAGGTGGCCGAGGACCCCGCGCACCTCGTCGTCTACGGCGGCACGGGGAAAGCCGCGCGCGACTGGGCGTCGTTCGAGGCCATCGTGCGCGCGCTCCAGCGCCTCGAGCCCGACGAGACGCTGCTCGTGCAGTCCGGCAAGCCCGTCGGTGTGTTCCGGACCCACCGCCGCGCGCCGCGTGTGCTCATCGCGAACTCGAACCTCGTCGGCAAGTGGGCGACGTGGGAGCACTTCCGCGCGCTCGAAGAGGCCGGGAAGATGATGTACGGCCAGATGACCGCGGGGTCGTGGATCTACATCGGCACCCAGGGCATCCTGCAGGGCACCTACGAGACCTTCGCCGCGGCCGCCGCCGCGCACTTCGGCGGGACCCTGCGCCACCGCCTCGTCGTCACCGCCGGCCTAGGCGGCATGGGCGGCGCGCAGCCGCTGGCAGCGACGATGAACGAGGGCACCTTCCTCGCCGCCGACATCGACCCCGCGCGCATCGACTTCCGCCTCCGCACGCGCTACCTCGACGTGCGCATCGACGACCTCGATGCCGCGATCGACCAAGCGCTCGCGTGGAAACAGGCCGGTGTCGCCAAGTCGATCGGCGTGCCGTGTCACGCGACGACGCTCCTGCGGCGCCTCATCGAGCGCGACATCGTCCCCGACGTCCTCACCGACCAGACGAGCGCCCACGATCCCGTCGGCGGTTACGTGCCCGACGGCCTGCCCCTGGCCGCCGCGCTCGCGTTGCGCAGCGAAGACCGCGCCCGCTACGAGGCGGAGTCCTTCCGCACGATGAAGGATCACTGCGCGCTCATGATCGAGCTGCAGGCCCGCGGCGCCGACACGTTCGACTACGGCAACAACCTGCGCGGCCACGCCCTCGCGGCCGGGCTCACGAACGCCTTCGACTTCGAAGGGTTCGTGCCGAAGTACGTGCGCCCCCTCTTCTGCGAAGGCAAGGGCCCCTTCCGCTGGGTCGCCCTCTCCGGCGACCCCGCCGACATCGCAGAGACCGACCGCATCATCCTCGAGCTCTTCCCCGAGGACCAAGCCCTCGCGCGCTGGATCCGCATGGCCAGCGAACGCGTCGCTTTCCAAGGCCTCCCCGCGCGCATCTGCTGGCTCGGTTACGGCGCCCGCGCCAAAGCGGGCCTCGCCTTCAACGAAGCCGTCCGCACCGGTCGCCTCAAGGCCCCGATCGTCATCGGCCGCGATCACCTGGACTGCGGCTCCGTGGCCTCGCCGAACCGCGAGACCGAGGCCATGCGGGACGGCACCGATGCCGTCGCGGACTGGGCGATCCTCAACGCGCTCGTGAACACCGCGTCGGGGGCGAGCTGGGTGAGCTTTCACCATGGCGGGGGCGTCGGCATCGGGTATTCGTTGCATGCGGGGCAGGTCACCGTGGCCGATGGCACGGTCGAGGCGGCTGAGGCGTTGCAGGCGGTGCTCACTGCGGATCCGGGGATGGGGGTGATTCGGCATTTCGATGCGGGGTATCCGGAGGCGGTCGCCTTCGCGAAGAACAACCCCATCTCCATCCCATGACCCTGGCCCAGTGAGTTGGGGCAAGGGAGCGCGTTCGAGTCGCCTCCCCCCCCTCATCTGGTCACCCCACCACCCCCCCTTCAGAGCCGCAGCAGGTCGACCGCGTACTTGCCCTTCCAGCGCAGGAGCTCGGTCCAGCCGAGCTTGCGGTCGGTGATGCCGAGCAGCATCGCTGGGGTCTCCTCCCAGCGCGGGTTCGAGAACCCGCGCACGAAGTTGCGGTAGAGCATCCAGGCCCGAACGTGGTCCATCAGCCGATCCGCGCGCTTGGCCGCGGCCCAGGTCTCGCGCACGAGGCGTGAGACGCCGTCGCGCAGCATCGCGAAGC
>CAYOBN010000034.1:33002-48460 GCA_964402175.1 uncultured Planctomycetaceae bacterium | reverse complement strand
GCCCACGCAGGCGCGCGCGCGAAGCGCGCGCCTGCGGGCGCCCCGCCGCCAACTCGTACCTGGTACCGTTCGACGCGTCTCCGCAGTGGGGATGCGTCGTTGGGCGGGTTCAGTTGAACGCCGAGCGTGGTCCGACGGCGATGTCGCGCGCGGGGAGCGGCGCCAGGAGCTCGGCAATGATCTGGTCGCACGCGAGCTGCAGCAGGGTCCCGTTGTCGGACGCGCCGCGCTCGAGGCCCGTGAAGTCGAAGCGTTGGCTCAGGCGGCCCGTCCACAGCGGCGCTCCGGTCGTGCGGCCGGGCTCCACAAAGCGGGCCTCCACATCGACCGTCAACGTGCGGCGCACGCCCCACAGCGACGCATCCCATGCGTGCACCGTGAGCTCGAGCACCGCGTCCTCGCGCAACGAACCCGCGCGGTAGCTCGCGGGCTCCGTGCCGACGAGCGTGTTGTCGACGTTCTCGATGCGCAGCGGGCTGTAGCGCTTGCGCGGCAGGAAGCCCCCCGCCGAGCGGCGCAGGGCCTCCGTGGGCACCTCGACGGACGGGGTCACGACCTCGACGGGCGCGATCGCGATGTCCGAAGGATTGACGCTGGCGAGGCGCCCCTCGGGCTGCACCTTCACCGCGGCCCCGACGATGCGCGGCCGCGTCTGGCAGCCCGTCGTCCAAAGGGTCGAAGCGCCGAGCGCGAGGAGCAGGAAGAGACGAGGATGAACGCAGCTCATGGTGACAGTTCCGGGTGGCGCCCGGAGGTCCCCCCTCGCAGCGCCCAGGCCCGCGACCATAACGACCGCGAGCCGCCGGCTCAACGGCACAAACCGCGCGCGGTCCCGATCCGAGGAACCGCGCGCTCCCTCAGTCCTGCGTGTACACCGCCGCTGCGGCGAACGCGAAGCGCTCCGGGCGACGCTCGACGTCCGCCCACAGGAACCGGGTCCGGTCGAGCCCCGGCCACGCGAACGCCGCCGCCCGCGCCGTGTGCTGCCCGTCCGCGAGCGAGGTCCCGCCGAGGCCCGCGACCGGCGGCACTCCGAGCCGCACCGTGCCGCTGCCGGGCGGGTCGAAGGCCCAGAGCTGCCAGCGCCGCCCGGTCGCATCGACCAGCGTCACGCGGTACAGGCCGTCCATCGCGAGGCCGTCCGGCACCACGTCGCGCAGCGTGACCGCAAACGCCTCTCCGCCCGTCGTCCCGGCGGGCGCGAGGAGCGCGGGCACGTCGATCGGGGTCAAGAACCCCCCACTGCCCGACAGCGACGGCCGCGTGCCGACGCGGTTGCCGGCGACATCCGCGACCTCGGCGCGCAGGTAGAGGTCACCCTCGAGCGCCCCGAGCTGCACGAGCTCCCCCGCCGGCGTCGCCGCGAAGGGCGTCGCACCGAGCACCAACCACGACGTCGCATCGATGGAGTAGGGGTTCCCGATTCCGACGGTGGGCGCGCCCTCGAGGCCATACCCGAAGCCCTCGACCGTGACCGTCGGCACGAGCGGCCCGCTGCCCGCACCGAACACCCCGCCCGCGACCACGGGGCCGACATCGAGGTTGTGCGCGGCGAACGCGATCGCCGGCGAGGCGTTGAGGTCGACGGTCAAGCTGACCCCGAGGACCGCCTCGCCGAACCCCGGCGCTTCGTCCGACAGGCGCGTCGCGAAGCCGCGCAGGAAGAGCGGCCCCTGGAACTGCACCTGGCTGAGCCCGGGGTCCGTCGCGAAGAACGTCGTCAGCCCGAGCCGCCGCGCGCGCACCGGCAGGGGGCCGAACAGGCACTCGATCTGCCCGCTGACGTTCGGCAGACACGTCGCCGTCGGCAGGAGCGGCGTTCCCGGCTGGGGCAAGCGGTTGTCCGCGAGCCAGTTCGTGGTCGTCGCAAACCCCGAGTTGCCCGGGCTGCGCACGGTCCCGGCCAGCGTCGCGAGCGCCGTCCCCGCCCGCGCGAGCGGCACGTCGAGGCGCTCGGTCGGCACGCCGAAGAGCGTGAACGAGTCGTACTGCGCGCGCTGGACGGTGACCACCGTCGCGCCGGTCGCGGCCGCTGGCACCGTCGCCACGCCATCCGGCCCCGTCGTCGCGGAGCCGAGGTCCGTCAAGGTGACGCCGTCGTCCTCGTGCGCCATGACGAGCGCGCCCGCGAGCAGCTCGAGCGAGTCCGCATCGTGCACGCGCACGCGCACGGTGCCCCCCGTCGGATCCGCGCCCGGCCCGACCGTCCCGACCTGCACGAACGTGCCGACCGCGGGCGGCGCCGGGTTGAGCGCCCGGTCGAAGGCCTCGATCGTGTACGTGATCGGCGGCCCCGACGGATCGAGCACGTCCGGCGCACCGGCCACCCGCGCGGCGATGAACCGCCCGCCCGGCGAGCGCAGCGCCACCGCCGGGGCGTCCCCGGTGTGGTTGTCGCCCACGGAGGTCGACACCCGCACGAAGTGGATCTCCTCGTCGCCGCGCCCGACGGCGACGAACCCGCCGAGCTCGCTGCGCAGGAGCGTGACCTCCGTCCCGAACGGACCGAGCCCGAGGAGCCGCGGCGGCAGGAGGTCGAGCGCGAGCCGCTGGAAGCCGCTGGTCGCTGGATCGCCGTCCGTGCGCCGCGCGGCGCTGCCCGCTGTGCCACGGCGCACCCGCACCATGAACTCGAGGTCCCCGTCGCGGAAGCGCGCGGTGCCGTTCGCTTCGCGCAGGTCGAGCTGGTCCTCGCCGAGCGCGACGACGGTCGCACCGGACGCGACCGTCACCGTGCGCTGCTCCGCCTTGAGCAGCTCGTTGTTCGCGGGGCTCCCGCCGATGATGTAGATCTCGAGGGAGTCGTTGTTGCCTGCGGGATCCGCGAGCGTGACCTCGAGCACGGAGCCGCCGGCGAGGTTCGGCCCGCCGATCGCGTTCGGCGGCAGCGCGCCCGGCGCCTTGCGCACCGAAGCGGGGGCGCGGAAGAGCGCCGTGCGGAAGTCGATATCGGTCGTGGGCAACGTCCCTGTGGGCGCGCCCTGGGCCGGCACCGCCTGCAGCGGGCTACCGGACGCCGAAAGGCGGACGCGCACGGCGGCGTCGGCCCCGAGGCTCTGGCGCAGCCCGCTCGCGTCGGAGCTGGACCAGCGCCAGACCTGCAGCACCGGCGTCGCGACCTGCAGCCCTGTCAGAATGAGGCTCGAAGGCGCGGGGTTCGGCGTAGGCGGATTGCCGTCGACGGTGACCGCGAACGAGCTCGTCGAGAACGTGGCCGCGTTCATCGGGCGGTCGAAGACCGCGACGAACTCCGTCAGATCGCTCGCCAGGACGCTGTCGTCGGCGGGGTAGGAATAGAGGAGCCGCGGCGCAGCGGGCGGCGTGTTCGCGATGCCGACCTCGAGGATGTCCTGATCGTTGCCGAAGTCGAACGCCTGGCCCGTGACGTCCGCGATGCGCTGCTGGTCGCGGAAGCGCAGCACGTAGGTGTTCCCGGGCAAGAGCGGCGACTGGTTGCCGAGCGTCGGCACCGTCAGGACGACGACGCGCCCGTCCCCGACGAGGGCCGGCGGGTCGAGGAGCTGGACCGGCTGGAACGTGATCGAATCGACCAGCTCGAAGGCGCCCGCGAGCGACGCCGGGTCGAGGCTCTGGTCGAACTCGACGATCAGCGGGGTCTGGGGGTGCGCGTCGGCGATCTCCGGGGCCGCGCGCACGAAGGCCGGCGCGGCCGAGGCCAGCCACGTCCCGTCCGACGGGAACGCCGCCGAGCGCGAGCCGATGCCCCCTGGGCCGCCGCCTCCACCCGTGTCGAGGCAGTTCCCCGGCCCGAACACACAGGCCGGATTGTCGCAGCCCGACGCGAGCGCGGCCGCAGCGAGGAGCGCTGCCAAGGCGCGACGCCGATGACGGACGCTGCCGGGGACAGCGCGCGGGGTGGGGCCCAGGGTAGGACCCTGGGTGGAACGCGGTGCGGGGCTCGAGGGCATGGCGATGGGCGTGGTCCCGGGTGGGGTCCCGCGCGGGGCGCAGAGCGCCCTCGGGAGGACGACCGCGGGCGGCAGGTCTTCCCGGTGAACGGGGTGTGACCTGACGGCGAGGACCCGCCTACGGGGATCCTACGCGCCGGGGTGCCCCCATAGAATGCCGAACCGCCCTCCCGAGCCCCGTGTCCATCCGATGGCCGATCTCCGCACGACGCACTTCGCCCTCCTCGCCCTCCCCTTCGCCGCCGCCTGCGCGTCGGCGCCGGACGGGGACTCCGCAGCCGTCGTGGGGACCGTGCCGTCGCCGGGGGCCCAAGCCGGAGCCGGGGAAGCCAGCGCCGATGCGGGCATCGAAGCGGCCATCGCGGCGCTGCGCGGCGGGGATCTGGGCCGGGCCCGGGAGCTCGTCGACGGCCTGACCTTCGAGCGCGCGCTGAGCCGCGCCCGCAGCCGCGTCGCGGCGGGCAGCCCGCTGGACGCCGTGCCGGCCTTCGACGAGGCGCTCGCCGTGCGGCCTGACGCCGCCGACGCACAGCTCGAGCGCGCCCGCGCGCTCTTCGACGCTGCCGCGGCGGACGCGGCGCGCGCGGACCTCTACGCCGAAGCTGCCGCGGGTTTCGAAGCGGCCGAGCGCCTCGGTGCGGGGCCCGTCGCGGCGCTGTACGGCGCGCGCTCGCTCTACATGATCGGAGACGCGCAGGGCGCGCTGCGCCTCGCCCGCGCCGCGCTCGGAAGCGGCGCGCAGAGCGCAGGTCTGCCGCTGCCCGCGGAGCGGATCTGGGGCGACGCGGCCTTCGGGGCCTACACCGCAGCGCGCAGCGCGGGCAGCAGCGAAGCTGCGGCGCTCTACGCCGAGTGCGAAGACGCTTTCGGGCGCCTCGCCGCGGTCGCGCCGCGCGATCCGTATCCGCTGCAGCAACTGGCGAACCTGGCGCTCTGGGAGGGACGCAGGAGCGATGCGCTGCGCCACCTCTCGGGTGCGCTCCCGCTGGCGCCGCGGGACGAAGCGCTGCACAACACGTACGTCGAGACGCTGCGCGCAGAGGCGTATGCCGCGGCGTGGCGCGCGGCGGACGGGCCGAGTGAGGCGCCCGCGGAGGACGCTCCCGAAGCCGAGCGCGCCGCGTTCCAAGCGCTGACTGCGACGGCGTTGCGCGCGCAGCGCGACGCCGTTCTGGCCGCCTACAGCCAACTTGCGAGCGCGGATCCGAGCAATCCGCTCGTGCATTGGTACGCCGCATCGGAGCGCTTCCAACGGGCGCTCGAAGCGTACGCGGCGGGTACCCTCGAACCCGCGGAGTTCGAACACGCGGAGCGCGATTACCGCCGCTGCCGCGAGCTCGACGCCAGCTACGCGGAGACGTGCCGCGGCTGGGAGGTGATCGCGCGCACGGGCCGCGGATGGTGCCATCACTGGGCCGGCGCGCTCGACGCCGCGGAAGAGGCGTTCTGGTCGACCGAGGAGCTGCTGGAGGGCGGCCTCGATTGGCAATACGAAGGTCGCCTCGCATCGGCGCTCGTCGGGCTCGCGGCGGTCGCGGGTGCGCACGCCGCGAAGACGGAGGACCTCGCTGCGCAGTCGAAGGCTGCGGCGCTCGGCGACGCGCTCTTCGCGCGCCGGCCGAGTGACGGGAACCTGGCGAACAACGCGGGTTTCCTGAACCGCGACGCGGGGATCGCGTGCGAGCTCGCGGCGCGCCGCTTGCGCGGTGAAGCGACCCGCGCCGAATCCGGCGAGCGGCGCGACGCGCTGCGCGCCGAGGCGACCGCGCTGCGTGCGCGCGCCCAACAGCACATGGAGCGCAGTTGGGCCGCGTACCAAGTCGCTGCGGAGCTCTTGCCCGATGACGTGCGCGTCGTGAACGACACGGGGCTCGTGATGGCGTATTACCTGCGCACCGATCGTCCGGCAGCAGAGCGCTATTTCCGCCGCGCGATCGAGCTCGCGCACACGCAGCTCGCGGATTACGCGGCGCGCGGCGAAGCCCCGCCGGAGGACTTGCTCGTCGCCTTCGGCGACGCGCACCAGAACCTCGGGACCCTCGCGCTGACCTTCGACAACGACCTCGTCTCGGCGCGCGACTGGTTCGTGAAAGCCTGCGAGGTCGCCCCAGACGACCGCCCCGAGGTCGACCAGATCCTGCCCGAGCTCGCCGCATCCATCGCCGCCGGCGCCTGGACGGACGACTTGCGCGCGTTCGAGCGCATGCTCGTCTGGAAGGACTGACCCGTACGGCTTATCCCCCCACGCCCATGGCACGCATCTTCACCACCCTCGGCCTCTTCGGCCTTCTTTCCGGCGCGGCCCTGCCGCTGACGGTCCCGCACGTCGACGTCGTCGACGACCTCCTGCTCACGGGGCAGAAGAAGCTCCTCGCGGGTGACAGCGCCGGCGCGCTGGAGGCGTTCGAGCAGGCCCACGGCCTGGCGGGCGGCCTGCCGCGCACGGAGCTCTACGTGCTGCGCGCCCAGCTCGAGCGCGGTCGGCGCAACGACGCGGTGACCCGCGGTGAGGAGCTCGAGCGCAAGGGCCAGCTCACCGAGGCGCAGGTCGACTACCTGCGCGGCACGACGATGTACCTGGCGGCCGAGGAGATTCTCAACGGCACACCTCCGGGCAATCCGGGGCACCGCTACCAGGACGCACACGATTTCCTGAAGAGCGCGGTGACGGCCGCGCCCGATGCGTATTTGGACGGGTGGTACTTGCTGGCCTCGGCCTCGCGCAAGGCGGGCCAGGGCGAGACGGCCGAGCGAGCGGTGCGCGAAGCCTTGAAGCGCCTGGCGGACTTTGCGCCGACGTACGTGCTCGGCGCGGAGATCTTGGTCGCCAATGGCGTGCAGGACCTCGGCTCCGACGACGCCGCGACCGCCGAGGCCGCGCGCGCGAAGGTGCGCGAGGGCAGCGCGCTCGCCGAGCGCGCCGCGGCGCTCTACGGGGACGACAAAGGCAAAGCCACGGCCATCGCGGGTGCCCACTTGCAGCGCGGCGTCGCCGCGCTCTGGCTCGGTGACAAGGACGCGGCGTCGGCGGCGTACGCCGAAGCGCTCGGCTGGGATCCGACGCAGGCCGACTTCGGCCAGCTCTGGGGTGCGCTGCAGGACGACGACAAGCGCCCGGCGCCGTTCGTCGCCGCGTTGACCGAGGGCGCGAAGCGCTTCGAGCGACGCTGGGGCAGCGCGACGGCTTCGGACGCGACGCTGCTCTGGTGGCTCGGTTACGGCGAGTTCACCCTCGGGCAGTACGAACCCGCGGAAGGGCACTTCCTGACGGCCGTGAAGAAGTTCCCGGCGTACACGAACTCGTGGTGGTACGCGGGCCTCTCGCGTTACCACCGCCAGGACTACGCCGGTGCGGTCGTGCACTGGCGTGAGAACGCCACCGCCTCGCGCGAGAACCTCGTCGCGTCGGTCCTGCAGGACCTGCGCGTGAACGAAGCGATCCTCGAGTACGTCATCGGCAAGCGCTACGGCGATGCGAGCGATCCGGCGGGCACGGCGGACGCGGTGTTCCTGGCCGAGCTGCGCGGCAACGCGACGCCAACGAACCACAAGGTCTGGAACAACCTGGGCCTCTTCGCGCGCGACACGGGCGACCTCCTCGCGCGCGCGGGCAAAGAGGGCGACGCGTTCAAGACCGTGCAGGAGTACTACGAGCTCGCGTACCGCGGCTACCAGCGCGCGAACGAGCTGCTGCCCGGCAAGCCCTACTACATGAACGACTGGGCTGTGATCCTGCACTACTGCTTGGACCGCGACCACCAGCGCGCGCTCGACCTCTACGCCCAAGCGACCGAGATCGCAGAGCGCATGTTGAAGCAGGGCGGACTCGAGGAGGACGAAAAGGGCCTCGTGCAGATCGCCCTCCGCGACTCGAAGAACAACCGCGCACGCCTGGTCCGGATGCTCGAAGAGCGCAAGAAGCGCGAGCAGGAGAAGACGGGCGGCGACGGGCAAGGCTGACCTTCGCATGCAGCGCACTCAAGACCTTCCGCTGCGCTTCCAGACCGAGCCCGGCACCGCACCCGTCATCACCGTCGACGGTGCCTTCGGCGCGCCGGGCCTCGAGCTCTCGCACTGGCCCGGCAACCGCACTCCGCCGGGCCTCAAGCGCGACCTCTCGACCGCCATCGCGCTCGAGTACGCGCGCCTGCCCGCCCACGAGCGCACAGCCCTCGCAGCCGGCTGCGAGGCGATCGCGGTCAACCACTACGACACGGACGGCCTCTGCGCGCTCTTCGCGGTGCTGCACCCAGAGCGAGCCCTCGTCCACGCTCCGCTCCTGCTCGCCGCCGCAGAGTCGGGCGATCGCTTCCGTGTGCAGAGCCCGGACGGCCTCCGCCTCGACGTCTTGCTGACGGCGCTGGCCGATCCCGAGCGCTCCCCCTTGCCCAGGGACCTCTTCGCCCTGAAGGGCCCCGCCAAGTACAACCGCCTCGTCACCGAGGCCCTCGCGGTGCTCTCCCGCGTCCTGGACGAAGGCTTCGAGCCCTTCCGCAGCCTCTGGGAACCCGCGGAGCGCGCGTACACCGAGGACCGCCAGGACCTCTCCGCCGCGCTCTTCGACGACCTCGTGCACCTCGACTGCGCCGTCTGGACGGCCCCCTCCGGCCGCCTCCGCCCCGGCGCCACAGCCTTCGATCCCGGCCGCCACGCCCTCTTCAGCGCGACCACCGCGGACCGCATCCTCGCCCTCGGCCCGGGCCCCCACGGGACCACCGCCCGCTTCGTGATCGGAACCGGCTCCTTCTTCGACCTCGTCACCGAACGCGCCTCCCCCCGCCCCGACCTCGCCGCCCTCGCCGCGCGCCTGAACGAGCTCGAGTCCCCCGCGCCCCACACCGAGCTCTCCTGGCGCCATCAAGCCCAAGCCGGCGCCTCCCCCGAGCTCTGGTACGGCCGCCCCGGCCTGCCCCTCTACGGCGAACACGCCGCCCCCTGGCTCGCCCCGAGCCGCCTCTCCGCCGAGGTGATCAAAGCCGCCGTCCTCGACGCCGTGCGCGCCACCTGGCCCGTCCCCTCGGACGACGACGAAGCGCTCGACGGAGAGGACATCTTCGCGGTCTAGGCCAGCGACGGCCCGGCCCGCTGCCGTGCTCGCCTCGCCGCCCCCGAACGCCGAAGCACGCAGAGCCTCCCCCGCCGATCGACCGGCCCCACACACGCGCCCTCCGCCTTTGACTCGGCGGACATCAGCCCCCTTGAGCGGCCTCCCCGCCTGCGCTCGCCTCCAGCCCCTCCCCCTCGCGATGGCCCTTGTTTCGGCCGACATCGAGCTGCCGACCATCGATGCGTGCGAGCGCTCGACGCCTCATGTGCACTTGCTTTGATTCGGCGATCGTTGGCGGGCCCACCGTTAGCTGGGTCAGGTCTGGGCCCGAGTCGCCCGCGCATCCTCCCGCGCCCTCCGCTTCATCGCGACCTGTCGCTTGCGAATACCCGGGATCGGATCCCTGTAGGACAACCCGTCCACTTCGAACGCCTTGTGCATCAAGTCGCTGCGAGCTGGCCGCACGACCCCAGCCCCGCACCCACCTTCCGGAACGTTGAGGACGGGATCCCTCCATCCGCTGAACCACGCGGCGCTCGTCCAGCGATCCACCGTGGGCACTCCGTCCCCTGTCCGCCAAGGATGGCCAAGGCCATGGTGTTCTCCGTTGCGCAACACATACGCCACAGCGTTGCGCACCTGCTGCAACGACTGCAGCACCTGCAGGTCATACCGCCCGCTGACAACCGCCCCTTTGCGCCGCAACACAGCGTTCACCGCCTTCGCGATCCGCCCACCGAGGCCCTTCATCCCCCGCGCCAACGCCTCCGGCCCGTCCGCCTCGCAGATCATGTGCAAGTGATTGGACAGCAACGCCAGGTGTACGACGCGGAAGTCCTCACGCTGGTTGCCTCCTTGGATCGCGGCACACACCCGCGCGCCCAGGTCGGCCCGCCGCAGCGAAGGGAGCCCCTGCACGAAGTTCACGGTTACGAGCAACGGCCGATGCCGGGTGAATTGAGGTCGCTTGGAATGCGTGCCGTGTACGCGCTTACCTCGTTCGTCGAGCTCTGCCTTCCGTCCAGCCCCTTTGCGCGCGCCGCCACGTCCCTTGGGGAACGGGAGCTCGGGTGTCATCTGTGAACGCTTCGTCGTTGCCTTCCGTGCCATGGACTCGCTCTCCTTCGAGTGCTCTGCTACATAACCCAGAGGTCTCCTCCGGATCTGCTTGCTGGCTGCGCGAACGTATGCTCGAGCGCAGCTGCGTTATTGTAAACGAGCTTTGGCCGCAGGTCGAGCACCACTGCGTTCGTGCTGCGTGAAATCGACTGCATCTGGTTCATCACCTTTGAATCGGCGGATATATCACATCCGATACGGTAACACGCCGGAGTCTCCGACATCACGTCCGCACATCCTTTGATTTGGCATACATCAGTCCCGGCCGCCAGAGCGACGACCAACGATCCCTAGCCATCCATCGCGCCGTCCATCGCGCCATCGAGCCGTCCAGCCGCACCAACGTCGGACTCGGCGCACACGCGTCTCCCCTACAGGATCCCTAAGCCGGGCCTGGTCTCTCGCAGCGCCGCCTGGACTCTCGCGCCGAACACGCTCACTCCCCTGCGCTCTCTGGTGATCCATTCGCTTCGCCCCCTGTCCGCCCGCTCGCCGTTCAGGCGGGCGGGCAGGAGGCGTTCATGCCCCGGGCCCGTAGTCACCGCGAGGCGCAACCGCGAGCGCCGCAAGCGGCGTGCCTGCGGGGCGCGCCGGTTGCCCGCGCGCGGTCGCCTCGCGGTGACGGGTAAGTCCCCGCCCCCGTTCTTTCCCTTGGGTCCGGGCAACCCGCAGCCCCGCTTCGATTCGGCGGACATCACCACGGCCACACCGGCGCAAGCTCCGCCCCTCGACTCGCAGCGCCCGGTATCACCGGGCTAGGGAAGACCCGCGCACACCGCCCCCGCGCCCCCGGAGCCGAAGAGCCGAAGAGCCGATGAGCCCCCGGGCCTCCGAGCCTCACCCGAGCTCGAGCGGCCCGCGTGCATCGCCGAGGGCCGCGCCCTCCACCCCCATCCGCGCGAGCAACGCGAGGTGCAGGTCGCCGAGCGGGGTGTCCTTCGGGTACTCCACGCAGCGCTCCGCCGGGCCGAGGCGCGCGAGGGAGCCGCCGATGACGAGCGTCGGCAGGTCGTGGTGGTCGTGGCGGTTGCCGTCGGCGATGCAACTGCCGTAGACGAGCATCGTGCGGTCGAGCAGCCGCGCCCCCGCTTCGTCGGTCCGCGCGAGCCGCGCCACGAGCGCCGCGAGCGCCTCGACGTGCAGCGCGTCGATGCGCTGGATCTCCCCCAGCTTCGTCGCGTCGCCGCCGTGGTGGGACAACGGGTGATGGCCCTCGCTGACTCCGACCTCGGTGTAGCGGCGGCCGGAGCCCTCGTTGCCGTACATCAGCGTCGCCACGCGCGCGACGTCGGCGGTGAGCGCCAGGGCGAGGACCTCCCCGAGCTGCTCCGCGTGCTCGCGGAACGTGGCCGGCGCCGCGCTGGGTCGAGCGGCGTCCGGGACGGCTTCGACGACGGCGTTCTCCTGGCGCGCGATGCGGCGCTCGACCTCGCGCAGGCCCTCGGTATAGCGGTCGAGGCGTTGGCGGTCCTCGGCGCCGAGGCGCCGCTCGAGCTGCTTCGCATCGGTGCGCACGAAGTCGAGCACGCTGCGGCGGCTCTGCAGCCGCGCGCGGCGCGCCTCCGGCGCGAGGCCGCTGTCGTCGCCGCGGAAGAGCCGATCGAACGCCGCCGCCGGCTCCACGAGCTTCGGCACCGGCGTCGTCGGCGTGGCCCACGACACGTTGTTGGAATAGGCGCACGCGTACCCCGAGTCGCATTGGCCCGCGCCGCGCCCTTCTTCGGTGCCGAGCACGAGCGAGCGCTCGCGTGTCGCCCCGCCGATGCGCGCCGCCGCGAGCTGGTCCGCGCTGACCCCGAGGCTGACCCGCCCCTCGCTCTTGAGGGGCTGCACCCCTGTCAGCCACACCGCCGCGGCGCGGGCGTGGTCGCCGGGCCCGTCGCCGTTGGCGCGCGCTTTGTCCTGGGCCAAGCCGCGGAACGGGCGCAGGTCCGCGCGCCACGGCGCGAGCGCCGCGAGCGACAGGGGCAGCGCCTCGGGCAGCGGACCAGGCGCGATCCGCCAGTGCTCGAGGTTGACGCCGTTCGGCGAATAGACGTACACGAGCCGCAGAGGCGGCGCGCCCGCCGCGCGCGACCGCGGGGCCGCCGCCGCGTGCGCTTCGAGCCAAGGCAGCGCGATCGCCGCGCCGAGCCCGCGCAGGACGAGGCGGCGCGGCAGGGGCCGCGCGCTGAGCCGCGGGCCATGGCCAGCGACCTGCCAGAGGGACACATCACCGTGGCTGTGGTCGTCCATGCTGTCTCCTGTTATCGGCCAGCGCCGGCCTCGGGGCTCGCCTCCACGTTAACCGCACCCGCCGATTCCGGCCCGGCGACCCAGCCGAAGGCGCGCGAGGTCAGCACGCCGCGCAGGATCCCGCGCAGGGACGGCTCGGGCCCCGCCGCGGCCAGCGCCGCGTCGACGTGCGGGCGATCGGCGCGGGTGAGCGGCCGCCCGAGGGCGTACACCGCGAGGCGCTCGGTGACCTGGCGCGCGAAGAGGCCCTCCGCGGCGAGCAGCGCGACGAGCTCGTCCGCGCCCGCAAACGTGCGCCCGTCGGGCAGCGTGGCGGCGAGCTCCGCGCGCGGGACCTCGCGCCGGCGGCCGATCGCGTCGTACTCCTCGAGCCCGAAGCCCAAGGGGTCCATGCGCGTGTGGCACGCGGCGCAGTTCGGGTCGCTGCGGTGCAGCGCGAGGCGCTCGCGCAAAGACAGCGTCGGGTCCGCGCCGCGCCCGGATTCGAGCGAGTCGACCCCCGGCGGCGGCGGCGGCGGCGGACTGCCCAGCAGCACTTCGAGCACCCACTTGCCGCGCTTCACCGGCGACGTGCGCGTCGGCTCGCTCGTGATGGTGAGGACGCTCGCGTGACCGAGGAGGCCGCGGCGGCCGACGGCGGCCAGGTCGACCTCCTGCCAGCGGCCCCGCGCCGGATCGAAGGGCACACCGTAGTGCGCCGCAAGGCGCGCATCGACGAACGAGCTCGACCCCGCGAGCAGCCCCGAAAGTGGGCGCTCCTCGCGGAGGTGCGCGAGCACGAGCCGCCGGGTCTCACCGAGCATCGAGCGGCGCAGCTCGGGCGTGAACTCCGGGAAACGCGCTTCGTCGACGGTCCAACCCGCGAGCGGCGTGAGGTGCAGCCACGGCAGAACGAACGTATCGACCAGCGCCTCCGCGCGCGGATCCGCGAGCATCCGGTCGATCGCCGCGAGCAACACCGCGGGCTCCGCCAGGCGGCCCGCGTCCGCGAGCGCGTCGAGCTCGCGGTCGGGAACGCTCGCCCAGAGCGTGAACGCGAGGCGCGCGGCGAGCTCCGGCCCGGTCAGCGCGCGCGGCTCCGCGGCCGCTTCGGAGTCCTCGACCAGGAACACGAAGTTCGGCGACGCGAGCAGCGCCGCGAGCGCGTGTTGGAGACGCAGCGGGTACGCAGCCTTCTCGGGCCCGAGGCGCACGAGCCGGTCGAGCTCGCGCTGCGCCGCAGGCCGCCGCCATACACGCCGTACGAGGTGCGCCAGCGCGGCGCGCAGCCGGCCGTTGCCGCGCAGCCCCTCGGTCACCTCTTCCAGCTCGGCGGCCAGCGCGGTGCGCGGCAGCGGGTCGAGGGGCCCCTCGACTTCGATCCAGTGCACCGCGAGGTTCCGGTCGCGGCGCGCTGGGTCGGGGAAGTCCGGGTCCCAGTAGTCGTTCACGAAGCGCACCGCGGCCCGCGCGGCGGGGGCGCTGGGCAGGAGCTCGGCGCTGAGCTCGGCTTCGATCGTGCGGGTCGGGTCACCCTCGCCCTCGGGCACGTCGATCGGCTCGCTCTCGGCCTCACCGAGGCGCAGCCGCACGCGCACCGGGGCGTCGCCGGCTTGGTCGCCGTGGACGCCGGCGCGCACGCGGTAGCGCCCCGCGCGCGGCAGGGCGACGTCGGCGCCGACGGAGCCGTTGACGTGCAGGTGCCACACGGTGCCGCGCCGGCCGCCGGGGCCGTCGAAGCGCTCGGTGCTGACGCGGCGCACCGTCGCCGCGGCCCCCGGCGGGTCGTACGGCAGGGCCCGCGCCGCGACGTCGAGCGCGGCGTCGAGGAACGCCTCGACCTCCGCCTCCGAGAGCGTCTGCGCCTCCCCCACGCCCTCGAACCCGAAGCCCACGGGGTCGGGCGGCAGGAGGGCGCTCGCGTCGAAGCGCACGCCGCAGAGGTCGCGCACGGCGTTCTCGTAGGCGCGCCGCGTGAGGCGCCGCAGCACCGGGCGGCCCGGCGAGGCCTCCCCCGCGCTGGGCTGAGCAGCGGCTGCCCCGTCGTCGGCCACCAGCGGTCCGAGCCAAGCGAGGAAGGCCTCGCGCTCGGCGTCGGAGGGCTGCGGCTCGCCGCGGGGGGGCATCTCGCGCGCGGCCACGCGCTCGCGCAGCCAGTGCCAGTCCTCGCGCGCCCCGCGCACGTCGGCGTCGGTGGTGAAGCGCGCGAGGTCGAGGCCCCCTTGCACGTTCGGAGGCAGGTGGCACGCCGCGCAGTAACGCGCCAGGAAAGGGGCTGCCTGGCCTTCGAAGCCGTCGGCCCGCAGCGGGGCCGCGCAGGCCGCGAGGGCGACAGAGAGTACGAAGTAGCGCGCCATGGAATGCCGGGTGGAGCGCCCGAGCCGCCCCACCCGGCGTGCAGCCTACTGGAACGTCAGCTCGAGGCCCGAGCTGAAGTTCGACGTGACCGTCGGGTTGGAGTCACGGAACCACGCCTGGAAGCGCCAGGTCTCGCCAGCGAGGGCCGGGACCGAGCCGGTCGGCTGCGGCAGCGAGCCCAAGTTGACCCCGAGGCTGATGGCGCCCGTGGTGCCGGAGTTCTTGATCATGCCCGGGCCGACGAAGCGCCCGATCTGACCGCCGAGGCACAGCACCCCTTGGCTACCGCCGGGCTGGCCGACGTTGCCCGCCGTGCGGCTCGTGAGGAAGAAGCCGAACGAGTTGTTCGGCATCTGCGACGCGCGCAGCGTCAGGTTGTTGGCGGACACTTGCAGCGAGCCCGTCGCCGCGAGGACCGATGCCTGCCCCGTCGAGTTGTTGGTCGACGTGCAGTAGGTCGTGCCGAGGGTGTTCGATCCGAAGCGGATCTCCATGTCGTCCATGTCGACGAACGCCCCGCCGAAGGCGCTGTTGCGCACGATGATCTCGGCGATGCCGACGGTGGAGGTCCAGCCGTTCCAGGTCCAGGAGCAGTTGTCGGTGACGGTGGCCGTCACGGTTCCGATCGGCGCGCCACCGCGCGCATAGAACTCGACGGAGACGAAGTCGTTGCCGGGGTTACCGGGTTGCCAGGAGTTGGTTCCGAAGTATCCGCCGAAGGACGTGATGTCCTGGTCGAACGTGTACTTGGCCGGGTCGCCGGCGCTGCCGAAGAAGCGCGCGCCCGAGTT
>CAYOBN010000034.1:0-32902 GCA_964402175.1 uncultured Planctomycetaceae bacterium | reverse complement strand
CTCAGAGCGAGTCGTAGGGCGTCACTTCGTCGAAGGACACCTTCACGTTCAGCGCCCCGAGCTTCGCGACGAGCTCGCGCTTCTCGCGGTTCACCTTGTGCACGATCACCCGCTGGCGATAGCGGGGCAGGTACACGAGGCTCCCTTTGCCCAGCGACTGCAGGAACGTGTTGCGCCGCTCGCTGAGCGACGCGCCCGTCAAGTCCGCTTCGAGCGCGTCCAGCACGAGCGCCAGCTCCTTGCGCGCCTCCGGCGGCACGTGCTCGAGGCGCGCGCGCGCCTTCGTGAGCTGGCGCATCGCATCGCGCACGCGCTCTTCGATGCCCTTCTGCGCCTCGGCTTCGAGCTGCGCGGACTTCTGTTCGAGCGCGGCGCGCTGCGCCTCCACATCGCGCAGCGCGCGCGAGGCGACCTCGCGGTCCTGCTCCGCCGTCTGGCGCTGCGCTTCGGCTGCCACCCGCGCCTTGCGCAGCTCCTCCATCGTCTTCGCGACTTCGATATCGCGCCGCTCGAGGCGCTGCTGGGCGAGCGCGACGACCTCGCGCGGCACGCCGAGGCGGCGGGCGATGACGAGCGCGCTCGATTCACCCGGGGTGCCGAGCAGCAGCCGGTACTTCGGCTCGAGCGTCGTCGCATCGAACTCGGCGCACGCGTTCTCGGCGCGCGGGCGGCGGAACGAGAACTCCTTGAGCTTCCCGATGTGCGTCGACGCGAGCGTCGGCGCGCCGCGCGCCAAGAGCGTCTCCAGCACCGCCTCCCCGAGCGCCGCGCCTTCGTCGGGATCGGTCCCACCGCCGAGCTCGTCGAGCAGCACGAGCGTGCGCGGCGAGGCGCTCTCCAGGGCCGCGCGCACGCGCACGAGGTGGCTCGCAAACGTCGAGAGGTTCTGACGGATCTCCTGTTCGTCGCCGATATCGGCCAGCACCGCCTCGTACTGCGGCACCGTCGTGCCCTCCCCCGCGGTGATCGGCAAACCGCACGCGGTCAAGAGCGCAAAGAGCCCTGCGGTCTTGAGCGCCAGCGTCTTGCCGCCCGTGTTCGGGCCGGTGATGAGCAACAGATCGAACTCGACCCCGAGGCGCAGGTCGATCGGCACCACCGCGGCGAGGCGCCCCTCGCGCACTTGTGTCACGAGCTGCGGGTGGCGCGCCGCGCGCAGGAGCAGCCCCCGCGCGGCGCCCGGCTGACCGGGCTCCAACGCCACCCGACCGTCGTTGCCCTTCGCCCAACGCGCGGCGGCGGTGCAGAGCTCGAGCTCGCCGACGCGCTCGCTCGCGGCCTGGATCGTGTCGCGCTCCGCGAGGACGCGCTGCGACAGCGCCGTGAGGATGCGCTCGACCTCGGCGCGCTCGGAGGCGGCGACCTCCGCCAAACGGTTGCCGAGCTCGACGCACTCGGCCGGTTCGATGAAGACGCTCTCGCCGCTCTGCGAGCGGTCGTGCACGAGGCCCTTCACGCGCCCCGCGAGCTTGGCCTTGACTGCGAGCACCGGCCGCCCGCCGCGCCGGTGGATCGCGCCGTCGGTCAGATGCACCCGCACTTCGGGCCGCTGCAGCGCCGCGCGCGCGGCGCGCTCGACGCGCTCGTTGAGCTCGGCGAGCGTGCTGCGCAAGCGCATGAGCTGCTGCGAAGCGTCATCGCGCACGCGGCCGCGCGGATCGAGCACCCGGTCGATCGCCTCCGCCAGCGCGGCCGTGTCGGGCGAGCCCGCCATCCACGCGCCGATCTGCGGCACGTCCGTCGCGCGCAGCGCGGCCCAATCCCGCAGACGGACGTTCGCCTGCAGGAAGTCGCGCATCGAAGCCATGCGATCCTCGTCGAGGCGCACGATGTGCTCGGACCCGGGCGGCAGCACATCGGTGACCCCCGCGAACGTCGGCAGATCGCCGACGCGGCCGAGCAGCGCCAGATCGACGAGCCGCGCGAGGCGCTCTCGAGCGAGCGCCGCGCCGCGGGGGGCGACCTCGGCGATCATCCGCTTGCCGAGCCCGCTGTCCGCATGCCGCGCGATGTCCGCGAGGACGAGGTCGAGCTCCAGGACGTCGGCGGCGAACGCGGCGCGGCTCGGGGGCGGGGCGGACATAGGGGCGGAGAGGATAAACCGCCCGCCCGCGGTCAGCGGGCCCGCGGCGCCGCTTCCCGGATCGCAGCCCAGGCGCCGCGCGCGTCGGGCACGGGCGCCGAGGCGCCGAGGGACCGCGAGAGCCCCACGCGCGCGCCGCCCTGGAGCGCCGCGAGCGCCGCAGAGAGGTCGCTCGTCACTGCGGGCCGCTCGCGCGCGAGGTCGCGGGTCTCCCCGGGATCGGTCGCGAGGTCGAAGAGCAGCACGGGCGCCGGCCCGACGGCGTCATCGAGCGCGAGGTCGTGGAAGTGGATCAGCTTGAGCGAGCCGCGGCGCAGCGCGCTGTAGGGCCCGATCCCGGGCCCCCGCGGCCCCCAGTTGTGCGGCATGTGCCACCAGAGGTCGCGCTCCGCCGGCCCCTCGCCGCCCTGCAGGCACGGCCACCACGAGACCCCGTCGATCGGGTGGCCCATCGGCAGCGCGACCCCCGCCGCGTCGAGCAGCGTCGGGAAGAGGTCGTGGGTCACGACCGGCCCCGTGAACCCACCGCGCACTCCGGGCCCCGCGACGACGAGCGGCACGCGCACGCCGCCCTCGAAGGCCGAGCCCTTGCCGCTCGCGAGGGGCCGGTTGTGGGTATGGGCCGCGCCGCCGCGCCCGTGCGCGGAGAGCCCGCCGTTGTCGCTCGTGAAGACGACGAGCGTGCGCTCGCGCTGCCCCGCGCGGTCGAACACCGCGAGCAACGTACCGAGCGCGTCGTCGACGCTCGCGACCATCGACGCGTAGGCCCGTTCGCGCGGATCGAGCTCCGCGGGCACCCGCGGCAGCGTGCGCGGATTGGCCGTGATCGGCGCGTGCACGGCGTACGGCGCAAAGTGCAGGAACACGGGCCGATCGTGTGTCAGCGCCTCTGCGAGCGCCCGCGCGGCTTCGGCCGCGAGCGCGTCGGTCAGGTACACGTCCTCCCCGTGGTACGCGTCGAGGCCCGGCACATCCCACACCGCCTCGCCGCCGCGGTGCGCAGCGCTGAAGTCCTCGCGCCCGAGGAAGCTGCCGGGCCCCCCCGCCGCGTGGCCGCCGATGTTGCGCTCGAAGCCGAGCGCCAAGGGGTCCTCGCCGGGGGTCCCGCGCGCGCCGAAGTGGGCCTTGCCGACGTGCACGGTGTGGTACCCCGCGTCGCGCAGGAGCGCGGGCAGCGTGATGTCGCCGGGCTGCAGCGAGCCGTACCGCCAGCGCGGCGGCGCGAGCCGCGGATGGGTCGCCGACGTATCGCGGTCCCCGTGCAGCGTCCAATACGTGACCCCGTGGCGGGCGGGGTGCTGCCCGGTCAGCAAGCTGACCCGCGTGGGCGAACAGACCGGCGCCGACGCGTACGCCTCGGACGCGACGACGCCGCGCCGGGCGAGCTCGGCGAGGTGCGGGGTGTGGAAGCTGCGCTCCGCCACCGGCGACCCCCCGGGGACGGCGACGGAGTGGTCGAAACACCCGAGGTCGTCCACGTGGACGAACAGGATGTGCGGTCGCTCGCCCGCGGCGCAGGCAGGGATCGGGGCGCACAGCGATAGGAGCGAGAGGAGCGAGAGCATCGGTGTGGCCTCCAGTGGTTCGGGGTCGCGGGCGCGGCTGGGTTCGAACGGTACCAGGTACGACCTGGCGTGCGCGCGCAGAGGCGCTTCTGAGCGCAAGGGCGCGGGCGCGCGCACGCCAGGTCGTACCTGGTACCGTTCGAACCCAGCCGCGGACCTGGCAGCCAGAGGGCTGTGTCGCTCCCTCGGAAGGTGTACCCTCTCCGCCCCGTGGCCGAACCGACGCATCCCGACGTCCCCACGCAGCTCGCGCGCGCCGCTGAGCGCGCCGCGCCGTTCCGCGCGCTCTATCCGTTCGAGCACCGCGGGTTCGCCGTCCCTGGCGGGGTCGTGCACTACGTCGACGAGGGCCCGCGCACGGACGAGGCCATCCTCTGCGTGCACGGCAACCCGACGTGGTCGTTCGCCTGGCGCAGGCTCATCACCGAGCTCTCTCCGACGCGGCGCATCCTCGCGCTCGATCACCTCGGGATGGGCCTCTCGTCGCGGCCCGGGCGGCCGGTGCGCCTGGCGGAGCACATCGAGAACCTCGCCGCCCTCGTCGACCACCTCGGGCTGCGCGAGGTGACCCTGGTCTGCCACGACTGGGGCGGCGCGATCGGCTTCGGCGCGGCGCTCGCGCGGCGCTCGGTCTTCGCGCGCTTCCTCGTGCTCAACACCGCCGCGTTCCCGAGCGGTCGCATGCCGACGCGCATCGCGCTGTGCCGCGTGCCGTTCCTGGGCGCGCTGCTCGTGCGCGGCGCCAACGGCTTTGCGTGGCCCGCGACGCGGATGACGACGGTGAAGCCGCTGTCGAGCGACGTGCGCGCCGCGTACCTCGCGCCCTACGGCACGTGGGCGGAACGGGGCCAAGTGCACGCGTTCGTGCGCGACATCCCCATGCACCAGGACCACCCGTCCTGGGCGACGCTCTGCCAGGTCGCGGACCACCTGCAGGACCTGCGCGGCTTGCCGATGTCGATCGTGTGGGGTGACCGCGACTGGTGCTTCGATCCCGTGTTCCGGGCGGGTTGGCAGCAGCGTTTCCCTGCGGCGCGCGTCACCGCGCTCGCCGATGCGGGCCATTACGTGTTCGAAGACGCTCCCGACGCGGTGCTCGAAGCTCTGCGCCGCCTGCTCGCTGAGTCGCCGCGATGACCGCCGAAGACCCGTTCCAGGCCTTCGGGGCGCGGCCAGAGCTTCAGAACATCGCCGAACGCCTGCCCCGCTCCGCTGCGGCGCGGCCTGCGGCGCTGGCGGTCGTGCACGAGCGCGGCAAAGCGGTGGAGCGCATCACCTACGCCGAGCTCGAGGGGCGCGTGAACGCGCTCGCGCGCGGGCTGGCGAGCCACGGCGTGCGCAGCGGCGATCGCGCGTGCCTCTTCGTGCGCCCCGGCATCGACCTCATCGCGTACACGTACGCGCTGTTCCGGCTCGGCGCGGTCCCGGTCCTGGCGGACCCCGGCATGGGGCGCAAACGCCTCTTGGCGGCGGTCGCGTCGATGGCGCCGCGGGTCTTCATCGGGATCCCGCTGGCGCACGCGGTACGGCGCCTCTTTCCCGCCGCGTTCCGTACCGTCGAGGTCTTCGTGAACGTCGGGCGGGGCCTCGGCGGGGTGCAGCACCGAAAGCTCTTGCGCGCCTCGGACGCGCCGTTCGAAGCCGCCCCCACGAGAGCCTCGGACCCCGCAGCGGTCCTGTTCACCTCGGGCAGCACGGGCCCGCCGAAGGGCGTGCTCTACACCCACGGCATGTTCGGCGCGCAGGTCGAAGCGCTGCGCGCGCTGTACGACTTCCAGCCCGGCGAGGTCGACCTCGCGTGTTTCCCGCTGTTTGCGCTGTTCGACACCGCGCTCGGCATGACGAGCGTGTTCCCCGACATGGACGTCGCGCGCCCGGCGACGTGCGACCCCGTGCGCATCGTCCACGCGGCCGAGGCCCACGGCGCGACGACGTCGTTCGGCTCGCCCGCGATCTGGCGGCGCGTGATCCCCTACTGCCGTGAGCATGCGCTGAAGCTCAACGGCCTGCGCCGCATCCTGATGGCCGGCGCCCCGGTGCCCGCGGCGCTCTTGCGCGAGTGCCACGCGGTCCTCGGGCTGCACGCGGACGTGCACACACCGTACGGCGCGACCGAGGCGTTGCCGGTGTCTTCGATCGCGGGCCGCGACGTCGTCCCCGCGCTCGAGAGCGCGATCCTGAACGGCGCCGGCACGTGCGTCGGTCATGTGGCGCCCGGCATCGACCTGCGGCTCATCACGATCACCGACGAGCCGATCGAGCGCTTCGACACGTCCCTCGAAGTGGCGCTCGGCCAGATGGGCGAGGTCACCGTGCGCGGCCCGGTCGTCACGGAGCTCTACGCAGAGGCCAGCGAGCACACGCGCCGCGCGAAGATCCAGCACACGGACGGGACCGTCTGGCACCGCATGGGTGACATCGGCCGCTTCGACGGTGAAGGCCGCCTCTGGTTCCTCGGGCGCAAAGCCCATCGCCTGGAGACCGAGCGCGGCATCCGCATGCCCGTACCCGTCGAGAACGTCTTCAATCAGCACCCGCGGGTGGCGCGCACGGCGCTGGTCGGCCTCGGGCCGCGCGGCAAGCAGACGCCGTTGCTGGTCGTCGAGCCCAAACCCGGCGAGCTGCCGCGCGGCCGCGCGATGACGGAGGCGTTCATCATGCAGCTGCGCGACATCGGCCGGCGCACGCCGCGCACGGCGGACATCGAGCACTTCCTCTTCCATCCTTCGTTCCCGGTCGATCCGCGGCACAACGCGAAGATCCACAACGAAGAGCTCGCACGCTGGGCCGCGCAGCAACTGCGATGACAGGGAGCACGTTCGAGCGCGCGCTCGTCACGGGCGGCGGTGGTTTCCTCGGCGGCGCGCTCATCGAGCGCCTCTTGGCGCGCGGTGTCACGGTGACGTCGTTCGCGCGGGGGGCCTACCCAGCGCTCGCCGCGCGCGGCGTGCGCGTCGTCTCCGGCGACCTGGCCGACCGCGAAGCGGTGCGCCGCGCTGCAGCGGATCAGGACGTGATCTTCCACGTCGCCGCGAAAGCGGGGGTGTGGGGCCCGCGCGAGGAGTACGAGCGCGCGAACGTGCTCGGCACGCAGCACGTCGTGCGCGCGGCGGAGGCGAACGGCGTGCGCGTGCTCGTCCACACCTCCTCGCCGAGCGTCGTGTTCGACGGGCACAGCCACCGGCACGCGGGCCCGGACCTGCCGTACCCGCGGCGGTTCCTCGCGGCGTACCCGGAGACGAAGGCGCGCGCCGAAGCGCTGGTCCTGGCCGAGCACGGCGCGCCGACCGCCGGCGGCACGCGGCTGTCCGTCGTCGCGCTGCGCCCGCACCTCGTCTTCGGTCCGGGCGATCCGCACCTCGTCCCGCGCCTCATCGCGCGCGCAGACGCCGGCGCGCTGCGCATCGTCGGCGATGGCCAGAACGAGGTCTCGCTCACCTACGTCGACAACGCAGCCGAAGCGCACTTGGCGGCCGCGGACGCGCTGTTCGCCGGCGACCCCGCGGGCGCGGGCGGGCGCGCGTTCTTCGTCGCCAACACGGAGCCCGTGCGGCTCTGGGACTGGATCGACGGCGTGCTCACGGCGACGGGCCGTGCGCCGGTCACACGTCGGGTGCCAGCGGGGCTCGCGTATGCGGCGGGGGCCGTTCTGGAGACCGCGCACCGCGCGCTGCGCCGGGGCGGCGAGCCGCGTATGACCCGTTTCGTCGCGCGCCAGCTCGCGACCACCCACACCTACGACCTCGCGCCGTTCATGCAGGCGACGGGCTACCGCGAGCGCATCGGCATGGCGGAGGCCACCGCGCGCACGTTGGCGAGCCTCGGTACGGCCGCCGGACATCCGCGCAGCGGCTCAGGGCCTTGACGGAGCTCAGGGCCTGAAACGGCGCAGCAGTGCGCCGACATCGTGGCCCGTCGTCTGCAGCGCCGCTTCCCGCAGCGCCTCCGCCGTGAACCAGACCTCCTCCGGCCGCTCGGTCGCCGCGTCGCACAGCCGGCGGAGCGCGCGCCAAAGGCCGTCCTCGCCCAGCGCCCCGCACAGCGCTGCGACGGTGGCGGACGAGACACCGCGCGCTGCGCCATCGGCCGCGGCGAGCCCCGCATCGGCGAGCGCCGCCGCTGCGAGGAAGGGCACGAGCTCCTCGGCGAGCGCCGCGCCCGCCGGGTCGAGCGGCGCGAGCGTCACACCGAGCCAGCGGCGCGCGACCGCCTCGGCCGCGGCGGTCCTTGCATCACCCTGCCCGGCAGCGCGCGGTCCGAACCACGCGCCCGACGCGTACGCCACCACCGCGCGGTCGCGGTCGGACCTCTGGAGGAACACTTCGGCGTGCGGCCCGAGCGCGAGGCCCGGTCCCAGCCGCGCGCGGAGCGCCGCGAGCAGCGCGGGCGCGCGGCCGCCGGAATCGCGGACGGGCGCCGCGCCGCGCTGCGTGTAGGCGACCGCGCGCTCTGCACCGCCGGGGTCCTCCGCCGCGGTGAAGCGCGCCGCCGCAAAGGCCAGCGTCCCGAGGGGCGCCGGCGCGGCGAGCCGCCAGGTCGCGGTGCGCTCCCCGGCGCCGTGGTCCTCGACCCCGAGCCACGCGCCCGCCGCGACCGCGAGCATGTCGTGGTCGGCGCGGATCCGCGCGTCGGCCGTGGCCCGCTCGCCGCGCCAGTGCGGCAGGGGCGCCCATGCGCCGGGAACCCCGGGCTGGGCGAGCACCTCAGGTGAGAACGCCGCGGGGCCCGCCGCGCCGCCGAACGTCAAACCAGGCCCCGCTGCGGCCGCGTAGACGATGCGCAGGGGCTCATCGACCCCCTGGGGCACCGGCCAAGGGAGGGGCTCGGCCAAGGCCACGGTCAGCGTGCCGCCGGCGGACTCCCAGGGGAGGGTGCGCCCCGCTCCATCGAGCACCTCGCGGACGGTGAGGCCGTCCGCGGCGAGCCGCACGGCGCGGGTCTCGGGCCGCAGCGCCCGCAGCCACAGCGTCGCGCTACCGGCGATCCGCTGCCGCTCCCAATCGCAAGCGAGATCGAGTGAGACGTGTGTGATGTCGGCGTCGCGTAGCGGAGATCCCGTAGCTTCGTACACACCCGAAGTGTGGCAAGCGAGCGCAGCAAACACGTAGACCAGCGCGCTCGCGACGGTTACGCCGCGCGCGCGTGCAGTGACTGCACGCAGGTTCGTCCGAGCGTTTTCCCTGTCGTGTGTGCTGTTCATTGCCGAAGGGGGATTGATCTTCACTGGCCTTGCGTCCATGCTAATCGACAGCGGCGTCGCGCGCGCAACGCACATCGACGTGATCTGCGCTCCGCGCGGCGCTTACCCCCCCACACTCGTTCGAGATCCCGAGCCCCGATGGCCAAGAAATCCGCACAGCGCACTCCGGCGCCTGGCAAGCAGCGTTACCGCCGTTCCGATGACGAGCTGATCGCCGACCTCAAGGCGAAGATCGACCAACTCCGCCAGCGCGCGGAGACGAAGAAGCTGAAGACCTCGCCGTCGATGAAGCGCACCCTGACGATCGTGCGTACGATCGACAAGGCGCTCGCCGAAGCGAACGAAGAGAAGAACAACGAGCTGCGCCGGATCCTCGTCGACGCGCGCGCGCCGATCGCCGAGTTCCTGGGCCAGCAAGGTGTGAAGCTGCCGAAGCCGCGCGGCCCGCGCGGCCGTCGCCCGCGCGGCAGCGGCGGCTCTGCCGAGTGAGCCCCTCGGGAGCCGCTGCGGGCGGATCGGGTCAGCGCGGTAGCCGCCGTCGCCCTCGCTTCGCCAGCCGCGGCTCCGCGCGTAGGCCTCGGAGCCTCGGCCGCACACGCGCGAGGCGCCGACGCAGGGGCCCCTGTCTGCTCCCCGCTCAGGCGGCAGCCCGGCGCGCTTCCGGCGCGCCGACGAAGTCGCGCTGCGGCGCGCCCAGCAGGTAGCCCTGCAAGAGGTCGCACCCGAGCGCGACGACGACCTCGCGCTCGCTCTCGCGCTCGATGCCCTCGGCGATGGTCAACATGCCCATCTTCCGCGCGAGACCCGTCATCGACTCCAGGATCGCACGCTTCGTCGGCGAGCGGTCGATGCCGCGCACGAGCTCCATGTCGAACTTGACGACGTCGGGTGAGAGGCGTGTCAGGTGGTTCAGGCCCGCGTAGCCCGCCCCCAGGTCGTCGAGCGCGATCCTGAAACCAAGCGCGCGCAAGCGGTCGAGCTGGGTCTCGACCTCGTGCGCTTCGCCGAGCGGACGGCGCTCGGTGATCTCCAGGATGACCCGCGCGGCGTGCGCCGCGAGCGCGCTATCCGCCGCGTAGAGCGCGGGGTCGGCGAGGTCCCCCGTATCGACGTTGACGAGGACCGAGGTGCCTTCGGGCGCCTCGCCGATCCGCGCCGCGACAGCGCCGCGGATCGCGCGGGCGAGGTCCTGGCCGCGCCCGAGCTCGTCGGCCGCCGTAAGGAGCGCGGAGGGAGAGCGCAGGGACTCACTCTCGGCCCGCACGAGCGCCTCGTGGGCGAAGAGCGTGCCATCGACGCGGTAGACCGGCTGGAGGGCCATCCACAGCCCTTCGAGCGCGCGGTCGAAGGCCGCGGAGAGCTCCAAGCGCGGGCCCGCGCGCAGCGCTTCCGCAGCCGCCGCTTCGGCGCGCGCATCCAGGAGCTCGTGCAGGACGAGCGCGACCTCCTCCGCGGGGCAGGGTTTCAGGAGGAAACGATGGATGCCCGCAGCATTGATCGCGCGCACGGCGCTCTCGAGGCTCGATTGGCCGGACAGAATCACGCGCTGCGTCTCGGGCCAGCGGTCGCGCACGGTGGAGAGCAGCTCCGAGCCCTGCATGCCCGGCATGCGCTCGTCCGATACGATCGCGTCGAAGGTCTCGCGCGTGAGCCGCTCGAGCGCCTCTTCACCCGAGTTCGCGGTGCTGATCTCGAACGGCTCGCGCCGCAGCGCGAGGCGCAGCCCGGCCGTCAAGGAGGGTTCATCGTCGACGAGCAACAGCCGTGCGCGCGGCATTTGCGGGCGTAGGTTGGATTCAGGCGGCATGGCGTGTTTCAGCCGGAGCGAGCGGCAGGACGACCTCGAAGACGGTCCCTTCGCCTTCGACGGATTCGAACGAGATGCGCCCGCGGTGGCGAGCGACGACGATGTTGTGCGCGAGGGAGAGCCCCTGCCCCGTGCCTTTGCCCACGGGTTTGGTGGTGAAGAACGGATCGAAGACTCGCCCGCGGACCGCTACGGGGATGCCGCCCCCGGTGTCCGCGACGCGGATGAGGGCATGGCCGCCTTCGACCGCAGTCGAGATGGTGATGCGCCCACGCTGACCGGTCCGGGTAACCTTCTCTTCGATGGCGTGCGCCGCGTTGACGATGAGGTTCAACACGACCTGGTTGATATCGCTGACATTGCAGGGGACCTTCGGAATGCCCCCGAAGCGCGTCTCGACGTCCGCGATGTAGCGGTATTCGCTGCTGGCGACCGTCAGCGTCGACTCGATCGCTGCTTCGAGGTCCGCCGGCGCCAGCTCGGACTGCCCCGGGTGCGCAAACGCCTTCATCGCGCGCACGATGCGCGAGACACGTCCGATGCCGTCGCGCGCTCGCGCGAGCGCGAGCGGCGCTTCACCGAGCAAGAAGTCCATGTCCGACTCGGCGAGCGCACGCTCGAGCGCCGCGACGCGCTCTGGGAGGTCCGCGCCCCCGTTACGCACCTCGGCACCCAGCGCGCGACCGAGCTCGAGCGCGCGCGCCATGTCCTCGAACGTCTCCGCGAGGAACACCAAGCTGTCGCCGACGAACTGGATCGGTGTGTTGATCTCGTGCGCGACCCCCGCAGCGAGCTGGCCGACCGACTCCAGCTTCTGCGAGTGCCGCAGTTGCACTTCCAGCGCCTTCTGCTGCGTCAGGTCTGCCGCGACGTACACGGTCGACTGCAGCGCCCCGTCATCGCCGAAGAGCGGCGAGCTGCTGAACAGGACGGGCACGCTGCCCCCGCTGGGCAGGGTCAAACTGCGCTCGACGTTCTCGACGCTCTGCGCCGGGTCCGGGCAGCTCGAGCCGTCGCAGATGACCTCCGTCGCAGGACGTCCGAGCAGCTCGTGCTCCCAGCAGGACAGGAGCTCACACGCCGCCGGATTGACCGACCGGATCAAGCCGTGTGCGTCCGCGACGAGGACCGCGCTGCTCATCGTCCCGAGCACCCGGGTCAAGAAGCTCGCGGTCTGGCGCAGCTCTTCCTGGGCGGAAGACAGGCTGCGGGCATCGTCCGCAACCTGTCGCTGCAGCGTCGCGATCGCCCCGTGGGCGGCGGCGAGCTCCTGGCGGAGCTGGTCGAGCTCCGCGTGTGGTTGTTCCTGTGACCCGGGCGGCGGCATGGGGCGTTCTTGGCAGCCGGGCAGCGCGAGCTGAACGGACTGGAAAGCCTTTCGGAGCGCAGCCTGTCGCGGGTGAAGCCCACTCCGGACCGTACGTTCCAATTTTTGGCAGAGCAGGACGCGCCGACGTCGGACAGACCCGATCGAGGCCGCGCGGTGCTCGCCGGGCTCGCTTCAGGCAGCCTTGGCCTCCCGGAGGATGGACACCGGCACCCGGGGCCTCTCGGCGCCAGCCTCCCCAAGCGACACCTGGCCGCCGACCTGGGGCACGGGGATGGTAGCGGTGGCTGGACTCGAACCAGCGACTCCACGCTTATGAAGCGTGTGCTCTAACCGACTGAGCTACACCGCCCCGTTGAGGCCGCAGAGGGTAGCCGCGGCGGAGTCCGGGGTCAACCCCTGGCCCACTCGGCTCGGATCTCCGCGGCGCTGCGGCCGGGGCAGGGCACGCCGCGCACGGAGTGGTACCCGACCTCGACCGGCGTCGCGCGCCCGGTGGCGGGGTCGAAGGCCCGGCATGCATCGATCGGATCGGCGTAGAGGTGCAGGGTGACGCCGCGGCCGCCGGGGGCGGGGCGGATCAGGTGCAGCGCGATGTCGTCGTGGATGTACGCGACATCGGGGGCGCGGAAGCGGCGGATGCGGCCGGAGGCCATCGGGGCGGCGCCGCCCGTGCGGGGCTCGTCGAAGTGGACCTCCTCCATCTCGCCCTCGAGCACCGCCATCCAACACTGCTGGCCGGCGTGGTCGTGGATCGGGCTCGCGTGGCCTTCGCCCCAACACAGCAGCAGGAGCTCGAAGCCGCTGCAGCGGTGCACGAGGTTGCGGCTGTAGCGCTCGGGGATGTAGTGCACCCAACTGCGCCAGCACGACTCGTCCGCGGCGTAGCGGCGGAGGAGCTCGGCCACCCGTCGGCCGCGGCCCGCGAGGTCGCGCGGAGCGTCGGGGCCGAAGAGGGCCGAGAGCTCGCCACACAGTGCGTCGAGGCCGGGAGCCTCCGGGAGGGTCGTCATGGCGTCGTCTTCAGGGTCTGGCGGGGCGCTTCACCGCGCGCGAGGGGCACACACTCGTCGAGCAACTCGAGCAGGCGGCGCACGCCCCGCCGCGTCGAGCCGAAGCCGAGGGAGATGCGCACGCTCTCGCGCGCGCGCTCGGCACCGAGGCCCATCGAGACGAGGACGTGCGAGGGCGCGCCGGTCGCGGCCGACGCTCCGGCCGCGACGGAGGCGCCGCGCTCTGCGAGGCGCGCTTGCAGGGCGACGGCGCTGGCGCCGGGGAACCAGACGTTGAGGGTGTTCGGCAGGAACGGCGCGGCGCCGTTGCGCTCCGCCGTGGGGAAGCGGCGCTGGATGCCCGCCCAGAGCTCGTCGGTGAGCGCCGCGACCTTCGTGTGTGAGCCGAGCTCGTCGGCGGCGAGCAAACGCAGGGCTTCGCCGAGCGCGACAGCGCCCGTCGTGTTCTCGGTGCCGCTGCGATGGCCGCACTGCTGGCCGCAGCCGAGCACGAGCGGCGCGAGCGCGACGCCGCGCCGAACGAGGAGCGCTCCGACGCCCTTCGGCGCGTGCACCTTGTGGCCGCCGAACGCGAGCAGGTCGCAGCCGATGCGCCCCATGTCGATCGGCACCTTACCGACGCCGCAGACCGCGTCGACGAAGAAGTGCGCCGGGTGCTCACGCAGGAGCGCGCCGACCTCGTGCACGGGCTGCAGCGCGCCGGTCTCGTTGTTGGCGAACATCAGTACCACGAGCCGCGTGTCGGGCCGCAGCGCGGCTGCGACGTCGGCGGCGCGGATCCGCCCGCCCGCATCGGGATCCAGCCACGTCACCGGGTGCCCGCGGCGCTCGAGCCACTCGACCGGGCGCAGCACCGCGCCGTGTTCGTGCCGACCGCAGACGATGTGGCCGCTGCCCGCCGCTTCGAGCACACCGCGCACGGCGTGGTTGTCGGCCTCGGTGCCGCCGCTCGTGAAGATGACCTCGGCGTCCCCGGCGCCGAGCGCGCTGGCGATCGCGGCGCGCGCTCGGGCGATCTCCGCGCGCGCGTCGAGGCCCGCCGCATGCGGCGCGCCCGCGTTGCCGAAGGTCGCGCGTAGCGACGCGAGCGCCGCGCGCACGACGCGGCGATCGACGGGCGTCGAGCCGTTGCAGTCGAAGTAGAGCTCGGGGTCGTTCATAGCGCGGGGTCCTCGACGCGCGCGATCCCGCCGCGCGCGAGCGCGAAGAGTACACAGGCCGGGTTCTGTTCCCCCACCGCTCGGTCGGGGTCGCCGAGGGCCACCGGTGCGTGCACGGTGTCCGGCGCGTAGCGGACGTAGTCGCCCGCGCGGTGCTCGCCGAGCGCGTCGCGGTAACCGCCCGCCAGCACGAGCACCTCTTCGACGTCGAGGTGGCGGTGGGGCGGGTACCCGCAGCCCGGGTCCATGCGGATGAGGACCGTGGCGCCGGCTTCGGCGCCGCTCCGCCCGGCGGGTGCGGCCTCGCTGGCGAGGAGGCACCACGCGACGCCGGGCGACGATGTCGCGCGCCACGCGACCCCGGAGGCGTCGACGGCGAGGCGGAGACCGGTGGGCTGCATCCGCTTAGGGTAGCGCAGGCCCCCCCGCGCAGCCTCCCCCGCGCGACGTGGCGCAAACCGCTCGGAGCAGCCTGGGCTCAAGGTGAGCCGCCCCGCGCGCCGAGAGCCACGGGGTGAGTGCACAGCGAGACAACCGGGGCGACAACCGGGCGGACGGGCGCCGAGACGAACCGAGCCACGCGGACGATCCGGAGACCGAGCTGCTCGCCGCAGCCCTCGCGGACCTGGCGCCGGAGGCCCCGGCCGCGATCGCCGCGGCGGTGGCTGCGGTCGTGTCGGGGCTCGCCGACGGGGACCGGGCCGCCGCCGCGCGCGCGATCGCGGCGGGCCTCGTCGCCGCCGGCGCAGAGGGCGCGGAGGTGTACGACCTCGCCGCGGGCCGCCGGCTCGCGGCCCAGGGGCCCGCTGTACCGGACGGCGAGCGCTGGGCGCACGGCCGGGCGCGGGGGTTCCCGGGCCCTGTGGCGACGGTGCGGGTCGGGGCATGGGCAGCGGTGTGCACGACCGGGCTCCCCGGGACGGAGGCGCGCGAACGCGTCGAGGACTGCGCGGAGGCGCTGCTGGCGCTGGCGGCCCTCGATGGGGACCTCGGGCTGGACCCGGCGGGTCCCCTGGCCGCCTGAGGGATTGGCACCAGGGACCGACTCGGGCGACCCGTTCGGGACACGACGTCGGCACCCGCACGCGGCTCCGATCCGAGCCCTGGTCGGGGCGCGGCCTGCCCTCCCGAACCGGGTCGATCCCGGTGCGGCGCTCCGGCGGCAGTCCCTTAAGGACTTCACCGGAGCAGGGGGTTCGAGGGCACCCGCGCCGCGGCCCCCCCGAACGGGCCCCACCTGCGACACCCTGTGCGCGGTGCCCTGTACTGCGTCACGCCGCATCACAAACATTGTTGTGACGAAGAAAATCGACAAAACCTGACAACCCTGTGGGTTGCACTGGCTTAGAATCTTCTCCGGCGGCCTCGTGCCGCTGGAGATGCGCCTGACGGGTGGCGCGCTGCGTTGCGAGCCGCGGCGTGCCCGGGAAGCCTGAAGGCTGCGTCACTCCCTCGGGCCGGTGGCACGCAAGTGTCACCGGCCCTCTCGCTTCCATAGGGTTTTCCCTGCCGCGACCCGCGCGCGGCCTTCACAACACCTTCACGGGGTCCCCACGGTGCCCCCACAGGCAGATCGGGCAGCCCGGCCCTTGCCGGCCTCCTGCGCAGGGTCTCGCCGCGGCGTACGCGAGACCTGGCGAGCACCCCCGAGGTGCGCGGAGCGAGGCGTTTCGTGCCCCGGAGGCGCATGCTCCTGCGCGGAACACCCCCTACGCCCCATGCGACACATCACCGCCATCACCCTCACCTTCCTGACCCTCCTCGCTGGCGCGTTGGCGCCCGCCCAGGAAGCCCGGCAGGAGCCCGCAGCCCCGTCCCGCCCGACCGCCCCCGCGCAGCCCTTCCTCTACGAGCTCGAGGGGCACGGGGCCACCGCGTACCTGTTCGGCACGGTGCACCTGCCCGACAAACGCGTGGTCGCGCTCGCGCCCGCGGTCGAGCGCGCCCTCGGCGAAGCCGATGCGCTCTACACCGAGGTCGAGCTCACGCAAGCGGCCGAGCTCGAGACCCAGCGCGCCGCGCTCCTGCCAGCGGGCGAGTCGCTGTCGAAGCTCGTGGGTGAAGCCCTCGCCGCGCGCCTCGACCAGCGCCTGAAGCGCCACCGGCTGGCGCTCGCGCTCTTCGACGGGCAGCGCCCGTGGGCGGTCATCGCCCTCTTGCCGATGCTGCCGATCCTGGGCGAGCTCCACAGCCAGCCCGGCCTCGACAAGGTGCTCTACCAGCGCGCGCAGAAGGCCGGCAAGCGCGTCGGCGGTCTCGAGACCGTCGCCGAGCAGGTCGCGGTCTTCGCGGGCCTCGCGCCCGAAGAGGACCGTTCGCTGCTCGCCCACGCGCTCGACCAGCTCGACCGCTACGACCGCGAGCAGCGCAACGGGATCGAAGAGCTGATCCAGGCGTACCTTTCGGGGGACCCGGCCCGCCTGCTCGCGCTCATGGAAGAGGGCTTCGCGGGCGATCCCGCGCTCGAGCGGAAGATGTCGGAGCGCATCGTGTGGGCGCGCAACCGCCGCCTCGCGGAGCGCCTGCACGCGCGGGTCACCGCCGCACCGGCGGAGGTGCAGTTCTTCGCGGTCGGCGCGTTGCACCTGCCGGACGGCACCCTCGCGCCCGACGCGAGCGCCGAGGAGCGGCAGCGTGTGCGCGGGATGCTCACGCTGCTGCGCGAAGCCGGCTATCGGGTGACGCGCGTCACCGCCGACGCGCCCGCTGCAGCGGTGAAGTGACCGGCGCGGGCGCCCCGCACGCGGAAACCACTGCGCGCGACTCAGAGGAACCGGTAGAGGTGCGTGCCGACGGCGCCCTCTTCCACCGTGAGCGTCTGGCTGCCCGCGTCGTACACGAACCCGGTGGACGTCGCGACCCCGTCGCGGGTGACGCTCGCGGGCGCCCGGTTGAAGCCCGTGATCACCACGCGCGCGGGCGCACCGACCGCCGAGTCGACGAGCACTTCGAAGGGCGCCGCCGTCGGGTCGAGGCCTGCTTCAGCCGCTGCGACGCGCACCTCGACGACGTTGTCGGTCTGCGTGACGGAGAAGCGTTCAGGGCGCGCGTCGTGGAAGAGGCGCGCGAAGCGCTCGGTCGACGCGACGGTCACTTCGAGCGCGTGATACTTCGCGCTGCGATCGACGCGCAGCTCGCCGCGGCGCGGGACGACGAGGGTCTGCGCGGCGAACCACTCGCAGACGAGGAACTCGTCGAGCGTGTCCCAGCGGTGGGAGTTGCCAGGCTGCTCGATGAGCTCGTGCCGCGCACCGGGCACGAGCGCCATGAGCTCGTGGAAGCGCCGCGCTTGGCGCACGAGGTGCGCCTGGGGATCGTCGACGGCGACCCAGGACTGCAGCGGCACATGCGCCAGGTTCACGCCGACATGGGCGCCGCCGAGCACGACCTCGCCGTCGTCGTCGAGGTCCAGCACCGACGAGCGCTGGTAGCTGTAACGCGCGGCTTCCGGCGTTCCGCCGAGGCGCGTCTCGAGCACGGGCCGCACCGCACTCGGCGTCAGCGCATTGATGTACTCGTCGGTCAAGCAGAGCGTGCCCGTGTGGTTGACGAGGGCCGCGAACGTGCCGCGCGCGCGGTCGAGGTGGCGCGCGGCGAAGTTCAGCGCGTTGCCGCCCCCCATCGAGAAGCCGTAGCCGTAGATGCGGTCGAGGTCGATGCCGGGGTGCGCACCGAGCGCCCAGAGCAGGACCTCTTCGACGTGGAACTGCGACGGCAACGACGAGTACGAGTTCGTGACCGGCGAGGTCGGGGCGAGTTGGAACGGCGCGAGCAGGTACCACTGGCGCGCCTCGGCTTCGTCGAGGAAGTCGGTGAAGAAGACGAGGTCGTAGGCCGAGACGTTCGCGGCGTGGAAGTGCACGAGGAGCGGCGTCGGCGCCGTCGGCGTGAAGGGCTGGTAGAAGAGGTAGCTCTCCGTGATCCCCGTCTGCGGGATCAGGAGTGTCATGAGGTCGAGGGTGCCCGCCGTGACGCCGTCACCGGATCCGGCGCCGCTCCCCGAGTCCCCCCCGACGCCCGCCGCGCGCAGGCTGGGCGGCGCGCCCGCGCCGAGGCCGAGCAGGGCCTCGCGCAGGGGCGCGGGGTAGGCCTCGGGGTCGAGCGGCTGGCGGCGCAGCACGACCTCCGGTCGGCGGTCGACGGGCGCCGCTTGGCCGTGGGCGAGGGCGCAGGAGGCGAGCGCGAGGAGCGTCGTACGGAGGACGGACATCGAAGGGTGCAGGCCGGATTCGGACGCGGGGCCCCTCCCTACGCGTCGCACCCGCGAAGGTAACAAGCGCGGCGGCCCGCGCGGCATGCGGAACCGTCAGTGCGCGTCGAGCGCGTGCACGCCGTTGCCGTTGGGGCCGTTCTTGCGGGCGGCGCGGGGCTCGGCGGCCGCGCCGTTGGACACACGCGCGACACGGGTCTGCCCGACCCCGGCGAGCCCGACCCCGGCGAGCCCGAGCACCCGCTCGACCGTACGGACGCGCTCCTGCATCGAGAGCGATTCGAGCGGGATGTACGGGACGGCGAACATCTCGAGCATGAACTTGACCATGCCGTCGATGCGCACGACCTCCTCCCAGACCAGGCGCTCGCGCACCCCGTCCTCGGCGAGCAGCTCGCGGTGCGGGCGCACGAAGAAGACGATGCCGTCGGCGACCGACGCCATGTAGTCGCGGAGGCGCGGATCGGCGAAGACCTCGGGCAGGATCGTCGCGTGTTGGGCCGCGTACGCCAGGTTGCAGAAGGCGCGGTCGGAGACGAAGCCGTCGGCGTGCTGGGCCTCGGCTTTGAGCTGGCGCAGGAAGACCTCGCGCTGGTAGCGGTCCACGAGGCCGACGTCGGTGCGCAGCGCGTCGACGCGCGCCTCCATCTCGGCGAGGACGGCGCGGGCCACCTCCGAGATCATCGGCAGCCCGAAGCGGTCGCGGACCCAGCGGGCGAGGGTGGTCTTGCCAGTGGCGTGGGCGCCGACGAAGTAGATCCTGGGGGAGTGCATGGGCAGGGGCGTCTCCGGTCGGGGCACACTACGGGATGTGGCCCCGCTGCGCCACCCCCACCAGTCGTAGGAGAAAGCGCCAATTTTCCGGCTTTCCTGGTTGCCTCGGCGCGCGGCGCCGCTACAGAGCGCGCATGTTTCCGGTGCGACCCGCCGCCTGGCTGTGCCTCGCGTTCGTCCTCGGCGCCTGTGAGCGCCCCACCGCCGTGGACCCCGCCGGGCTGGACCCCGCCGCGGGTTTCTGGTTCGCGGCCCGCGAGCGGCCGGACGTCGACCTCGGCGCGCTGGGTTACGCCGCGGGCACCCGTCCGGAGGAGCTCGCGGCCCCCGTCGGGAGCCGCGAGCTGGTCCCCGGCGCCGCGGCGCCCGGGCTGAACCTCTGGTGCGCGGGTCACGCCCCCGAGGCGCGCCTCGAGACCCTCGCCGGGGACACCGTGCACGGTTGGGCCGTGGACCCGGAGACGCTGCCCGGGATGCCGCCGCTGCGGCACGCGACGCAGCGCGCGTGGCGGCGCGTTCGGCTCCTGCCGGACGGGGGCCTCCTCGCGCTGCACGAAGCCTGTGCGCTCTTGCGCCTCGACGCCGCGTCCGGGCTCGTGTGGGCCTTCGGCGAGGGCGCGCACCACGACTTCGACCTCGACGCGGAGGGGCGCGTGCACGTGCTTGTCCGGCGTGCCGTCGAGCACCCCGGCGTCGCTGGCGGACAGACCGTCGTCGACGACGGGGTGGCGATCCTGGGCCCCGACGGCAGCGTGATCGCGCGCCATTCGCTGCTCGAGGCCCTCCTGCGCTCGCCGTGGGCCCACGTGCTCGAGGCCGCCGCGACGCAGCCGGATGGCCGCAGGATCGACGCCGGGGACGGCCTCGCCCGCGACCTCATGCACGTCAACGCCTACGCGCTACTCGGCGCGGTGCCGCCGGGGCTCCCCGCGGCGTTCCAGCCCGGGCGCGCGCTGGTGTGTTTCCGCGAGCTGGACGCGCTGGCCGTGTTCGACCCGAGGACCGGCACGCTGGAGTGGTACTTCACGGGCGCGCTCGACGGGCCCCACGACCCGGAGCTCGCGCCCGACGGCCGCCTCTGGGTCTTCGACAACGGCCTCCGCCGGGGGTGGTCGCGCGCGGTGGCGCTCGACCCGGCGACCGGCCGCGAGGTCGCCGTGTGGCCCGCGACGCCGCGGCCGGACTTCCACTCGGAGGTCTGCGGCGCGCTGCAGCTCCTGCCCCACGGGGGGCTGCTCCTGACCGAGTCGACCGCAGGCCGCGCGTTCGAGCTGACCGCCGACGGTACCGTCGCCTGGAGCTACGCGACGCCCCACCGGGTCGACCGGCGCGCAGCGGGGGGCGGGACCGAGCGGCTGATCGCCTGCCTCTTCGAGGTCGAGCGCATCAGCCCCGCCGACGTGCCGGAGCGCTGGCGCCGCTGACGGCCGCGCGGGCGGGCCTCCCGAATCGAGGCAGCGCGCGATTCGCGCTCGACCGACGGAGGCGGACCGGCCGATAGAGACAGCGGGCCGCAGCGCGCCCCCGCCATGTTCAACCTCTTCCGCCGCAAGCCCAGCGAAGACGCCGCCACCGACGGGCAGTCGCTCGAGGAGCAGCGCCTCTTCCACCACACGCGGGTCCCCGATGCGCAAGACTTGACCGTCTACCTCTCGCTCGGCGACGAGGGTCCCCCGGTCCTCGTCGAACTCCTGGACATGAACATCCAAGGCGCGGGACTGGCTGTGCCGTTCCACCTCGCGCCGACGCCGGACCACGACCGCATCGTCGAGCTCGCGGTGTCGCACACTCAGGATGGCTGGCGTGTGACGACGCCGGCGCGGGTCACGCGAGTGTCGAAGCTCGACGAACAGCGCGTTCACGTCGGGCTGCAGTTCATGAACTTGGGCGACCTATATGCGCAACTCGACGATGCCCTCGGTCGGTACTTCAACCGCCGCGCGAGCATGCGGGTGCTGCCGGCCGAAGGCGCACAAGTCGGCGTGCGGATCAGTTACCAACACCACCGACTGCGCGGCTTCGCCCACGACGTATCCCGCACGGGCGTCGGCGTACGGATGACGCTCGTTCAGGCGGCGATCTTCAAGACCGGCGAAGAGATCCGGCTGCAGGTGGAGCTGCCAGAAGCCAAGGGCCCCCTCGAGGGCGCCGCGCGGGTGCGCCATGGGTATCGTCTCAAAGAAGACGTCGTACTCGGGATGGAGTTCGACCTCACCAAGGGAGGGACGCTCGAGGCGCAGCGCAAGCAGCTCTACGCGTACATCGAACAGCGCGAGCGCGAGATCCTCGAGCTGCAGCGGCGCTTGATTCGGCGCGGGACGGCCTGAGATACCTAACCCGCGCAAGGCGATCGCGGACTCAGTGCGGCTCGGCGCTCCGCAGCTCGGGGACACGCAGCTCGACGACGCTCCCTGGGCCCTCCGCGCCTACGAGATACGTCAACACGTAGACGCGGTCGTACACCGTCTCGTCGAGCACTCGCCCCGCATCCACCGGTCCAGCGACGAGGTTCGCGAGCTCGACGCCGAGGCCGCGGGCGATCGCAGGCAAGGTGTTCGAGTGGCCTGCGACGACAGTCAGCGCACCCGCGGGCGCAGCGCGCAGTGCCGCGATGAGACCCGCAACATCGCGGGCGGGGCGAGTCGTGATTTCGCGACCCGTACGCTGTGCCAGCGGCGCGAGAGTCTCGTGGGTCCGTTTGTACTCGGTCGTGATGAGCGCGGTCGGTTGCGCCGCGCCGAGCAACGTCGCGAGACCTACCGCGCGCATTTGGCCCGCTGGGGAGAGGCTTGGATTCCGCGGGTCGTCGGTCGCTTTCTCGGCGTGGCGCACGAGTACGACGGTCGCGAGCTTCGCTGCGGCGGGCGCGGCGCTCGGAGCATCCTGTCGCGCGCGCGCGACGAGGGCCAGTCCACCGAGCAAGGCAGCGAAGAGAGCGCGGCGCACAGGCGCAGGCGAGGTTCGGTTCGGGCTACGCATGCGGCTACGGTAGCGCATGGAGCGCGACGAGAATGCGCGTTCCCGTATCAGGTCGCGACATCGGGCTCGAATGGCATAATCTTCATGCACCGCGCAGACGTCGACCAGGCAAGATTCCGTGGGTCCGAGCAGCACCGACTGCGCTGCGCGGGCACGACGAGCACCCGAAGTGCTACATCTCGCGACTGCCGGCCCCCAAACGCCGGATGAGCGCGAGTTGCACCGCTCACAGCGCCGATCCATCCTTCGATGTTGTCCCGCCTACGCCGCTCGCACCGTCGCCCTTGGTGGCGCGTCGGCTCGCCCCGCGTGCTCGCAGGCCTCTTGTCGGCGTCCGAGTTGGAGACGACGTTCCGCCAGGAGCGCGCGCGCGTCGATCGCAACGGCCGTTGCTTCTCCGTAGTGATCTTCGCGGCCGAGGTACGGCGCGACGACGAGCTCGAGGCGATCGCGGCCGTGTTGCAGAGGCGGATGAGGTCGTACGACAGCCTCGGCACACTCGACTCCGCGCGCCTCGCGCTGCTGCTGCCCGAGTCCGACGGGCGCGGTGCGTGGACGTTCGTCGACGATGCGCTGGAGCAGCTCGGCCAACTGGGTCACGCCGTCGACTGCGAGGTGTTCACGTACCCGCTGCAGCGCGGTGGGCGCGACGGACACGGTGAGAAGCCAGGGGACCCCGGTAAGCATGCTGCGCCGCTCGAGCGGCGCGGCGCCCGGGCGACGGGCACGGACGGCGTCGCACAATCGAGCGCCCGGCTGGAGGGCACGGAGCGCTGGAGCGGAGCGAAGGCTGCGCGGCCCGTGCAGGACCTCTACCCGCACTTCCTGGAGGAGCTCTCGCTGTGGCGCCGCCTCGTCGATGTGCTCGGGTCGGCCGTATTGATCCTGTTGCTCGCGCCCCTCCTCGCGGTCATCGCGCTGCTGGTGAAGCTCGACTCACCGGGGCCAGTGTTCTTCGTGCAGTGGCGCGCGGGCCGCGGCGGCCGGCCGTTCAAGTTCTACAAGTTTCGCTCGATGTACCTCGATGCGGACGCGCGCAAGTGCGAGCTCGCCGAGCGGAACGAGGCCATCGGCCCGATCTTCAAGATTCGCCAGGATCCGCGCATCACGCGTGTCGGCCGCTTCATTCGCAAAGCGAGCATCGACGAGATGCCGCAGCTCTGGAACGTGCTCATTGGGGACATGACCCTCGTGGGGCCGCGCCCGCCGACGCTCGATGAGGTCGCGGTCTACGAGCGTTGGCAGCGCGAGCGCCTCGACATCACAGGCGGCTTGACGTGCATCTGGCAGGTCAGCGGGCGCTCGGAGATCGGGTTCGAGGATTGGGTCCGTATGGACCTCGAATACAAACGTAGTCGCTCCCCCGTCCTCGACGTGAAGCTCCTCTGGCGCACGATCGGCGCCGTGTTCACAGGGCGCGGGGCCTACTGAGCTCGAGTTCTCGCGCGGGGCGCTCCATTGCGGGGCGCGGTCTGGTCGATACAAGGGACGGCCAGAGCCTTCCCCATGCGCCCCACCTCGCTCCTCTTGCTCGCGTCGATTCCGCTCGCCCTTGCGCCCGAGGCGCGGGAGAGGTTCGCTCAAGCGGGCTTCGAAAGCCCCCACGCCGCGCAGTTCGAGCTGGAACCGGCGGCAGTCGCGCCCCCTGCGGAGTTGCGCGCCATCCCTGGCGCGTGGCTCGTCGAGCGCCCGACGGTGGTGCCGTGCGACGGTGGTCCAGCGCTGGCTGCGGCGGTGCGCGAGGCGGAGGCGTTCACGCTGACGGCGTGGCTGGAGCCGGACGCACCGCTCGTGGGCCCCGGTCTACCCGAGCCGGCGTCGGCGCGCCTCCTCGCGTTCGGCACGGGAGAGCGCAGCCGCAACCTGGCGGTGGATGTCACCGTCGACGGTGCGACGGTCACGGTCCAGTGGTTCGTGCGCACGTCCGAGACCTCGGCCGAGGGCAACCCGCGCCACAGCGCCAGCTTCCCGCGGCCCAGGCGCCCCTTCCACCTCGCGCTCGTGCGCACGAGCGACGGGACGGAGCGCCTCGCCGTCGATGGGCGCGAGGTCGCCGCGGCGCCGCGCGCGGGCTCGCTCGGAGCTTGGGACCCGGGAGCCGAGCTGTGCCTCTTCGGTGAGCGCGATGCGTATCGCCCGTGGCGCGGGGCGCTGCACCACCTGGCGGTTGCGCCGGGCGCGGCGAGCGCAGCGCAGGTCGCCGCGCTGGCGGCACGTGGGCCCGAAGTACCGGCGCTCGGCTGGCTCGACACCGAGCCCGCGGGCCTCGTCGGCCTGGAGGTCGCTGGAGCGCACCTCGCGGGGGATACGCAGGTCGGGCTCGTGAACCGCGGTCGCGCGGCCCTGCGCTGGCGCGCAGAGCTGGTCGCCGCAGCGCCTTGGTGTCACCTCGCGGAGCCCTTCTCGGGCGAGCTTGCGCCGGGTGAACGGACGACCGTACGCCTCTCCGTCGAGCGCAGCAGCCTGCCGCTGGAGGGCACACGCAGCGCCGGTGAGCTGCGCTTCGAGTACGAGAGCGGCGCCACCACGGAGCGCCTCGTACGACCCTTCACGGCGTCGTGGACTCCGGCGGGCGAAGGCTGGCCCAATGCGGCCGACACGGGTCCGCGCCGTCGGCCGCTCGAAGCGCGCGCGACGGGGTTCACGGTGCGTGCAGACGGGGCTGTCCTCGAGAGCCTCGCGATCGACGGCGCGCTCCTGATCGACGCGGACGACGTGTTGCTGCGCGACCTCACGATCGACGCCGGTACGGCACGCTACGGCCTGCGTATCGCACCAGGTCGTAAGAACGTGCGCATCGAGCGCACGCTCGTGCGCGGCGGCGTCGAAGCGACGCTCGCGGCCAGCGGCGCGTGGCTCTCGGACGTGCGCATCGAAGCCGGCCCGGGTTACGGCGCGCTGCTCGGCAGCGACGTCTCGCTGCAGCGTGTGTGGATCGACGCGGCGGGGCCCGGCCAAGCGGCCGTGGCCCTGTGCGGCGGCGAGGGCATCGACCTGATCGAGGTGCGCATCGACGCGGATCCCGCGCGGACGGCGGCGCTGGCGCTGACACCGAATCGCGGCGCAGTGCGCGGGGTCTCGATCGAGCGCAGTTGGCTCGGCGGCGGCGAGATCACCCTGCTGGCGACCGAGGGGCTCTTCGGCTCGCCGGAGGGCGTGACGCTGCTGGGCAATCGGCTCACGCAGCCTGCGGCCGAAGCTGCGGTGCGCCTCGTGGGCGGCAGCGGTTGGCGCGCAGAGCGCAACGTCTTCGCGACGACCGGGACGCCGCTCGCTCTGCAATGAACCCGTGACGCTCAGCGCCGGGCGGGCACGACGCCAGCCGCCGCGAGGCGCTCGAGCACGCGCTGCGCGCGTGAGCCCCAGCTCGCGCTGGCGACCCGCGCACGGCGCGGGGTGTTGTCACCTGGCTCGCGCAGGATCCCGCGCAGCGCTGCGAGGTAGCTGTCCGCGTCCGCGCCGACCTCGACGAGCCCTGCGTAGTTCGCCAGCTCCGGGAACGGCGTCGACAGCACCGGCCGTCCGGTCGCCAGGTACTCCTTGAGCTTGATCGGGTTGCACGCTTCGATCCACTCGGAGCGGTGCCAGGGCATCGACAGCACGTCACACGCCGCCATGTGGCGCGGGACCTCTTCGTACGGCACACGTCCGACGAGCACGATGTTCGGCGCAGACGCCGCCCAGCCTTCGGGCAACGTGCAACCCCCGACGAGCACGAACGTCACGTCCGGAGCGCGCCGAGCGACCTCGAGCTGAAGCTCGGCGTCGAAGACGGCTGCGTCGAGGTCGCCGACAAAACCCACGCGCGGGCGGGGCAGACTGGCGAGGCGCGCGGGCGCCGCGGAGTCGAACGCACCGGGGTCATCGCCGGCGGCCACGAACAGGGAGAAGTCCACGCCGTGATCGACGTATTCGGCTGCGCGCGAGCGATGAGCCTCGGCATCGTACAGGTGCCGCGAACAGTACACGACGAGGTCTGCAGCCTGCCGCGCGGCGGCATCAAAGCCTTCGATGAGCGGCCGATCGACCCCTTCGTAGGTCTCGAAGCGATCGGTCCGCTGGTAGACGAGGCCCGCAGCATCGAGGGCGCTCGCCGCTTCGATACCTGGTGGGCACGCGATCCACACGAGCGGCTTTCGAATGCCGATGCGCGCCGCCGCGCGCCGGATCTGCCGCGGCAAGAGCGTCCGCGTGAGCGCCATACCGCGCCGTCCCGGGATTACGAACGGGCTCAGGACGGAGAACCCGGGGCGCACGTGCACGAGGCCGCGCGATAGGCTCGCGAGTTTACGCCGCATCCGGCGCAGGAACATCGCTCCCTCACCCGGCGTCGGCATACGCATGCCGATCGAGTTGACGTACAGCACGGGTACGGCGCGCGAGAGCTCGCGCATCATCTGCATGTCGAAGTGCGCGCGGTTGTGATACCACCAGTCTTCACCACCGAAGCAGACGACGCCATCGAATGTCCGCTGATTCATGATGGATTGCCTCCGCGCGCAGGGCCGAGGTGCTGGTCGAAGAAACTCACGAGCCGCGTGATGAGCGCGCTTTCAGCATGGTCTTCGCATGCGGCGCGCCGTTCGATTGGTCTGCGACGGCCGTCTCGGAGCCACTCGTCGAGCCGCGCTTGCAGGTCGCCCTCGCTGTGTGCATAGTCCACCAAGCCGCGCTCGACAAAACGAGCCGCGGTCGCCTCCTGGTGATCGTTGCGGGTCTCCCCCAGCGCGGCACGCCGCGCGAGTACGAGCGTCGGTGTCCCGTAGCGCAGCGCGGTGAAGATCGTGCCCGTCCCCGCGTGCGCGACGACGAGGTCCGCCGCCGCGACACGCGCTTCGTAATCGGCCGCGGGCAGCGTCGGTGCATGCGGCATGTGCTGGGGCTGCGCGGCTCCGACGCCGATCTGCGCGAAGACCTCCAGGGGGACCCCGAGGGTCCGGCCCACCCACTGATCGACGGCTTGACACAGCCGATCGAACGGCATCTGCGAGCCGACCGTGACGAAGATGCGGCGGGGCTGCATTTCAGAGCACACTCCCCGCGTACTCGGGGCCGTCGGCGCGCGCCACCTCCGGCCACTGGGTCAACCAGAGGTCAGCCACTCGGCCCGCGCGTTCGCCGCTGAGCGACAGGCGCTCCGCGTTCGCGATGCTGTCGAGCCAGACGGTGCGAGCGCGGAAGACGCGTTTGCCGAGCCAGAGCGCGAACCAGCCCGGCGCAGCGCCGGTCGTGATGATGACCCGGGGGCGCTCGCGTACGAGCACGAAGAGGACCTGCAGCGCCGCCTGCACGAGCCGCAGTTTGTCCCAGCGGGTCGCATCGACTACGGCGTAGAAGCGCTTGCCGGGGACGTCCTTGGCGAGCTCTTCAGCGACGCTGACATAGGCCACGTCGCGGCCCTCGAAGGCCGGCGCCAGGCGCATCAGCTCGACCCAGTGGCCGCCGCCGGAAGCGACAGCCAGGACCTCGGCACGGCTCACGGGCGCCCCTCCGACACAGCGCCTTTCGAAGCGGGCCCACCCGCGCGCGCGTAACGCTCGGTGCGCGCATAGACGTCGCGCCACGCGGCGCGCTGGCTGAGGATCTCGCGCCACGTGCGCGCGAGGTCCTTACGCCGCTTGGAGACCGTCGCCAGCGCCGTGAACGCGACAGCCCGGTGCAGCGCCCACAGATCCAGGCAGCGCAACATCCACCAGCCCGCCAGCGGGCCAGCGAACTTCTTGTAGAGCTGCGCTTTGCCCGTGAAGAGGCGCACCATCTGGTCGGCGCGCACGCGCTCGGACGCACCACCGAGGTGCACGATCGTCGCCGCGGGATCGATGAGCGGCCGCGCGCCGGCGCGCCGCGCGCGCAGCGACAAGTCGGCGTCTTCGCCGTACATGAAGAAGTCGCGGTGGAACCCACCGAGCTGCTCCCAGAGCTCGCGGTCGATGAGCAGGAAGCAGCCCGACACGATGTCGACCTCGCGCACGCTGTCGCGCTTCCAGCCGCCGTAACCCTCGGGGTCGGCCCAAGCGTAGCGACCGAAACGCGACGCGAAGCCCAGGGCGGTCGAGAGCGAGCTCCACGGCGACGGTGCGCGCCAACACGAAGCTGGGTTCAACGCGCCGTCCGGGAACACGGTGCGCCCGCCCCAGAGTCGCGCCGCGGGATGGGCGTCCGCGAACGCGACGAGGCGCTCGATTCCGCGGTCCAGCACGACCGTATCCGGGTTCAACATCAGGAGGCGCTCTGCGTCGGCGCCCTCTGCGCCCAGGTTGCACGCCGCACCGAAGCCGATGTTCTTCTGCAGCGCAACGACGCGGACTCGTGGGTACCTGTCCGCGGGAAAACGCGCCAGGAGCGCCTCGGCCGAGCCATCGCTCGAGCAGTTGTCCAGTACGACGAGTTCCGCGTCCAGGCCGTCGGTCTCCGCGAGGAACGACTCGACACACGCGAGGGTCAGCTCGCGTGTGTTGAAGCTGACGACGACGGCGCGCACACGCGGCGCGGAGGTCGCGACGCTCGCCTCGGACTGGACGACGGGCCTCGTCATGGTCACACCTGCGCGGCGGTGTCGAGCCCCATGCGCCGCGTCCCGGTGTTCGCCGCGCACTCCGGGTCAGGCGGCACGGCTGCGGGCGCTGACGCAGGCGCGGGCCCCGGCCACGCCGAGCCGATCATCGCCAAGACCATGAAGAACACGAGCAGGCTCTGCTGGGAGTGCGAGATCGAGACCGCCAGGAACACGTTCATGTGCGCGAAGACTGCGACCCCCATCCCCCACGCGAGGAGCTGGAGGTACAGCGAGTTCGGTGTGCTGCGCCACACCCCGCCGACGTGGGAGTAGGCCCAGACGAAGACCCACACGAACGCGAGGACGGCGACGAATCCCGACCGCACCCCCTCGAGCACGTACTGGTTCGTCACGTCGAACATGAAGTACCCCCAGTGGGCCGTCGACGGGATCCCGCAGATCCACCACTCGTGGAAGTTGTCGATGGCGCTCTGGATGAGCTTGTAGCGGTGCCAGCCGGTCGAGCCCCCCACCACGTCGATGCGCGTGACGAGGTGCCAGACGGGCTGCTTCATGTAGAGGTGCAGCGCCAAGAGCCCCGAGAACACGGCGACACGCACCTGGTTCATGCGGTGCCGCACGACGAACGCGGCGCAGCCCATGAAGACGCAGCCGATCACGAGCAGCGGCGTACTGGACGCACACGCGAAGATGATCGTGAAGATCGAGACGATGCCGACGACACCCAGGACGCGGTGCCACAGGTCGCGGTGCATGACCTTGGCCCCGACGATGGGCAATAGGACCGCCCAGTAACACCCGGCGAGGATCGCGTGCACAAACGGCCCCTGGGCGCGGATCTTGCCGTTGCGGACGTGGCTGAACTCGGGCACACCACCCATCACGGCAAAGAGGTTCCGCCCGGTCTTCTTCTCGAACAGGAAGAACAGGACCGAGCCCAGGGCGAGCAGGACCAACCACGTCACCGTGCGGTCGATGTCAGCCCATTCGCGGAAGGCGATGCGGCAGAGCGCATACGCGGCGAGCATGTCGTACGCGAGCCCCGCGCGGTAGATCACCGCGCCGACGTTGCCGACCTGCAGAACAGCTCCGACAAAAGCGACTGCGCTCCAGACGACGATGGCCCGATCCAAAGGACAGGGCCGGACGTCCTTCCATTCACCGCGCCAGACGACGCGGGCGAACGCGACCAGGAGGATGAGTCGCATGAAGCTCCAATCGAGCCCAGCGATCACCACACGCTGCCCCTGCGGCACGATGCAGGCGAGGATCAGGGTCGGCAGAAGGATCCACCGACGGTCGAACAACACGGTCGCAGTGCACAGCACCAGGAGCACGAGCAACCCCAGCGGGTGGACCGTCGTCTGGTTGAAGTAATCGCGGGTGCCGAAGCCCTCGCGCACGTAGTCCTGGATCGCGAACATCAGCGCCCACCTCCGTTCGTCGAATGGGCCTCGAGCGTCGTCGGGTCACACGGGCGCACTGGTGTACGCCCGAGCAGCCCCTTAGTGAACACACGCTTCACCGTCCCGTACAAGGACTGCGCGCGCTCCTTGAGCGTCAGATCCCGGAGCCAGACCTGAGAGAGCCCAAAGCCACGGTAACGCGGCGCGGCGGCTCCGAAGAGGCGGCTGACGAGGACGCGCCCGAAGACCGCTCCGCGCACGCGCAGGAGGTTCGGCTGTGAGCGCGGCAAGGCGCTCGGGTCGCGACGCTCGAGGACCAGCGCCCCCGCGGCGAGCGCGTCCGCGAGGAAGCGCCGGCCGCGCTCGGTGCGCACGATGACGAGCGAGCGCCCCGGTTCGTCGACCGGGATCTCGTCGTGGTACCACGGGTCGCCCACGGAGATGTCCGCGAACTCACCGGTGTGGTCGGGGCAGATGCGGCAGCGCCACGGCACGAAGCGCTGCAGGACCTCGCCCCATGATTGCTGGTAGGTCAACGTGGCCTCGCGCTCGGGCGTGCGCGCAGCGGCGAGGCCAGGCCAACCGTGGCCGCGATAACGCACGGACTCGACGGCCTTGGGATCCGCGATCCCCATGCGCTCGAGCATGGCGAGGGTGCCGCGGGTGGAGGGCGCCCCCGCGCAGAAGATGGTGATGGTGACGCCGAGGCGGCGGTCGAGCTCGGGTCGCAGCGCGCGCGCCTTGGCCGTCGCCGCGACGTCACACGGTTTGCCGACGAAGACACACGGGCCCGGCGCCGCTTCGATCGCGCCGAGGCCATCGCACGGGCTCGCGGGCGCGTAGCGCGAGCCGACGTGGGCGGTGAGCTCCGCGCGGCTCGTCGAGAGGTGCGTTTCGTTCAACACCGGCGCGTCCTTGCGGGCGCGGATGTGCAGCACACCGTGCATGCCGCCGCGCTCGAGCCCGTACACCGCGAGCGCCGTCGCGGCACCGCCGCTGGACGCGCGGAAACGGACGTCAGGGTCGCTCGCGTGCCCCTCCCAGACTTCGAGCACCGGGCCCCAGCCGCGGACGAGGTCGCGCTCCGCGCCAGGCGGGACGGCCGGTGCATCGAGGCCGACCCCTGGGCACACGGCGAGCGCCGCGGAGGTGTCCGCGCCGTCGACGACGACGGGTCGGCGCCCTTGGTCGAGGTCGTCGACCATTCGCACCGCAGCGGGCGCCGCGTACGCACACGCGCCGCAGCCCGAGCAGAGCTGGCGTTCGGCGACGTCACGGATCGAGCGCAGGGCGGGAGACATGCGGGGCCGGAGGGAAGCGCGGACGGGACAGCGCGCCACTACGAGATCGGCTCTGGGAGGGCCGAATCCTCTGTGCGATTCCCGGTTCTGGGACCGCTGTTGCAGCGCGAGAGGGTACGCCCGAGCGGCCGCGGAGAGCGCGTGAAGTGCTGTTCAGGTTCGTTCCGGGACCTGGCAGCGCAAGGACGAGACTTGCGAGGGCGTCGACGCTTCTCCCGAGGCGTGCGGAGCGTCATGCTAGCGGCGCCGTGACCGAAGCCTCCCTCTGCCTCTTCGGCGCCGCGCCCGGGACGAACAACCTGGGCGTCGACGCGCTCTGCCATGCGACGGTGACGGGCCTCGTCGAGCGCCTGCCGACCGCGCGGTTCACGGTCTTCGACTACCGCCGCGGTGTGCGCGCCGCGAGCGTGCCGCGGGCGGCGGGTGACGTGCCGGTGGCGCTCGTGGGTGCCAACCACTCGCGGCGCCTGTGGCGCAGCGACACGCTGCGGACGATGCGCGCCCTCGGGCGCGCGGGGGCCCTCGGCGGGCGACTCAGCCCGGGACTGGCGGCCTTGCGCGGCGCGGACGCGGTGCTGGACCTCTCCGGCGGCGACAGCTTCACGGACCTCTACGGGCGTGAGCGCTTCGACACGGTGACACTGCCGAAGTGGATCGCGTTGGAGCAGGGGCGGCCGCTGGTTCTGTTGCCGCAGACCTATGGCCCGTTCCAGGACGCGCGCACCCGCGCTGAGGCGGCCGCCGTCGTCGGTGCCGCGGATTACGCCTGGGCCCGGGACGCGCGCAGCTTCGACGTGCTGCGCAGCCTACTCGACGACCGCTTCGATCCCGCGCGGCACCGGCTCGGGGTGGACATGGCGTTCGGCCTCGAAGTGCGGCGGCGCCCGGGGGGCCTCGACCGGGTCCTCGACGCGTGGCACGAGCGCAGCGCCGGTTCGAGCGCTGGGCCGCTGGTCGGGGTCAACGTCAGCGGCCTCGTGTGGCTGTCGGAGGAGCGCGCGCGGAGCTACGGCTTCCGCGCGGACTACCGCGCGCTGACCCTGGGCCTCGTGCGCCGCTTGCTCGCGGAGGACGGCGTGCGCGTCGTGCTCGTCCCCCACGTGCTGGAGCCCGTCGGGCACTATGAATCGGACCTGGAGGCGTGCCGCGCGGTCGCGGCGGAGCTCGGCGTGGGCGAGCGGTTGCACGTCCTGCAGCCGCCGTACAGCCCCTCGGAAGTGAAGGCCGAGATCGCGCGCCTCGATTGGTTCGTCGGCACCCGTATGCACGCGACGATCGCCGCGCTGTCGACGGGGGTCCCCGCCGCGGCGGTGGCGTACAGCCCGAAGTTCAAAGGCGTCTTCGAGCGCTGCGGCCTGGGCGCCGCGGTCGCCGACCCGACGACCCTGGACGCGGACGCGGCGGTCGAGGTCCTGATGGCGGCGTGGCAACGCCGCGCCGAGGACCGCCGGAGCCTCGCCGCCGCGCTGCGCGACGTGCAGGCGACGCTGGCGGAGCAGCTCGACGCAGTGGTGGCCGTGGTGCGCAGCCAGCACCAGAGCGCCACCTGAGCTCGCCGCA
>CAYOBN010000033.1:38218-49373 GCA_964402175.1 uncultured Planctomycetaceae bacterium | reverse complement strand
GCCGCCAAGTCGTACCTGGTACCGTTCGATTCCAGCCCAGTTCACGTACGCGATGAAGGGCGGGCTCAGGCTGGGGCCAGCGGGGGCACGCTCCGCCCCAGCTTCTGCGCCACCGACGCGGCGATGCAAGCGAGCAGCTCGTGCCCGTCCTTGTCGCAGCGCCACGCCCGCTCGTCTGCGACGTAGTTGTAGTGCCACGCCCGCACGCCAGCCGCGTACCACATCTGGTCGGCGGCGGTCTGCCGATTCAAGACGAAGCTGGCTCCGTCCGGGAACTGGATCTTCACGACCCCGTCCGACTCCGCGAAGTCGACTTCGTCCGGGTCGAAGGCTTCGAGCCAGGTGCACACGGCCGACAAACACGTGTCCGCCAGCTTCAGGAAGGTGGATTTCTCCATGTGGTGTCCGTCACTCGAGGCCCATCGCCGCGACCTCGTCCTCGTCCAATCCTAGGAGATGGCCGATCTCGTGGAAGAGGGTGATCCGGATCTCCTCCAAGAGCTCTTCGCGCGACCCCGAAGCTCGCTCGATATTGCGCTTGAAGAGGTAGATGGCCGGAGGGAGCTCTCCGCTGCGCTCTTCGGCGAGCTCGTGCAGCGTCGGGCCCACGAAGAGGCCCATCACGTCCGGGGGCACCGCGAGCGGATCGCCGCCCGCGAGCTCGGCCCACGGCATCGGCTCGCGCACGACACGGGCGACCGAGACCGCGCGCTGGAAGGCCTCGGGCAAGCTGGCGATCGCCTGTTCGACGACCTGGTCGAACACCTTGTCCGTGACGCGCACGGGCCGCAGGGCCTCGTCGGGCGCTTCACGCAGCGCTTCCAAGAGCAGCGCGTCCGCGCGGCGGAAGTTCCCTGCCAGGTCTGCAAGCAGCGCCCGCCGCTCCTGCCGCGCCAGGTCGAAACCCTCGCGCGCGAGCCCCTCCAGCAGCCGCTCGGCGCCGGCGAGGTCCCACGTCATCAGGCAGAGCTCTGCGTCGAGGGCGCGCACGTCCTCGTCGTCCGCGCCCCGCAGGTCGCGGGCCCGCAGCAGCGCGCCCGAGGCGGCTTTGGCCATCCCCAGCGCGATGTAGGCGTGTCCCTCGAGCAGCGACCGCTCCCCGTCGCCCTGCGGTACGGACGCCGCGAGCGCCAGCGCTTCTTCGGCGTCGCCGCCATCGAGCGCCTCCCAGGCGCGGTCGAGCAGTTCGAAATGGTCGTCGTCGGTCATGGGCGGGCCCTTCGAGGCTGGTTCTTGCGCGCCTGTTTCTTGCGCGCTGGGGTCTTGCGCGCTGGTTGCTTCTTCGGCGCCGCCCAACTGCAGATGGGGCAGCCCGCCGGATCATGCCGCAGCGCGGGGCAATGTTCGCGGCCGAACAGGATGATCTGCAGGTGCACGGCATTCCACGTCGCGCGCGGAAAGAGCGCCTTGAGATCGCGCTCGGTGCGCGCGACGTTCGAGCCATCGGAGAGGCCCCAACGCGCCGCAGAGCGGTGGATGTGGGTGTCCACCGGGAACGCGGGCTCACCGAAGGCCTGCGCGACGACGACGCTGGCCGTCTTGTGTCCCACGCCCGGCAAGGTCTCCAGCACCTCGAGCTCCCGCGGCACTTCGCCGTCGAACTCTGCGACGAGGCGCTCGCCGAGGCGCTTCAAGTGTTTGGCTTTCGTCGGCGCGAGCCCGCAGGTCCGGATGTGGCCCAGGATCTCCGCCTCGTCGAGCGCCGCGAGCGCGCGCGCATCGGGCGCCGCGGCGAAGAGCGCCGGCGTCACGAGGTTCACGCGCGCATCGGTCGTCTGCGCGGACAGCAGCACCGCGACCAGCAGCGTGAACGCATCCCGGTGGTCGAGCGGCACCGCGGGCTCCGGGTACAGCTCGTCCAGGATCGCCGCGATGCGCTGCGCCTTCTCGGAACGTCTCATCTGCGCGAGAGGATACAGCCTCCCGCCGCGTGTCTCTCAGTCCTCGACCGTGAGCCCGAGCGGCAGGGCCCCTTGCCCGATCGGCGTCACCCGCATGCTGCTGGAAGCCGTGCGCGGGAACTCCGGCAGCTCGACCCCCGGAGGGAACGGCGGCGGCGGCGTCAGCGTGAGGTGCACGTCCGCGCCTTCGGGCGCCATCAGGTTCTCGTTGATCTGGAACCCCTCGACGCCGCGGTAGAGCACGAAGCGCACGAGTCGCCCCTCGGGCAGCTCTTGGACCGTGCCGAGCGTGCCCGCGTCGAAGCGCACGGAGCGCACGTTGGCCCAGCCCTCCGGCACGAGCCGCGCGCGCCGCTGGCGCTCGCGCTCCATGCGCGCTTCCGCCTCGCGCATGCGGGCCTCCTGCTCCGCCGTCAGCGCTTCGAGGCTCGCAGCTTTGGCCTCCGCGATGTCGTCCCCTTCGGCGCCTTCCGAGCCGCCGAGCTCCTCGCGTTTGCGCCGGATCGCTTCGGCTTCGCCGGGGGAGAGGCGCCGCCCGCGACCGTCGGTCTCCGCGACACCGTCCGCCTCTTCGAACTTCGTCTCCGCCGCGCCCGGCGGCGGACCTTCGCGCTCTGCGATCAACGCGAGCACGTTCGGGCCCTTGTAGTCGTCGAGCGCCGCTTCGACCGTCAAACGCGCCCGCGCCGGGACCACCACGCGCACGCGCACGTCGCGCCCGCGGATGAGCTCGACGGGGCCGCTCTCGAAGCGCGCGGGCTGCCCGGCGCGCCCGACGGAGAGGCGGTAGGTGCCGGGCTCGGTCGCCAGGATCTGGAAGCGGCCGTCCGAGGTCGAGGTCGCATTGGCGAGGCCCTTCGAGCGCACGGCGTCGGCCGGGTGCTGCGCGCCCGCGCCCAGCAACCAGACCTGCACCCCGCCCGCCGGATCCCCGCGCTGGTCCAGCACGACGCCGACGACGCGGGTGTCGTTGGTGAGCTTCACGACCGTGCGGGTCGGCTGGCCGCCGCCCGCGACGAGCACCTCCTCGCGGTAGGTGGGCAGGTCCGCGGCCTCGACCTCGAGCAGCCACGTCCCGGGCTGCAGGCCGACCCACGTCGCGCGGCCGCTGGCCGAGCGCTGGTCGTCGCCGCGCTGCGCCCGGATGCGCGCTGCGGGCAGCGGCTCACCCTTCGGGCCGCCGACGAACACGGTCCAGGACCCGGAGACCCCTTCGAGCTCGACCCGCGCCGGCGCGGCGCGCTCGGCCGGTCCGTCCGCCGGCCGTGTGGTGCGCGGGGCGAGGTCCGGAGCGTCGGTCAGGGCCGCGGGACCCGCCGTCGGCGGTGCCCCGGAGCCGAAGAACACGAAGGCGAGGCCGCCCGCGAGGGCGACGGCGACGAGGAGCAGGGCCAGGGCGCGCGGGTTCATCTCAGGGAAGTGTAGGCTCCTCGGAGCCTCGGGGTCGGACGCCGCTTTGGCCGCCGGCTTCCCCGCGGCCCCGGGCCGTGCCTCCCGCTGGGATCGGTCCGCACAGGCGGGGGAGCCCGCACGCACGGCCCTCAGCAGGGCTCGACTTCGAACAGCGGCGTGCCCGGTTCGACGTCCGCGCCGTCTTCGGCGAGGGCCCGCACGACCCGCGCGCGCGGCGGCAGGCCGCCCGCGGCCCGGTACGTGACGTGGCTGAACGTCTTCATCACCTCGAGCAGGCCGAGGGGCGTGCCCGGGGTCAGCACCGTGCCGACGTCGGCGAGCGGCGGCTCGCCGGGCGCGGTGCGCCGGTAGAAGCGCCCGCTCTGGTCCGCTTTCACGACCGGGCCCGCGCTGGCGCCGGCCGCGTGACCGCCGAGCGCTGCGACGTCGGCGGCGACGCCGCTCGGATCGAGCTCCAGCACGACGTCTCCGAAGCCGAGGGGCGCGCGCACGCGCTCGGGCCGCGCCGAGACGACGACGCCGCGCGCGTTGTCGGGCACGAGCAGCGTCACTTCGCGTCCGAGCTGCACGAGGACCCCTGCGGGCTGACCCGGCGCCAACGCGGCGCCGGCCTCGGGCACCGACGTGACGACGCCGACGCCGGGGGAGACGAGGCGGAGGCGCCCATCGTCGCCGCGTTCGAGGCCGAGGGTCGCTGTGTGTCGAGTGCTCATCCGCGGGCCTCCGTGAGTGCGGCCAGGTCGTGCAGCGACCAGATCCGTGGGTTCTTGATTCGGCGGTAACCCAGCGATTCGTAGCTGGCTTCGGCGAAGAGCTCGAGCCAACTGCGCAGCTCGCCGAAGCGCACGATCTCGTCGGTGTCCATCTGCGACGCCGATTGGTACGGGTCCATGTCGCGCTCGATGCGCGCTTCGGTCGCGCGCATGCCGGCTTCGATCTTCGCGCGCTCCGCAGGGTCCGCGACAGCGATCTCGAAGTCGTCGTCGAGCTTCGTGTTGTACGCCGCGATCGCCAGCGTGCGGCCCTCCATCACGGACTGCCGCGTCAGCGGCGTCGAGAGCTGCACGACGGGCTCGTAGGGCATCCCCGCCATCGCGTAGTACCCGGCGCCGGACGCCTTACGCAGCAGCACCGTGAACATCGGCACGGCGTTCGTGCTGTTGGTGTAGATGAGGCTCGAGCCGTAACCCAAGAGCCCGAGGCGCTCGGCCTCGACGCCGATGTCGAAGCCCGAGATGTCCTGCAGCCACACGAGCGGGATGCCGTCGTCGTTGCACGCGCGGCTGAACGCGGCCACCTTCGCGATGCCCTCGCGGTACAGGATGCCCGCAGGTTTCTTCGCGCCGTGGTGCTCGGGGTCGTCGATGACACCTTGGCGGTTGGCGACGAAGCCCATGTAGAGGCCGCCGACGCGCCCGACACCGACGATCATCTCGCGGCCGCGTTCGGGCAGGACCTCCCAGAAGAGGCTGCGATCGACGAGGCGCGCGATGACCTCGTCCGCGTCATAGGTCATCCGGTGGTCCGCCGGGAAGAGCCCTTCGAGCTCGTCGGCCGGGTGGTACGGCGCCGCCGCCGCTGCGCCGTGGCGATAGAATTCCGCCGAGGGCGAGCCGAGGCGCGCGACCTCGCGCCGGATCATCTCGAGCGCCGTCGCGTCGTCGGGGACCCGCACGTCCGCGCAGCCCGATTGGTGCACGTGCACCTCCGGTCCGCCGATATCGAGGCTCGAGAGCTTCTGGCTCTTGGCGCCTTTGATCAGCGCCGCGCCGGCGATCACCATGTACGCCTGTTCGGTCATGTACACGCGGTCGCTGATGATCGGCATGTAGCCGCCGCCGGCGATGCAGTCGCCGAACACACCCGCGATCTGCGGCACCCCTGCCGCCGACAGGCGCGCGTTCTGCTTGAAGATGTGGCCCGCGCCCGTGCGACCCGGGAACGAACGCGACTGCTCCGGTAGGAACAGACCGCTGCAGTCGACCAGGTAGATCACCGGCAACCGCAGGCGCAGCGCCATCTCCTGCGCGCGCTCGATCTTCTCGGGCGTGCGCGGCCACCACGAGCCCGAAGCGACGGTGTTGTCGTTGGCGATCACCATCGTCCAGCGACCGCTGACCCGCACGAACGCAGTGACGACACCGGCGGCGGGGCACTCCTGGTCTCCGAACTTCAGCCCGTGGTTGACGAACGTGCCGACCTCGAACGTGCGTGTCTCGGGGTCCTGCAGCGCCTGCACGCGCTCGCGCGCCGTGAGCTTCTGCTTCGCGTGCACGCGCTCGATGTACTTGTCGCCCCAGCCGGCAGCGACTGCGGCGCGGCGCGCGCAGAGCTCGCGCTCGCGCTCAGCGAGCGCGCTGCGGTTCTTCTGGAACGTTCCCGCGTCGAGGAATCCGTCGCGCGGGCGGCCGATGGGGGAGAGGGGGACGTGTGCCATGGGTCAGCCTCGGGCCCCCGTCGGTTGCCAGCCGGGGATCGTGCGTGTGTCGTATTCGCCGCTCTGGAACGGGGCGCTCGCGAGGACCGCGAGGTGCAGCGGGATCGTCGTCGCGACGCCCTCGATGCGCGCGGCGGACAGCGTGCGCTGCATCGTCTCGATCGCGGCGCGGCGGTCCTCCGCGTGCACGATCACCTTGGCGATGAGCGAGTCGTAGTAGGGCGGGATCTTGTCGCCCGCTTGCACGTGTGTGTCGATGCGCACCGTCCCCGGGCCGCGGTCGGTCGGGATCTCGAAGACCGACAGCGTGCCCGGCGTCGGGCGGAAGCCCTGCTCGGGGTCTTCGGCGTTGATGCGGCACTCGATGGCGTGACCGCGGAGCGCCACGTCGGATTGGCGCAGCGTCAACCTCTGGTTCGCCGCGACGCGGAGCTGGTTGTGCACGATGTCGACCCCGGTGACGAGCTCCGTCACGGGGTGCTCGACCTGCAGGCGTGTGTTCATCTCCATGAAACACAGCCGACCGTCCGCGGGGTGGCGCAGGAACTCGATCGTGCCCGCGCCGCAATAGCCGAGCGCGGCGGCCGCTGCGGCCGCGCGCTCGCCGACCTCCGCGCGCTGCGCGGCGGAGACCTTCGGCGACGGGCTCTCTTCGATCAACTTCTGGTGGTTGCGCTGCACGGAGCACTCGCGCTCGCCGAGGTGCACCGCGTTGCCGAAGTTGTCGCCCAGGAGCTGGACCTCGATGTGCCGACCGCCGACGAGGTACCCCTCGAGGTACATCGCGCCGCTGCCGAAGGCGGCGAGGGCTTCGGCGCTCGCGGCGGGGTACGCCTCGCGCAACGTGCGCTCGTCGTCGCACTTGCGCATCCCACGCCCGCCGCCGCCCGCGTCCGCTTTGACGATGACGGGGTACCCGACCTCGGCGGCGACGCGCACGGCTTCGTCGACGTCGGCCAGGAGGCCCTCGCTGCCGGGGATCCCCGCGAGGCCCGCCGCGCGCATCGTCGCTTTGGCGGGCCACTTGAGGCCCATGCGCTCCATGACCTCGGGCCGCGGACCGACGAAGGTCAGTCCGTGCTGCGCGCACAGGGCCGCGAACCGCGGGTTCTCGGAGACGAAGCCCCAGCCCGGGTGCACCGCAGTGCAGCCCGTCTGCAGCGCGGCCTGGACGAGGGCGTCCTGGCGCAGGTAGCTCTCGCGGGGCGCGGGGCCGCCGAGGGTGACGACCGCATCGAAGTGGCGCGTCCAGGAGGCGCCGCGGTCGGCAGAGGAGGCGACCCCGACAGGGGAGATCCCGAGGTCGCGGCACGCGCGCGCGACGCGCACGGCGACTTCACCCCGATTGGCGACGAGTAGGCGGCGGAACATGGGCGCGAAGAGTATGCCAAGGCGGCTCGCACTTCGGGTGTCGGCCGCCCGTGGACCCGCGCTTTACGAGCTGCACGAGAGCATCGAGCAGCCCGCCCTGTGCCGCGCCCATTCCGGGCGCGGCGCGGCCAGGTGCTCGCGGCCGGGCTGCTCGGTGTAGGGCCGTCGCAGGGTGTCGAGGAGCTCCTCGACGCGGGTCGGGTCGCCCTGGGTCGCGGCATCGATCGCCACTTGGGCCAGGTAGTTGCGCAGCACGAAGAGGGGGTTCGCGCCGCGCATCCGCGCCGCGCGCTCGGCGGCCGTCGAGCCGTCCTGCCGCGCGCGGGCGCGGTAGGCCGCGAGCCACGCGCGCCACGCGCTGCGCACGCCCTCGGTGACCTCCTGCTCGACGTAGAACGCGCGCTGCAGATGCGCAAACGCTGCAGCGTCGTCGGCGGGCTCGCTGTGCACATCGACCTCGATGAGGCCGCGCCAGAAGAGCGTCATGTCGGTCTCTGCAAGCTGCATGACGCGCTCGAGTTCGCGCACGAGCGCGGCGTCGCGCTCGCCGTCGAACCGCGTCAAGCCGAGCTTCTGCGCCAACATCGCCGCGTGCTCTGCCGCGAACTCTGCGGGGAACCCGTCGGCGATGGCTTGGATCGGCGCGACATCACCGACGAGGGGCACGAGCGCTCCGCCGAGGCGGCACAGGTTCCAGTGCGCGATCGCCGGCTGATTGCCGAAGGCGTAGCGCCGACCCTCTGCGTCGGTCGTGTTCGGCGTCCAGCCGGGCTCGAAGCCCTCGAGCCAGCCGTACGGGCCGTAGTCGATCGTCTCGCCGAGGATCGACATGTTGTCGGTGTTCATGACGCCGTGCACGAAGCCGACGCGCATCCAGTGCGCGACCATCCGCGCCGTGCGGGCGGCGACCTCCGCGTAGAGGCGCACGATGTGCTCCGGCGCCAGCTCGCCGGTGGGGGGCACGTCGAGCTCGGGGAACTCGAAACGCAGCGTGTATTCGGCCAACCGTCGCAAGAGCGCGACATCGCCGCGCGACGCGGGCAGCTCGAAGTTGCCGAAGCGCGTGAAGCTGCGCGCGACGCGGCACACGATGGCGCCGGGCTCCTCTTCGGCGTTGCCGTCGTAGAACATGTCGCGCACGACTCGGTCGCCGGTCGTCATGAGCGACAGCGCGCGCGTCGTCGGCACGCCCAGGTGGTGCATGGCCTCGCTGCACAGGAACTCGCGCACCGACGAGCGCAGCACCGCGAGCCCGTCTGCGCTGCGTGAATACGGCGTCGGCCCCGCGCCCTTGAGCTGCAGCGTCCAGCGCGCCCCGTCGACCCCGATCACCTGGCCCAGGTTCGTCGCGCGGCCGTCGCCCAGTTGGCGCGCCCAGTGGCCGAACTGGTGGCCCCCGTAACACATCGCGTAGGGGTCCATCCCGGGCAGGAGCTCCGCGCCGCTGAACACACGCGTGAAGTGCTCGCTCCGGCATGTGGCTTCATCCAGCCCGAGGAGCGCCGCGACCTCGCGCGAGCACGCGACGAGCCGCGGCGCGCGCGGGCTGCGCGTCGCGACCCGCGAGTAACACGCACCCTCGACCGTCCGCCGCCGCAGCGCCGTCTCGGGGTCCGCCGGCAGCTCGCGCACGAAGGTGTTGTCGAAGCGCAGCGCGTGCAGCCCCTCGCTCGGGTTCTCGATGGCCATCCAAGGATTCTGGGCGAAGTGCGCCGGACCTTCCAGCTCGGCCCCGCGTTGGGGCCCCGCGTTGGGGCAGCGGTGCGCGGCTGCTGCTCCGTCCAACTTCGCGCGCGCTCGCGCGATCCCTGCGTTCGCTCCCGTCCATGCGGGGGCAGAGGTCCGGAATCGCGGCCGGTCGCGCGCGCGAGCGATTGCGGGGCACCCCGGGCGTTTACACTCGACGGGCCCATGTCCCACGCCCTCGCGGCGCTCGTTGCGCTCACCTTCTTCCCCGTGCCCGCAGGCGGCGGAGTGAACCGGCTCGCTGGCGTTGCCCGCGTGGATGGTGGGGCAGCAGAGGTCGCGTTCGACCTCACGGTCGCGGGCGCGCTGCGTGCGCTCGCTGCGGAAGACGCGGCGCGCCGCGCGAGCGCGGAGCGCTGGCTCGCGGCGCACCTCACGCCGCGCGACTTGCCCGAGGTCGCGGCGGCGTTCGCCGAGCCGCTCGCGGTGGGGGGCGCGGCTCCGGTCCCGCGCGCAGGAGACGGCGCCGTGCTCGCCGTGCGCGAAGCGCTCGTGCGGGTGCTCGCTTCGGAGGACCACCTCTTCGGCCTCGCCGCGCTCCTCGCGAGCGATGTCGATCCCGAGGTCGCTGCGGCCGGGCGCGCAGCGCTCCGCGGCCAGGCCGCGCGTTGGTCGCCCGCGTTGCTCGAGCCGCCCCTGAGCGACAGCGACCTGCCGCTCGACCTGACCCGTGGCGAGCGCGAGAACGCCGATGACTTCACCGCGCGCGCCGTGACGTTGGCGCTCGACCGCGGCGGCTTCGCCGATGTGCTGGAGCGGCTCGATCGCCTCGGCGGTCTGCCCGTGCCGCTCGCGGTGGATCCCGAGGTGCAGCCTGGTGTGCGGCGCGGCCCCTCCGAGCCGACGCGACCGCAGCGGCGCGTGACGGCGCCTTGGACCGAGGTCGTGCGCGCCGAGGTCGCGCGCCAGCGGCTCGCGCTCCGTGTGCACGGCTTTGCCGCCTACGACGATCGCAGCCTCGCTGCGCCCGAGGACAGCGCGGTCGCCGCCGACGTGCGCGGCGAAGAGGCGCTCGCGCTCTTGCGCGCGGCCCTGCCGCGGGGCAACGGGGCGGCGTTTGTGTGGGTCGGTCTGCGCGGCCGAGGCGCCGAAGCGAGCGCCGCCGAGCGCCTCGCCGTCTGGGTGACGCTCGTGGCGCAGGTCGGCGGTGATCCCGCGCGCCGCGAAGCCGCCGCGCGCGCGCTCGCGTCCGTGCGGTGGCCCGCGGCCACGGCGTGGCTCGCCGAGCGCTGGCTCGCCACGGGCGACCCGGCCGCCCTCGAAGGCACACTGGCTGCGCTCGCGCGCGGTCAAGTGGATCCGCGGGTCGTCACGCGCGGCGCCGTGCGCGCCCTCCTCGACGATGTCGACCGCCGCCTCGCCGAGGACCTGCCGGGTTCGCAGCGCTACGCCGAGCGCGTCGCGCGCGCGCTCGCGGCCCTGCCGCCGGTCGATGCGACCGGCGCGGCGCTCGCGGACGAGCTGGTGCCGCGTGCCGGCGGGGGCGCTGGCGGCCTCGATCCCGTCGCCGCTTGGGTGCGCCTTGCGGCGCTCGAAGCCCACGGCCGCGTCCACGGGCCGACGGCGGCCGCCGCGGCGCTGGTCCTCGCCGACCCCGCGACCCCTGCGCCGCTCGCTGTGCAGGCGCTCGCCACGTGGGTCGCGGTCGCGCCTCCGGGCAGCGCGCCGCCGCGCCTCGCGCGCCCCGGTGCGCTCGCCGTCGCAGCGGTCGAGGCGGGGCGCGCCGAAGCCATCTCGCGCGCCCTCGCCGCCAGCGGAGCGCTCGCCGATTGGAGCGCCAGCGAGGTCCAAGAGGTCGCGGGTGAAGACGCCGCGAGCCGCGCGGCGGAGCGCGTCGCGTGGCACCACCTCGGGCCGCTCGCGGCCCGGGGCAGCGACCTCGCGGCCTGGCGCCCCAGCCTCGTGCGAGCGCTCGCCGACGACAGCGCGCGCGCGGAGCTCGCGGCGGTCGCGGCCCGAGCGCGCGAGCGGGCCGGCGACGACGATGGGGGCGCCGCCGCCGCCTTCGCGGACCTCGTGCAGCGCGCCGCGGGCGGCCCGAGTCCCCAGGTGGAGGCCTTCCTGACCGAGGCGGGGCTCGCGGATCGCGCGCACCGCGCCGCGCAGCTCGCGCGTGCAGAGAGCGCGGCCCGCGCCCCTGGCCGTACGGAGGAGGCTTTGCTCCTGCTGGCCGGCCTCGTCGCGGACCCGGAGCTCGGCGCCGCCGCCCGCACGAACCTCGTCGAGCTCGTGCGCGCCGCCGCCGAAGGCCGCGACGACTCCGATCCGACCCGCACCGACCCGACCC
>CAYOBN010000033.1:30079-38118 GCA_964402175.1 uncultured Planctomycetaceae bacterium | reverse complement strand
CAGCGGCCCGACCCGCAGCGGCCCGCGCCTCTCCGCCATCGTCGCCGCGCTCGAGCGGGCCTCAGCCACCCTCAGCGCCGCGCGGCTCGACCCCGAGGCAGAAGAGCTCTTCGGCGCCCTGCGCGGCCTCGCCGGCCGCCACTGGAGCGCGCTCGCCTCGGAGCTCTACGACGGCGAGTGGCCCCGCCAGCCCGCCCCGGTCGGGCGCGACCTCGATGCCCGCGAACGCCGCTACGGTGGCTGAGGCGCGCCGAGCAGGCCCGCTCGCCTTTGCCCGCCGTAGGGGGATGTGCCGCTTGGGGGCCGGTCTCCGCCTCGCGCCCGGGGGGGCGCCTCAGGACCCCGGGGGAGGGCCCCGAATCCGCGATCCGCGTTCAGGGCTTGGCCCCGGGGGTGCCGAAAGGGATCATGGCCGCGTCCGTCCCGGACCCCGACCCAACACCCCCGATGAGCTCCCGATCGAAAGCTGCCCCGAGCGGCCTCCAGCCCGCGGACCCCGACGAGGCCCGCAAGGTCGCCATTCGGCGTGAGGAGCTCGCTGTCGCGATCGAGCCGCGCGGCCAGATCGCCGAGCAGTTCCGCGGCCTGCGCAACCAGATCCACGCGCTGAACCCCGATGGGGCGTCGCACACCTTGGTGCTGGCGAGCGCCCTGCGCGGGGAGGGCAAGACGGTCGCTTGCCTGAACCTGGCGCTCGCGCTGGCGGAGCTGCCGGGCATGGAGGTCCTCGTCGTCGACGCCGACCTGCACCACCCGGCGCTCGAGTCGTTCCTCGAGCTGCCGCGGCGCCAGGGGCTCGTCGAGATCCTGCGCGGTGCGCTGCCCCTCGAAGCGGGCATTCGGCGCACGTCGGTGCGGGGCGTCTCGATCCTCGGTGCGGGTGAGCTGCCGCCGAACCCGAGCGAGCTCCTGGGCTCCGACCGGATGCGCACGGTGTTGAACCAGCTCCGTCAGCGCTTCTCGTACGTCCTGATCGACACGCCGGAGGCGATGACGATCAGCGACGCGAGCCTCATCGGGGCGATGGCGGACGGGATCCTCCTGGTCGTCCGGCTGCGCGAGACACCGCGCCACTACGTCGAACAGACGGTCAACCAGCTCGAAGCGCTCGGCGGCAACGTGCTCGGCACGTGCCTGACCGGCGCGAACCTGGTCGACACGTCGAAGGCGTACTCGGAACGGCGGAGCTGAGCGCGCTCAGCTCCAGTCCGCCAACGCGGCCTCCAAGTGCGGCCAGAGGCGCGCGCCGGTCGCGGGATTGTGGAAACCCACGAACTCGACCGGCGTCGTGACGTCCAGCGGGAAATCGAGCTGGCCGCCGTCCGTGCGGGTGACGATGGCGCCCGCTTCGCGCGCGACCAGCACCGCGCCGGCGATGTCGTACGGCTTCGCCGTCTGCAGCCGCACACCCCGGCGCTCGTTCCAGAGGCGTCGCGCGTCCACGACCATGCGGTAGTGCCCGAGGGCGAGCAGCGCGAGCTGGCCGCCGCTCGAGATGTGCTGGTCGTCGTAACAGTGGGCGATGTCCGCCGATTCATGGGCGGCGAGCCGCGCGAAGAAATCCCCCGCGAGGCGCTGCAGGGCCGCGCGCTGTTCCGGGTGGTACCCGAAGAACGGGAAGTAGCCGTGATCGGCGCGCTCCGAGCGATCGACCAGAAGCGCCCCGTCGCGGTGGACGAGGTCGTCGCCGAGCCCGCGTACCGCAGCCGTGCAACCTGCGCCGCGCACCGCCGTCAGCGCCCGGTAGTACGCGCCGCGGGTGTCGGGCAGCTCGGAGACGATGCCGATCGTGACATCGGCGAGGCGCGGCGCCACGGCCCCGGGGCCCGCATACGACACGACGGTCCAGGCGCCCCTGAGGTCGAACATCAGGTTGCGCGTGCCATCGATCGGGTCGATCGCGATGCGCGGGCCGCCGTGGTCGAAGCCGGCGAGCTCCACCGGCGCGTCCCCGGGGGTCGGCCCCGGTCCGAGGTGCCGCCAACCCATGTCCTCGGTCAGCACGGAGAGCGGGCCGCGGCGGGCCTCGTCCAAGAGCCACGCGCTGGTCGCCTCCTCGGCCGCGACGTCGATCCCGAACGTGACATCGCCCGCACCGACCGAGGCCGGCCGCGTGAGGCGCTCGACTTCACCGGTCGCCACGGCGGCCCGCATGCAGCCGCGCACAGCGCTGCGGATCCGACGGCAGAGGTCCTCGAGCCGGTCGAGGGCGGCGCCGGGGCCAGGGTTCGGGAGGCGGGTCGTTTCGCGCACGGGTGCTGGGGCGAGGGAGGGAGTCGAGGCAGCCCTGGTGTGACCACGCGTCGCGTCGCGCCGCGCCGCCGCTGGGGCATCTCGGAAGTGTAGGGGGTTGAGCCGGGCCTCGGCCGATCTAGACTCCAGGTCCCTCGCCGCGCGTCCCCCTGCCCGCGGCGCATACCTCGCCTCCCAAGACCGCCTATTCCATGAGCGAAGTCCACGAAGTCATCATCATCGGCTCCGGTCCCGCCGGTTACACCGCAGCCCTCTACACGGCGCGCGCGAACCTGCGGCCGGTGCTGTTCCAGGGGATGCAGCCGGGCGGGCAGCTCACGATCACGACGGACGTCGAGAACTTCCCGGGTTACCCCGAGGGGGTCATGGGGCCGGAGATGATGGAGGACTTCCGCAAGCAGGCCGAGCGCTTCGGTACGGACATCCGCTTCGAGATGATCACCGAGGTCGACCTGTCCAAGCGGCCGTTCACCCTGAAGACCGACTTCGGTGAGCACAAGGCGCAATCGATCATCATCGCGACGGGCGCGTCGGCGCGTCTGCTCGGCCTCGAAGCCGAGTCGCGCCTGATGGGCCACGGCGTCTCCGCGTGCGCGACGTGCGACGGCGCGTTCTTCCCCGGCAAACACGTCGTGATCGTCGGCGGGGGCGACACGGCTATGGAGGAGGCCCAATACCTGACGCGCTTTGCGTCGAAGGTCACGGTGGTGCACCGGCGCGACGAGTTCCGCGCGTCGAACATCATGCTCGACCGCGCGCGCGCGAACCCGAAGATCGCCTGGAACCTGTTCAAGGCCGTGAAGGACGTGCTCGCCGGGCCCGATGGCAAGGTGCGCGCGCTGGTGCTCGAGGACACGCGCAACGGCGCGCTCGAGGAGTTCGCGTGCGACGGCCTCTTCGTCGCGATCGGTCACACGCCGAACACCGAGCTCTTCAAGGGCAAGCTGGACCTCGACGAGAACGGTTACATCCGCGTGCACAAGGGCACCTACACGTCGGTCGACGGCGTCTTTGCATGCGGCGACGTGATGGATCACGTCTACCGGCAAGCGATCACCGCCGCGGGCACGGGCTGCATGGCGGCCATCGACGCGGAGCGCTGGCTCGAAGCCCAGTCGGCCAAAGCCGCCGCGAAACCCGCGGGCGCCCGCAGCTAGATCCCAGGCATCGAAACGTCCAGAGTCGAGGGCGAGCCCATGGCAGCGCGCTTCCAAGGCCAGCACATCCTGGTGACCGGTGCCGGTACCGGCATCGGCAGAGCAATCGCGCTGCGGCTCGCGGCCGAGGGGGCGACGCTGTCGCTCCTCGCGCGCGACGTCGCGCGCCTCGACGCGACCGCGCGCGCCGCGGTGACCGGCGCGGCGACGGGGGTGGCGGCCTCCGCCCCGCACTTCACGGCGGCCTGCGACGTGCGGGACCGCGCCGCCGTCGACGCGGCCGTCGCGGCCGCGGTGGCGCGCCACGGCCCCCTCTACGCGGCCGTCGCCAACGCGGGGGTCGGCGGACCGAACGCGGCCGGGCCGGGCGACCGCTTCGATGAGCTCGTCGCCACGAACCTGACGGGCACGTACAACGTCTTCCGCGCCGCCGAGCGGCACCTCGCGGCGCGTCCTCTAGCGAACTTCGGGGCGCGGCACCTCGTCGCCATCGCCTCGATCCTCGCGCGCATCGGCGTGGCGGGTTATTCGGGCTATTGCGCTTCGAAGGCCGGCATCACGGGCCTCGTCCGGGCCCTCGCGATGGAGCTCGCGCCCGCCGAGGTGCAGGTCAACGCCATCTGCCCGGGCTGGGTCGACACCGAGATGGCCCGCGCGGGGGTCGCGGGCTTCGCGGCGGCCCTCGGTGTGCCCTACGACGAGGCCTACCGGCGCGCCATGCAGGACGTGCCCCTCGGGCGCATGAGCGCCCCCGAGGACATCGCCGGTGTCGTCGCGTGGCTGCTGTCGCCCGATGCCCGCGGCGTCACGGGGCAGGCCCTCGACGTCAACGGCGGCGCATTCATGCTCTGAACGCCGCGCGGCGCGGTTCGCGATGGAAACCGCACCCCGTGCCCGGCTACCCTCGGGCCCATGAGGGGAGTCACGGCATGAGGGTGGCCCTGGTCGCCGACAGCATCGCGCCCCACGTGCGGGGCGGCATCGCGGACCACACTGCAGCGCTCGCGCGCGCGCTCGCGCGGGCCGGCATGGAGGTAGAGGTCTTCGTCCCGCGCGCGCTCGCGGGGCACAACCCGCTGGCCCAGCGCCGGGAGGAGCGCTTCCCCGGGGACGACGGTTACGCCGTCACCTGGGTGAACGCCAGCCCCGAGGAGCTCGCCGCACCGGACGGCGAGCGCCGCGTCGCCGAGACCTTCGGGTCGTTCCTCGACCGCGAGCGGCCGCAGATCGTGCACTTCGAGCACCTCGCGGGCTTCGGCCCGGACGGCGTGCACGAAGCGCGCCGGCGCGGCTTGCCGACGGTCTACGTGGCCCACGACTGGTGGGCCGTACACGACAACCGGCGCCTCGTGCTCCCGGACCTCACGACCTTCGAACCCGGGGACCTCGAAGCGGAGGCCCGCGGTCGGCTCGCGCTGCGCTGGTTGGCGGGGCCCCAGGGGCCGGCCCGCGGGCGCGCGCTCGCGCGCGTCGGTGTAGCGCTGCGGGACGAGCTCGACGAGGCCACCTGGACGCGCCTGCACAGCTTCCTGCACCCGGCGCGCAGCCTCGCGCGCGGCGGGCGCGTCGAGCCGCGCGCGCTCGAAGCGGTCCTCGACGAAGTGCGCGCGCGCAATGCGGCGAAGCGCGCCGCGCTGTCGCTCGTCGACGCGCGTTTCGCTTCCTCGCGGGCCCTCGCCCGTCGGCTCTCGGCCCTCGTCGGTCGCGCGTTCACGTTCCGCGCGCCCGGCGCGCCGCGCGAAGAGCTCCTGGCGGCCCCCCGGACGCCGCGCGCCGAGGGCGCGCCCCTGCGCGTCGGTTACGTCGGCGCGATCGACAAGGTCGGCGGCCTGCACCTCTTGCTCGAAGCCGCGCGGGACCTCGAGGACATCCTCGAGCTGCACATCCACGGCGGCGGCGACGACCGCGCGTACGCCGCGGCGTGTCGCGAGCGCGCGCACGAGCTCGGCGCGACCTGGCACGGTGAGGCGCGCGACAGCGATCTGCCCGCGGTGCTCGCGGGGCTCGATGTCCTCGTCGCGCCGACGGTCTGGAGCGAGAGCTCGCCGATCGCGGTGCGCGCGGCGTTCGCCCTCGGTGTGACGGTCGTCGCGAGCGACGGCGATGGCCAGCGCGAGTGCGTCGAGCCCCCGGTCGCGGACGACGTGCGCGGCGGCGAAGGCCTCGTCGGGCCGAAGCTCGGCTTGCTCGTGCGCCGCGGTGACGTCGAGTCGCTGCGCCAAGGGCTCCTGCGTGTCGCCGAGGATCACGCGCTGCGCGCCGAATACGCGCTCGCGGCGCAGCGGCTCGAAGGGCCGCTGACCAAGCGCTTGGGCCAGGAGGCCGGCGAATGGGTCGCGACGTACGCGCAGCTCGCGGGCGCCGTCCAGCGCCGCCGCGTCGCGCCCGACGTCCCGGCCCACCTCGCGCCGTTTGCGCGCCGCGTCGCGGCGCTCGAGGCGCTCCCGACCCGCGAGCTCTTCCGGCAAGTCACCGACGGGCTCGTTCGGCTCGGCGCTTCCGTGGGGCTCGACCTGTCGGCCACGGAGCTCATGACCCTCGCCGTCGGGCGCGGCTCGGAGGTGCGCGACGAGCGCGCCGCCGACGCGCGGGCGATCGAGTGGCTGCGCGCGAGCCTGCGCGAGCTCGGCGATGCACGCAGCGCGCTCGAGGCGGGCACGAAGTGGCGCGACGAGCGCCTTCGCACCCTCGGCGCCGAGCTGTCCGCGTTCGAGCGCAAGGTCGCGGCGCGCGAGAGTGAGCTCGCGACGCTGCGCACCGAGCGCGACGACCACGGGGCCGCCCGCGGCGTCCTGGAGGGCGAGCGCGAGCGCCTCCGCGCCGCGGTCGAGGAGCGCGAGCGCGAGCAGCGGACGTTGGCGCAGCACCTCGCCGAGGCCCGCGCCGCGCTGCAGTCGCTCGTCGAAGAGCGCGACTGGCTGCGCGACACGCTCGACCGCGGGACGGAGGAGCTGCGGCAGTTGCGCGAGCACGTCGCCGCGGACGTCGAAGACGCCCTGACGGACCGTGAAGCGCTCGAGCTGCACTTCGAGCGCCTGCGCTCCGAACACGACGCACTGCGCCGCCACGAGGAGTGGCTGCGCGCGGAGCTCGGTTCGCTCGTGGGGGACCTCGTGGGGACGCCGCTGGCCGATGGCTCGGAGCTCGAGCGCAACGTCGCCGAGGGGCGCTCGCGCCTCGACCGCCTCGTCGCGGAGCTCACTTGGCGCCGGCGCGAGATGGAAGCGGCGCGCGCGGCGGCGGCGGGGCTCTTCGCGCGCTTCGCGGGCGGCGAGCTCGCGCTGCGCGCGCGCACGTGGGCCGCGCCGCCGAGCGTCGCCTTCGACGAGAGCGAGCTCGACTTCGACCTGCCCGCAGCGCCGCTCAGTGTCCATTCCAGCGAGGCCCGGTCCGGCGAGGCCCGGTCCGGCGAGGCCCGGTCCGGCGAGGCCCGCACGGGCGAGCTCACGATGCAACCCGCGCCCCGCGGCGCGGTCCCGACACCGCCCGATGCCGCCGAGCGCGCGCTGCGCGCGGAGGAGCGCCCATGACCCGCCCCGTCTCGATCGTCATTCCGACCCTCGGCGACGTGCCGCTGCTCGAGCGCGCGCTGACGGCGCTGCGCGACGAGGTGCGCGAGCGCAACGTCGAGGACCAGATCCTCGTCGTCGACGACTCCGGTTACGGCGCGCTGCGCGGCGCGCTCGACCTCACCTGGCCGGAGGTGCGCGTGCTCACGCGCAAGCAGAACGGTGGCTTCGCGGCCGCGGCCTTCGAAGGGGCGCAAGCGGCCGACTATCGCCTCTTGCTGCTGCTCCAGAGCGACGTGGTCGTGCGGCCCGGCACGCTGACGGCGCTCGTCGAGGCGCTGCAGGACGAGCGGGTGTACGCGGCCGCGCCGCGGGTCCTCGTCGACGGGCGCGACGACCGCGAAGCGGCCCAACGCATCACCGTCGAAGACGGACGCCTCGCGCTGCTGGCCGATCGCGACGCGACGGCGGAGGCGGGCCTCGGCGAGCTCGAGCCCATCGCCTTCGGCGCCGGGTGCGCGCTGCTCGTCCGGCGCGAGGAGTTCGTCGCGCAAGGGGGCTTCGACCAGCTCTTTGCGCCGCTCTGGTTCGAGGACGTCGACCTCGGGATCAGCGCGTGGCGGCAAGGCCGCGAGGTCGTGCTCGTGCCCGCCGCCGTCGTCGAGCACCACGCGGGCGGCACCGTCGACGCACGCGTGCCCGAGGCCCTCGTGCGGGCCGCGCGCGAGCGCAACCGCCTGCTCGTGCACTGGAAGCACCTGTCGACGCGGCGCGAGGCCCACGACCACATGGTGGCCCTCTGGCGCGACGCCCTCGACGCGGGCCTCTGCGGCCGGCGCGAGGAGCTCGTGCACATGGCCCTCGCCCTCGGCGAGCTCGAGGCCGTGCACGCCTCCCGCGCGGAGCTCGCCGGCGCCAGCGCGACCCTCGCCGACGTCCTCGCACAGACCGCCCCGGGGGCGACCCGCCGCCCGTGACCGGCCCGCTCCGCGGTGCGGAGCGGCGCGGTCATGGGCAGCGGCCCTGGCCCGGAGAGAGCGTGGCCCTTCGACGCGCCTGACGCGCGAGCGCCCAGGCACTCAGGCACGCAGGCACTGAGCACTCAGGCACTGAGCACTCA
>CAYOBN010000033.1:0-29979 GCA_964402175.1 uncultured Planctomycetaceae bacterium | reverse complement strand
CAGGCACTGAGCACTCAGGCACTGAGCACTCACCCGTTGCGCACTCACCCGTTGCGCACTCCACGCAGCGGGCGCAGCGCTCAGCCGCCGATCGTCATCAGGAACTCGCCGTTGACGCGAGTCTTACCCATCTTGGCGAGGAGCATCTCCATCGCTTCGACCGGGTCGAGCTCGTTGAGGACCTTGCGCAGGACCCACACGCGCTCGATCTCTTCGCGGGTGAAGAGCAGCTCTTCCTTGCGGGTGCCCGAGCGGTTGATGTCGATCGCGGGGAAGATGCGCCGGTCGGACAAGCGGCGATCGAGCACGATCTCCATGTTGCCGGTGCCCTTGAACTCCTCGAAGATGACCTCGTCCATCTTCGAGCCGGTCTCGATCAGGGCGGTGCCGAGGATCGTCAGCGAGCCGCCGTTCTCGATGTTGCGCGCGGCGCCGAAGAAGCGCTTCGGGAACTGCAGGGCCGTCGCTTCGAGGCCGCCCGAAAGCAGCTTGCCGTTGCTCGGGGCTTCGACGTTGCAGGCGCGGGCGAGGCGCGTGATCGAGTCGAGCAGGATGATGACGTCTTCGCCGGCTTCGACGAGCCGCTTCGCGCGTTCGATCACCATCGAAGCGACCTGGATGTGCCGCGCCGCAGGCTCGTCGAAGGTCGAGCTCACGACCTCGACGCGCTCGCCCGTGATCGAGCGCTGGAAGTCGGTCACCTCTTCGGGGCGCTCGTCGACGAGCAGGATGATGAGGTGCGCCTTCGGGCACGAGCGCACGATCGACTTCGCCAGCATGTGCAGCAGCACCGTCTTGCCGGTGCGCGGCGGCGCGACGATGAGGCCGCGCTGGCCGAGCCCGATCGGTGTGATCAGGTCGGCGATGCGCATCTCGATCGGGTTCTCCTTCGTGCCCTCGAGCAGGATGCGCTCGTCGGGGTAGATCGGCACGAGCTCCTTGAAGGGCGCGCGGCCTTGCGCGTCCTCGGGGTCGTGCTCGTCGATCAGATCGACGTCGTGCAGGCAGAGGTAGGCCTCGCCCTCACGCGCCGCGCGCAGGCGGCCGCGGACCGTCATGCCCTCGGCCAGGCCGAAGCGCGCGACGAGGGACGGCGGCACGTACACGTCGTCCTCGGCCGCGGTGTAGTCGTTGGCGCGCGAGCGCAGCCAGCACATCTGGGCCGTCTGGAACTGCACGACACCCTCGACGTTGACGACCTCGTGGCGCTCCAGCCAGAACGTCGCGATCTTCCAGATCGCGTCGCGGCGGTTGCGGGCCGCAAAGTCCTCGAGCCCCTCCGCCTCGGCGAAGTCGTGCACCTCGGAGAGGTTCATGCGCTGGACCGCCCCGAGGTCGTGCTCGGGGTGCTTCTTCTTGCGCGACTTCGGCAGCGCGGCGACGAGCTCGTCGTACTCCTCCTCCGTGAGGTCCTTCGGGAGCTGGTCGAAGTGGATGAAGACCCCCGTGCCCTTCTGCACGGCTTGGCGCTGCTTGAACTCCTGCTTCTTGTGCTTGAAGCCGTGCTGCTTCTTGAACTTGTTGAACTTGTGGGGGGCTTGGGCGTCGCTCATGGGGCGTAGGCGCGGCCGCGCAGCGGAGGGGGCGGCGGGGCGCGAAGGAGTGCAGCGTGCGAAGGGAGAGCCTCACGCGAGCCCGAGCTCGGCGAGGGCGGCCGCGACAGCGGCTTCGAGGTCTTGTGGGGTTCCGTCGTTCGGGACGACCACGTCGGCGCGGCGCCGCTTCTGGTCGAGGGGGAGCTGGGCGGCCTCGCGGCGCAGGACCTCCCCCGGCTGCCAGCCGCGGGAGCGCGCCGCGCGCCGCTCGCGCTCGGCGTCCGGCACCTCGATGAAGACGAGGTGGTCGCACGCGCGCGCGAGCCCGTGCTGGGCGTCGTGCTCGAGGAGCAGCGGCACATCGAGCACGACCCGGGGCCGGCCCTCCGCGCGCGCTGCCTCCAGCGCGGCGTGGAGTGTGGCACGAACGCGGGGGTGGATCCACCCCTCGAGCTGCCGGCGCGCCCCTGGGTCGCGGAAGACGATCGCGGCGAGGGCCTGGCGGTCCACGGCGCCGTCCGGGCCCAGGACCGTCGGGCCGAACGCGGCCCGGATGGCGTCCCGCACCTCCGGCTCGGCGAGCGCCGCGTGCGCCGCGGCGTCGGCCGAGAGCACGAGCCCCCCGGGCCCGGCGAGCAGCGCGGCCGCGGCGGATTTTCCAGAGGCGACGCCGCCGAGCACGCCGAGCACGATCGTCCGGGCGGGGCGGGTGGGGGCCTCGTTCGGCGCAGGGTGAGGGGGGGGCTGCACGCCGAGAGTGTGCAGCCCGGGGGGCCCTTCGGCCACCCGCGCGCGTTTGCCGCCTGGTCCTCCCGTGCGGCCCCTTGCCCCTGAGGGCGGGTCGGGTCATCATGCGCACCCCTCGCGCGCGGTCGCCCCGCCCGCGGCCCACCCCCCAGGTGGCCGCGGTGCCCCACAGGAGCCCCGCGCCCGATCCCCCCGAATCCCCCCGACCGCCCCCCAGTCCGCCGCACCGGCGCCCGCGCCCCCTGCGGCCCCCCGGCGACCTTCCAGCGACTCCACTCCATGTCCACCAAGAACTCCCGTCGCGGCGCCGCCCGCCTCAACGCGATCTGGACCATCGTCGCGTTCGTGCTGTTCTTCGTCGCCTTCGGCGCGAGCTTCGTCATCTCCGACGACGCCGCGAACCTGCGCCGTGAGCTGACCACGGTGAAGGACGAGCTGCAGAAGGCCCAGGACGCGAACGCCGTCGAGATCAAGAAGTGGCAAGAGGTCTCGACGCTGCTCGGGTACCGCGGCGACTCGACGAGCGTGCCGTCGAACCTCGAAGCGGCCGCCGCCGCGCTCGACTCGATCAAAGCCGCCTTCCCGAACACGGACGGCGTCAAGACGTTCCAGGACCTCCTGCCGCTCACGCAGACCGCGCTGCTCAACCAGCAGAAGGAGAACGAGGCCCTCCGCACGCGCAACGCCGACCTCGAGTCGCAAGTGCGCCAGGGGACCGCTTCGCTCAACGACGTGCGCCGCGAGAAGGACCAGAACATCGCGACGCTGCGCTCCGAGCTCGGTGACGCGCAGAAGACCGCCAGCAGCCAGATCTCGAGCCTCGAGTCCGACAAAGCGAACCTGATCCGCGACCGCAACCGCCTCGACGAGTCGGTCAAGGAGCGCCAGAACGAGCTCGCGGACCTGAACCGCAAGATCGAGGAGACGAAGGCCCAGTACCAGTCGTACGTCCGCAACAAGACGCGCGAGCTGAACGACATGCGCCGTGCCGCGGAGCGTCCCGACGGCGAGGTCACCGCGGTCTCCACCGACCTCGGCAAGGTCTGGATCAACCTCGGCGCGAACGACCGCCTCTCGGCGGGCACGGTGTTCCGCGTCACGGGCAGCGACCCGGCCGACGTGAAGGGCTTCATCGAGGTCCTCGAAGTCGAGCCGACGCGCGCCGTCTGCAAGATCCAGTCGCTGACGAACAAGTTCAGCCCGATCGTCGTGTCGCACCAGATCTGGAACGACCTGTACGAAGCCAAGGGCCGCCGCTACGCGGTGCTCGCCGGGCGCTTCGACGGCACCTGGAACGAGAAGGAGATCCGCCTCCTGCTCGACGAGATCGGCATCACCGTCCAGGACGGCATCGACATCAACACCGACTTCCTCATCGCCGGCGCGGCCCGCGCCGTCGAGAACGAAGAGGGTGAGTCCGTCATGGAGCAGGTCGCCGACACGCCGGTCTACAAGGACGCCGTGAGCCGTGGCCTCACGATCCTCTCGATCCGCGATATCGAGCAGTACTTCAAGCGCTGACGTCGCGCGGGCTGGACCGCGCCCCCGACGTGTCCCATGCTCTGCGGGCGGTCCGTGCCAGACACGGGCCGCCCGCAGCGTCATTTCCCGAGCCTTCCGCCGTGAGTCCCGCGCCCGAACCGCCGCGCCCCGCAGCACCCGAGGACGACCCCGTCGAAGCCTCGCGCATGACGCTCGCCGAGCACCTCGACGAACTCCGCCAGCGCCTCCTGCGGGCGACCGCGGCGTTTGCGATCGCCTTTGTCGCGCTGTGGAGCTTCCGCGCCGAGGTCTCGCGCTTCATCACGCGCCCCTACGACCAGGCGATGGAGTGGCTCAACGATGACCTCGCGGAGCTCTTCGCCGCGCGGGTCGCCGCCGGCGAAGACGCCGCGCTCTACTTCGAGCCCGGTTACCCCGCCCGGGTCGACCTGCGCGACTCCGCGCGTATCGAGACGAACCTGACCCAGCTCGGTTTCGGCTCGAACATGATCATGCGCCTGCGGGTCAGCTTCTGGCTCGCGCTCTTCGTCGCGGGGCCGTTTGCGCTCTACCAAGCCTGGGCGTTTGTCGCCGCTGGCCTCTACCGCAACGAGAAGAAGCTCGTGCTCAGCTACTTCCCGGCGAGCGTGCTGCTGTTCCTCGGCGGCGTCGCTTTCGGGTTCTTCCTGCTGATCCCCTACGCCGCGTACTTCCTCTCGAAGGAGGGGCTCGGCGAGCCGAACTTCAATCTGACGGTCACCAACGACACGTACCTGCAGTTCATCAAAGCGCTGTCGCTCGCTGTCGGGGTCGTGTTCCAGATGCCGCTCGTGCAGTTCGTGCTCTCTCGGCTCGGGCTCGTCGATCCCGTGCTGTACGGGCAGTACCGCGGCCACATGGCGGTCGGCACCCTCGTCGTCGCCGCGATCCTCACGCCGCCCGACCCCGTGACGCAGCTCATGCTGGCGATCCCGGCGCTCCTGCTCTACGAGATCGGCGCGGTGATCGCGCGCCTCGTGTGGGTGCCCGTGCCCGGCGCCCTCCCCGCGAACGCGGGCGCTGCGCCGACGGGAGCGACCCGGTGAGCGCCGACCACGCCGCGGTCGAGGTCGTCGCCGTCGGGGACGAGCTCCTCGAGGGGGTGCACCCCGACCTCAACTCACCCTGGATCGGCGCGCGCCTCGCCGAGTACGGCCGCCGACTGCGCGGCGTGCAGGTCGTCAGCGACGACGAGCCGGACATCGAGCGCGCGGTGCGCGCCGCCGCCGCGCGCGCGCCGCTCGTCATCGTCACCGGAGGCCTCGGGCCGACGCTCGACGACGTCACGCGCCACGGCGTCGCGCGCGCGGCGGGGCTCGCGCTCGAGGAGTCCGCCGTCGCTATGGCCAACGTGCGCGCGTGGTACGAGCGCGCGGGCCGCGAGATGCCGGAGGCGAACCGGCGCCAAGCCCTCACACCCGTCGGCGGCACCGTCATCCCGAACGCGTTCGGCACCGCGCCCGGCTTCCGCTGCGCGGTGGGGGCGGCGACGGTGCTGGTGCTGCCCGGCCCGCCGCGCGAGCTGCACGGGGTCTGGCAAGCGGAGGTGCACCCCTGGCTCGTCGCTCACCCGGTCTCGGCCGATGTGATCGCGGTCCGGCGGCTGCACTTCTCCGACATCCCCGAGAGCAAGTTCGCCGAGGTCGTCGGGCCGTGGATGGCCCGCGACGCAAACCCGCTGATGGGCTGCACGGTGAAGGGCGGGGTCCTGACCGCGCGCATCCTCGGGCGCGCCCCGACGGAGCGCGCGGCCGCGGACCTCGCCGAAGCGCGCGCCGCAGAGCTCGAAGCCTGCTTCCCCGGCCGCCTCCTCGGCCGCGGGGACGAAGGGCGCGTCGGCGCGCTGCTCGCCGCGGAGCTCCTCGCGCGCGGCCTCAGCGTCACCGTCGCCGAGTCGTGCACCGGCGGGCTCGTCGCGGCGGAGCTCACCGCGATCCCGGGCATCAGCGCGGTCCTGCGCGAGGCGTTCATCACGTACGCCGACACGGCGAAGGCGGCCCGGCTCGGGGTGCCCGAAGGGCTCCTCCAGCGGCACGGCGCCGTCAGCGCCGAGGTCGCCGCAGCGATGGCGCGCGGCGCGCTCGCGGCCGCGGGCGCGGACCTGGCCCTCTCCATCACGGGGATCGCGGGCCCCGCTGGGGGCAGCGCGGAGAAACCCGTCGGCCTCGTCTGGTTCGGTGTCGCCCGCCGGAGCAGCGGAGTTGGAGCCGGGCCGGACGTCCGGACCGTCGAGCGCCGCTGGCCCCCCGCGCCGCGCGCCCAGATCCGCGACTGGGCGGCCCAGAAGGGCCTCGCGCTGCTCCTGACGGCCGCGCGCGGCGGCACACCGGCCTAAGGCCGGATTTGCGCTGGACAGGGCGCGGACCCCACCCTATCCTCTGCGCCCCGTGGACGGCCGCAGGGCCGCCTACTTTGCCAACTGGTACCCCGTGGTGTAATTGGCAACACATCTGGTTTTGGTCCAGACATTCATGGTTCGAGTCCATGCGGGGTAACCAACTCGGGCGCGGGAGCGCGCCCGCGCTCGAGCTCGCGAGCTGAACTTGCGCCGCCCCGGTTGGGGCGTTGCGCGCGCTCGAACCACGGAGGCCGGAACCTCGGAGGCCCGAGCCACGAAAGCCCGAGCCGCAAAGCAGGAGCCCCGGAGGTCGGAACCCCGGGGCTCGGTACTTCAGGGCTTTGGGACCCTGAGGATGGGGATCCCAGCCGCGGGGCACTCAGGCGCGGCGCCTCACTTGCCGCCCTTCCCAGGCTTGCGCTTGGGCTTCTCCGCCGCCGCAGCGGCGCCGTCCCCTGCGCCCTTCTTCGCGCTCGCGCGGGCAGCGCGCTCTTCGTCGGTGAGCTGCTCCTCGAGCGCGTCCAGCATCGGCTTGAGGCTCGCCAGCAGGTTGGCCGCCGTCGAGAGGCTCATGTCCTTCTGCGCGAGGCGCCCCGACGTCGACGCGAGGTCGCCGGTCAACGCGGCGAGCTGGTCCTGCAAGTCCGCGACGCGGTCCTCCTGGGAGCGCAGCTCCTGGGTCGTGACCTCGAGCAGCGTGAGCAGTTCCTGCTCACGGCCCTCGAGGCGCGCGACCTCGGAGCGCCGGTCGGCGAGGTGCCGCTCGAGCTCGCGCAGCGCCCCGTCGCGCTGGTCGCGCTCCGTGCGGACCTCCGCGAGCGACTCCCGCAGCTCACCGAGCAGCGCATCGCGCTTCGCCAGGTCGCTGCGCAGCGTCGCCAACTTCGCGGTGGCCTCCGCGTCGAGCTCCGCCGAGAGCCGCTGCGTCTCGGCCAAGGTCGAACGCTCGGCTTCGAGCTCACGGCGCGTGGACTCGAGCTGCGCCTCGGCCGCCCGCACGCGCTCTTCGGCAGCGCTGAGCTGCCCCTGCGCGTCCGTCAGCTCCGCGCTGCGATCCGCCAGCTCCCACTCGCGCGTCGCGACGAGCTCCCGCTCACGGCTCAGCTCCTGCACACGCTCGGCGAGCGCCGCCTCCCGCGCCGCGAGCGTACGGCTCGCTTCGGCGAAGCGCTGCTCGAGCGCGCCGAGCTCGCCCTCGAGGCGCTGCCGTTCGGCCGCCGCCTCCGTGCGGTGCCGCTCGGACTCCGCGCGCACTTCGTCGAGGGCGCGCTCGCGCTCCGCGAGGTCAGCCTCGGCGTCCTGCACCGCGCGCTCGAGCTTGCGCCGGCGTGCGTCGAGCTCGTCGAGCTCGACCGTCAGGCGCTCACTGTGCAGCGTCTTCGCCGCCGCATCGGCCCGCGACTCCTCGAGTGAGTGCGCCAGGTCGCCCAGCTCGGCCCGACGCGCCGCGAGGTCGCGCTCGGCGGCCTCCAGCCGCGCCGCGCGCGCAGCGAGCTCGCGCTCTGCGGCTGCGAGGTTCTGCTCTGCTGTGGAGAGCGCGGCCCGGCTTTCGGCCGTCGCACGCGTCTGCCCCTCGAGCGACCCACGCGTCGCCTCGAGCTCACCCTGCAGAGCCGTGCGCTCGCTCTCGAACTGCGAGCGGGTCTCCGTGAGCTCCCTCTGCAGCGCCGTGCGGGTGCCTTCGAGCTCACCCTGGAGCGACGTACGCTCGCTCTGAAGCTGCGTGCGGGTCTCTTCGAGCTCCGACTGCAATGCCGCGCGAGTCTCCTCGAGCTCGCTCTGCAGGTCGCTGCGCTCAGCGCGTGTGCTGGCCAACGCGAGCTCCGTCTCCTTCACGCGGCGCTCGCGCTCCGTGACGTCGCCTTGCAGCACCGCGATCGACTCACGCAGCCGCTCGAGCTCGGCGACGAGCTCGCTCTCGCGTGCGTCCGACTCGCGCGTCACATCATCGAGGGTCGCGGCATGGGTCTCCGCCGCCTCTGCGGCCGCAGCGCGGGCGCTCTGCAGCTCCGCCGAGACTCGCTGCGCCTCGGCGTGCTGCGCCGCGAGGTCCTGCTGCAGCGCCGCCGCGCGCTCCTGCGAGCGGCTGAGCTCCTGCGCCAACTCTGTCTCGCGCTCACCGGCCGCCGCTTGCAACGCCGCGAGGGCCTCTTCGGAGCGCTGCAACGCTGCCGCGTGGGCCGCCTCCAGCTCGCCGATGCGCGCGTTCAGGGCCTGGACCTCCTCCGCGCGCGCCGCGCGCTCGTTCGAGAGCCGCTCGGTCTCCGCGGCGAGCGCCGCTGCAGCCTCTGCCCGCTCGGCGACCAGGTCGTCCTGCAAGGCCGCTGCGCGATCACCCGTAGCGCTGAGCTCGCGCTCGAGGCGCAGCACCTCTTCTTGCGCGCCCTGCAGGACCGCTTCGAGCTCCTGAGCACGGCTGTGCGCGTCGTCGACCGCACGCGCGAGGCGCGCCTCCAGCGAGCGCACATCGCGCGCACCGGCCTCCGCGTTCGCGGTCGCTTCGGCGAGCTCGCGCTGGAGCTCAGCGATCTGCTGCTGCGACGCTTGCAGCTCCGTCGCGTGGGCTTCCGCCGCACGCGCGAGCTCGGTCTTCGCTGCTTGGCGCTCGTTCGCGATCGCCGTGCGGGTCGCGTCCAGCTCCGCCTTCAGGGCCGCGCGCTCCGCGTCGGCCTCAGCGGCGGCTTCCGCCGCAGCTTCGCGCAGAGCTTCCAGCTCGCTCTCGCGCTGGCGCAGGCTCTTCTCTGCGGCGTCACGGGAGACCCGCGTCGCCTCCAGGCGCTGGGCCAGATCGCGGCGCTCGCTATCGGCGTCGGTACGCGCTGCGGAGAGCTCCGCATCGCGCGCCGCGAGGGCGCGCGAGAGGCGCTCGACCTCGTGCTGCGCGCCTTCGCGCGCCGTGCCGAGCTCCGCGATGCGCGTGCGCGCTTCGCTCAACGTGGCCTCCAGCTCCTCCGCGCGTGTGCGCGCCGTCGCCAGCGTGACTTCGACGTCCGCCGCGTGGCGCTCCGCGTTCTCGGCGGAGGCGCGCAGGGCCTCGGCCTCGCGCTGCGCTTCACCGAGCGCGCTCTCGAGCGACGCGATCGTCGCCGCGCGTTCCTTCGATTCCGCGCGCGTCGCCGTCAGCTCGCCCTCGGCCTCGTTGAGCGCAGCGCTCTGCTCGTCGAACGCCTCGTTCCGCGCGGTGAGCTCCGCGCGCGTCGTGTGGAGCGCTTCGACGCTCTCGGCGTGCGCCGTGCGCTCGCTCTCGAGCTCGGTATCCAGCTGAGCGCGCGCGCTCTCGGTCGCTTCCAGCTCGGCGCGGGTGGCATCGAGCTCGCCGTTGGTCGCAGCGAGCGCGCCGCGCAGCTCGGCCTCCGTCGCCGCCGCAGCTTCCCGGTCGCTGGCCGCGGTCGCGGCCGTCGCGTCGAGCTCCGCGCGGGTCGCCGCCAGCTCGTCCGCGCGCTGGTCGCGCTCGGCGCGCGCCTCGTCGCGTGCGAGCTCCAGTTCGAACTGCGCCTCTTCCGCCTGCTGAGTCGCGGCTGCGTGCTCGGCGCGGGCCGCCTCCAGCTCCGCTTGCGCGGCGTCGCGCGCCGCCGTGAGCTCGCTCGACTGCTGCTGGGCGCGCTCCAGAGCCGCTTCGAGCTCGTTCGCCAGCTCGATCACGCGCACACCGGCGGCTTCTGCCTCCGCAGCGCGCTCGGCCACGGATTCGCGGGCCGCTTCGACTTCGTTCTCGAGCTCCGCGACGCGCTGGTTCGCACTGTTGAGCTCTGCGCCGAGGGCCTCGGCTTCGCTGCTGCGCTGCGTCAGCTCCTCCTGGAGCTGGCTGGCGCTGTCGCGCAGGGTCGCCGCTTCGTCGCGCACGCCTTCGAGGGAGGCGCGCAGGGTCTCGGCCTCTTCTGCGAAGCGATAGCGCTCGTTCGCGCGCGCCGCGAGGCTGTCGCGCTCGGAGCGCAGCGAGTCGAGCACAACGCGGGTCGCAGCGAGCTCCGTCGCCGCCCCTTGCCAGGACTCCGTCAGGCTGACGATCTCGGACTCGAGCCGCGAGCGCTCGCGGCGCGCCTCGGCGCCTTCGTCGCGCAGGCGACCTTCGAGCGGCGCGAGGGCCTCGACGCGGGCGGTGAGCTCTTCGATGACGGCCGTCTGGCGGTCGAGCTCTTCGTCCTTCTCCTGCTGCAGCTCCGCGAGGCGCTCCTGCCAGACGTTTAGCTCCTCGGCCAGGTCCTCACCCGACGGGGCTGCGGTGGTGCGCTCACTGTTCGCGCGGGCCGGTGTCGGCTCACTAGCGACACCCTCGTGGGTATCGAGGGCTTGGCGCAAACGCTCGACCTGCGCGGTCTGCTCCCCGAGGCGGCGCGCAAAGCCTTCTTCGGCGCGGTCGAAGCCCTCGATCGCGCGCGTCACGCGCTGTTCCAGCGACACGTACGCGTCGTAGCGCGCGCGGACCTGGCGCGTCATCTCGAGGGCCAGCGCGGCCCGCTCGCGGCGGTTGCGGCGCTCGGCGGCGAGGTGGGCGAGGACCCCGCCCGCGACGGCGGACAGGACGGAGAAGAGCACCGTGAGGAAGCCGGTGAGCATGGTGGAGCGCGAGGGGAGAGGGTGGGGGGGCAGGGGGCCCCGACCTCTGTGCTCGGCTCGGGCCGCTCTCGTTCCGAAGTCCACCTCCGCTGCGGGCGCGCCGCGCTGGCCCGTAGCGGGACCCCGGGGGGGCGCCGTTGCAGCGACGCTGCGCTTCCGTTGCATCCCAAATGACTCGCCGTCGAACACTTCCATCAGTGACCAACGAACGCCGATCGAGACCCACGGCCCGTGGACCTGAGGCGCTCCGAATGTCGCAGGGCGAACGGGGCGCAGGGGGATATCCCTTGCGCCCGCGCCGCCCGGGCCGCAGCATGGGCGCCTCGGAGGAGACTCGAACGGACCGCATGGCATCGCCCCAAGCCTCTCCCACCCCGCTGCTCCCCCGCGTTGCAGCGGGGGACCCGGAGGCCGTCCGAGAGGTTCTCGGGCGCTACACTTCCCTCGTCTGGTCGCTCTGCTCGGCGGCCTCGCGGGACCCGCACGACGTGGAGGACCTCGTGCAAGAGGTCTTCGTCGACATCTGGCGCAGCGCGGCGCGGTACGACGACCGTATCGCTTCCGAGGCGACCTTCATCGCCACGATCGCCCGCCGCCGGGTCATCGACCGCCGTCGCCGCGCCGGCCGACGGATCGAACAGGAAGTCCTCGATGAAGAGTTCGTCCCGGGCGCGGAGGACGAATCGCTGCGTATGGTCGACGTCGCCGATGAAGCCGGCATCGCGGCCGCTGTGGTCGGTGAGCTGCCGGCCGAGCGCCGGCACGTGCTGGAGCTGAGCGTGGTGCGCGGGCTCACCCACCGCGAGATCGCCGCCGAGACGGGCATGCCGCTCGGCACCGTCAAGAGTCACATCCGCCGCGGCCTCGCAGAGGTCTCCGACCGTTTGCGTGCCCGGCGTTCGAGCTTCGGCGCCGAGTACGAGGAGGACGCCCGATGAGGCGCGCCGACGACTTCGACCGCCAGCTCGACCTGGCGGCGCTGCACGCGACGGAGGGGCTAGCGCCCGAAGAGGCGCGCGAGCTCTTCCGCACGGCGGACGGCGCCCGCGCGGCGACCGAGTTCGGGGAGGCGGCAGCGGCGCTGCACCTCGCGAGCGCCGCTGCGCAGAGCGCGTCGGTCGCGTTGCCCGCGGGACTCGAGGCCCGCTTGTTGGCGCGCGCGCAGCGCGAGCTCGGCCTCGGGCCGGTCGCTCCGGCTGCGATGCCTGGGACGGCTGGGACTGCTCCGGCCGCGCCTGCGGTCCAGGCCCCGCAACCGTCCGCGGCGCGCCCGAGCCCCTGGGTCTGGATCCCGGGCTGGGCAGCGGCGGCGGCGGCGGCCGCGTTGGCGGTGGTCCTCGCCGGGCGCCTCGCCCAGCGCGAGGAGCAGCTCGGCGTCGGCGAGCCCGGCGCCCGCCGCGATCGACTGGTGGCCGAGGCCCCCGACACCGCGGTCCTCGACTGGACCCCGCTGACCGACCCGTCGGCCAAGGGGCTCGCGGGGCGCGTCGTCTGGAGCGACAGCCGCAACGAGGGTTACATGACCTTCCGCGGCCTCGCAGCCAACGACCCGAGCGCGCAGCAGTACCAGCTCTGGATCTTCCGGGGCACGGACCTCGGCGCCGAACCACACCCCGTCGATGGCGGCGTGTTCGATGTGCGCGCCGGTGAGGAGGTCGTCGTGCCGATCGACGCCAAGCTGGCGGTCGGGCGTGCGGCGACGTTCGTCGTCACGTTGGAGCCCGCGGGTGGGGTGGTCGTCTCCGACCGCTCGCGACTCGTGGCGCTCGCCCAGCGGGCGATCTGAGGGGCGCCCCGCGCAGCGTCTTCGGCGCGCCGACCCGATCGGGCATGGCGCGCCCCTGGAAGCGCGCCAGGGAGCTCGCAGCGGCAGCGCCGTCAGGGCGTCAGCAGCCGGTTGGCTTCGCCGACCGCCTGCGAGAGCGTCGCCGCAAACCCGTCGGCCCCCAGCGCGCGCGCGGCGGCGGCGTCGGGCACCGCCGCGCCGCCGACGAGGATCGGCATCGAGAAGCCCGGCACGGCGCGCAGGTCTTCGATCGCGATGCGCAACGCGTGGCGCTGCGACACGAGCGTCGCGGACAGGATCACGATCGAAGCGCGCAGCGTGCGCGCTGCGAGCGCGAGGTCGATCGCCGGCGTGTCTGCGCCCGCGACGCTGGCGCGCCAGCCGTCGTACTCGAGCAGCGCGGCGAGGGCGTGCAGCGCAGTGTCGTGCGCGTCCCCCGCGACGGCGGCGATCACGGCGCCCGGCGCGTTGTCGCGCGGGATCGGCGCGGAGGCGGACAGATCGGCGAGGGCGGCGCGCACGGACGATGTGACGACGTGCTCTTCGGCGATCCCGAGCTGGCCGATGTGCCAGCGCCGACCGGCTTCGCGCGCGACGGGCAGGATGACGTCCTCCACGAGCGAGCTCGCGGTCGTGCGACCGGTCGCGACCTGCTCGACAGCCGCGGCGCGCGCGACGCGCGAGCGCCCGGCGAGGACCTCGGAGAGGAACTGCGCGGCGGGTGAGCGCTCTTCGAACTCTGCGCGGTGGACGTCCTGCGGCGGACCGTCGAGCGACATCACCGCCGTCGTGAACATCGGGTCCCAGAGGCTCGGCGACACCTGCGGCAAGCGCTCGCGCAGCGCGGCTTCGACGGCGCGCAGCGAGGCGACGAGGTCCTCCTGGGGCAGGTCGCGGCTCGTGACCGCCGTGCGGAACCAGCGCAGTTGGCGCACGAAGACGGACGGATCGGACTCTTCGACGGCGGTCGCCAGGTCGCCGAGCTGCGCGGCGAGGTGCGAGCGCCAGAGGTCGAAGGCGTCCGGTCCATAGCGGGCGGAGAGCTCGGGGTTCTCCTGCAGCAGTCGCGCGGCGGCGACGCCAGCGAGGGCGCGCCCAGAGGCGCGCAGGAGCTCGGCGGCGAAAGCGGGCGGGGTGCTCATCGTGAGCGTCGTCGGTCCGTCAGCGGGCGTACACGAGGTGGGCCACGGAGATGTGACCTTCGGCGAAACCGCCCTCACAGTACGAGAAGTAGTAGTCCCAGAGGCGCAGGAAGTTCCGGTCGAAGCCGAGGGCCGAGGCGTCCTCCGCCCGCTCGCGCAGCGCATCGCGCCACAGGCGCAGCGTGCGGGCGTAGTGGGGGCCGAAGTCGTCGAGACCGACGAGGCGCAGGCTCGACGCATCGCGCGCGGCCTCCGAGAGGGCCGTCACACTCGGGATGCACGACCCCGGGAAGATGTGCCGCTGGATGAAGTCGACCTCGCGCCGCGCGCGCTCGAAGTGTTGATCGCGGATCGTGATCGCCTGGACGGCGAAGCGCCCGCCGCGCGCGAGCAGCCGGTCCGCGACGCCGAAGTAGGTCGGGTAATGGCGCGCGCCGACCGCTTCGATCATCTCCACAGACACGATGCCGTCGAAGCCGCCGGGGGGCGCGCTGAGGTCGCGGTAGTCGGACAGCAGGACCTGGACGCGGTCCGAGAGGCCCGCAGCGCGCACGCGCTCGACGGCGAGGGCGTGTTGCTCGCGCGAGACGGTGGTCGTGGTGACCCGCAGTCCCCGCTCCGCGGCTGCGCGGCACGCGAGCGCGCCCCAGCCGGTGCCGATCTCCAAGAGGTGCTGGCCCGGCGCCAGCGCGAGGGCGTCGAGCAGCCGATCGATCTTGCGCTCCTGGGCCTCCTGCAGGCCCATGTCCGCGCGCTCGAAGTACGCGGAGGAGTACGTGAGGGTCGGGTCGAGGAACAGCTCGAAGAACGCGTTCGACAGGTCGTAGTGCGCCGAGATGTTCTTCTGCGAACCCCGGCGCGTGTTGTCGCGCACGGCGTGGAAGAACTTCAGCGCGGGCCGTGTGAGCCGCGCGAGGCCGCGTTCGAGCCCCGACAGCGCGTGATGGTTGCGCACGAAGAGGCGCACGACGTCCGTCGGCTCGGGGGAGGTCCAGGAGCCCTCCGCGAAGGCCTCCCCGGACCCGACGCTGCCGCGGAACGCGATCGCGGTCCAGAAGCTCGGGTGCTCGACGTGGACCGTGCCCCGCAGCCCATCCGCCGCCGCCGCGCCGAACCGGTGCACCCGACCCCCCTCGACGAGCGTCAGCTCCCCCTCGGCCAGCGCCGCCATCCGACCCAGGACCGCCCGCCGCGCGGCGCGCTCCAGGGCCCCGAGGCCCACGGCAGAGGACCCCGCAGTCGCGGTCTGGGTGGGCGCCTCGGCGCCCCTCATCGGGAGGGCTTGGGTCATCGGATCTCGTCGTGGGGGGGGCAGCGCCGGGCGCAGTCTACGCAGGAGTTTCGCACACGGGGCGACCTTGGATCCAAGCCAGCCCGGCGCCGACCTGCCTCGCTGTCAGCCTGGCGGGCCCTCGGATACCCGTGCACGGGAACCGAGACCTCCGCCCTCGGACTCGACCCGACCGCGTCGCCCGTCATCCTTTACGGGCTCACAGCGCCCCGTGCTGCCCCGATCGCCCCCGAGCCGCTGGTGACGGGCTTCACAATCGACGGGTGCAAGCGCCCTGCGCTCCGCGCAGCGCCCCCTCCCTCCGGCTTCGTCGCCGCAGCGCCGTTCGAGGGCAGGAGGCGCGCCGTCGAGGACTCGCTGGCGATCGTGCAGAGCGAAGCGCGAGCGCTGCATCGTCGTCGCGCTCCCATCCGGGGGCGCGCGAGCTCAGCGCGCCGGGGCGAGGTCGGCGGCGCTCCGCAGGCTCACCGGCCGGACCTCCTCGAGGGCTTCAGGGCGGAGGTCTGTGCCGCGCTCGCGGGTCCACAGCGCGTTGGCGATCCGCCAGCGGCCATCGACCTTGACCAGGTCGAACACGTCGACGCCGCGGTGGGTCTCGTCGCCGTCGAGCGCGAAGCGATACGGCGTCCACACGACGGCGATCGGCCCGCGGATCAACACCGTGGGCTGCCAATAGGTCTCGACCGGTGTCCCGCGGCCTTCGCCCAGCGCCGTCGCGAGCGAGGCCTGGCTGCGCCGCAGGAGCTTCCATGGGCCCTCGCCCTCGACCTGCGTGTAGGTCATCCCGTCTTCGAGGATGAGCGCTGAGTAGGCCGCGACGTCGCGCCGGTGCATGGCCTCGAAGAAGAGGTCGATCGTCTCGAGGATGGCGCGCTCTTCGTGCGGAGCGTGCTCCGCGCCGGGGATCGGTGCGCGCGTGGATGCGCAACCGAACAGGCTGAAGGTGAGGACGAGTGCTGTGAGGCCGAGTTTCATGGGGGCAAAGGCTACGAGCCACGCTCGCAAACCGGAATCGCGGCGTGGGAGCGCTCGGTGTGCAGGGAGGCACGCAAGGTGGTCTCGCTCGGCTCACTCCCGGGCGGGCTCCTTGGGGGGAGCGCTCAGGCGTTGCGCTTCGCCGGGTGGGTGAAGAACGGGGTGCGTTTCAGCCACAGACGGAGCGCTTGCCAATGGATGGCGACCTGCACGGCGATGGCGGCTGCGGGGTGGCGCAGGAGGAAGCTCGCGAGGTTGCGGCCGGACAGCGGGCGGCGCTCCAGGACGAGGCCTGCGTCGAAGACCCGGGCGCCTCGGTTGTGGTTCTCCATGGCGACGACGAGCTGCTCGCCGGGCACGCCGAAGCGCCACACGTAGTCGTGGTCCAGGTCGAAGAAGGGTGAGACGTGGAACGACTTGGGGAAGCGCCATGTCGCGAGGCCGGCGCCCTCGTCGTGGGCTGTGGCGCGGCCGAGCACGTAGCTGTGGCGCTCGCCCCACGGGGTGTTCGTGATCTCGGCGATGACCGCGCCGAGGGTGACCCCGTCGGACTCGAACAGGTAGTAGAACGAGACGGGATTGAAGCCGTAGCCGAATTGGCGCGGCAGGGTCAGCACGCGCACAGGGCCCGGCGGGGCCTCGCCGAGGACCTCGCGCGCGCGGGCTCGCACGGCGTCGGCCAGCGGGACCGCGGGGTCGCCGAGCAGGTCGCGGCGCTGGATCGAGGCGAGGTTCGGACGGTCGACCGACCAGAACCAGCGGCGCGCAAAGGGGCCGCGGTCGCGGTCCGCGAGCTCGTCGAGGTCCAGATAGAGGTACCGGATCGGGTACGAAAAGCGGTGGGGGCGCGGCGCGTGGCGCGTGTGCGCGACGCGGCCGACGTAGAGCGCCGAGGCAGAGCGATCCGCGGAGGCCCCCATGCGCTCAGACGCCCGCCAGCACGCGGGCCGCGGCGCGCTCGGCGCTCCACGCGCCGTCTTCGTGGAAGCCGTAGCGCCAATAGGCCCCGGCGTAGTGCACTCCGCCGACGCCGTCGATGTCTTCGTAGCGCCGCTGCGCCGCGACCGCGGCGGGATCGAAGATCGGGTGGTCGTAGGTCGCGCGGTAGAGCACCGACTCGGGCGCCAGCTCGGCCGTGCGGTTCAGCGTGACGAAGAGGTCCGGTGTGCCCGCGCCCAGCGGCTGCAGCCGGTTCATCCAGTACGTCACGCGCACGAGGTTCTCCGCGGTGGGCGCGGGCGCGACATGCACGTTCCAGGCGGCCCAGGCCTTCTTGCGCCGCGGCATCACACGCGCGTCGGTGTGCAGGACGACGTCGTTCGGTTGGTAGCGGATCGCGCCCAGCACGTCGCGCTCCGCCCGCGTGGGCTCCGCGAGCAGGCGCAGCGCCTGGTCCGAGTGGCACGCGAGGAGCACCCGATCGAAGCGCTCCGGACCCGCCGCGGTCGTCACTTCGACGGCGCCGTCCGCCGTGCGAGCCACCCGCAGCGCGGGCGTCGCCGCACGCACCCGCGCGCCGAGCGGCGCGAGCAGCTTCGTCAGGTAGGTCCGCGCTCCGCCCGATAGCGTGTACCACTGCGGCCGACCCTCGACCTGCAAGAACCCGTGGTTCGCGAAGAAACGCACGAGGGTGCGCACCGGAAAGCGCCGGATGTCGGCGTCGCCGCCCGACCACACCGCAGCGGCCATCGGGAGGAGGTGCCACGCGATGAAAGCCTCCGAATACCCCTCGCGCGCGAGGTAGTCCCCGAGGGTCAGCGTCGGGTCGTCGTCACCCGCAGCGATCAGAGCGGGCGCCTCGCGATAGAACCGCAGGATGCCGCGCACCATCGACCAGAAGCGCGGCCGGAGCAGGTTGCTCCGCTGCGCAAAGAGCGCATCGGTGCTGGTCCCGTTGTACTCGACGCCCGCGCGCTCGATGCGCGCGCTGAAGCTCATGTCGCTCGGGACGGGGTCGATGCCGAGCTCGCGCAAGAGCGCCAGGAACGTCGGATACGTCCGCTCGTTGCAGACGATGAACCCCGTGTCGACCGCGACGCGGCGACCGCCGACTTCGACGTCGACCGTAGCGGTGTGGCCCCCGAGGCGCGCCTCGGACTCCAGCACCGTGACATCGACACCCGCGTCGAAGAGCCGCCGCGCTGCGAGGGACCCGGAGATCCCGGTCCCGATGACGGCGGCCCGCATCAGCCCTGCTCGCCCGCGCGCTGCTTCTGGCTCGCGATCGTCTTCTCCCACACGCTGTCCGGCACCGGCCGCAGGTCCCACACGAGACCGAAGAGCGACATGAGCTTCAGCGCGTAGAACGACAGGTCGTACTCGTACCACTTGAAGCCCTGGCGCACCGAGCCGGGATAGAAGTGGTGGTTGTTGTGCCAACCCTCACCCAGCGTGATCACCGCGAGCAGCGGGTTGTTGCGCGAGGTGTCCGTCGTCTTGAAACGGCGGTACCCCCACAGGTGGCTCAGCGAGTTGATCGTGAACGTCGCGTGGTAGAGCGCCACGGTCGAGATCACGAAGCCCCACACGAGCATCTGCCACTTCGTCGTGCCGAGCTCCGGCGCGGTCGCTTCGAGGATCCAACCCAGGAAGAACATCCCGAAGCCGAGCGCCGTCGGCACGAGGATGTCGAAGCGATCGAGGAAGCGCAGCTCCGGGAACTTGGCGAGGTCCTTGACGCGCTCGAGCTTCGTGCCGAAGTGCTCGCGCGAGAGGACCCAGCCGACGTGGCTGTAGAAGAACCCCTTCTGCGTCGGCGAGTGCACGTCGCCATCGAGGTCCGAGTACTGGTGGTGCACGCGGTGGTGCGCCGCCCACCACAGCGGGCCGCGCTGCGCGGCGCTCGCGCCGACGAGCGCGAAGAGGAACTGCCCGACGCGCGACGTCTTGAACGCGCGGTGGGAGAAGTAGCGGTGGTAACCCGCGGTGATCGCGAACATCCGCAGGAGGTAGAGCCCGACGCACATCGCGACAGCGATCGGGCTGACGCCGACCCAGATCACCGTCGCGCACGCGACGTGCAGGGCGGCGAACGGGATGACGCGCATCCAGTCCGTGCCGACCTTGGAGGTCTCGACGGGGGAGGCCTCCTTCGGGCCGTGCCAGGAATCGAACCAACGGATCACGGGAAGGGTCGCTCGCAGGTACCAGGGACGGCGCTTGGCCAGGGTCGTGCTCATGCAGGGGCGGCCCCGCGCAGGGGCCCCACGGACGGGGTCAGATCGGACGGAGGGTGTGGTGCGAGACGACCCACTCGGAGCCGCCCCGGTAGCCGAAGAGCTCCTCGCAGGCGAGGAAGAAGAGGCGCCAGCGCTGGAACCACCGGGCGGCGTCGCCGCCGTAGGTCCCGCGGAGGACCACCATCGCCTCGTCGCGACGGGCCTCCAGATTCTCGCGCCAGAGGCGGGCGGTGCGCGAGTAGTGAACACCGGAAACCGTGTGGTGGGCGGTCACGGCGAACGGTGCGACGACGCGCCCCAGCATGCGGTCCGAGGGCATCATGCCGCCGGTGAAGAAGTGCTCGCTCATCCAGTCGCTGCCGTCGCGCACCTCGAAGGGGTACGGCAGCTCCTTGTGGGCGAAGACGTGCACGAAGAGGCGCCCGTCGTCGTGGAGCCAGCGGCGCACCTTCGCGAGCAGCGCCTCCCAGTTGCGCATGTGCTCGAACATCTCGACGGACACGACGCGGTCGAAGCGCTCCTCCGTGTCGAAGGTGTTCATGTCGATCGTGCGCACCTCGACGTTCGTGAGGCCGCGCTCGCGCGCGCGCCCCTCGATGAAGCGGCGCTGCGGCGCCGAGTTCGACACCGCCACGATGCGACTCGTCGGGAAGCGCTCCGCCATCCAGAGCGTCAGCGAACCCCAGCCGCAGCCGAGCTCCAGGATGCGCTGCCCGGGGGCGAGCTCCGCGCGCTCCGCGGTCAGCGCCAGCATGTGCTCCTCGGCATCCGCCAGGCCCTCGCGGCCGGTGGGGAAGAAACACGAGCTGTACTTGAGGCGCGGCCCGAGGCACAGCTCGAAGAGCTCCGGCGGCACCTCGTAGTGCTGCGCGTTGGCGGCCTCGGGCACGGGGGCGATCGGGCCCCGGCGCATCTCCGCCAGCCAGCGCTCCTCCGCCACCGCCGCGTCCCCCCCCGCGCGGCCGTACTCCTCGACGAGGCGCTGGCGCAGGAGGCGCCGCACGCCGAGGCGCAGGAGGGGCAGGGGCGCGAGGCCGCGTTCGGCGACGGCGAGGCCGACCCCGGGGCGGGAGCCCGCGGGGCGGGCCGGGACGGGGGCGGTCGCGCGGGGCGCCGCGGGCGAAGTGCTGCTCATGGGTCCCTGTTCGCGCCACCGGGCGCCCGGGATGCCAGCCCGGGCCCCCGGGGAGGGCGCCCCAGTATCCGTCCTCGGGCCGGTCCACGGTTGGGAATCCGCGCCGGGAACTCGGATCTGGGCGGAACTTACTGGAATCCGGCGCCGTCCGAGCTACAACCCCGTTGGCTAGCCACCGGGCCGCGCGAGCGGCCCATCGACGGGTGACGCCGGGTCTCCTGGGGGGAGCCCGGCGTCCCTTTTTTTGCGGCAGGCGGTCGCCGAGGCCCTGTAGGGCCCCCTGCCAGGCCGCGGGACCGGGCTGCAAGTCCAGGTCGTGGTACCGTGCCCCCATGCCCTGGATCCGCACCATCCCCGTCGAGGCCGCCGAGGGGCGCCTCGCCGACAGCTACCGCGCCGCCGTCGGGCGGGTCGGCTACGTCGCCGGGATCCTGCGCGCGATGAGCCTCGCGCCGGCCGTGCTCGACGCCGCGATCGCGCTCTACCGCTGCGTCATGTTCGCCCCGACGGGCCTCGCGCGGCACCAGCGCGAGCTCGTCGCCGTCGTCGTCAGCCGCGCGAACCGCTGCCACTACTGAACGCGCTCGCACCAAGGGGACCTCCGGTCGGAGCTGTCCAAGCTGGGGGCGGGGGAGTACGGCGACGACGCCGCGCGCGCGGCCCTCGTCGAGGCGGTCGGGAGCGATTGGCGCACCGCCGCCCTGCCCGCGCGCGACGCGGCCCTGTGCGCGTACGCCGAGAAACTGACGTTGACCCCCGCCGCCATGTCCGAGGCCGACCTCGCGCCCCTGCGTGCCCTCGGCTACGACGATGTCGCGCTGCACGACCTGATCCAGGTCACGTCGTACTTCAACTACATCAACCGCATCGCGGACGGGGTGCACGTCGAGCTCGACCCGGGCATGGACCCGTATCCCGGGTGAGTCCGCTCAGCGCCGCTGGATCGTCTGCCACGCGCCGAGCCGCAGCCCCGTGTGGCGCGTGACCTCGCCATCGGGCCAGCGCACCAGCACCGCCTCGAGCTCGCGGGCGTCGCCGAGCCCGAAGTGCAGCTCGGCGGGGTTGCCCGTCAGGTACCCCTCGCCCGCGCGCAGCGCGCGGCGGTGCTCGCGGAGGTCCGCGTCGCCCTCGCCGCGGGTCTCTACCGTGACCTCCGCGCCGATCGCGGCCCGGTTCGGCCCCGCTTGGCGCAGGGTCACACCGAGCCACGTCCCGCGCCGCGGCGCTTCGTTGACGAAGAGCTGCACGGGGCCGTTGTTGTTGGTGACCAGGAGGTCCACGTCGCCGTCGCGGTCGAAGTCGCAGCCCACCGCGCCGCGCGAGGCGAGGCGCGGCTCGAGGGCGCCGCGCGCGTGCTCCTCACCGTCGCTGAAGCGCCCGCTGCCGTCGTTCACCAAGAGGTGGTTCGGTTGCCCGACGCAGATCCCGGTGCTGACGTAGTCCGGGCTCGTGTAGCCGTTGGCGATGAACGTGTCCAAGTCGCCGTCGAGCTCCAGGTCGAAGAGCGCGATGCCCCACGAGGTCACCCCGACGCTCGCCCGTGCAAACCCCGCGCGCACGGCGGCGTCGTGGAAGGACGAGCGCCGCGTGCGCGCCTCGAACGGGGCGACGAGGCTGTTGATGTAGAGGGCGTTGGCTTCGAGCTGCCAGTTCGTGAGCAGCACGTCTTCGTCGCCATCCGCGTCGACGTCGCCCGCCGCGAGCCCCATGCCACCGCGCGGATCGTCTAGGCCCGTCGCGAAGCTGACGTCCGTGAACGTGCCGTTGCCCTCGTTGCGGTGGAGCACGTTGTACGACACGTCGTTCGCCACGTAGAGGTCCTGGTCGCCGTCGCGGTCGAAGTCCCAGAAGAGCGGCTGCATCCCGCGCCCTGCGACGTCCAGCAGGCCGAGGGCCTCGGTCGCATCGGTGAGCCGAGGCCGCCCGTCCGGGCCGGGGCCCGCGTTCGCCAGGAACACATTGCGCTGGCCGGGGAACGCAAACGGCAGCATCGCGACGGGGTCCTCGCGCTCGTACTTGCCGAGCTCGGCGGCCGGCGGCACCAGGTCCAGGTCGTATTCGAGGTAGGACGTCACGTACAGGTCGAGGTCCCCGTCGCCGTCGGTGTCGGCGGCCGCGACCCCGGCGCTCCAGAGGTCGAGGTCCGGCAGCAGCGCGCGCGCGTCGTCGAACGTGCCGTCCCCGCGGTTCAGGTACAGCGCGTCGCGCCCGTAGTTCGCGACGTAGAGGTCGACGTCCCCGTCGCCGTCGAGGTCGACGAAGAGCGCGCCCATGCCCGCGCCGGTGTCGCCGACGCCCGCGCGCGCGGTGACGTCTTCGAACCACGGCCCGGTCGGGGCGCGCGTCGCCCCGAGGTTGCGCAACAGCCGGTTCGGGTTGGGCCGCGACCCCGCGCGCCCGCCACCTTGCACCAGGTAGAGGTCCATCCACCCGTCGCCGTCGATGTCGCCCCACGCGGCCCCGGGGCCCATCGTCGGGCGGATGTCGCGTTGGTCGTCGGGGCCCTCGAAGTGCACGAGGAGGTCCCCGCCGCCCGCGACGAGCTCGCGTTCGCCTGCGTCTCTGAACCAGGCCGCACGCGGCTCGGGCGTGAGGACCTCGGTCACGCCCGCAGCGAGGCCGCCTTGGCGCACCTCGACCTCGAGCACGAACGTCAGCGCGCGGTCCGCGCTGCGCTCCGCGGCGGGCTCGAACGTGGCCGCGAGCGCCGCGCCGGGGGACAGCGTCACGGGACCCGTCGCTGCGGGCTCGGGTGGACCGAACGCGAGCGGCAGCGGGTGCCACACGCCGAGGCCGCCCGTGCGCGCGAGGGTCGCCTCCGTCACCGCCACGCGGTGCTGTGCGACGAGACGCGCGGCGGGCTGCTCTGCGAGGGTCAACAACCGCGCCGTGCAGTAGTGCACCGCGTCGAGCGGGACGTCGGCGCGCAGCACCGCGCGCTCCGGCGCGGCGTGCACGAGCAGCACGTCGTTCGGGCCGAGGCCCAAGGGGAGCTGCATCACGCCGTCGAGGGTCAGCGCGCCCTGCAGCGCGCCGTCGCCGCGCCCGAAGGCGCCTGCGGCGACCGCGAGCGCCAGGCCGTTTGCATCCACGGGTCGCTCGAGCTCGATGGGCGCTCCGGCGGGCCAGAGGAGCCCATCGAGCCGCGCGAGCGCAGGGAGCGCCCGCTCGGGCGCCGTCCCGACGGGCAGCGTCGGCGGGCCGAGCGCGACGGGGCCGCCTTCAGCCCAGGCGACGCGCTCGCTCGGCGCGTGTTCGAGGGCCACGAGCCGCACGCTCTCGATGCCGAGGCGCTCGCGCCCCGCGGCGCAGAGGACTTCGAAGCCGCGCGCCGTGACGAGCGCGCGCGGCACGCGCTCGGACGTCGTCGCGAGCGGTAGCACGAAGGTGTTGCGCCCATCGCGCAGCGGTCCGAGGGCGACGGGGCCGTCTTCGCCCTGGACGTACGCGTAGGGGCGCGCGAGCGGCGCGAGCTCATCGCTCGCCGCGTGCACGTCGGCATCGCGACACGCACCGGCGAACGCAGCGGCGACGAGCGCCGCGGTGGAAGGGAGGCTGCAGCGGATCACGCACAGACGATACCCGCGCGGAACTCCCTTGCAGAGGGGCCGCTCCTAACAGAGCCGCAGGTCGCGGATCTGGTCGATCTCGAAGTTCACCGACGTCTCTTTCTCGACGTCGATGACGCGCCCGCTGCCCTTGAACGGGTTGAAGATCAGGGCGCCCGAGACGGCGCGGCCATCGCGGAAGAAGAGCGTGACCTTGTCGGCCGTCCGCGCGGAGACGAGCGCGTCATAGATCTTCTCGGGGACCATCTGACGCGAAGCGCGGGAAGAGGCTGCGGAGCTCATGGTGCGGTGAGGTGCAGGAGAGAGGGTGGCGGCGCCCGAAGTGGGCGACACCGGCCAGGCCCCTGGCGCTGCCCTCCAGCAGCGTGCGGGACCCGGTCGCGCGTGGTCCGGCAGGACCGCGCGCTATCCGTTCTGCGCGTGGTCTGTCAGGACCCCGCGCCTCGAACCGCGCAAGGCCGTGCGGACCCTGCGCGAGTCGATTCAACTCGGTGCGCCCGCGGACGGGCACGCCGTGTGCAGCAGCCGGTCGAGCTCGGCGACGAGCAGGCTCGACCAGGTTTCGAAGTTGGCGCCCGCGGCCGCGAGGGCGCGCAGGTGCTCGGGGGTGACGAACTCACCTTGCAGCGTGTGGGCTTCGCGCACGGTGACCTCGCCGTCGACGTGCAGGACCTGCACGAGGCCGACGTGCACGGCGCCGACGGAGTTCGTGTCGTCGTTCAAGAGGCCGATCGGCGTCAAGGTCGTCGTGCCGCGCACGGCGAGCTCCTCTTCGAGCACCTCGCGCCGGGTCGCACCCGGGATCGGGTCGCGCGCCGCGCGCCCCTGGTGGGGTCCGGTGGTGCTGTCGGCGCCCGGCAGGTCCTGGGGCTCGACGTGCCCGCCGACCCCGATCGAGAGCTTGTCGAAGAGGCGGGCGTCACCGCCGCGCTTCGAGCGCTTCAGCAGGAGGACCTCCCCGTCGCGGATGACCACTGTGTAAGGAATGATCTGCTTGAGCGCGGGCGTGCGCTCGGCGTACGCGCGCTCGACGAAGAACCCGTGTTCACACCAGACGTCGCGCAGCGCCGCAGCGTCGAGGCCCTCGCCGAAGTACACGACCCCGTGGGGGTAGTGCTCGGGAAAGAGCCGCTCGCGCGGGACGACGAAGACGAATTCCATATCGCGGTGTGCTGGTCGCGTTGGACGGCCAGGTGCGTTCAGGATGCACGAGTCCTGTGATTCGTCAAGGTGTCTCGCGCGAGATCGCACGATTTCGTGCGAGAACATGTGTGCGGGTTGCGCACGCTCACTCGCCGCGCAGCGCGTTCATGACCCGCTGGAGTTGCAGCTCGGGCACCCAACTCGCGAGCGCAGCAGGGTCGTAACCTGCGCGTGCGAGCGCTGTGCCGAGCGCGCTCCAGAGCTGCGCTGCGTCCGCGACCGAGAACCCGGCAACGGCCTCTCTGATCGCTGATTGCTCGCGCCTTGCGCCGCGCGCCGCGCGCCGACCGAGGTCGTCTCCGAGCCCCGCGAGCACCTGCCCGCGGTGCACTTCGGGCACCCAAGCGAGCACGCGCGCGACGCGCGCGATGTCGAGCGCGAGCGTGAGCAGCAGCGGGTACTCCGTGCCCGTGCCGAGGCCGAACGCGACGTCCGCGCCGCGCGGCCCAGCGAGCAGGCGCGCGACGAGGTCGAGCGCCCCGGGCGGCTGTCCGCCGCCGCTCCGCCCGAAGAATTGCACAGCCAGCAGAGCCCCCGCGCCGCGCGCCGCGAACCCGCGGTCCGCTTCGGGCAACGACGCGATCAGCTCCTCGAGGTCCCCGCCCTGCAGCAGGAACGGGGTCGCCTCGAGCGTGAGGCGCGAGCCGATGGAGTGCGCGATGTCCTCGCGCTTGCGCCCCTCGAAGCTGGCGAGCAACGCCGCCGTCGCAGCGGGTTCGGGGCTGAGGTAACGGCCCTCCGGCGTCTCGACGAGGCTGCGCGGCAGGCGCCCGAGCAGGGTCGTGAAGAGCCGCAGGTGGTGGCCCGGGTACGACCAGGCGAGCTCCGCGGCGGCCCCGGAGGGCCGGATCAGGGTCCAGGAGCTCGCCCCCGCGAGGGCGAGCGCACCGAGCGCGAGGGCCGCAACGGCCCGCCCGAGGACCCAGAAGCGGGCGCCGCGGCGCTCCCACAGGCCCGCGGCGACGAGCGGGATCGCCACGAGCGTCCAGAAGTGCACCGGCACGAAGTAGCGCAGCCCGCCGACCTCGACCGGCGGCGGCATCGTGCGCACGCGCAGCGGCGTGAAGAGCAGCGCGCCGAACGCGATCAGGGGCGTCAGGACGACGAGCGCGGCGAGCGCTCGCCCGCGGCGGTCGCCGTCGGCCCTGGGCCAGAGCGCCGCCAGCGCCACGCCGACGAGGGCCAGCGCGGCAGCCGCGAGGTAGAGCCCGTCGAGGGTGTCGCCGCTCAGCGGCCCGAGGGCCTCGCAGCACGTCGCGTCGGGCAGGTGCACGGTGGTGAGCTCGCGCGCTTCGTCCCAGAAGCTCGTCTGGGTCGTGTCGACGCGGGTGAAGCGCCGGAACATGCGCGCGGTGTGCCCGCGGGTCGCCAGGTGCAGCGCCACCGCGGGCGCGAGCCCGAGGGCGAAGCCCGGCGCCATGCGCAGGACGTCCCCGAGGGCGCGCCGCGGGCCGCCCAGGACGACGAGCGCGACGGCGAGCGCCGCGAGGGTCGCGAGCGCGCCGATGTACACCGACAGCGCGAAGCCCGCCGCGAGGCCCGCCGCGGCGATCCAGGGCGTGCGCCGCGGGCGCCCCTCGGCCTCGAAGACGAGCGCGATCGGCAGGAAAACGAAGAAGAGCGCCTCGAAGTGGTTGCCCTTCGCCAGCAGCGAGTACTTGAAGAGCAGCGGCGGCGCGAGGCTGAAGGCGAGCGCCGTCCAGGCCGCGGCGCGCTCCCCGGCCGCCCGCCGGACGACGCGCCAGAGCAGCACCAAGAGGAGCGCGCCGAGGCACAGCGGCACCAGCTTCAGCGCCACGTAGCGCGGGCCCAGGAGGACGTAGAACGGCGCCGCGAGCCACGCGGTCAGCACCTGGCCGCCGGCGTTGTCGTACGAGGCGCTCCAGTGCACGGCGCGCCAGCCGGTCGCCGCGAGCCACGCCGCGTTGCCCATCGAGGGCACCTCGTAGACCGGGATGGCGACCTCGTCGAAACCCGTGAACAGCGCCGCGAGGCGCGTGACGAGGTACACGGCCAGGGCGGCCCAGAGGGGGCCCCTGAGTGGGCTTACGTGGGGGCGCGGCACGTTCCGCGCAGGCAGCCGATCGAGGTCGCTCACCGGCGGAGGATACCCCGCCGGTGGGAGGTGGACGCGAGAGGCCTTGTAAGCCGGGTTCTGTCTCCACAGGGGATCGCTCCCCTGCGGGTGACGGCCATTTCTCTAGGACCGACGTCGCCGCCGGCCTCGAACGACCTACCCAGGGGGCATGGCGCGGGTCATCGCTCGTAGCGCCCCCTCTATTTGGTCTTTCTCCGGGTGGGGTTTGCCGTGCCACCCCTGTCACCAGGGGCGCGGTGCGCTCTTACCGCACCGTTTCACCCTTACCACCCCGCGGCGGGCCGCGGAGTTCGGCGGTCTGTTCTCTGTTGCACTTTCCCTGGCCTCACGACCGGTTGCCGTTGACAACCACCCTGACCCGTGGAGCCCGGACTTTCCTCCCCGCGGCTCGGTCTTGCGACCGACCTCGGAGCGGCCGTCCCAGCCTCTCGCGTCCAGCGCGTACTCTATCCGCCCCGCGCCCCGCGCGGGCCGAAGCCATGGCGATCCAGGACGACTTCTTCCTCACGAACCTCGAGCTGCGCGAATCGAACGCCGTTGGCGAGGAGGCCGCGGGCCTCAGCCACGCCTCGATGAAGGGCATGTTCCTGCTGACGGTGCTGGAGCTCGCCGCGCGCGGCGTGCCGAAGGGCGCGGTCACGGTGCTGCACGACGTGGGGGACACGGGCGAGCGCTACAAGGCGCTCGCGATCGCGCTCGCCGAGGCCGGGCACGCCGTGGCGCTGCCCGACCTGCGCGGCCACGGGCGCAGCGAGGGACCGCGCGGCCACTCGAACGGGCTGCGCGAGGTCGAGCGCGACGTGCAGGAGATCCAGGACCACCTGGCCTACCGCATGCCGGACGAGCCGAAGGTGCTGATCGGGGTCGGGCTCGGTGCGAACTACGCGGCGCACTTTGCAGCGGCGAAGCCGGGAGCGCTCGCGAAGCTCGTGCTCGTCGGGCCGCTCTTCGCGCCGCGCTTCGAGCGACCGACGCCGCCGGGCGGGCTCAAGAAGCTCCTCGGCAAGAAGCCGCAGCCGACCGACGAAGGGCGCGTGCCGTGGCCCGCGAGCGCGCGCACGACCGTCGCGGCGGAGGCTTCCGCGTTCGAGTCGAACCCGCTCACACACGCGACGATCACGCTGCGCGCGATCGACGAAGCCGAGCGCACGGCGCGCGAGGCGCTCGCGCAGCTCGGACGCCTCGGTGTGCCGACGCTGATCCTGTGCGGCGGTGACGACGAGCTGTCCGATCCGGAGCGCGTCGCGCGCCTCGCCGGCGGCGAGGTCTCCGTACAGGTCTATCCGGGGCTGCGGCACGACCTCTTCCACGAGACCGAGGCCGCGCGCGTCGTCCAGGACGTCGTGCGCTTCGTGGGCTGAGTCCCGTCAGGTCGGCTCGCCCGCGCGCAGCCAGTCCTCGAGCAGCACCGCCGCGCTCCACGAGTCCTTGCGGGCTTTGCGCGCGGCGCCCGTCAGGCCGGCCTCGACGAGGCGCGCTTCGGCCTCTTTCGTCGAAAGGCGCTCGTCCTGGCGCGCGACCGCGACCCGCGGGAAGCGCGTGCGCAAGGTCGCGATGAAAGCGTCCACGTCGGCCGCGCGCGGGCCGGGGGTGCCGTCCATGTTCAGGGGGTAACCGACGACAAAGTGCGAGATGTCGCGTTCGTCGAGCAGCTTCGCGATATGGCGCAAGAGCGCTTCGCCGGTGGCGTGCGCGGTGTCGAGCGGCGTGACGGCGATGCGCAGCGCATCGACGACCGCAAAGCCGGTGCGCTTCGTGCCGTGGTCGATGGCGAGGACGGGACGTTTCATCCGAGCGGCGTCAGAGCTCTGCGGGGGCGCGCTGTTCGAGGGCCTGGATGACTGCCCGCACCTCCTGGGCGCGGTCGAGGGGCGCGACGAGGACCGCATCGCCATCGCGCGCGACGACGAGGCGGTCGACTCCGATGAGCGCGGTCAGTGTGCCCGCGGGCCCGTGCACCACGTTGTGGTGCGCGTCGATCGCGACGAGCTCCGCGCCGCCGGCGGTGCAGTTGCCGCTGTCATCGGTGGGGAGGACCTCGGGGAGCGCGCTCCACGAGCCGACGTCGCTCCATGTGAAGTCCGCTTCGATCACCCGCGCCGCCGCGACGTGCTCCATCAGCCCGACGTCGATCGAGCGATCGGGCAGCGCCGCGAACGCGGCGGGGGTCGGAGGTCCGTCCTGGAAGGGCGCTCGGAACTCGGGCGCGTGCGCGTCGAGCAAAGCCGCGACCGTCGCGGCAGTCCAAACGAACACGCCGCCGTTCCACACGAAGTTCCCCGCCGCCAGGAACCCACGCGCGCGCTCGGCAGCGGGTTTCTCGACGAAGCGCACGAGCGCCCGACCCTCGCCGACCGCAGCCCCGAGCTCGATCCAGCCGAAGCCCGTCGCGGGGTAGGTGGGGCGCACGCCGAACACCACCGGCAACGGCTCGGCCCGCGCGACCCGCGCCGCGCGAGCGAGCGCGCTGCGAAAGCTCTCCGCGGGCGCGATGACATGGTCCGCAGGGAGCAGCGCGAGCGTCGCCTCGGGATCCCTCCGCGCGACCTCGGCGGCGGCCCACGCCGCACAGGGCAACGTGCCGCGGGCGCAGGGCTCACCGAGGATGTTCTCTCGGGGCAACTGTGGGAGCTGCGCGCGCACCGTCGCGGTGTGGGCGGCAGCACCGATCACCAAAACCCGCTCGGGCGCCACCAGGGGCGCGAGGCGGTCGACGGTGTCCTGCAGCAGCGTGCGCTCGCCGACGACACGCAGGAACTGCTTGGGCCGCGCGCGGCGACTCGCAGGCCAGAACCGTGTGCCGGAACCTCCGGCCATCACGATGGCCCAGAGCTTGGGGTCGGGGGCGAGCGACATGATCGGGGGAGTATCGCAGCGGGATAGGGATGTGCCAACGGGGATCC
>CAYOBN010000032.1:45820-49595 GCA_964402175.1 uncultured Planctomycetaceae bacterium | reverse complement strand
GTGCGCGCGAAGCGCGCACGACCTCGCCGCCAAGTCGTACCTGGTACCGTTCGACACCAACGCCCGGGGCCCCAGCCACTACGGCAAATACGCGAGCCGCGCCTGCCGCCGCTCCACGAGCACCACCCCAACCGGCGCCCCATCCCCCCGCGCGATCGCCACCGCGCCGTGCCAGCCTTCGTCCAAGCTGAGCCCGCCTCCGAAACGGAACCCCTCGCCCTCCGCCACCTCCAAGCGCGCGCGGTCCACGGCCCACACATCCGCACCCCCGTCGCGCACCAGCAGCAAGTCCTCGGGCTCCGGCAGCGGGCGCGCCGTCCAGGTCGCTGCAGCCACCGCGAACGTGTCCAGCGGCAGCGACAACCGCCCGAGGCCATTCCCGAGGTCCTCCGCCGCCGCGTGTTCGTGCAACGCGACCTCGCGGCCCGCCAGCTCGAGGCGCGCTTGGCCCTCGACCGCGTCCGCGGGTGTGGTCAAAAGGTCCAACGGCCCGATGACTCCGTCCGCGCTGCGCACGAGCCAACCCTGCCGCTCGCGCTTGCGCTTCAACACCTTGCCCTCGCGCCAGAGCAGCCTGGCCCGCACCGTCACTGGCGGCTCCACGCCCGCCGCGACCGCCGCCGAGCCCACCGGCAGGTTCGGCCGCCACTCGAGCCACTCGTCCTCGGCCCGCTCCGCGAGCGCAAAGCGGTGGCCCGTGTTCACCGGCCGCGCCGCCCCCGGCGGCGTCGCGAACCGCACGGCGCCGACGAGCATCGACTGGAGCGACTCGAGGCCGACCTGCAGCCCCGTCGTCAACCCGAGCTCCATCTCGAACCCGCCGCTCTCCCAGAAGCGCGTGCTCTCGCGCACGAGCGACGCATACTGCGGCCGGATGTACGCGCGCGCTTCGACCGACGACGCATCACTCGCGAGGCCCACCGCGAGCACCGTGCCGACGCGAACCTCGCGGTATTCGATCGGCGCGCCCGGCCGCAAACCGAACCTTGCGGGCGCCTCCAGCACCACTTCGAGGCCGCCGGGCTCGACGATCTCCGCCAGCGGCGGGTCCTCGAGCGCGACGAATTCCTCTTGCCTGCGCCCGCCCTCGGTCCCGGGCAGCACCGCGACGTAACGCGCTCCCACGATCGTCTCGAGCCCCGACACCGAGTCGAGCGCCACGTGCGGCCGGACGATCCAGAAGCGGCTGCCCTCGCGCGCGAGGCCCGCGGCGCCGGGGCTCAGCCTCAGCCGCAGCGAGACGTGGTCGAGGGTCGGCGCGAGCTGGACCTCTTCGACTTGCCCCACCTCGATGCCGAGGTGGCGCACGACGTCGCCGGGGCGAATGCCGTGGCCGTTCACGGCCTGGACGCGCACCGTCGGACCGCGCCCGCCGAGGCCCTGGACCAAGAGGAACGCCGAGAGCGCCACCGCGACCAGCGGCAAGATCCATGCGAGCGACCGGCGCGGCTCGGGCTCGCGAATGGCCGTGGGGATGTCGTGGGTTCGGGTCATCGGGTCAAGCCTCGTGGTCCTCCCAGACCACGTGTGGATCGAAGAGCGCGCCAGCCAGGAGGCTCGCCAGCACGAGCAGCGCAAACGCCAACGCCCCGGGCCCCGGTCGCACGTCTGCGATGTCGCCGAGCTTCACCCAAGCGACGACGATCGACACCAGCAGCACGTCCAGCATCCCCCAGCGCCCCGTCCAATCGACGAGCCGATAGGTGAGCGCCCGCGCGCGGCGCTCCATCATGCGCCGGCCGACGGTGATCGCGAGCAGCGCGCCGAGCTTGATCAACGGGAACAGGAACGAACACACGAAGACGACCCCGCCGACGAACCATTCGCCGCGCTGCAGGAGCCCGATCGAGCCCGACCACACCGAGGCGTCGTTGGTGCGCCCGAACTGCTCGATGTGCATCACTGGCAGCGTCACAGCCGCCGGCCAGAGCGCCAGAGCCGCCGCCGCCACCGCGGCGGTGCGGGCTTCGGACCTCCGGTGTCGGCGCGGAGCCCGCACGATCGCGGCGCAGCGCATACAGCGCGCGCGCTCGCCCTCGGTGAGCGCAGGCAGCCGCAGCACGAGCCCACACGTCGGGCACGCCGCCAACGCGGTCACGGGTCCGGGACTCTCAGCGGCAGCCATCGCGGGGGAGCTTAGGCGGAGGCGCCGCGCGCTTCCACTGAGGAACCCGCCCGAAGGTCCCTACTCCCGAGGCTCGGCGGCGCCGCTCCGCGCTTCTTCGAACGAGACGACCCGCTTGGGCCGCGCAAGGTGCGCCGGGGCGAGCCAAACCTCCAGCGCGTTCGGGAAGACGAGGCCATCCCGCGCGACCGTGCAGCGGGCCGCGCAGCGCCAGACGTCCGGCGCCCCCTCCAGCGCCGCAGTGAGCTGCGCCAGGTGCTCACGCTGGTGCATCGGCGGCGTCGCGCGGTCGAGCAGCACGACCCCGACGGGCACGTCCTCCAGCCAAGCGCGCACCTCTTCGGGGCCCTGGAAGCGGGTCACGTACCCCTCGCCGATCCAGCTCGCGCTGGCGAGGACCTTGCTGGCGCGCAGGACCTGGCGTTCGCGGCGTGGCTCGCCGGAGAGCGCAAACGCGAGCACCCCGAGCCCTTCGCCGGTCGAACCCGAAGCGACCAGCACCGTGTCGCCCGCGGCCGCCGCCTCCGCCTGCACCACCGCAGCCGCTTCCGCAAACCCGTGCCAGTCCTTGTGGACTGGCCGATCCACAGCGAGCGCCGCCGCGACCAGCACCAGCGCCGCGGGCAACACCTGCCCCCCGCGCCCGCTGACGCGGACCACCGCCTGCGCCCCCACCGCCGCTGCGATGGCGAGGGCTGGCGCCGCGACGACGATGTGGCGCGCCTCGAGGCTGCTGGGCACCACCGCGTGCAGCACCGCCAACGCCGCGAGCCAAGCCAGCAACGCCGCACCGCGCGCCGTCGGCCGCACTGCGAGCCGCACGATCCCGATCAGCGCGAGCGCTGCGAGCAGAACGCCGAGCTCCTCCAGCAGCGCCCCTGGGTAGTACTCGAACGCGCGCCGCGTGAACTCGAGGGTCGGCGACGCGCCCTCTTTCCACGTCGTGCGCACCATGTTCAACGACAGCGCGTACCAAGGCGCCGCGATGGCGCCGACGACCAGCGGCGCCACCCAGAGGCTCGGCTGCAGCGCGAGCTTCGGCCTGCGCGCGAGCACGAGCGCCAAGGGCGGCACGAGCGCCAGCGCCAGCCCGCTGCCCTTCGTCAGGATCGCCGCCACCGCGAGCAGCCCGAACCAGAGCGCGCGCCGCAGCGACGGCTGTTCCAGCCACGCGCCGAACGCCAGCGCCGCGGCCGTTCCGACGAGCGCCATCGGCACCTCCGTCATCGCAGCGCCCGCGAGCTCACGCGTCAACGGTAGCGCGACGAGCGCCAACCCCGCGCTCAACGCGAGGGCCGCCGCACCGCTCCCCGCGTCAGTCTCCCGTGCGACGAGGCGCTCCGTGACGCGCAGCACGTACAGCACCGCTCCAGCGAGCACCACCCATCCGAAGAGCGCAAATATGTACGGCTGCGCGCCCAGCGCCAGCGTCCAGAGCGCGAGCGCGCCGTGTAGCACCGGCGGCCACTGTCCGATCGCGACCTTCGGATGGTACCGGTACATCTCCTCCGCGAACGCCACCGGCGCGCTGTATTGGCCCGACAGCAGCCAATCGCGCAGCATCAGCGCCGTCGCCACGTGCGCGGGCTCGTCCTCGAACGCGCCGAGCTCGCTGTGGAGTGAGCGACTCGAGAGCGCCGCGAACGCGAC
>CAYOBN010000032.1:0-45720 GCA_964402175.1 uncultured Planctomycetaceae bacterium | reverse complement strand
TACGCGAAGAAGCCCGCGACGAACGGCGCGCACAGGATCAGCTCGAGGCGGTAACGCACGAGGAAGATCCCGCTGAACAGGCCGCAAGCCACGAGGTAGAAGATGATGCTGACCAGCAGGCGATTGTCGTCGTACCAGCGGAACGAACGGCGGTAGCTGGCGGCGCGGACCGGGTCACCGATCGAGCGATATTCCGCAAAGCGCTTCGCGGCCATGAAGAACGCGCCCGCCATCCAGTACGCGATCGCGAGCGACATCGGCGGGAGGTGGTTCGGCACGAGCGCAAACCAACCGAGGAAGAGCCGAATCGGGTTGTTGATCGACTCGGAGACGACGTCGACGTACGGTAGCTCCTTCGTGCGGAGCGGCGGGATGTTGTAGAGACACCCCATCACCCAGAGCGAGAGCGCCGCCACACCGAACGAAGGGTTCAGGGCGAACGCGGCCAGGATCCCGACGAGGCCCAGCGCGCCCCACTCGGTCAGCGCCAGCCAGCCCGCGACCTCGCCCCGCGCCGCCGGTCGGAAGCGTTTGGTCGGGTGCAGCCGGTCGTACGGCGCGTCCAGGTATTCGTTCAGGACGTAGTTGCTCGATGCGACGATGCACGTCACGAAGAAGGCGATCACCAAGAGGACCGCTGACTCGAGCCGCAGCAGCTCGGGGCGATAGAAGAACGCCAGCAGAACGCCGAGCAACATGAAGGCGTTCTTGAACCAGTGATCGATCCGCGCGATCTGGATGTACGGACGGATCGAGAACGGGTGACTTTCAACCGTGACCGAGGACTGCATCGACGAGCTCCTTCAAACCTGGGAACACAGCGTGGGTGTCCCCAGCGGATGTGAATGGCACCGGTGCGACGCTGCGCGTCAACCAGGCCGCGTGCATACCGGCAGCGCGCGCGCCGCCGACGTCGACATCGAGGCGATCGCCGACGTAGAGGACCTCTGCGGGGCGCACACCGAGCAGCTCGGCGGCGACCTGGAAACCCGCGGGGTGCGGCTTGAACGCGTTGATCCGTGCGTCGGTCGCGTCGAGCTGCACAGGGAAGAAGTCCGCGACCCCGAGCGCCGCGAGCTTCTGCGCGACGGGATAGTCCGAGAACACCCCGAGCTTCAAACCAGCCGCTTGCAGCCGCCGCAGCGACTCGGGCAGCGCCGGGCGGGCGCAGGGTGCCAAGTGGCGCAGCGGGCGCTCGAACATCCAGTCCTTGACCGCCGCGCGCAGCTCCGCGGGCGGCGCTCCCAGGCGCGCCGCGGGCCGCTCGTACTGCAGCGCCTCCAGCGCTTCGTTCGGTCGACCGAGCTCGCGCAGGTGCTCGCGCTCTCTGCGGAACGCCTTCAGGAGCCGCGTCGTGCGCAGCGCACGCAAGGGCCCCGACAGCGGCGCGAGCGCCAGCTCGACGAGCATCCGGCGCCGCAGGGGCGGCTGCACGTACAGCGTCCCGTCGAGGTCGAATACGACGGCGCGGACTCCTTGGGGCGACAGCATGGAGAGGTCTCTGGCTGGATCGGCGAATGGGCACGCCGGACCGCTGGAGCGGCCCGGACGGGCTGTTCCGAAGCGGGACGGGGTCAGCGGGCGTGGACGCGGAACCAGCGCCAGGCGTAGCCCACGTGCACGAGGCTCCACAGGCAGGTCAGCGACAGCCCGATGGCCACCCCCACCGTCGGCAGCCACCACGCGAACACCGCGATCTGCGCCGTATTGACGACGAGCCCGAGGAGCGAGAGCGCGATCGCGACCCGCATCTGCCGCGTCACCAGATAGAACACGTCGTTCGCGACGGAGAACGACACGACCATCACCCCCGGCGCGAGGATCAGCACGATGGTCCAGACCGGCCCGTGGAAATCGGGCGGGAAGAGCCCGCGGATCACGAACGGCAGGAACGGCAAGGTCAGCAGGAGACCCAGCGAGATGGTGCTACCGCTCAGAAGCGAAGCGCGCCAGTACATGCGGCGCAGCCCGTGGACGTCCTTCACCCCCGCGAGCGCCGAGAGCGCAGGCAGAGCCGTGCGATTGATGCCCTGCATCACGAGCCTCGCCATCGCGACGAGGCGCTGCGCGATACGCAGATAGCTGACCCACGCCACGTGGGCGAAGACCGGCACGATCAGGGACGGGAGGATCTGCACTCCGAGGGCGTCGACGTTGCGCACGAGGCCGACCTTCGCGCCTTCGCGCAGCGCGCGGCCGAACGGGGCCTCGCGCGCGCGCAGCAGCGCCAGGATCGACGGCAGCGCGACGCCCTCGCGCCGCGCCGCGCGGTAGTGATCGAACGCGAGGAAGCTCCCACCGACGGACGCTGCGAGGGTGGCGATCATCGGTCCGTACGCGTCGCCGGTGACCAACGCACCGACGCAGACGAGGACGACCCGTACGAGCTCCTGGCCCAGGTCGATCCGCGCCAGGCTCGCCATGCGCCGAGTGCCTTGCAGCGCGGCCGAGAACACGATGCGCGGCGCATCGATCAGAGGCAGCAGGCACATCCACGCTGCGATCGGCGCGATGGCCGCGCCATCGCGCGGATACACGAGCACGCAGAGCGGCGCCACCGTGAGCCAACCCAGCACCGCGGCGACGGCGGCCGTCGCAGGGGTCAACCACGTCAGCGCTCCGAGCCAACGCGCTGCATCCGCGGGGCGCTCTGCTTGCAGCGCGCGCGCGACCTCCGCCGTGGTGACCGCGGGCAGGCCCAGGTTCAGCAGCGCCCAGAGCAACGAGAACGCCGCGACCGCGGTGTAGAACACACCGAGCTCCGCCGCGCCCAGGACATGGGTGAGCACCACCGAACCCAGGAGGTTGCTGGCCGCGTTGGCGAACGCAGCGAGCTGCAGGGTCGTCGACTCACGGAAGAAGCGGCTGCCGACGAGCCCACCGATCTTGCGGCGCACGCGGCTCAACTCCCCGAGGTGCGCGGCAGGAGCAGCGCGTCCCCGACCGTGCCACCGAGCTGCGAGAGGTCGGCCTCTCTGTACCCGAGCCGCACGAGCTCCGCGAGGGCCGCCCGCTGTTCGTCGCGGCGCGGGTGATACCCCTCGTCGAGCAGCTCGACGAGGATCGCCGGACGGCAGCCGGTGCGCTCGAGCCACGGCACGAGGCCCCTCAGCACCGCAAAGTCGTACCCCTCGGTGTCCGACTTGATGAGGTCGACGTGTTCGATGCCTTCAGCTTCGAGCCAGCGGCTCGCGTGGCGGAGCTGCACGTCCTCCGGGTCGATCTGCGTGTGCTCGGAGACCATCGAGTTCGGCCGGCGGTCGAACATGATGTCCTCCATCAGCGAGTTCGCGCCCGGGTTGTGCGCCGCTTTGTAGATCGTCGCGGTGCGGTCCTCGTCGCCGAGGGCCGCGTGCACGACGCGCACGTTCGGCTGCCCCGCAAAGCGCTCCGTGCAACGCCGGTAGTACGCCGCGACCGGCTCGAACAGGATGCCCCGCGCGTGCGGCCGCGCCTCGGTGAGGTGCTTTGCGAAGAGCCCCACGTTGGCCCCGATGTCGAGGAACACGCCGCGCTCCGGCAGGTGCGGCAGCACCCGCTCGACGGCCGCGCGCACCACCGGATCGTGCCAGCGCTCCCATGCATCGAGGCTGCGCGTGCGCCACCCGAGGTGGCCCAGGACAACCCGGAAACGGTGGACGAGGGCGCGCAGCATGGGTGAAGTGGGCCACCGCTTCTATCGGCAGCCCCGCTCGCTCACTTCAGCGGCGCGAGGCGCGACACGCGGCCCAGGTGGTTCCAGTCCTCGACGTAGACCGCCCCGTCCAGCCCGAACGCGACGCCGTGCGGCGACAGGAGCTCACCCGGGCGCCAGTCCGTGCGCGGGATGCCGTTCTGGGCGCGCTTGGCCGGGTCCGGCTGCTCGGCGAGGTGCGCGGCCAGGGTGCCCTTCACCGCGTCGATCAGCGTCACGCGGCCCGTGAGGTCGGCGACCGCGTACAGGTCGCCGCGGCGCGCGAGGCTGCACGGCCGACGCAGCTCGGCTTCGATCACGTCGAAGAGCTCGCCGCTGAGCAGGAAGCGCTGGAGCCGGTGGTTCTCGCGGTCGGCGACGACGAGCAGGGGCTTCTCGCCCGCCGTGTCCAACAGCATCCCGTGGGGCGTCTGGAAGCGGCCGGGTTCGGTCCCGCGGCCGCCGAACGCGCGCCGCCACGTGCGGTCCGGGCCGTACTCGTGGACCCAACCCTTGCCGTACCCGTCAGCGACGTAGAAGCCGCCGTCGGGGCGCACGGCGATCGCCGTCGGGTTGAACTCACCTTCGCTCGCGTAGAGGCCCGAGGCCTCCGGCCAGCCGACGGTCCAGAGGACCTCGCCGTCCAGCGTCAGCTTCGCGCTGCAGTGGCGCCCGAGGTGCGCGATGTACAGGAACTCCTGCTCGCCCTCGCGCACGAGGGCCATGCCGTGCAGGCCGCCCGCCCACTCCTTGCCGAACGAGCGCACAAACGTCCCGTCGGGCTCGACGACGACGATCGCGTGCTCGGAGTCCGTGTTGAAGTAGATCCTGCCGCGGGCGTCGACCACGACGTTGCCGTGGGTGTTGCCGAGGACGACGTTCTCCGGCAGCTTCGGCCACGCGCCGTCCCACCGGTAACGGTGCGCGCCGTCACCGACGACGACAGCGGGATCGGGTGCGGTCACGGGGTCTTGGAACGACGCCAGGGCGAGCGCGGGCAGGAGGACCAGCAGGGGGCGCGAAAGCATGGCGGCAGTCTACCCGCGCGGGGCGTCGCCCGTACCTCCCGCGCGCAGGCGGCGCCGCCAGTGGGCGTCGGCGGCGACGAGCGCAGCGAGGGCCGCGCGGCGCTCCTCGGCGGCGCCGAGGGCGCCCTCGCGCGCTGCGGAGACCGCCTCGGTCAGCCGCCCCGCGATCCGCGCCCGAACCGCCGCGAGCAAGCCGCGCCCGCCCGAGGCGAGGGCCCGCCGCACGAGCGCCCGGCAGAGGAAGAGCCACGCACCGGCGACGATCGCGGCCGTCGCGAGGAGGTCCACCCCGACGTACGTGCCCCGGACGAGGCCGAGCGCCGCTTCGGCGACGACCCACGCGCCGAGGGCGTACACGGGCAGGTCCACCGACCAAGGGACCCACCGCGGCAGCCCGCGCTGCGCCGCGGCGGGCAGGTGCACGGCGAGCAGGTCGTCCCAAGCTTCTTCCACGGTGCGCGCCGCGAGCCCGGCGAGGTCGTGTTCGTTCGGCACGAGCGCAGCGCCTTCGCGCGCGAGGAGCTCGGGGCTGAAGAGCTCCTCTGCCGCGAGCCGCGCTGCGGAGAGGCGCTCGCGCTGCAAACGCGCGAGCTCGCCGTCGCCGGGCAGCAACCCCGAGGTCGATTGGAAGCCGCGCTCGCGCAGCGCGCCGCGCGCGCGATCGGCGACGAGCGCGCCGATCGCCGCGCCCGCCGCAAGGGCCGGGTTGCTGCGCGCGAGCGCGGCGCCCGCGCCGAGGCCCACCGTCGCGAGCCCACCGGCGCGCAAGGCGTAACCGCCCGGCCCGTCCCAGGCCTTCGCCGCGTCGTTCCAGAGCATCTGCGCCAGGTCGCGCTCGCGGTGCGCGAGGCGCTCGGTCACCGCGGCCAGCACTCCGTCGCGCCATCCGTCGAGCCCAGCACGGGTCGCCTCTTCGAAGTCGGCCAGGTGGCGCGCCGCGCTCGGTTCGACCGCGCGCACCTCCGCTGCGAGCGCCGCCACGGAGCCGAGCGCATTGCGCCGCCGCACGCTGCCCAGCACCTCGCCGGTCGCGAGCTCCGCCAGCGCTTGCACGAGCGCGCGCCACGCTGGGTCCGCCGGGTCGCGCTGCGCCGCGCGCGCGCTGACGGCCAGCACGGGCGCATCGGGCGCTTGGAACCGCTGCCGAGCGAGCTCGCGCAGCTGCGCGAGCAGCGCCTCGCGGTCCGCCGGATGGAGCTCGTCCGCGCGGTTCAGCACGAACAACATGCCGCGCCGACCGGCGAAGAGGTCGACAAAACGCGCTGAGGAGAGCTCCGCGATCGACTGGCGGTGCGCGACGACGACCAACACGTCGGAGCGCGCGGCGAGCGCGCCGACGATCTCGCGGTGCAGCGTCGCGACGCTGTTGGTGTCGGGAGCGTCGATGAGGACCTGGCCCGACCACGGGACGTCGCGCGCTTCGTCGTAGTCGACGCTGCGCGGCGGCTCGCCGGGCAGGCCCAGGAACAGGTCCGCCAGGTCCGCGTCCCGCGGGCGATACACGACCGGCGCCGATGTGGTCGGTCGATCTTCGCCTTCGCGCGCGATCGCGCGCCCCACGAGCGCATTCAGGAGCGTCGACTTCCCCGCGCCCGTCGCACCGACCAGCGTGATGACCGCCGCGGTCCGCGACCGTGCGAGCTGCGTGCGCGCATCGCGCGCCAGCTCCTCCAACGCGCCGCGCCGCCGCGCGACCGCCGCCAGGCCCAGGGCCGACTGCAGCGTCGCATCGAGCTCATCGGCGAGGCCGACGAGCACATGCCGTTCGAGCGGGCGCAGCGCCGCGTCTGCGGCCTCGGGTTCGGCGGAGGGTTCCATCGCGGTCAGACTGAAGGCGCGCCGAGCGCGGCGGTGAGGTCTCTCTGCGCCCGCGCGGCAGCTTCGCTGCGGCGACGCAGGAGGGGCGCGGTCGTCGGCAAGAGCGCGGCGAGCGCCGCTTCGGCCAGCGCCCGGCCGCGCTGTTCGGCCCAGCGTGCGCGCGCTTCCCGCGCGACGCCCGAGCCCAGCACGCGGCTCGCGCGCTCTGCGAGGACCGCCGACAGCGCGCCCCCACCTGCGACCGCGACGTCGGCGCCGAGCCCGCCGGTGTGGAGGATGACGGCGCCCGCTGCGACGGCCGGCAAGAGGTGCAGCGCATCGACGCCGAGCTGCAGCGCCCATTCGTGCCCCAAACCGTCGAGCTCGCGCTCGATCAGCCCCTCACAGACCTTCTCGAACGCGCTGAGCTCCGCGGCGCCCGCCGCGTCGACAGCGGCCACTGAAGCGCGCGCTCGCTCGAGCCCGACCCCTGCGGGAGCCTCGAGGTCGCTCGTGAGCGCCTCCGCGAGCTCGGGGTCCACCGCGCGCTGGGCATCACGCGCGGGGCGCAACTGCCGCACGAGCGCTTCGTGGAAGCTCGTCCAGCGGCCGGCGAGGGCCGCGGCTTCGGCCGACGCGAGGGTCGGCGGCGCTGCAGCATTGCTCGCCGGGGCGGCCGCGCCGAGCTTACCGCGCACCCAACGCGAGCCCGAGACGAGCTGGTCGCCCGTCCAACGCAGCCCGCCGCGCAGGCGCTGCTGGAACGCGCTCGGGCGGCGGTCGAGCACGCGCCGGAATGCAGCGAGGAACGCCGCCATCGGCATCGTGTCACGTGCGACGTCCCCGCCGAGCGCCGCGGCGAGCGCCGTCGGCCGTTCGAGCAACAACGCGCTCTGCGCGCGCTCTTCGTCGAGCAACGCGAGCAGCGCGCCGAGCTCTTCGCGCAGCGCCGCGAGGCTCGCTGCGAGCGCGTCGCGCTTCAGCTCGTTGGCGTCCCCGCGGGTGCGCAGCCAATCCGTGAGCCGGACACCGGGTGCGGCGTGTGCGTGGGCTGGCTGCGTGTTGCCCGCGAGCTCTGCCGCGAGCGCACGGGGCTCGAGCGGCGCCTCGCCGCGCGCCACTGCGGCGGAGTGGGACGCGCTGAAGACCGCGACCGGTGGTGTCCCGACAGTGGCCGCTAGCACCGCGACGTGGCGCAGCGTGACGCTCTCGTCGTCGAAGGCTTCGTTGTAGACCAGCGCCCACGGCCTGCCATGTGCGAGCCATTCGCGCAGGAAGTCGACGACGTCGCGGTTCTGGTACGTGTGACGTGTCACGACCGCGAGCGCGACATCCGCGACCTGCAAGAGCGCCGCAGCGACCTCGCGATTGCGCCGCAGCACACTGTCGAAGTCTGGGGTGTCGACGAGCAAGAGCTCTTCGGGCAGCGTGTCGACCTCGAGCAGCAGGAGCTCCGCGGGATCCGCGCCCTCTGCCAGCGCTTCGAGGACTCCGTCGGGACCCGGTGTGACGCCGCGCATCGCAAAACGCTGCAGCGTGGGCTCCGCCTCGAGGTGCGCCCGGAGCCGCGGATGCAAGGCTCCGACCAAGCGGCGTGTCGCGCCGCCGATCGCGCGCGAGGGGCTCAGCGCGCCCGCGCCGACGAGCGCGTTGAAGAGCGCCGACTTGCCTGCGTTGTTCGGGCCCACGATCCCGACGACCAGGTGGCTGTGGGCCCCCGCCGTACGCGGGAGCAGGTCGCGCTCGAGCCGCTCGAGCGCCCGCGCTGCGAGCTCCGGCGCCAACACCGCAGCGGCGGGCCGCTCGCGATCGGGGTCGGAGGGCGCACGCGGCTCGTGCGCCCCGGCCCGGGCTGCGAGCGGGCGCAGCGCGCGCGCCAGCGCGCGCAACGCTTCGGGGTCCAGGGCCGGGTCGGGCATAGAGCGAGAGTGTGCCGTCGCCGCCCCACAAACGGAACGAGCGCCCTGCAGCGGGCGCGCTTTGGGGCGCGCGGGGTCACTTCCTGCCGGGCAGAGCCCCGGGCGCGAGCCAAGCGCGCACCCGCGCCGCGAGCTCGCGCGCCTCCGGCGTACCGAAGCCGTCGAGGGTCGCGGCGACGTCCGCGGCCCCCTGCAGATCGTCCGCGGCGAGCAGCGCCACGCCGAGCGAGAAGTGGGCCTCGGGTCGCTCGGGGATCACCGCGACGAGCGCGCGCCAGGCTTCGACGGCGTCCGTGTGCCGGCCGAGCGCAGTCAGAGCCGTCGCGCGCCCCGCCAGCACCTCGACGCTCGTAGGCGAGCGCTGCAAGAGGTCCTCGAAGAGCACCAGCGCTTGCTCGAGCGCCTCGGGGGTGCCGTCCTTCAAGCGCGCGTCGGCGATCCGCAGGGCGACAGCGTCGCTGTCCCGCACCGCGGTCGCGGCCCGCGCCAGTTCGAGCTCGCGCCGCGGACCTTCGAGGCCCCGCGCGGCGAGCCGCCCGAGCAGCGTCTCGGGCGCCAACGCTCGGGCGTCGGCGTCCGCGTCGGGGCGCTTGCGCCAGCGGCCGTGGTACGGGGTCGCGATGTCGGCTCGGCCCGCCGTCGGTGCGTACGCGAGCGCTGCGTCGGCGCGCGCGACCTCAGGTGTCACTCCGCCGACGTACACGACCGCCAGCGCCCCCGTGGGATCGAACAGGAACGCCGTCGGCAACGGCATCCGCGTGGGCCGCAGGCGCACCTCTTCGAGGACCGCGTCCAGCACTTCGAGGGCCTCTTCGGTCGCCCAGAGCCGCGGCCCCGTCCAGCCGACTTGCGCAAGGACCGTCGCCGCGATCGGTCGGTCCTCGACGCGATCCGCGCCGAGCGCCAGCACTTCGAGCCCCGCGGCACGCAGCGTGTCCCGCGCACCTTCGAACGCTGCGAGCTCCGCGACGCACGGCGGACAGAAGCTGGCCCAGGTGAGCACCAACGTCGCGCGGCCGGTCCCGCGCGGCCCCTCAGGGGTCGCGCCGAAGAGCCGCCCGCTGCGCACACCGCCGTCGGCGGCCGGGCTCTCCGCGGCGAGGCTCGGGATCGCGCGCGGCGTCGCGAGCACGATGCGCGCGCTCTCCGTCGGAGTCGCCTCGGTCGCGAGCGCTCCGGGGAGCAACCTCGCGACGTTCGCCGCGGGAGTCTCCACAGCGCGCCCGCGGCCCTCGACCAATCGATAGCGGCGGTCCAGCGCGACGGTGCCGAAGTCCTCGGCGTCGGTGCGGCCGGGCCAGTAGACCTGCACACGCGCTGCGCGCGCCGCTCCGTCACCGCGGCCGAGGCCGAAGCGCAGCACACCGCTCGACTGCGCGAGGTATCCCTCGCCAGCGCGCCGCTCCTTCCACTGCGTCGGCCCCGTCGGCTTCGCGTCGGCGCTCGCGCTCGCTGACGGCGTCACCGCGACCCGCGCGCCGATGCCGTCGCGATTGGAGGTCGAGCCCACGACGTCCAGCGCGAGCTGCCGCGCGCCATCCGCCACGCGGTTCGCCAAGAGGCGCACGCGCGGGCTCGAGCGGTTCGTGACCACGAGGTCCTCGTCGCCATCGCCGTCGAGGTCGAGCCGCGCCGCGGCGCGGCCGTCGTCGTCGTAGTCCGCGCCGAGCGCTCCCGCGACGTCACTCCAAGCGAGCGGTGCGCCGCCGAGGTTGCGGAAGCAGACGTTGCGCTCGTGTCCGCTCCACGAGGTCCCACCGCGCGCCAGGCGCAGCACAGCGCTCCAGCCGCTGAGGTACGGATCCATCACGGCCCCGGGGCCGGCTTCGATCGGAGAGTGCGACACGACCTGCCGCCAGAAGAAGCTTCACAAATCATCGGGGTTCGTCCCCGTGATGAAGCCGTTGGGCACGTAGAGGTCCGGTCGCCCGTCGCCGTCCAGCTCGAACGCGAGGCCCCCCCACGCCCACAGGCCGAGGTTGGCTGCGCCCGTGAACTCGAACGCGCCGGCGCGCTGCAAGAAGAGCGAGTTGCCTTCGGCATGTCGCCGGTAGAGCTCGAGCGTCTCGCGCGGCGCCGAAGCGTGGAAGTTCCGGTCGTACGCGATGCGGTTACCCGCGGACGAGAACATGTTCGACACGTACAGGTCGCTCTGTCCGTCGAGGTCGAAGTCCGCCCACGTGACGCCCATCCCCGCCGCGACGTCTTCGACGCCCAGCTCCGCCGCGACATCGACGAAGCGGAGCGGTGTCTCCGCGCTGCGCTCGTTCCGCCAGAGCTGGTTGCGCCCGAAGTCGTTGGCGACGTAGAGGTCCGCGTCCCCGTCGCCGTCGAAGTCGGCGAAGCTGGCCGCGAACGAAAAGCGCTGGTCCGCGCCGCCCATCCCCGCGGCCTCGGTGACGTCTTCGAACGCCAGCGTGTCCGCCGCGGTGCTGCGATTGGCGAGCAGCACGTTCGGTGTGCCGTTGCGCGCATCGTGGTACGGCACCGGCATCCCGTCGCCCGTGTACGGTGACCCGTACGTACACGCAAAGAGGTCCACACGGCCATCGAGATCGATGTCCGCCGCAGCCAAGCTCGTCACATCCGCGACGGCGAGGGCGAACGCGACCGGAATGCGGCCCCCTCCGCGATTCACATGCACCAGGAGCTCCAAGCCCGTCGCGCGCACGAGGTCCTGGTCCCCGTCGTTGTCGAGGTCCACGAACAGCGCGCTGCGGGTGCTGTCCAGGAGGTCCAGCCCGAGCTCGGGCGCCACATCGACCGCGGTGCCATCGGCGCGCTGCAGCCAGAGCTGATCGGGCATCCCACCCGGCTGGCACAGGTACACATCATCGAGCCCGTCGCCGTTGATGTCCCCCACAGCGACGCCGTGGTGTCCGAGGAAGCCCACCCCGAGCGCAGCGTCGAGCCGGAGGCCCAGCGCGCCGATCGACGGGACGAGTTGTTCGCGCGAGCGCGGGCTCGGCGCGAGGACAGCCGCAGTGACGTCTTCGAGGCCCGCGGCCGCCTCCGTCACCTCGCGCGCGCTGCGCTCACAGCGCACGAGCGACCACCGCTCACTGGATTCGTCGGGCGCCGCCGCTTCGAGCATCCACTCCAGCGCCAGCACGAGCCGCCCGTGTGTGAGCCCGCCTCCGTCGCGCGGCAGGGGGCGCGGGCTCAGGAGGACACGCATCGCCAAGCGGTCGGACGCGAGGCGCTCGGTGCGCAGCACCTTCTTCTTCCAAGCGCCCGTGCCGGGCAGGGACGCGAGCTCCGCCGCCAGACGCGCGGCAGCGTCGGCGCGCGCCACCTTCACGGGCGCAGTCCCCGCTGTCACCGCGGTCGCCAGCGGGGCCTCGTTCGCTACAACACGCGGGGCGCTCGGGGGCGCCGCTCCGAGGTCCGCCCCGAGCTCGACTTCGCTCGCCAGAAGGGCCGCGAGCCCCGCCGCGTTCGGCGCGGCCTCTCCGGGTTCGGGCAGCGCCTCGGCGAGCCGCTCGGCGAGCGCGGTGCTGAGCTGCTCGTGCGCGAACCCGTCCCGCGCCATGTCCGCCCGCTCGAGCCGCGCCGCGATGCCGGCCGAGACCGGCGCGGCGCCCGGCAGCGGGCGGGTGTCCTGCGGAGACCCGAGGAGCGCGGCGAGCGCAAGCCAGTGGCAGAAGACCATGCGCGAAACGATACCAGGGCCCACACGCGTTCGCGCGGGGCCCTGGTCCCAGGCGGGAGCGCCCCGAGGCGCTCAGCCGATCCAGCGCACCATGTCGCGCAGGAGGTCCGTCGGATCGCCGACCCGATCCGAGGCGCGCATCCGCAGGCCGTAGGCGTAGCTGCCCGAGCGCTCCACGGGGTGCGAACCTTCGAACACCGCCGCCGAGTCCGGGCCGCCCGTGCGGCGCAGCGGCACGAGCAGCGGCGCGACGAGGTCACCGTCGCCCTTCTCGTGTCCCAGCACCATCTCGACGGTGAGGTCCTCGGCCGACAGCGCGCCGAGGTCCAGCGTGATGTGCGCGACGACGGGGTCCCCGACCTTGACGTCGACGAGCTCGCCGACGCGTGCATCGAGCACCTTCACCTTCGGCAGGAGCTCGCGCAGGCGCGTCTTGTGCGCCGCGCGCTCGCGGGCCCCGCGGCGTTTGTCGGCGGAGACCGCCGCGCCCGAGCGAGCGAGCGGCTGGTAGGCCTCGGTCGCGTATTCGAGCACCATCCGGTCGGTGTCGAAGACCATCGGCAGGGTCGCCAGCGCATGACGCGAGCGCTCCAGCCAACCGCGCGGGATCCCGTCGGGCCCGCGGTCGTAGTACAGCGGCACGACCTCTTCTTCGAGCAGGCGGTAGAGCGTCTCGGAGTCGAGCTGGTCCTGCAGCGCTTGGTCGTTGTAGACGCGGCCGTCGCCGATCATCCAGCCGTTGTCCCCGTCCCAGCCCTCTGGCCACCAGCCGTCGCCGATCGACAGGTTCAGGCCGCCGTTGGCGGCGGCTTTCATCCCCGACGTACCGCTGGCTTCCAGCGGGCGCGTCGGCGTGTTGAGCCACACCTCGACCCCCTGCACGAGCGCGCGCGCGAGCGCGACGTCGTAGTCCTCGGCGATGAACACCTTGCCCACGAACTCGGGCGAGCGCGCGATCCGCGCGATCTCCTGGACGATCTCCTTGCCGCGGCCATCGCGCGGGTGCGCTTTGCCCGAGACGACGATGCGCACGGGGCGGTCCTTGCCTTCCAGGACCCTCCGCAGGCGCTCTTTGTCCGAGAACAGGAGGTGCGCGCGTTTGTAGGGCGCAAAGCGCCGCGCAAAGCCGATCCAGAGCGCGTCTTCGTCGATGCCGTCGAGCATCCGCGCCAGGAGCACCGGGCTGTCGTCGCGCTCGACGAACGAGCGCTTCAGGTTCGCGCGCAGGCGCTGCAGCATCTCGATCTTCGCGTCGCGGCGCACGGCCCAGAGGCGCTGCAGGTCGATCGTCTTGGCGCGCGCAGTGAAGTCGGCGCCGCTGACGGGGCGATCCGTCGCCCCGACGAGCTGCGCGACACTGGTGCGGACCCACGTCGGCAGGTGCACGCCGTTGGTGATCGAGTGGATGGGGACCTCGCCCTCCAGCACGCCGGGCCAGGACGAACGCAGGAGCTTCTTCGAGACCTGCCCGTGGATCTTCGCGACGCCGTTGACGAACCCCGCGAACTGCAGCGCGAGGCACGTCATGTTGAAGAGGCTGCGCTCGTCCTCTTTCGCCTCCGTGGGCTGTCCGAGCGACCAGAAGCGCTCCCACGGCACACCGAGCCAATCGGCGACGTCCGCGAAGTACGTGCGCACGAGGCCCTCGTGGAAGCGGTCGTGGCCAGCCGGCACCGGAGTGTGGGTGGTGAACGCCGTGCTGGCGCGCACGACTTCGCGCGCTTCGTCGAAGGTCAGGCCTTCTTCGCGCACCAAGCGGCTGACACGCTCCAGCGACAGGAACGCGGCGTGGCCCTCGTTCATGTGCCAACACGCGGGATCGATGCCGAGCGCCGCCAGGAGGCGTGCCCCGCCGCGGCCGAGGACGAGCTCTTGCTTGATGCGCGTCGTCTCGTCGCCGCCGTAGAGGTTCTTCGTGATCTCGCGGTCCTCGTCACGGTTGCCCGCGACGTCGGCGTCGAGCAGGTACAGCGGGACACGCCCGACCGGCACACGCCACGCACGCAGCGCCAGCTCGCGGCCGGGCAGCGCCAGGCGCACGATCAACGCATTGCCGTCCGGGCCGAGCACGGGCTCGATCGGCAGGTCGCGCGGCTCGTTGTCGACGTCGAGCGCGAGCTGCTCGCCGTCCGAGGTCAACCGCTGCCGCATGTAACCCTTGCGGTAGTAGAGCCCGATCCCGATCAGCGGCAGCCCGATGTCGCTCGCGGACTTCAGGTGGTCACCCGAGAGGATTCCGAGGCCGCCGGAGTAGATGCGCAGCGATTCGTGGATGCCGTACTCCGCGGAGAAGTAGGCCACGGGCCGCTCCGGAGTGATCGGCGCGTCGCTCGCCGCGCGCATGTTCTGCGAGCCCTGCGGCTCGGCGAGGTACTTGCGGAGTCGCGCGACGACGCGGCCGAGGCGCGCGAGGTACGCGCCATCGCGGGCGCGCTCTTCCAGGTCCTGGCGGAACACGTTCCGCAGGAACACGACGGGGTTGTGCCCCGCGGCCTCCCAAGCGTTCCGTGACAGGTCGCGGAACAGCTCGCGGCCCTCCGGATCCCAGCACCAGGCGTAGTTGCGCGCCAGCTCCGCGAGCGGCGCGAGCTCGTCGGGCAGCGTCGCCGACACGTCGAAGCGCGACAGCCGCGGAGCGCGGCTCTCCGCGCGCGCGGCCAGCTTCTGCTTCGCGCGCCGCACGAGCGGCACACCCGCTTCGAGCCGCCGCTGGATGGCGTCCACGGCGCCCTTGAAGGCCACTTCGTAGTTCTTGACGAGGTCGCTCCAGGCCGTGCGCGACGCCGTGCGGCGGCAAGCTTCCGCGAGGGTCGCGGTGCTGGGCGCGTCGCGCAGGAAACCCTCGATCGTCCCTGCGAGCTCAGCCCGCGCATCGCCGTACTGGCGCCGCGCGCGCGAGATCACCGTCACGCCGTCCTTCGGCGTGAGGCCCTGCTTCTTCGCCCAGCGACCGAACCCCGCGTAATCGCTGGTGATCGTCGGCACTCCGAGCGCGAGGCTCTCCTGGGGCGTGTAGCCCCACGGTTCGTAGTACGACGGGAACAGCGTCAAGTCCATCGCCCGTGCGATCGACTCGTACGGCTCGTCCAGGAAGCCGTCGTTCGGCCCGAGGTACACGGGCACATGCACGACCTTGACGCGCGTGCCCGGGCGGTTGTCGAGCTTCAGCTCGCTGCAGCGCTTCTGGATCGCGTCGTCCGCCGCCTGGAACAGGTGGTGCGTGGCGACCCCGAGCGGCCCATCGAACGCGGTCCCCCCTTTGGCGAGGCGCTCCTTGAGCTCGGGTCGCACACCCGAGTTGCCCGCCGGCACCAGCACGAAGAGCACGAGCCTGCGGCCCGGCGCAGCGGCGACATCCGCCAGCGCGTCCAGGACGAGGTCGACGCCCTTGTTGTGGAATTCGTAGCGCCCCGACACCGCGAGGAACGCGGCATCCGACACGTCCTCGCCCAGGAACGCGCCAGCGTAACGCGCGAGCAGCGTGCGCACATCCGCGCGCGGCGTCGGACCTGCGAGGGCGTCGACGACGGCCAGGTCGATCCCGTTCGGCAGGACCGGCGCAGGGCGGCGTCCGAGCAGCAGCGCGGCTTCGTCCGCGGTGATCTCCGACACCGTCGTGAAGACGTCCGCTTCGCGCGCCGTCGCGACCTCCAGCGAGTGCTTGGCGCCGACGCCATTCTCACCCGCCAGCTCATCGGCGGTGTCGTCGCCGAGGCCGTCTTCGGGGGAGCGCCCGAGCGAGCTCAGCGCCCGCCCCAGCATCGTCGCGTGGGTCGTGAACACCGTGCCGATCCCGGGGCAATTGCGCTTCAGGTGCAAGAGCCCCGCGGCCGTCATCCACTCGTGGAACTGCGCCACCGCGCGGCGGTGCTGCGGCGCGTGGAACTCCTCCCACCAGCGCTGGATCACCTTGCCCGCGGCGTCGCCGAAGAGCACCGGCTCGACGTAGTCCCAGTTGCCCTGCAAGGAGTCGACGCGGTAGGTCTCCCAGAGCCCGGCGAGGATCCCGTCCTTCTTCTCGTACTGGTTCGAGAAGTCGACCAGGAGCACCCGCGGGCGGCCCGGGATCTCCCACCGACCGACGTGCACGGGGATGCCCATCCCGCGGCAGGCCTCCTCGAACTCGTGGAAGGGGCTGTCGGGTCCCCCTTCCGGCAGGAACGGCAGCCGCTGACGTCCGTCGTCGCGTTGCAGCCACGGGCCGACACAGACGTAGTCGTCGCCGTAGCGCTCGACGAGCGTGCTGGCTTTGGTCGACAGCACGGTATGGATGCCGCCGACTTTGTTGCAGACCTCGAAAGAGACCTCGAACAGCGCGGGATAGGAGCTCACGTGGCGCGGGTGCTGGTGGGTGCGGCGTTGCTGGCGCGCACGCGGCGCGCCAGGTCCTCGATGACGTTCATGAACAGGATGAACGCATCGTGCGGGGAGTCGTACGGGCTGAAGTACTCGTGCACGTCTCCATCGGACGACCGCTTGGTCGCCATGTAGTAGACGTGGTCGGAGGTCGAGAGTTTGCGCCAATCGGCGTACAGACGCGGGTCGCGCTCGGCCGCGGCGCGGCAGGGGCCCGCCAGGTCGTAGAGCGCGCGCTGCGCCGCCTTCTGCATCGGGTTGCCGAGCCAAGCGGACAGGTCGCGCTCGGCGTCGGCCCAGGAGAAGGCGCGCGGGTAGGGCAGCTCGATCCGCGCCCCGGCGGAGCGCGCGACCTCGGTCGGCGTCGCGAAGCGGAAGCGTTGCTCGGCGAGGACGAGCTCCGGCAGCGCGCGCATGAAGTGGAAGATGCCGGTCTCGGCCCACTGGTGCTCGCCGAACGTCTCGTAGTCCATGAAGAGGCCGACGAAGGGCGCGCCCTCGGGCACCCGCTTCAGCCACTCGACGAAGGTCGGCGCGAGCAGCGGGTACGCGTCCCAGCTGCGGTTCGAGAAACGGAACGCGATGTCGTCGCTGTAGCTGTAGCTGCGCAGCAGCAGGGTCAGCGCTTGGGTGCCGCGCACGCGGTACAGCGCCGTGGCGCTGCGCGGTGTGGCTTCGCCGACCCGCTCCAGCAGCTTGTCGGCGCCCTCGCCGAGCAACGCCTCGAAGCCCAGCGCTTCGACCTGGGCCGCGACCGATTCATCGACGATGAGCTCGGTGTTGCGGAAGCTCGTCGGGACGACGCCGAAGTGCTTCTGGAGGAGCGCGCGCTGATCCGCGACCTGGGCGCGGAACTCGTCTTTGTCCTCTAGCGCGGCAAGGGAGTGTTGCCGCGTCTCGCACAGGAACTCCACCGCCCCGGTGCGCGCGAGAGCGTGGAAGCTCTCGAGGACCTCCGGGGCCCATTGTTCGCACTGTTCGATCAACGTGCCCGACAGCGAGAACGCGCAGCGGAAGCGGCCGTCCGTGCGCTCGATCGCCTCGCGCAGGAGCGTGTTCATCGGCAGGTAACAGCGCTTGGCGACCCGCTTCACGATCATCTCGTTGAGCGGATCGTCGAAGTACTCGTGGTTCGTACCGATGTCGAGCCACGTGTAGCGCCGCAGCCGGAAGGGCTGGTGGACCTGGAAGTAGAAGACGATGTCCGTCACGGACGCCCCCCTGAATGGCGCTGCACGCGTGTGATCGCTTCCCGGAAGACGTGCACGAGGCGCTCCGCGGCGGTCTCCCAGCGCAGGCGCTCCATGTCGCGGCGGCCCGAGGCGACGAGGGCGGCGCGCAGGTCGGGGCGCTCGAGCAGCAAGAGGACCTTGCCCGCGAGGTCGCGCACGTCCCAGTAGTCGACCTTCGGCGCGCTCGGCAGCGCCTCTGCGACGCCGCTCTGGCGCGAGACGATCACGGGCACATCGAGGGCCAAAGCCTCGAGGGGCGCGATCCCGAAGGGCTCGGAGACGGAGGGCATGACGTAGACATCGGCGGCGCCGTAGGCGCGCTCGACGTCTTCAGGGGCCAGAAAACCCGTGAAGAAGACGTTCCGCGCCAAGCCGTGCGCTGCGCTCGACTCGACGAGTTGGGCTTTCAGGTCCCCGTCACCGGCGACGAGGAAGCGCACGTCGGGGCGCGCTGCGTGCACGAGCTCCGCGGCTTCGATGAAGAACGCGGGCCCCTTCTGGCGCGTCAAGCGGCCCAGGAAGAGCACCGTCGGCGGCCCAGCGGCGCGGTCGCCGTCCACGGTCGTGCGCGCGCGGCGCTGCACGGCGTTGTGGACGACCCGCAGACGCTCTCCCGGAACGGGGTAATGGCGCTCGACGATGCGCCGCGTGAAATGGCTGACGCAGACGACGAGGTCCGCCGCGGCCAGGCCCTCCGACTCGATTCGGCGGACTTCCGGGTCACCCGACGCTCCAGCGCGGTCCCACTCGGACGCGTGCAGGTGAGCCACAAACGGCTTGCCGGAGACCTCGCGCGCAGCGAGCGCCGCAGGGAACGTCATCCAGTCGTGCGCGTGGATGACGTCGAAGCGCTCCGTGCGCGCGAGCTCGCGCACGACCGCTGCATAACGTTGCACCTCGCTGCCGAGGTCGGGGCCGTAGCCGCCTTGCAGCAGTCGGCGCTCCGCGGCGTAGGTCGCCGCGGTCTGGTACGGGCGCAGCGCCGAGGCCACCGGGGCGACGGCGACCCGACCGCGGGCCTCTTCGAGCGCGGCGGCGCTGTGCACGGTCGCGCTCCCGACGGGCTCCCCGCCGGCGAGCCGCGGCAGGACCAGCAGCACGTCGACGCCGACGGCGCTGAGGCCGCGCACGATGCCCTCGCACGCGGTGCCGAGCCCGCCGGAGATCCGCGGCGGGTACTCCCAGCCGAGCTCGAGGACCCTCATCGCAGGGTCCCCCCGTGGCCGGAGTCTTCGGGGAGGGCGCCGTCGCCGACCAGCACATCCGCCGCGAGCCACGCCGCCGCGACCGCGGCATCACCCTGGGTCAGCGCCGTCGCCGCGAGGGACGCGAGCGCAGCGCGCAGCTCGACGAGGAGCGCGCGGGTCGGCGGGACGGCGCGGAACGCGGCCGCGATGGCGCTGGGCCAGATCAGGGCCTCTGGCCCCTCGCCTTCTCGGGTCAACCGTTCGAGGGCTGAGGCGAGCTCCGCGGTGACCCGCCGCTCTGCCTCGTCGAGCGGCGCATGGCGCAGCGCCGCCGCCCGCGCGCTGACGGCGGGGCGAGCGGTGTCACGCGCCCGCGCCGCTGCGAACTGTGACACTGCCAGCCGGCGCAGGCGCAGCGCGTGGCGCTGGACTGCAGGCTCCGTCGCCCGTTCGGCGAGGCGGCCGAAGAGGTCCGTCGCCAGCGCAAAGGTCAGGGGGGGCGACGGGCACGGTGCTCCGTCGGACAGCTCCGTCAGCGCGGCTTCGAGCTCTGCGAGGCGCTCGGACTGCGCGCCGCTCTCCGCGTCGCGCCGCGCGCCGTCGAGCACTTCGTCCGCCCAGGCCCGGGTCAACGGGCACGGGGGCACAGAAGCGGCGAGCGCCGCACGCGGCACGCCTGCCGCCGCGAGCAGCGGCAGGAGCTCCGGTGCGTGCGCGCCCTCCGCGACGCAGAAGGGCTCACCCGCGGCGTCGCGCGCGACGAGGCGCTCGATCGCCGCGCGCTGCAACGTCTGCGTCGCACGCCGCGCCCGCTCGGCGCGGAACGTGCCGCCGGGATCGTTGGAGGCCTCCCCCGCCACCGCGAACTCGAACGTCGCTGCGACGCCCGGCGTCAGCGTGAGCGTGAAGGTCCCGGGGATGAATTGGTCCTCTGCGGCGCCTTCGTCGACCAGCGGCACGCCGCGCTTCCAGTGCGGCGCACCGGTGAACACCGCGCGCGCGTCGCACGCGATGCGCAGCGCGGGCAGCGACGGATACGGGCGCAGCCACACGGCACCGCCCAGCTCGACGCTCTCCGCGACGAGCGCGCCGTTGGCCCAGGTCCTGCCGTTGAGGGCTCGGAAGGGCAGGCGCGGCTCGAGGGTCAGCGTCGCGGGCGCGGAGCCGACCAGCGTGTAGCGCACGAGGGCCGCCGCGTGGCCGTGATGCAACAGGACCTCGCGCAGCAGCGTCGCGCCGCCGGGCTCTGGTTGGAAACGCTGCGCGAGGGCGGGGCGGTCCTCCGCGGCCAGCGCGGCGCCCAGCGGCGTATTGTCGAGGCGCTCGCCGAGGTCCGCCACGAGGAGGTGCGGCGCGCGGCTGGCGCCGACGGCGACGGCGAGGAGCCCCTCGTCCCGGCGCCCGGGCGCGCGACCGTCGCGGCGCAGCGCGGCGCGGCCCCCGCGGCCGTCGGCGTCCCGCCACACGCCCGTCAGGGGCTGCACGCCCGCGGCGGCGTCACCGACAGCGGCCCGAGCACCGTCCGCGCCGAGGTCGGCGCATGGCGCTCCAGCGGGCGGTACGCCGTGGACGACGCGTCGATGGAGCGTGGCGGTCATCGGAGGGGCCTCTCGCGGCGCGACGAGCCTATCGACCCGCACCGGCCGAGTGAAGCACCGTCCCCGATCCCCGGCGTCGTCGCACCCGCCGATCCGCATTTCGTGGGCGGACCACAGTCTCCGAGCGGCGCGCGGGTACCCTGACCAGGACCCACTGCCACACCACCCGATGAACCTGACCCAGGAGCTCAAGGACACCGTGACGTTCGTGCTGGCCGGCGGCCAGGGCGAGCGCCTCAAGCCGCTCACCTTGCACCGCGCCAAACCCGCGGTGCCGTTCGGCGGGGCGTACCGCATCATCGACTTCACGCTGTCGAACTGCATCCACTCCGGGCTGCGCCGGATCTTCGTCCTGACGCAGTACCAGGCGTACTCGCTGGAGGAGCACCTGCGCTACGCCTGGAACTTCCTGCCCCGGCGCCTCGCCCAGTTCATCCTGGCGCGCCCGCCCCAGCACGGGGGCTCGACGGCGTGGTACCGCGGTACGGCGGACGCGATCACCCACAACCTGCGCCTCCTGCGCGACGAGCGCCCGCGGCACGTGTTGATCCTCTCCGGGGACCACATCTACAAGCAGGACTACGGGCGGATGCTCGAGCAGCACCTGGAGACCGGGGCCCTCTGCACGATCGGCGCTGTCCCGATCCCCGCGGAGGAGGCGTCGCGCTTCGGCATCCTGCAGACGAGCGCCAACGGCGCCGTGACCGGGTTCCAGGAGAAGCCGAAGGTCGGGACCGAGATGCCCGGGCGCCCAGGTTGGTGCCTCGGCTCGATGGGCATCTACATCTTCGACATGAAGGAGCTCGCGCGGCGCCTAGAAGAGGACGCGGCCCTCGGTCCGGAGTCGAGCCACGACTTCGGCAAGGACGTGCTGCCGCGCATGGTCGCGGACGGAGCGCCGGTCTTCGCGCACGCGTTCCGCGGGGTCAACGAGCCCAAGCCCGAGGCCCCGTACTGGCGCGACGTCGGCACGATCGACGCCTACTTCGAAGCGAGCCTCGACCTCTGCAACGTCGTGCCGGACTTCAACCTGTACGACCAGTCGTGGCCGATCTACACGCTCTGGCACAACGACCCGCCGGCGAAGACGGTGTTCAACGAACACGACGGACGCCGCGCGGAGGTCGTCGACTCGCTGCTGTGCAACGGCTCGATCGTGTCGGGCTCGAAGGTGCGCCGCACGATCCTCTCGAACGGCGTGTACACGGGTCACGACGCGGACCTGCAGGAGTGCATCCTGATGAACGGCGTGAAGGTCGGCGACGGCGCGCTCTTGCGGAAGGTGATCGTCGACAAATGGGTCGAGATCCCGGCCGGTGAGCGCATCGGCTTCGACCGCGAGCACGACATGAACCGGTTCACGGTCACCCAGAGCGGGATCGTCGTCGTGCCGTTCGGCTACACATTCCGATAGGGGGCGAGGTACCTGGTACGACTTTGCGAGCGCGCGCTAGGGCGCTTGCACTCGCAAGGACTCTCGCGCGCGCTCGCGAAGTCGTACCTGGTACCGTTCGACTCGGGGGTACCTGGGCAACGAAGCCTCATCTCCCAGGTACGCCCCACCCTCAACCCCAGTTCGGAACCGCACGGAAGCGGGAATCGAACGGTACCAGGTACGACTTTGCGAGCGCGCGCGCGAGCGCTTGCGAGTGCAAGGGAGCGGGCGCGCGCTCGCTAAGTCGTACCTGGTACCGTTCGATTCCCCCTTCCGTTCGCCCCCCTCAAGAAACCTAGGCCTTCACGAACTCGTCGAGGTACTTCGGGAGCATGTTGCGCCACGTGGGCCAGTCGTGGTTCCACTCCTCGCCCCACTCGTCGACGCGGTTCGGGATCCCCCGCTTGCCCAGCGCGTTCGCGACCGCCCAGGACTCCTTCGGATCCTCCCACTTGCCCTTGCCGTGCGCGATCAGGATGTGCCGCTGGCGCAGGCGCTTGAGCTGCGGGTGATCCTCGGGCAGGTTCGGGACGAAGTGCAGCGGCGACGCCATGTACCACGGCTCATCCATGTCGCCCTGGATGAACTTCTTCATGTCGTAGGTGCCCGACATGCAGATGGCTTGGCGCACGAACTCCGGGTGCCGGCACGCGACGGCCAGCGCGTTGAAGGCGCCGATCGAAGCGCCCGTCGCGATGATCTCGACGTTGGGGTCCTTGCAGTCCGTGCGGATCGCCGGCATCAGCTCGTGCACGATGAAGGCGTCGTACCCCGCCATGATGCGCGAGGCGGTCGGGACCTTGTTGTCCTCCTTCAGCCACACCATGCCCGGCACGGAGTCGACGGAGTAGAGCTTGACGCGCCCGGATGAGATGTGCGGTTCGAGCACACGCAGCATCAGGAAGCGCTCGCACTCCTCGGCGTCGCCCGCAGCGGTCGGGAAGAACACGACGGGCACACCGGAGGTCCCCCACCGGACCACCTGCACCTCGCGACCGACCCGGTGCGAGTACCACTTCTCGGAGACTCGTGACATCGATTCAGACCTTGTTCGCGGCCTTGGACTCTTGGTTCCGCCAGGTCTGGACACCCATCCAGAACCGGTCGGTGAACTCGTCGACCTCGTGCTCGGGGTACAGCGCAGCGACCTTGTCGCGCACGGCCTGGCGGGCCTCCGCGGTCCCGAAGAACTCGTGGGCCACTTCGTCGAGGCCCTTGAGCTCGGTCGCGCAGAACTCCTCGAAGCGCGCCGTGTCGAAGCGCTGGTGCGCGAGCGCCTCGTAGCGCGCGAGCTTCTCTTCGAACGTGCCGCCCTCGGCGGCGATCTCGAAGAAGGACTCCCAGTCGAGGTTGCGCCGGAACTTGCGCTTCGTCGCGGCGCAGAAGAGCGCCCAGCGCAGCTTCGCCAGGACGAGCCACGGCCAGTGCCGGTGCAGCGACGTGACCTGGGAGTCCGGGCACGGGTTCGCGAAGTCGATCGGGCTCCACGTGCCGCCCGGTTTGCCGAGCGCCTCGCAGGAGTTGAAGTCCCAGCCGAAGAACGCGTTGATCGTCAGCACCATGCGGCGCATCACGTCCATGTCGCGCTGCGGCAGGTGATCGGCTTTGTCGGTGTACCGCGCGTGCAGCGGCTGGTCCGGGTCGTACTGGATCACGCGCACCTGCGGGCCGATGCCGATGCCGCGCACGAAGTGCGACCAGCCCTCGACAGCCTTCTGCAGGTGCATGACGAACTTACCGCTCGTCTCGTAGGCCTTCTTGAGCTCCTCGGCGTTCTTCACGCCCGAGACACCGACCCACCCTCCGCCGTCGTACGGCTTCATGAAGAGCGGGAAGCCGACGAGGTTGCCGATCTTCTCCAGATCGAACAGCTTCGCGTAGCTGGTCAGCGTGCGCTGCAGGTCCGGCTTCGGCTCGTAGTCCTTCGGCGGCACCAGCCACGTGTCCGGGATCGGGAAGCCGAGGCGCATCATCGCGCAGTACGTCGTCTGCTTCTCCATGGACTGCACGGCCCACGGATTGTTGAAGACGTAGAGGTCGTTCATGATGACCCCCTTCTTGATCCACTCGCGCGTGTTGGCGTACCAGTGGGTCAGGCGGTCGATGACCAGGTCGTACTTCACGGGCTGGCGCAGGTCGAACGGTTCGATCGAGACGCGCTCGACCTCGAAGCGAATCGACTCGCCGCCGACCTTCACGGTCGGGTTCCACTTGCGCAGGATGCCTTCGAAGCTGCGGGGCCAGCAGATGTCAGCCCCGAGCGAGAGGCCGATGCGTCGGACGGTGGTCATGGGGAGAGCAGAACGGCCAAGGGGAATGCGGGGGTGGCCGAGGAGGGAATCCTACTCGTAGACCATCCAGTACGGGCCCGGGAACAGCCAGGTCAGGCCCGTCCGCAGCCGGTCGCGCCAGTTCTCCCAGTTGTGGCCGTCCTGGTCCTCGGAGAGGCGCACCTCGGCGCCGGTGCCCTGCAGGACGGGCAGCATCGCCCGATTGTAGGCGATGAGCGACTCGTAGACGCCGCAGGTCATCTGGATGCGGTCCGCCGGGGTGCGGGGGTCCTCGCGGAACTCCTGGACCCAGCGCACGACCGGGTCGAACACCGGACCGCGGCCGTGGTCCCCGATGTCTGCGAACGCAAACGAGCCCGACTGCAGGAACAGCTTCCCGAAGCGCTCGGGCCGGGCCCAAGCCGTGTGCAGCGACGCCACCGCGCCGAAGCTGGCCCCCATCAGGCAGCGGTTGTCCGCCCCTTCGAGGAGCGGGAACTCACCCTCCAGCAACGGCAAGAGCTCGTCGACGACGAAGCGCGCATGTTGCTCGTCGGCCGCGTACTCGACCAAGCGATTCGGGGATTGGATCAGCGCCACGATCATCTGCGGCACCTCGAGGCGCTCGATCAGATTGTCGAGCACATGTTTCAGCGAGGAGAAGCGCAGGTAGTCGAAGCCATCGTGGGCAATGACGAGCGGGTAGCGCCGCGTCTCGCGGTAGCGCGGCGGCAGGTAGATGCCGATCGGCCGCACGTCGCCGAAGATGTCGCTCTTGAGCTGGCGTTCGATGACGCTGCCTTGGCGCACTCCGGCGTGGGGCTCCGCCCACTCGGGCTTCTTGTAGTCGACGCCGACCGCCACCGAGTTCGCGCCGAACGGGTCCCGCGCGGCGTTCGGGTTGAGCGGGTCCGAGACGAGCTGCCGGTGGCCGCGGTGCGTGATCTCCAGCTTGTACTCGACGCGCGCCCGGCGCTGGAGCTGGGTCTCCAGCAGCCACACATCCGTGCCTTCGACGCGCTCGAAGGCCTGCGCCGCGCTGAGCGCGTAGATCCAGTGTTGCAGGCGCACTTCCTCTGCAGGCCCGCGGTACACGAAGAGCGCCCGCCCCGCGACGGTGTACGGCCACGAGCGCGCGGAGAGCGCGACGTCGAGCTCACGCGGGCCGCGATGTGCAGCCGACACCAGCGCTTCGCGGACCTCGGTCAGGGTCTCGCTCACGCGGCCCTCCACGGGAGCGCGCCCGACTCCGTGAGCTGCACCACACCCTCGGCCTCGGTCCACTCGGCGACGGGTTTGTCGGAGTGGCCGATGACGCGGGCTCCCGCATCGAGGCCCAGGCAGACCGACCCCGAGAACCGCGCGGCGAAGGCCGCGACGCGCGCCGGATCCGTGAGGTCGAGCCGCTTCTTCGGGTGCGGCAGTGCGACGACACCGCGCGCGAGGCCGATGCCGCGCACGTGCACTTCCGGGTCCCCGCCGCCGCCGTGTGTGCCGCGGGACTCGGGCGGGAAGTCGTGGAACAGCACGACCTTCTCCGTCATCACCATCGCGCCGCCGGACCACGCGATCACCGGCAGGTCGCGGATCAGCTCCATGACCCCGAAGAGCCGCAGGCGGTTCACCAGGATCCCGACGTGGCCGCCCGCGATGAGCACGCCGCCCACGCCATCGAGGATCCGGCGGAGCTCTTCACGGTGCCGCGCGACTTCGGTGCGCTCGAACGGGCGCAGGCGCTCGAAGACCTCGGCATCGAGCTCGTCCACGATGCGCAGGCGGTGAGCGTCGAGCTCTTGCAGCAGGCGCACGCAGTTGTCGCGCTCAGCGGTCAGATGCGGCGTGCCCGCCGCGAGGCCCAGCTCGATCTGCCGCAGCGACGCCAAGAGCGGCGCCAGCATCGCGCGGTAGTACGCCGCCTGCTCGTTCATGCGGTCGTAGCGCTTGTGCATGAGGCGCCGCAGCTCCTTGTCGCGCTCGAAGACCTTCTCCGCGCGCGGGAAGAGGCCCAGGTTGCGCGAGCAACCGCCGAGGTCGCGGTCGAGGTCGGCGTCGTCGCGCTCGCGCTCCTCCCACCCGGCCGTGATCGTCGCGACGTTGCACCCGTCGAGGCCGAACGCGCGCACGACCTCGGGCACGGTGCGCTGCACGGATTGAGGGCCGAGCAAGGCCACCTTGCGCGGCACGAGGGGCGGCTCGATCATCCCGCGACCATCAGGATCTCACCGGCCATCCGGTCCGCGAGGCGCAGCGCTTCCCCGAGGTCCGGGTGGCGCGCGACCATCCAGCCGTCGCCCGTGACGACCTGGCGGTGGTCGCGGCGCGGCGCGCCCACGGGGACGAGGTCGACGATCGGGATGTGGCGGCCGTCCTCCGCCATCACGCGGTCGAGGCCGTCGATGCGCACGATGCGCCCGCCCGCGCCCTGGGCGCGTTTGAAGACCACCGCGGCGTTGTACTTCTTCGAGAGGTCCTGCGAGATGCGGCCGTGCAGCAGGGCCTCGCCCCACCCGCGGAAGAGGTCCGCGTCGACCGAGACGTTCATGCCGTGGGTCAGGCGACCACCGGGCGAGCGCGCGCCGATCTCACCGAACACCACTTCGCCGTCGGGCTTGCGGAACCACTCCATGTGCGTGAAGCCGGACTCCTGCCCGAGCGCCTTCAGCACCCGCCGACCGAGGTCGACGCCGCCCGCGATTTCGGGCAGCTCGAGCCGCCGCATGCAGATCGCCTGCGGGCTGATCCACGGGTTCTGACGCGCGACGAGCGGCTTGGGCCGGTACCACGCGACGTTCTCGAAGAGCACTTCGCCGCGCGCGCAGATCGCGTCGTAGGTGAACTCCTCGCCTTCGATGAACTCTTCGACGCTGACCTCGTCGATGTGCTGCAGCGCGCCGAGGGCGCTGTCGAGGTCCGCCTGGGAGCGCAGCGTGTACGTGTCGGCCGAGCCCGCCCCGTCGATCGGCTTGACGATCGCCGGGAAGCCGATCTTCTGCACGGCATCGCGGACCTCCGCCTTCGAGCGCGCGCGGTAATGGTGCGGCGTGCGGATGCCCGCGCGGTCGAGCACCTGCTTCATGCTCTCCTTGTCGCGGAACCAGCGCGCCTGCTCGACCGACAGGCCGGGGCAACCGAGCTTCGCGCGCAGCTTCGCTGCGAGCACGACGCCGGGCTCCCACATGCACTCCACCCGGTCGACCTTCACGCGATGCGTCGCGAGCCACTGCGCGACGTCCTCGACGGTGCGCTCCTCGTTCCAGAGCTCCGCGACCTGGTGGTACGCCGTCAGCGCGCGCTTCACCGTCTCGTCGAGGGCGCCCTTCGGTTGGTCGCCCACACCGAGCACCGTCGCGCCGGCCTCCGCGAGGCCGCGCGTGAAGTAGGGCATGTCGGCCGGGAAACCCGGCGAGATCATCAGGACTTTCATCGGAGGTGCACGCGCATGATCGAGACGATGCGTTCGAGGGCGCGGCGCACGACCTCGGTCTCGGGGTGGCGGACGATCACGTAGCCTTCGCCCTCGTAGCTCGAGGACTTCGGTTGGCCCGGCTGGGGCAGCTTCGCTTCGATGACGAGGTGCCCGAGCTCTTCGCGCACGGCCTGGATGCCTTCGACGGCGGTGACTTTGCCGTCGCCTTGGCCCCGCAGGTACGCGGCCCCGGCCGCGTAGCGGCGCTCGGGGACCTCGAAGCGCCCGTGGATCACGATGTCCGCCCAGGCGCGGTAGAAGTCGTGGTCGTGCGCGTAGGACAGGAGGCTCGTGAACTGCGCGCCGGGCGGTCGCGCGCCGACCTCCGAGATCGCGATCGAGCCGTCCGGGCGCCGGAACCACTCCATGTGGGAGAGGCCGTCGACCATGCCGAGGGTCTCGACCGCGCGCGGGCCCGCGCGCTGGATCGCGGCGTACTCCGGGCCGTCGATGTGGCGCGGCAGCATCACCGTCCACTGGATCCACGGGGTCTCCATCACGCGCAGCGGCGAGGGAGCGTAGTCCGAGATCGAGTGGAACACCGTCCGCCCGCCGAGGGTGACCGAGTCGAACGAGTGCTCGGTGCCGGTCAGGAACTCCTCCAGGAGGAGCGGCCGCTCCTTCGTCGGAGGCACCGCGCGCAGCCAGCCTTCGAGCTGATCGAGCGATTCGACGCGGAACGTGTCCTTCGCGCCCGCGCCTGCGGGCGGCTTCGCGACGAGCGGCAGCGCCTGGCGCGCGAACGCGAGCGCCTCGGCGGCGCTGGTGGCGAGGCGATGGCGCGCGCAGGGCAGACCTGCCGCGCGCAGCGCGTCCTTCATCACGCTCTTGTCGCGGAAGCGCTCGGCTTCTGCCCGGTCCATGCCGCGGATCTGGAGCTGCTCGCGCACCTCTGCCAGCGGGACCTGCAGCGACTCCAGGATGCCGATCAGGCGCTCGACCTTGCCCCCGAGCTGGCGGCCGAGCTCCGTGACCGCCCGCGCGAGCTCGGCGGCGTCGTGGGCGTCTTCGACGCGGACGAAGCCGCCGAGGGACGCGCGCACCTCCGGGGGCAATTTGGCGGCCAGGACCTCGGCGGGCTCCTGTGAGATGACCCCGAGCTTCACCCCGGGCGACGCGGCCGCCGCCCGAACGAAGCGCAGGGTGCTCTCGAGGCCGAACGGGGCTGCGAATCCGACGCGGATCATGGCGCCGGGATGCTACCGCGCGGCGCAGCGCGCTGCATCCATCCTCCGGCCGAATGGGCGGCGCCTACGACCCGTCGCGGACGTACGCTCCGTGCGGAGGCTCCTGTCCCCCCGCGGCCCGGCCGCCCCGCGCGGTGCCCTGTGCGCGCACGCAAGCGGCTTACGCGAGAAGCGCGGCGCGCAGCGGGTAGACTCCCCGCGCATGTCCCAGAGCCCTCGACACGGCTCGGCCGAGGCCCTCGGCCGCCGCCTGCGCATCGCCATCGTCGCCTCGGAGGTCGCGCCGTTCGCCAAGACGGGCGGCCTCGCCGACGTCACCGCAGCCCTCGGCCGAGCGCTGCACCGCCTCGGCCACGACGTCCGGATCCTCGTGCCGGGTTACGCGAAGCTGCGCGACGTCGGCGGTCCCCTCGTCGCCGGCATCGGCGGGATCACCATGGAGTTCCCGGGGCAGCGTCACACCTGGGGCATCGCCCGTTATCCGCTGCCCCGCGGCAACGGGCTGAACGTCGAGTTCATCGACTGCCCGGCGCTCTTCCACCGCGCCGAGTTCTACACCCAGGACGCGGACGAACACCTGCGCTGGGCCGCGTTCTCGCGCATGGTCCTGGAGACCTTCCAGTACACGGGCTGGGCCCCGGACATCGTCCACTGCAACGATTGGCACACCGGGCTCCTGCCGCTCTACCTGCGCACGCGTTACGCCTCGTGGGACAAGCTCTTCGAGCGCACGCGCACGGTCATGTCGATCCACAACATCGGCTACCAGGGCCAGTTCGGCCCGGCGGTGATCGACGCGGTGGGGCTCGGCGACCACCGCGCGCTCTTCCACCAGGAGCTGCTCGAGAAGGGGCAGGTGAACTACCTCCTGACCGGCCTCATGTACGCGACGTGGGTGTCGACGGTCAGTGAGACCTACGCGCGCGAGATCCAGGGCAATGAGCTCGGTATGGGCCTCGACCCGTACCTCGTCGCGCGCAACGATCACCTTGTCGGCATCGTCAACGGCATCGATCCCGAAGAGTGGAATCCGCGCACCGATGACAAGATCCCGGCGAAGTTCCACGCCGGTGACCTGGCGGGCAAACGCGCGTGCCGTGACGCGTTGCTGGCGCGAATGGGCCTCGAAGCTGGGCCCCAGGGGCCCGTCATCGGCATCGTCAGCCGCATGACCGGCCAGAAGGGCTTCGATCTCCTGCCCGACGTCCTGCCGGTGTTGTTGCACCGCTACGACGTGCGCATGTGCATCCTCGGCAGCGGCGAAGAGCGCTACGAGAAGTACTTCCAGTGGCTGCGCGATTCGTTCCCGCAGAAGGTCGGTGTCTACCGCGGCTACCACGACCAGCTCAGCCACTGGATCGAAGCGGGCTCGGACGTCTTCCTGATGCCCTCGCGCTACGAGCCCTGCGGCTTGAACCAGATGTACAGCCTCGCGTACGGCACGGTGCCGCTCGTGCGGCAAACGGGCGGCCTCGCCGACACCGTGGAGCGCTGGGATCCAGAGCGCAAGACCGGCACGGGTTTTGTGTTCTTCGAGCACACCGCCGATGCGCTGATGGCGACGCTGCACCACGCGCTCGACGTGTGGCGTGACCAGGCCGCTTGGGCGACGCTGCGCGCGAACGGAATGGCGAAGGACTTCTCATGGGAGCGCCAAGCTGGGCGCTACGTCGACCTCTATCTGCGCACCCTGCAAGCCTGAACATGCACGTCATCTTCATCGAGCCCGCGTTCCCGAAGAACCAGCGCCAATTCGTCCGCGCCCTGCACGCCGTCGGCGCGCGTGTGACCGCCATCGGGGAGTCGCCGGTCGAAGCCCTCGATCCGGAGCTCAAGAGCTGGCTCGCAGGCTACGAGCGGGTGCGCTCCGTCGTGCACGAGCCCGCGCTCCTGGAGGCCGTGCAGCGGATCCAGCGCCGCGAGTGGGTCGACCGCCTCGAAGCGACGGTCGAAGCCCACATCATGGCGGCCGCGCACGTGCGCGAAGCTTGCTCCATCCCCGGGACCAGCGTCCGCACCGCGTTCCTCTGCCGCGACAAACCGGCGATGAAGGAGGCGTGCCGCGCGGCGGGCATCCCGACGGCGCAATCGATCGGCACGTCCGACCAAGGTGAAGCGCTCGCGTTCGCGCGCCAGCACGGCTTCCCGCTCATCGTCAAGCCACGCGACGGCGCCGGGGCGGCGGGCACCAGCCGCGTCGACGACGAAGCCGGCCTCGTGCGGGCGCTCGAGGAGTCGCGCGTCGGCCGCGGCGGCTCCGTCGCCATCGAGGAGTTCAACGAAGGCCACGAGGCGTTCTGGGACACGCTCACCGCAGGCGGCGAAGTGGTGCACGAGTTCGTCAGCCACTACTACCCCGGCGTGCTCGAAGCGATGCGCACGCGCTGGATCTCGCCGCAGATCGTTACGACGAACCGCGTCGAGAACGGCGGCTACGACGAGGTCAAAGCGCTCGGTCGGCGCGTGCTGAAGGCCCTCGACATCGGGACCTCCGCGACCCACATGGAGTGGTTCTTCGGCCCGAAGGGCCTGCGCTTCAGCGAGATCGGTTGCCGCCCGCCGGGGGTCCTCGTGTGGGACATCTACGGCGCCGCCAACGGCCTCGATCTGTACCGCGAGTGGGCGCAGCTCCTCGTCCACGGACGCACCGCGAGCCGTCCGAGCCGCCAGTTCGCGGGCGGCATGATCGCCCTGCGCCCCGACCAGGACGGCCGGATCGCTGGCTACGAAGGCGTCGAAGAGGTCCACCGCCGTTACGCGGAGTGTTTCATCGACGAACACCTGCCCCCGGTCGGTTCCCCCACCGGCACGGTGGAAGGCGGCTACATGTCCAACGCCTGGATGCGCCTGCGCCACCCCGACTACGACCGCCTGCGGGAGATCCTGGACGACATCGGCCGCACCGTGAAGGTCCGCGCCCGGACCTGAGGGCTGAACCTGAGGGCTGGGATCGAACGGTACCAGGTACGAGTTTGCGGCGCGGGGCGCGGCGCCTGAGCGAGCGCGCGCTCCGCGCGCGTCCGCTCGGGCGCCGCGCGCCGCGCCGCAAACTCGTACCTGGTACCGTTCGATCCCAGCGGCGTCCGCTCGCAGGTCCAGTTGTGGCCCGCCCTGTGACACCCCGCCGCGCGTCCCAATACCCCTCGCGCGAGAACCGCCCCCGAAGGCGATACTGGCGCTACCGATGGCACGCACGACCGCGAAGCTCGCGCTCCTGTCCCCGTTCCAAAAGGCCCTGCTGAAGGTCCTGATCGCAGTCGGCGTCCTCGTGGTCGCCAACTCGCTCTACCTGGCTGGATACACCGCCTGGCAGGAATCCACCGGAGCCCGCGCCCGCCTGCTCGCGTTCTACCAATGGAACCTCGTCGCGCACTTCGCGCTCGGGATCGCGCTGGTCGCGCTCGCGGTGGTCTTCAGCGCATTGCACCTGAAGAAGGCCCTCCGGCGGCGGCGCTGGCACACCGTGACCACGGGCGTCGTGGCGCTCTTCGCGGCGCTGGTGCTGCTGCAGACGGGTTTCACGCTGCTCGAGCTCGGTAACAGCGCCCAGAACCGAGGCGTCTTCCACGCCCACCGCCTCGCCGGGCTGCTCGGCCTCGCTGCGTACGTCGCCCACCGCGTGCGCTCCTACGATGCGCCGCCTGTTCGCCAGCGTTGGCGGATGCTCGGCACGATCGCCGCGGCGACCCTCGTGTTGGGCCTGACCCACGCGGGGCTCCTGTCCCGCACTGCCGCACCGCGCGTGCTCTACCACGACGCCTTCGCCGAGCTCGACGTCCGCGAAGACCCCTTCATCCCGTTCCGCGGCATCGGCGACGTCCCCCACGATGCGCCGTTCTTCCCCTCGCCCACCAGCTTGGCCGGAGGCGACCTCCTGGATCCAAAGGTGATCCTGCCCGGACCGCCCGCAGACGCCGCGGCCGTGCGCGCCGAGGTCGAAGCCCAGGGGTTTGCGCACAAGCAGCTCCTGGGCGCGAGTGACTGCATCGTGTGCCACGCGGACACCACGCACCAGTGGGCCACCTCGGCGCACCGTTTCTCCTCGTTCAACAACCCGTTCTACGCGGCGTCCGTCCTCGCGCTGCGCGAGGAGGCCGGCCCCGAGGTCAGCCGCTTCTGCGGCGGCTGCCACGATCCGGCGGTGATGCACGTGGGCACGTTCATGGGCGAGATCGACATCGGCACCGTCGAGGCCCAAGCGGGGCTGACCTGCACCGCATGTCACTTGGTGAACCGGATCCACGACGTCACGGGCAACGGCAACTACGAGCTCGCGGACAACGGCGAGGACCCGTACCTGTTCGCCGACGCGACCTCGGGCTGGCGCCTCTCGCTGCGCAAATACCTCATCAAAGCGCGCCCGCGCGACCACAAGGACTTCTTCCTCCGCCCGTTCTACCGTCAGGCCGAGTACTGCTCGACGTGTCACAAGGTCGGCATCGACTCGGAGGTCAATTCGTACCGCTGGCTCCGCGGTCAGAACGAATACGACAACTGGCACAATTCGGGGGTCTCGCGTAACAACAGCCGCACGTTCTATCTGCCGCCCGAGGCCAAGAACTGCCAAAGTTGCCACATGCCGTACGAAGAGGCCCCGCTCGGGGACCTCGCGGCCAAAGACGGCCAAGTGCGCTCGCACCGCTTCACCGCGGTGAATACGGCGCTGCCGCACCTGCGCGGCGACACGGACACCATCGCGCGCATCGAGCGTTTCCTCCGGGAATCGAAGCTGCGTGTCGAGCTGCTTGCGCTCGACCACCCGCAGCACGGGTTCGTGCTCGATCCCGAGCGTAGCACCCCCGAGCTGCGCCCCGGCGACGAGGTCGTCGTGTACGTCGCCGTCCGCAACGAAGGGGTCGGTCACACGTTCCCGGGCGGCACCAACGATTCGAACGAGGGCTGGTTGCACGTCGTCGCCCGCGCCGAGTCGGGAGAGGTCCTGCTCGAGAGCGGCGCCCTGCTCGAGGACGGCACGCTCGATCCTGCGGCACACCAATACAAAGCGGTGATGCTGAAGAAGGACGGCACCCCCGCGATGGAGCGCGACGCGCACCACTTCCACGTCGCGGGGCTCATGCGTGTCATTCCGCCCGGTAACGTCGACATCGCCAGATACCGGGTCACCGTGCCCGACGCCGAGCGCTTCGACATCGCCGCGGACGTGAAGTGGCGGAAGTTCAACCGGCACTACACACGTTTCTCGTGTGAGTACATGCAGATCGCGGTGCCCGACCTCCCCGTGACGCGGATCGCAGGCGCGACCCTGTCGCTGCCGATCACGCGCGGAGTGCGGGCAGAGGCGGTCCCTCTGCCCGCGCCGAGCACCGATGACTGGGTGCGCTTCAACGACCTGGGCATCGGCCTCTTGCGCCAGGGCGATCACCGTCGGGCGCTCGCAGCCTTCCAGCGGGTCACGGAGCTCGCGCCGAGCCGTCCGGATGGCTGGCGGAACCTCGCCCGCGTGCACCTGGCCGAAGGTGATCCGACCCCCGCCCTCGCGCTGCTGGAGCAAGCCGAGCAGCGCGCGCCCGGTGCGGTGCTCAACAAACCGTGGTGGGCCGACACCTTCCTCGCGCTGGGCGAACCCGAGCGCGCGGAGGAGCTGCTCGAGCACGTGCTGCGCGAGTTCCCCGACGATCGCGGGATCTGGCGCGACCTCTCCGAGGTGCGTTACCTCTTGCGCGACTACCAAGGCTCGCTGGCTGCGGCGCTGCAGGTCCTGCGCATCGACCCCGAAGACGCGGCCGCGCACTACCGGCGGATGCTGGCTTACGCCGCGCTCGGAGATACGTTCCGCGAAGCGGAAGCACAGAAGGCCTTCGACCGCTATCGGATCGACGACAACGCCCCCCAGATCATCCGCGAGTGGCGGATGAGCGACCCCATCGCCAACCGTGACGTCGACCCGCTCCACACGAAGTGACCGGCTCCTGGTCTCTGCGCTCGTCCTCGCTGCTGCGTGCAAGGACGAGGCGCCCCCTCCGCCGCCGCCGGTCGTCGTCGAGGTCACGCGTACTGCGCCTTTGGACGCGGCCGCGCCGGTCGGCGCTGAGTTCGTGCCCGCCCCGGACAACTACGGCCTCGACTTCGTCCACACGAGCGGCGCCGACGGCCGGAAGCTCCTGCCCGAAACGATGGGTCCCGGCGCCGCGCTCTTCGACGCCGACGGCGACGGACGCCTCGATCTCTACATCACGAACGGCGGCGCCTGGCCTGCGGAGGCGGGGCAGCCCCCGCCGCCTGGACCCACGGGACGGTTCTACCTCCAGCGCGACGGACGCTTCGTCGACGGCACCGAAGCCGCGGGCCTCGCAGCGCCAGCGCTCGCCGGGGTCGGCCAAGGGGTCGTCGCTGCGGACTTCGACGGTGACGGCGACCAGGACCTCTTCCTGACGTACCTGGGACCGAGCCGCCTCTTGCGCAACGACGCCGGTCGCTTCGTCGATGTCACCGCCGCTGCGGGTGTCGCCGGCGGCACATGGCGTGACGCCGAAGGCCGTGAACACCCTGAATGGGGCACGAGCGCGACCTTCTTCGACGCCGATGGCGATGGTTGGCTGGACCTCTTCGTGTGCAACTACCTGGAGTGGTCCATCGAGAACGACGTGCCGCTCATCCTGCAGGGTGAGACGAAGGGCTACGCGAGCCCGCGGCTCTACAAGGGCTCATCGAGCCGGCTGTTCCGCAACCGCGGCGATGGGACCTTCGCCGATGTCACGCTGGAGAGCGGGGTGCACAACCCCGATCACAAAGCGCTGGGTGTCACGACTGCGGACGTCGATCGCGACGGCCGCCTCGACCTGGTCATCGCCAACGACACGCAGCCGAACTGCCTCTTGCTGAACCGGACCGAAGGACCCGGCGCGCCGCGCTTCGAAGACGTCGGAAAAGCCTCGGGCGTCGGTTACGGCGGCAACGGGGCCGTCCGCGCGGGCATGGGCATCGACGTCGCCACCTATCACGCGGCGGGTGAGCTCGCGATCGCGGTCGGCAACTTCGCCCAGGAGCCGATCTCGTTCTTCCGCAGCCTGCGCAGCGACCGGGTGCTCTACAGCGACGACAACGTGGTGACGGGGCTCGGTCGTACGTCGGGACCTTCGCTCACGTTCAGCGTCGCGTTCGTCGATGCGGACCTCGACGGGTACCGCGATCTGCTGGCGTTGAACGGGCACCTCGAGCCGGACATCCAGCTCATCACCGACTCGACGACGTACCGCCAACGCCCGCAGCTCTTCCTCTGCCGCGGAGCGCGCGGCGCGTTCCAAGACGTCTCCGCGTCCGCCGGTGCGGCGTTTGCGACGCCGCTGGTCGGCCGCGGCCTCGCGCTCGGCGATATCGACGGCGACGGCGACGTCGATGCCGTCGCGGTCGAGTGCGGCGGCCCGGCCCACGTCTGGCTCAACGGGAACCCCACGCGGCGGCGCGCGTTGCGCCTCGAGCTCAGCGGGCCAGCGCCGAACACCATGGCGATCGGCGCCGAAGTGCGCGTCCAAGGCGGGCCCTTCGAGGCCACGCAATGGGTGCGCAGCGGCGGCAGTTACCTCTCGCAGCACGAGCACACGCTGACCTTCGGGATCGGCGACGCGGCCAGCGCTGACGTCACCGTACGTTGGCCGGACGGCACCACGAGCGCCCACCCTGGCCTCGCGCCCGGCACCGTGCACCGCTTGCAGCGCTGACCGCGACGGGGCGCTCAGGCCCCCGCAAGCGCGACGAAGAGCTCCGCCAGCAGGGGCTCAGCGGCCTCGCCTCCGACGTAGGCGGGGTGGCTTCCGCCGTCGAAGCGCCCCACCCACACGCCCGCGGCGCGCACACCGTCGTGGCCCACGGCCCACGCGTCGACGTGGCCAGCGCTCGTGCCGGTCTTCCAGCAGAAGGGACGGGCGCCGACGTGGCTCGCACCGCCCGTCACCCGCGGCGCGCGCGTCTCGGAGGAGAGCAGCTTGAAGAGCGCTGTGCAGGTCCCCTCGGACAGCGCGCGCACCGGCGCGCCCCGGGGCGCGTCCGCATAGAGCCGCGGCGCGACGTGCAAGCCGCCGCGCGCCAGCGTCGCGTAGGCGTCGGTCAGCTCCAACAGCGACACGGGGCTGCCCCCGGTGACGAGGGTCAAACCCGAGTGCGACACAGCATCGGGGTCGAGGCGCACACCGGCCGCTTCGATCAACCCGACGCAGCGCTCGACCCCGACCGAACGCGCGACGCGCAGCGCAGGCAGGTTCAACGAGCGCTGCAGCGCCTCGCCCACCGAGACCTCGCCGTGGAACCCGCCGTCGAAGTTCTTCGGGGCCCAACCGCCGAGGTCGATCGGCGCGTCCAGTACGAGCGAGCTCGGCGAGAGGAGGCCCCGCTCGAAGGCCGCGGCGTAGACAAACGGCTTGAGCGTCGAGCCGGGGCTGCGCCGCGCGCGGACCCCGTCGTTCTGCCCGTCGATCGGGTCGCTCGGGTCTGCCGAACCGACCCACGCCACGATGTCCGCCGCCGCGACGTCGATGACCACGACGGCGAGGTCCGTGCCCGACGGCAGCCGCGCGGCGTGGGCCTGGACGAGGCGCTCGGCCGTGCGCTGTGTTGGAGGCACGAGCGTGGTCACACCGCCCTCGGGGCGCTGCCGCAGCGCAAACGCGACCGCGTGCGAAGCGTCCACAGCGACGCTCGCAGGTGAGCTCCATGCTGCGTCCCACGCGGGCGGAGCGACAGTCGCGTCCTGCGTGGCCCCAGCCCCAGGACCACCCCGTGGCACGAGGCCGACCCGAGGGCTGAGGCCGACGGGCATGGCGCTCGAGCGTCGGTGCTGCTCGCGGTCGATGTCGCCGCGCTGCAGCAGCATGTCCAACACCGACTGGCGACGCAGGAGCGCCCGCTCGGGATGCAGGTCGGGCCGCAGGCGTGTCGGCCCCTGGGGCAGTCCTGCCAATAGCGCAGCTTCTGCGAGCGACAGGTCGCGCGGCGCCTTGCCGAACCAGTGTTCGGCCCCGGCGACCGCGCCCGCGAAGTTGCGCCCGTACGGCGCGAACTCGAGGTACCGCGCGAGGATCTCGTCCTTGCTCCAGAGCCGCTCGAGCTGCACCGCGCGGAAGGCCTCGATGAGCTTGCCGCGCAGCGTCCGCGGCGTCTCGAACGCCATCCCGATCAGCTGCATCGTCAGCGTGCTGCCACCCTGCACGACGCGCCGCGCGCGGACGTTGGCGAACGCCGCGCGCAGTACACCGACCGGATCGACCCCCGGATGGCTCCGGAACCGTCGGTCCTCGATCGCAATCGTCGCCAGCGGCAACCACGTGCCGAGCTCCGCGAGCTCGGCCGGGCGCCGCCATTGACCGTCGACGGCGACGCGCCGCCCGACTTGGGACCCGTCGGCCAGCGCGACCCGGGCGCTGTACGCCGCGTCGAGCCGCGCGAGCGGGAACGGGTAGATGCGGTCGAGCACGGCGAGCGCCGCGAGCCCCGCGAGGGCCAGCGCCCCCGCGGCGAGCCCGCAGCGCCGGGCCCACTTCCGGGCCCACCAGAGGAGCCGACGTCCGCGCGGAGAGCGCTCCTCCGGCGCTCTCTGGAGCGGCCCCACGGTCATCGCACGACCACCCGCTGCGTGGCGCCGCCGACCGAGGTCCGGGTCGGGTCGTACATCGCCTCCGCCTGCACCGGGGCGTGTTCGAACGTCCCGACCTGCACCGCGCGGACGTGATACCGCAAGCGGCGCTGGGCCGAATGCGCCGTCGCAAAGACGAGCACCCGGTCATCGAGGAACTCGACCCGTTCGGGGCGCAGGTCGGAGGGGTCCTCGTCACTGACGAGCGAGCCCGCGAGGCGCGTGTTTTCGACCTCGAAGCCCGCTGGCAGCGCATCCACGATCACGACATCATCGATCGAGCGGGAGCTCGCCGATTCGAGCGTGATGTCCACAGCGATCAGATCACCGAGGCGAATGTCCGCCGTATCGAGCGGCGAGCCGTCCTGCTTCGACCACTTCCGGCGCACGACGAGCCCCGCGTCCGTCGCGGGAGCGTCCGCCGCCCGCCGCCCGGTGACGGTCGCACGCAACCAGACCTGACCGCTGCCCTCGGTCTCGACGGCGATCGTCTCACCGGCCCGAAGGTCCAGGGAAGCTTCTTCAGCCCCGGAGACCGCCGCGCTGCGCGCCCCAGCGGCCATGGACCCGCGCCAATCCGCGCCGCGATCGGCGACAGCGCTGAAGCGCGTCAGCGCCCGCAGAGCCGTCGCATTGTCGAGCGTCGTGGCGAAGCGCGCTGCGCCGTCGGTGCGCCGCTCGCCATCGAGCGCCGCGATGAGCGGAACGAGCTCGCTGGGTCCCTCGCCGAGCGCGAGCCGGAGCTCGAGCTCCAGCGCGAGCGCTCGCGCGCCGGAGCCGAGCCGCGCCCACGCCGAAGGGGTCCCGTCATCGTCTTTGGAGCTCGGCGACGGCGCGAGCGGCTCGACCTCCGCCAAGACCTCGCGCGCGTCCGCTTCGCGGCCCATCGAGAGCGCCGCCAGGGCGAGCTCGATCCGCGCGCTGCGCGGCATCATCCGACGTTGTTCGTGCATGCTCTGCCACCAACCGGGCAGCGGACGGCCGAGCGCTGCGAGCACCCGGACGTAGGTGACACGCGACGCGAGCGGGACATCCTGGGCCGAGATACGGCGTTCGAGGTAGCGCGCCAGATTGTCGACGAGCCCCTGCGGAACGTCGTAACCCGCGTCGCGGCAACGGGCCAGGACCTCCGCGGTGTACGCCGTGGCCCACTCGCTGGTCGCGTTCTGGCCCGGCCAGTACGCGACCCCACCATCCGACGTGCGCATGGACCACAGGCGGTCGATGCCCGCGAGGACGCGCTCACGCACCCCCTCGGCGTGCGCTTCGGGGTCCTGCAGACCCAGCACCGGCGCGACCCCCTTGGGCAACGAGAGCAGCGCCAGGATCCGGCTCGCCGTCTGCTCGGCGCAACCGTAGGGATAATCGAGCGCGTACCGCGCCAGCGGCTCGAGGGTCACGCCGTACGACGACGAGAGCGACACACGCCCCTGCAACGGGCTCGCGGTGTCGAGGCCGAGCGCAGCGGCGACGTCCAGCGAGTACGGCTGACCCGCGGTGAATCCACGGACGAGGCCCGCGACGACGAGCGGCCGGCCCGTGCGCACCGGGACGTCGAACGCCGCGCGCTCGCGGACCGTGCGACCGTCTGCAAAGGCGCCGACGAGGTGCAGCTCACCCGCGATACGCCCGCTCTCGACGCTGTCCTCGACCTCGAAGACGAGCCAGCGTCGCACGACGGCGCCGGGCTCCAAGTGGTCCTCCGCGCACAGGATCCTGGAGCTCGCGTCCGGCTCGAGTTGTCGCTCGTCTGCTGCGACGAAGCTGGCTTCGACGGGAGCGCTCGCCAGCGGCGCCGCGGCGATGCCGACGTATCGGGCGGGGCCCGTGAGCTCCAACTCGACGCCGACCGAGACAGCGACTTCGTTCGGGTTCTCGAACGCGACGGGGACGACGAACCGATCTCCGGGCGCGAGGAACCGCGGGAACGTCGTCAAGAGCGGCAGGTCCCCACGCACGAGCGTCGCAGCGGAGCTCGCACCGTAGCGGTCGCCATCGACGACCACTGCGATCCACGTCAGAGTTCCGACGAAGTCGGGCACCTCGAGCTCGAACCGCTGGCGGCCGTCGCGATCCAACGCCACCGCGTGTTGCCACACGATCCCGGGCGCCTTACGGACCTCTTCCGGAGCGCGCTGGCGCGCCCGATCCGATCCGAGGTCACCGTCGCCGCCGATGAGGCGCACCTCCGGCGGCAGCTCCGTATCCGGCAAGAGGTCGAACCAGCCGTCGGTCGTGCGCGTGCTGTGACGGCGCGGGGCGAAGAAGTGCCCCGCGGGGTCGGGCAGACGGTCGCCACCGGTGATCCGGATGCCTTCGTCGACCGCGAACAGGTGGACGAGCGCCGCGTGGTCTTCAGCGAGCCCATCGACCGCGACTTCGACGCTGGCGAGCGAGCCCGGGTGCACACGCTCCGGCACCGTCAACGCCGCACTCAGGCGCTGGTCAGCGTGCAGGGTCTTCACCCGCAACCAGCCGTGCGCCCGGTGCGGACGCCACGCCGTCTGGCGCTCGAGGGGACGAGTCACCTGCGCCGCGACGAACACGTCACCGCGCACGTCGCGCGGCACCGTGAACGCGATCCGCGCCGAACCACCGACGAGCTCGACCCGCCGTTGCGCGCGCAAGCGTGTGTCTTCGAGCGTCACGAGCAACGAACCGTCGAACGGCGCGCGCACATCGACTTCGATGACCTCACCGGGCCGTGTGGCGCCGCCCAGCGTCGAGAGCTCGATGCTGTCGAGGCCCTCCAGCGGCCGCACGAAGCTCTCCGCCGCGCCTCGGTGAAGGTAGAAGTCGAGGCTGACCGGCTGGCTCTCGGGCGCCCGCACGGTGAGCCGCAGCGAGGTGGCTCCGTGCAGCTCAGCAGGGACCTCGACGCGGCCCTCGCTCGCACCATCGCCGCGCGCCAGCGTGCCCGTCGCGAGGACCTCGAGGCGCTCGCTCGCGCGCCACGCAAAGGAGCCGCCCATGTCGACGAGCTCCGACACATGCTCCACCCGCGCCAGCTCGTAGGCGAGCGCAGGCGCCACGGTCGCGTTGCCCGCGGCATCGACCGTCAGCCACTGCACCGCCAGGGGCCCAGCAAAACCGGGCGCGACCGCCACGATGTCGTCGCTGCCCGAACGCACGAGCCCGTCGAGCCCGAGGCCGAGGTGCGTCGCAGGCCGCTCGACCGTCAGCGCCTCGACGGTGCTGACGGAGCGCCCACCGTGCTCGGTCACCGTCCATTCGAGGCGCCCGGCCCAGCGGCCCGGGGGCAACGTGTTTGCACCGGGGGGCGCGACCTCCGCGCGCCCCGCGGCATCGAGCACACCCACCCATTCCGCGCGCACCACTTCACGCTCCGGCCCGAGCGTCCCGAAGCGCAGCTCGGGACGGCTCGTGCTCTCGAAGGCGACCGGCGTCCAGCGCGCGGCGATGCGCACGGGATACCCCGCCACGCTCGTATCCGCGAGCGACTTCACCTGCACGTGCCGTGTCGCATCGCCCGCAACGGCCTGCAGCGGCGCCGGGGCCCCATCGGTCGGAGCGCTCGGCACCGGAGGTTCTGCCGTCAACGTGAGGCGCGCCGCGAGGAACGCCTCGACTTCGAAACGCGCCCGACCGACACACCGCGCGCGGCCGCGTGCGTCGGCAGCCTCGACCTCGACCGTGTACGTGCCCGTGCGCGCGTCGAGCGGCGTCGGGACATCGAGGTGGAAGAGGCCTTGCACGAGCTCCGTGCTGACCTCCTGCCGCGCGAGCTCGAGCCCATCCGGGCGCAGCGTGCGCACCATCATCGGCCCGCTGTAGCGCAGCCCCTCGGGCGTGCGCGCGATCCCGGTCAGGTGCACCGTGTCGCCGGGGCGGTACATCCGCCGCTCGGTGTAGACGTACACATCGGCGAGCTCAGGCGCAATCCGCCCTTCCGCCAGCTCTTTGGGGATGCTCCATGCGCTGCCGTCGAGGCGGGTGTAGGCCAGGTCGCCGTCGCGCTCGGCCGTCACCACGAAGACGCGGCTGTCGCGCTCTCCGCGCGGCACCTCGAGCGCGACGTATCCGGCGTCGTCCGTGACTCCGCTCGCAACGAGCTGGTCCGTCACGGTCAGCGCGCTGACGGCCGCTCCGCCGACGGGAGCGCCGCTCGCGAGCGATTGGACCCACGCGTGCACGGCGCCGCGGTCCTCTTTCAGGGTCACGACGAGGTCCGTGATGCGGATGACCGCAGTGGCGCGTGTCCAGTAGTCCTCCGTGCTCCTGAGCTCCAGTGAGTACACACCGCGCACACCACCGGCGGCGTCGCCGAACAACGCGCGCAGGTCGAGCGCGCGCCGCTCCGGGCGGTCGGGGCTGACCGTCAGCGGGAACACCTCCGACAGGACCTCGTTCGAGGTGTACTCGCTCTGCTCTCCGCGCAGGTGCGGCACGAGGTTACCCGGCAACACCTTCGTCGCGGTCACGCGCACCGCGCGCACGTTCGTCGCCGTCAGCGGCAGCGTGAGTCCGCCGCCAGGCGCGAGGATGCCTCGGTTGTGCTCCAGCTCGATGTCTGGATCTCGGGGCGGGATCTCGCAGACGATCGTCCGCGGGCGGCCGAGTGTCTGACCGTCGACCGCGAGGAGCGAGCCGCCGATCTCGATCGTGTAGCGGCCGCGCGCCTCGAAGCCTCCGTCGAGGACGAGCTGCTGCCCGGAGAACCTCGCGGTCAGCGGAGTGACCTCTGGGGTCACTTTGACCGGTGGCTCTTCCTGTCCGACCACCAGGGGGCGATCGAAGCGAATGCGCACGACGGCTTGATCGGCGTGGCGTGCGTGTTCGATCCAGTGCCCGATGACGTCGAAGGACGCCGGGAGTTCGAGGTTGTGCTGGTACGGCGTCCCGAGGCCCAATGCGCCGCGCGCGGGGAGCACGCTCGCCGGGAAGTGCAGCCGGACACGTCTCGCGTCACCGCTGCGCTTGTAGCGCACGGTGTGCGTGAGCTCCGAACCCGTGGACAGGACCGCGGCGTCGTCGAGCAGCGCTCCGACTTGGGGCGCCCGTCCGGGCGACCGCGGACCCGCGGGGCTCGGCGCAGCCTCCGCCCGTGCGGCTTCGGCGGCGGCGAGGGCTGCAGCGAGGCTGAGCGCGTCGACGGGCGCGTTGAAGTCGACCTCGACGGTGAGAGCCTCGCGGTCGCACGAGCGCAGCCGCACCGCGCGAACGGCGAGCGGCTCGCTCGTCCATTCGGGGCGCAGGCCCTTCGCCGCCGGACGTCCGGCGAGCCCTTCGAGCGCGGCAGTGGGTTCGAAGCGCACCGAGCGCCCCGCGCCCAGCGGCGTCTCGAGCGTGAAGTCGAGTCGATCCGGCCCACCCCAGCTCCAGCGGCCCGCGAGGTCCAGCGGCTCGTAAGCGCCGCTCGGCGTGCGCTCGAAGGCGTTGAAGGGCACCTCCGTGAGCTCCGGCAGGTCCGCGACGCCTTGGCCCGGCGCGAGCGCGACGACGGCGCCGTCGAAGACGACCGACAGCGTCGAGGCGCGCGCGACGCCCTCGGTCGGCAGCGCGTGCAGCAGCGCGAGCGGCTGGCGCCGTTGATTCCCGAGAGCCGCGGTGGCGTCCGCCGTTGCGGTCTCGCCGCCGCCTGTGGCGTCGGTGCCAGAGGCTGTGCTGCCTGCGGCCTGGACCTCCCTGCCTGCAGCCGCGCCATAGCGCACCCAGCCGAGCCAGTTCACCCCCAGGAGCCCCGCGGCGAGCGCGACGAGCCCGAGGCGCGCGGCGCCTCGCTGTTCGAACCGACGGAGCTCTCCCTGGGCCGCGTCCGAGACGCGGCCCCCTCTACCCTCGAGTCGTGCCATGGATCCCCTCCACGTCGAGCGCTCCCCCTCGGAGCGCCCATGGACTGCGGGATACCAGACGGAGACAGGCGACTCAAACCCCTGGGTCCACCACGGAATTGCGACTTACTGCGCGCCTCACAGGAGGGCCCTAGGGCTCGTGGAGGGGCCGCGCTGCGCCCCCAGGGGAGGCGTCAGGGGGCCGGCTTCCGGCGCCGGATTTTCTGGGCCCAGAAGGGCTGTTCTGCCCTGCGGTCACGCGGGACGGCCCCGCTGGGTTCCGGGAAACTTCCCGGGACACAGACGCCCCGGGTAGCCTCCGCGGCATGAGTCTCCCCTTCTCCTCTGCTGCGATCGCCTGCGGGGCGCTCGCTCTCCTGCCCGGGCGCGCCGCCGCCGACATCGTCTGGACCGGTGCCGCCAACTCGGACATCTTCAACGAAGCCAACTGGGACCTGACGCAATCCACCGTCACGGTCGTCGATCCCAGCGTGTCCATCCTCGACAACGTCGTCATCCGCAATGCCCCGGGGGTCGTCGAGATCCCGGAGGTCGGCGGCGCCGGTCAGTTGAACTTCCAGGTCGCGGAAGGATTCCGCATCACGATCGACAACTCGGTGGTGCGTGCGCTCGGCAACGACGGCATCGCGTGTGACCTCGGCAATGTCCTCGGGATCGATGTCGACGTGGTCAATGGCGCGTCGTTCGAGCCGTTCTTCATCTTCCGCAACGTGCGGCTCTCGATCGATGGCACGAGTGCCGCGATCTTCGGCGGCGGCGGCAACCCCATCAACGTTTCGACGGTCGACCTGACGCTCGGCGCGACGCTGCGCTTCTTGCTGGAGGATCCCACCGAGTTCACCAACGAGCACCTCGTGAAGACGACGGTGAACGGGCTACCCGCAGTGATCGGGTTGAACATCAACGTCGTCAGTGACGGTGCGCAAGGCTCGATCATCACGGTGATCCCGCAGACGCTGGGAACCAACTACTGCACGCCGAACACGAACTCGACGGGCGTGCCCGCGGGCATCTCCGCCCTCGGCTCGGCGCGCGTCGTGGACAACGACGTGCGCCTCACGTGCAGCGCGATGCCGCTGAACGCGTTTGCGTTCTTCCTGACGAGCCAGACGCAGGGCAACGTGCAGAACCCGGGCGGCAGCCAGGGGGTGCTGTGTGTCGGCGGCGCGATCGGACGTTACGTCGGGCCTGGGCAGATCAAGAACTCGGGGACGGCGGGCAGCGTTTCGCTGCAGCTCAACCTGAACCAGCACCCGGCTCCGACCGGCCCGGTCGGGGTGACGGCGGGCCAGACGTGGAACTTCACTTGCTGGTTCCGCGACGTGACGCCGGGCGGCGGGGCATCGTCGAACTTCTCGAACGGCCTCTCGATCAGCTTCCAGTAACCTCGCGGCACTGCGGACGCGCAAACCGCGCGCACCCCTGACCCCATCCCCGTGAGGTCGGTTCGAACGGTACCAGGTACGACTTGGCGGCGAGGGTGCGCGCGCTCCCCGCGCCCCCTCGCCGCCAAGTCGTACC
>CAYOBN010000031.1:0-49820 GCA_964402175.1 uncultured Planctomycetaceae bacterium | reverse complement strand
ACATGATCAAGGGCAAGCAGGGCCGCTTCCGCGAGAACCTGCTCGGCAAGCGCGTGGACTACTCCGCGCGTTCGGTCATCGTCGTCGGCCCCGAGCTGCGCCTGACGCAGTGCGGTCTGCCGAAGAAGGTGGCGCTCGAGCTCTACCAGCCGTTCATCATCCGGCGCCTGAAGGAGCTCGGCCTGGCGGACACGATCAAGTCGGCCAAGCGGATGCTGGAGCGCCGCGACGAGGAGGTCTGGGACATCCTCGAAGAGGTGATCCGCGACCACCCCGTCCTGCTCAACCGGGCACCCACGCTGCACCGCATGGGTATCCAGGCGTTCGAGCCGGTGCTCATCGAGGGCAACGCCATCCGTCTGCACCCGCTCGTCTGCGGCGGCTTCAATGCCGACTTCGACGGCGACCAGATGGCCGTGCACCTGCCGCTGTCGTACGAGGCGCAGATCGAAGCGTCGACCCTGATGCTGGCGAGCAACAACGTGTTCTCGCCGGCGAACGGCTCGCCGATCATCTCGCCGTCGCAGGACATGGTGCTCGGGATCTTCTATCTGATGAAGAGCCCGGGGTCCGTGCCCGCGCGCACGCCGCTGTACTCGTCGCTCAGCGAGCTCTACCTGGCCTACGGCCACGGGCACGCGCGCACTCACCAAGCGGTGCGCCTGCGCCTCGAAGCGGGCCGCCTCGTGAAGCTCGGCCGCGATGCCGAGCCGATCGCCGCGGACGACCGCGGTCGCGTCGAACAAGCGGACGGGACGATGGGCTACCTCGTCACGACGCCGGGCCGTGCGTTGTTCAACGACATCCTCCCCGAGGGGATGCCGTTCTACAACTACGACCTCAACAAGAAGGGGATCCAGGCGCTCATCTCCGATTGCTTCCACGTCCTCGGGCGTGAGGCGACGCTGCGCCTGCTCGACGACCTGAAGGACATCGGCTTCAAGTCATCGACGCGCGCCGGCCTGTCGTTCGGCAAGGACGACGTCCGAATCCCGGACGCGAAGGCCCGCGTGCTGGACGAGACGCAGAAGGAGATCGACAAGATCGAAGCGTCGTTCCAGAAGGGTGTCATCACCGACGGCGAGCGCTACCTCAAGATCATCGACCTCTGGACCCAGGCCCGCGAGGTCATCGGTACGGAGCTCATGGCGCTCCTCTCGAAGGACTTCGACGAGAAGACCGGGTACGTCAACCCGATCTACTGCATGGTCACATCGGGCGCGCGGGGCTCGGTCGACCAGGTGCGTCAGCTCGGCGGTATCCGCGGCCTCATGGCCAAGCCGTCCGGCAAGATCATCGAGACGCCCATCAAGGCGAACTTCCGCGAGGGTCTGCGCGTGCTCGAGTACTTCTCGTCCACGCACGGCGCGCGCAAGGGTCTCGCGGACACCGCTCTGAAGACGGCCGACGCGGGTTACCTGACGCGTAAGCTCACGGACGTCGCGCAGAACGTCGTGATCACCACGGACGACTGCGGGACGATGGGCTCGGTCACGAAGGCGATCGTCTTCAAGGGCGACCGCGTCGCGGTCAGCCTGGCCCAAGGGATCCGCGGCCGCGTCGCGCGCGACACGATCGTCGATCCGGAGACGGACGAGATCGTCGTCCGCGAGAGCGAGATCATCACCGACGAGATCGCGGCGCGCATCGAGGCCCTCGGGCACGAGCGCATCCGCGTGCGCTCGCCGCTGACCTGCGAAGCGGCGCTCGGCCTGTGCGCGCGCTGCTACGGCATGGACCTCTCGCGCGACCAGCTCGTGGAGAAGGGCCTCGCCGTCGGCATCATCGCCGCGCAGTCGATCGGCGAACCGGGCACGCAGCTCACGATGCGCACGTTCCACATCGGTGGTACGGCCTCGCGCTCCGTCGAGGAGAACGAGCGCAAGTCGAAGCGCGCGGGCAAGGTCGTCTTCCAGAGCCTCCGGTCGGTGAAGAACCGCGAGGGAGAGGTCGTCGTCCTGAACCGGAACGGCGAGCTCCTGCTGCACGACGACAAGGGCCGCGAGATCGACCGCTACTCGATCCCGACGGGTGCCACGCTGCACGTCGTCGAGGGGCAGATGGTCGAGCCGGGGCAGACGCTCTGCACCTGGGACCCGCACCACGTCCCGATCATCTCGGAGTTCGCCGGGGTCATCCGCTACGAGGACCTCGTCGAAGGCCGCACGCTCAAGATCGAGCGGGACGCGCGCCGCAAGGCCTCGCGCCGCCAGGTCATCGAGCACAAGGGTGAGCTGCACCCGCAGCTCGTGCTCGAGGACAAGGACGGCAACACGCTCGCGCTCTATCCGATCCCGGAGAAGGCCTACATCGAGGTCGAAGACGGGCAGAAGATCGTGGAGGGCGAGCTCATGGCGAAGTCCTCGCGTGAAGCGACGGGTACGCAGGACATCACCGGCGGTCTCCCGCGGGTGACCGAGCTCTTCGAAGCGCGGCGTCCGAAGGACCCGGCCGTCATGGCCGAGATCGACGGCATCGTCGAGTTCGGCGACCGCAAGCGCGGCAAGCGCACCGTGGTCATCAAGGCCCTCGGCGCCGCGGGCGAAGTGCTCGAAGAGATCGAGCACGCCGTGCCGCAAGGCAAGCACCTGCGCGTTCACAAGGGCGACGAAGTGCGCGCCGGCGAGCCGCTCGTGGACGGCCCGCTGTACCCCGACGACATGCTGCGCATCATCGGCGAGGAGTCCGTGCAGAACTACCTCCTCGACGAGATCCAGAACGTCTACCGGTCGCAGTCGGTGACGATCGACGACAAGCACATCGAGGTGATCCTCTCGCAGATGATGCGCAAGGTGCAGGTGAACGAGCCCGGGGACTCCGAGTTCCTGCCGGGCGCGGTCATCGACAAGTACCGCTTCCGCCGCGAGAACGAGCGCTTGAAGAAGGAGCGTCGCAAGCCTGCGACGGGCCAGACCCTCCTGCTCGGCATCACGAAGGCTTCCTTGTCCTCGGACTCGTTCATCTCGGCCGCGTCCTTCCAGGAGACGACCAAGGTGCTCACCGAGGCGGCGATCGCCGGCAAGCGCGACACGCTCGTCGGCCTCAAGGAGAACGTGATCCTCGGACACATGGTCCCGACGGGCACGGGCTTCCGCGACCACTACCGGACGCGGGTCAAGAAGAACATCGACTTCGGCGAGCTCGCGACCGGGCTCGGCGGTTCGCTCCGCGGCGCAGGCCACGACGGCGACATGGAGTCGATGCTCTCCGCCCCCCTCGATCCGAGCTTCAACCCGCTGCGCGACCTGCCGGCTTCCCCGCCGCCCGCCCCCGCGCCCTCCCTGGGTCACTCCGCCGAAGCGGCGGAGGGCTGACCCGCCCCCCCGGGCACGGCGTGGTCCCGGCAGTGGGGGCAGCGGCTGGCGCTGCCCCCGCCGCCGGGACCCGTCCCCGCCACAAAAGTGGCGGAGACGGGCTCCGCCGCGCTTGACCCGCCCGGGGATTTCTGTACACTCCTCCGCCTTCCAGGCAAAAACGCTCATGCCCACGATCAACCAACTCGTCCGCAAAGGCCGCACGAAGCCCGTCAAGCGGTCGAAGTCCCCCGTGCTCGACGCCTGCCCGCAGAAGCGGGGCGTCTGCTTGCAGGTCAAGACCCAGACGCCGAAGAAGCCGAACTCCGCGCTGCGGAAGATCGCTCGTGTGCGCCTGTCGAACGGCAAGGAGATCACCGCGTACATCCCCGGTGAGGGCCACAACCTGCAGGAGCACTCGGTCGTGCTGATCCGTGGCGGCCGCGTGCGCGACCTCCCCGGTGTGCGCTACCACATCCTGCGCGGCACCCTCGACGCGTCCGGCGTCGACGGCCGCAACCGCAGCCGCTCGAAGTACGGCACGAAGCGTCCGAAGAAGTGAGTGGATCCGGGTGAGCGCCCCTCCGGTGCGCCTCCCGGAACCTCGATCGTCCGTAGCCTGATCGTCAGCAGTCCAGAGCGTTCGAAGCCCTGAGCGTCACACACGACCCGCCCGCAGCACCGCGCCCCCGAATCCATGCCGCGTAACTTCAAATCGACGGAGCCGCTCCAGAAGCCGGACCCGAAGTTCGACTCGGTCCTCGCCACCAAGCTGATCAACAAGATCATGGTGGACGGCAAGAAGAGCACCGCCCAGGACATCTTCTACGAGGCGATGGAGCTCAGCCTGAAGCGCATCGCGGACGCCGAGGGTGAGTCCGACGTCGAGAAGCAGATCAACATCTTCACCCGCGCGGTCGAGAACGCGAAGCCGCAGGTCGAAGTGCGCTCGAAGCGCGTCGGTGGTGCGAACTACCAGGTCCCGCGCGAGGTCAAGCGTCAACGCCAGCGCAGCCTGGCGATCCGCTGGCTGATCGACAACGCCCGCAAGAAGAAGGGCAAGCCGATGGCGAAGAAGCTCGCGGACGAGATCTGCGACGCCTACAACGGCACGGGCGCGACCGTCACGTGGAAAGAGAACGTCCACAAGATGGCCGAGGCCAACAAGGCCTACGCGCACTACGCTCGCTGAGCTGCGGCGCCCTCGCGGCGCTGCCGGGCGCCCATGGCGCCCCAACGACCGCGCCGTCTGCCGCACACCTGCGGCAGCCGGCGCGGTCGCCGTTGCGGAAGAGAGACTTTGCCGATGCAGCCCCCGATCGATGTGCTGATCCTGCGCGATCCGCGCGAGTCGCCCAAGAAGTGCTCGCTGACGCCCCTCCGCGGGCTGCCCGGGGTGCGCTTCGTCGACTACGACCCCGAGCGCCGCGTCGACGCCGTGGGGCGGGTGCTGCTGCACACCGAGGGGGAGCTGCTCGGGCCCGCGGACGGCGCGCTCGGGCTCTTCCTGATCGACTGTTCGTGGCGCCGCGTCGAGAGCCTCACGCGCGTCGTCGATGGCGCCCCGATCCGGCGCCGGTTGCCGACTTTGCAGACTGCTTACCCGAGGCGCTCCACGACGTTCGAAGATCCTGGGGAGGGGCTCGCGTCGGTCGAGGCACTCTACGCCGCGTTGGCCCTGATGGGCCGGCCCCGGCGCGACCTCCTCGACTCCTACCGTTGGGCGGACGAGTTCTTGCGCCGGAATGCTGGCGTGCTCCCTCCGCTCCCCTGATGCTCTCCCGCGCGCGGCCTGCGCCCGCGCGCATACCCTTCGCACCCGAACGGCCCTGGGCCGGCCCGCATGTCCCCGAACCCCGCCCGACGCACCGGGATCCGCGCCGCGGCCTCCGCCGCGCTCGCCCTCGCTTTCTTCGCTGCGTGCACGGGCGGCGCCGGCGCGCCGCCGGCTGCGGGTGGGGCCGCGCGCCCGGTGGCGGCCGTCGAGACGGCGCCGCTGCGGCGCGGCGAGCTCGTCCAGCGCCGCACCTTCAGCGGCACGCTCGAGGCCGCGCACAACTTCACGGTGGCGCCCCGCGTCGGCGGGCGCCTCGCGGCGCTGCACGTCGACATCGGAGACGTCGTCGCGTCGGGTGACGTCGTCGCGCGCATCGACGAAGCCGAGCTCGTGCAGTTGGTCGCCCAAGCCGAAGCGGAGCTCGCTGTCGCCCGTGCCAACCACGCGGAGTCGGTGAGCGCGCACACGTTGGCCGAGCGCGCGCTGCGCCGCGTCGAGTCCCTCTCGCAGCAGGGCATCACGTCCGAGTCCGAGCTCGATAGCGCGCGCGTGAACGAGCTCGCGCGCCGCTCGCGGATCGAGGTCACGGCGGCCCAGATCCAGCGCGCCGAGGCGGCGCTCGCGGCGGCGCGGCTCAACCTCGGCGACGCCGCGGTCGTCGCGGCATGGGAGCCCGCGCGAGGGGACGGCGAGAGCCAGCCCGACGACCGGCGTGTGGTCGGCCAGCGCTTCGTCGACGCCGGCGGCATCGTCTCGGTCGGCACGCCGCTCGTGTCGATCGTCGACCTCGACCCGATCCTCGCGGTGGTCACGGTGCCAGAGCGCGATTACGCCCACCTGCGCGCGGGCCTGGTCGCGGGGGTGCAGACCGACGCGTACCCCGGCACGACGTTCGAAGGCGTGCTCGAGCGCCTCGCGCCCGTCTTCAATCGCTCGACGCGCCAGGTGCGCGTGGAGCTCGTCGTGCCGAACCGCGACCTGCGCCTGAAACCCGGCATGTTCGCGCGCGCGACGCTGGCCCTCGAGCGCGCGACCGACGCCGTGATCGTGCCCGTCGCAGCGCTCACGGAGCGCGGCGGCCGCGTGGGCGTCTTCCTCCTCGACGAAACAGCGGGCCCAGTGGTGCGCTGGGTGCCCGTCGAAGCCGGCGTGCGCGAGGGGGTGGACCAAGAGGTGCGCTCCGACGTGCTCGCGCCGCTGGTGGACAGCGGCCGCGCGGTCGTGGTCCTCGGCCAGGAGCTCTGCGACGACGGCGCTCCGGTGCGCGTGATCGCGCCCGCCGGCGCGGGCGCGGCGGACGGGGGCACACCGTGAACCTCTCCGCTGCCAGCGTCCGCCGGCCGATCTTCGCTTCGATGGTGACCCTCATGGTGGTCACGATCGGGCTCGTCGCGCTGAGCCGGCTGCGCATCGACCTCTTGCCGAGCGTCGAGCTGCCGACGGTCTCGATCCGCACCGAGTACGAAGGCGCGAGCCCCGAGGTCGTCGAGCGGCTCGTGACCGAGGTCCTCGAAGAGGTCGTCGCGACGGTGCCCGGGATCGAAGAGATCACGTCGGAGTCGTCCGAGGGCAACAGCAACGTGCGGGTGCGCTTCGGCTTCGGCACCGACCTCGACGCGGCCGCGATCGACCTGTCGTCGCGCATCGAGCAGGAGATCGACGAGCTGCCCGAGGACATCACGCGCCCGCAGGTGCGCAAGTTCGATATCGCCGCGTTCCCGATCGTGATCCTCGGTATCTCGAGCCGCTTGGATCCCGTAGCTTTGACGACGCTGGTCGAGGATCAGGTGCGCCTGCGGTTCGCGCGGGTGCCCGGGGTCGCGCAGGTCGATGTGTGGGGGGGCTACGTGCGCGAGATCCGCGTCGCCGTCGATCCCGCGCGTTTGAACGCGCTCGACGTGCCGCTCGATCGGGTGTTGCAGGCGCTGCGCGATGCGAACCTGGACCGCCCGGCCGGCAAGCTGGAAGACGGCCGGTACGAGGTCACGCTGCGCGCTCCCGCGGAGTTCGTCGACCTGGACGAGATCCGCGCGACGGTCATTCAAGAGCGCGGCGACGGAGCGGTCACCCTCGGCCAGCTCGCCAGCGTCAGCGACACCTACGAGCGGCTCCGCCAGCACGTGCGGGTGAACGGCGAGCTCGGGCTGCGGGTGGCGATCCGCAAACAGGCGGACGCGAACACCGTCGAGGTCGCGCAGCGGGTGCTGCAAGAAATCGACCGCGTGAACGAGGCGTACCCCGAGCTGCGGGTCGTCGCGATCTCGAACCAGGGCAACTTCATCGAGCGCTCGATCTCGAACGTCGCGGACTCGGTCCTCTACGGCGGCGGCTTTGCGGTGCTCGTGCTGCTGTTCTTCCTGCGCAGCGTGCGCAGCACCCTCGTGATCTCGCTCGCGATCCCGATCTCGGTGATCGCGACCTTCGCGTTGATCTACTTCGGCGGCTTCACGCTGAACCTCATGACCCTCGGCGGTCTCGCGCTCGGGGTCGGGATGATGGTCGACAGCTCCGTCGTCGTGCTCGAGAACATCTTCCGGCGGCGCACGGAGCTGCGCGAGGAGCCCCACACCGCCGCGGTCGAGGGAGCGCGCGAAGTCGCCGGAGCGATCATCGCCAGCACGCTCACGACCCTCGTCATCTTCCTGCCGGTCGTGTTCGTGCGCGGGGTCTCGGGGCTCCTGTTCCGCGAGCTCGCGCTCGTGATCGCGTTCAGCTTGATCTGCTCGCTGCTCGTCTCGCTGAGCCTCGTGCCGGTCCTGGCGTCGCGGCTCCTGCGCGGGCCCGTGGACGCAGCGGAGCGCGGCGTCGCTGCGCTCGCAGGCCGGGCGCTCGATCGGCTCGATCGGGGTTATGCCGGCTTGATCCTCCGGGTGCTCCGTTGGCCCGCGGTCACCGTTGCGGCGGCCGCGCTGGCCACCGGGGCCAGCTTCCTGTTGCTGCCGCACATCGGCTCGGAGTTCCTGCCGCCGAGCGACGAGGGCGAGGTCCGCATCACCGGAGACATGGAGGTCGGCACGCGGCTCGACCTCGTCGACCAGCAGACCCGGCGCCTGGAGACCCTCGTCACGCCGCTCGTACCCGAAGCGTTGGCCACGGTCGTCACCGTCGGTGCATCGGGGCGCAGCGCTGACGCTGCCGCAAGGGGCGAGCTGCAGTTGTCGCTCGTGCCGAGCCGGACGCGGGAGCGCTCGAACTCCGAGGTGGCCGCGGACCTGCGCAAGCGCCTCTCGGGCCAGGTCGCCGGCATGGAGGTGCGCACACGCGCGCCGCAAGGGCAGTTCCTCCTGCAGCGTGTGCTCGGCACCGAAGAGGGCATCACGGTCGAAGTGCGCGGGCACGACCTGGATACGCTGGGACGTCTCGCGGTGCACGTCGGCGAGGTCGTGCGCGCGGTCCCCGGGGTCACCGACATCGTCCTGTCACGTGAGGCGGGTGTACCCCAACAGGAGGTGCGCGTCGACCGCGCAAAGGTCGCCGACGTCGGGCTCAGCGTGCGCGACGTGACCCAAGTGCTGGAGACCGCGATCGCGGGCACACGCGCCGGAGAGTACCGCGCCGAAGGGCGCGCGCACCGCATCCTCGTACAGCTCGAAGACGCCGAGCGGCGCTCGATCGAAGAGGTGCTCGACCTGACGCTCAGCACGCCTTCCGGGGACCGCGTCGCGCTGCGCAACCTGGTCGAAGCCGTGCCGAGCCGCGGGCCGCTGATCATCGAGCGGCGTAACCAAGAGCGCCTCGTCAAGGTGCAGGCCAACGTGGCGGGCCGCGACCTCGGCTCCGTCGCGCGGGACATCCAAGCGCGCCTCGCGGACGTGCCACGCCCGTCGGGCTTCGACCTGGCCGTCGCCGGCACCTTCGAAGAGCAAGAGCGCTCGTCGCGCGAGCTCGCGATCTCGTTCTTCCTGGCCCTCGCGCTCGTCTACATGGTGCTGGCGTGCCAGTACGAATCGCTGCGCGACCCGCTCGTCGTGATGTTGTCGGTCCCTGTGGCGGCAGTGGGGGTGTTGACGACGCTCTACCTCACGGAGACGACGTTGAACCTGCAGTCGTACATCGGCTGCATCATGCTCGGCGGTATCGTCGTCAACAATGCGATCCTCTTGGTCGATCAAGCGGCGCAGCTCGTCGCCCAGGGCACGCCCTTGCACGCCGCCATCGCCGAAGCAGGCCGCCGCCGCCTGCGGCCGATCCTCATGACCTCGCTGACGACGATCCTGGCGTTGATGCCGCTCGCGCTCGGCATCGGCGAAGGCGCGGAGGCCCAAGCGCCGCTCGCGCGCGCGGTCGTGGGCGGGCTCTCTGCTTCGTCGCTGATCACCCTCGTGCTCATCCCCGCTGTGTTCGTGCTCGCTCGACGCGGGCGTGCGGTCTGACCTCGCCATGGAGCGCCTCCTCATCCATCCGCCCTTCGCGGACCCGACCCAACCGTACCTCTCGCTGCCGACCTTGAAGGGCTGGCTGCGGGCGCGGGGGCTCGACGCGACCGTCGTGGACCTGAACGTCGAGGCGGCGCACTTCCTCTTCGAGCGCGAGACGCTGACGAAGCTCGGGCGGCGTATCGGCCAACGGTTCAGTCACTTGAACCGCGAGCGAGCGCTCGATTTCGACGAGCAGCGTGAGTACATCGTGCTGGAGCGCGCGCGGTTGCAGCTCGAGCGCGCCCTCGCGGCGAATCCGTCGCCGATCGAGGTCTTCCAAACGCGCGAGCACTTCTACGACGCCGCGACCTACGCCACGGCGCGCCGTGTGACGGACGGCCTCTTCGAGGCCATCTCTGCGGCGCATTGGCCGTATCGCTTCGGCTTCAATCACGCCTCGCACTCGGTCGTGCCGTGGAGCTTCGACCTGCTCGATGAGTACGCGCGTGAGCGACTCAGCCCGCTGCACGCTTTCTACGAGCGCACGTTCACGTCCTTCGAGGACTTCGACTGGGAGAGCGACGCACCGCCGCCGCGCTTCGATCTCGACGGCATCGACTTCGTCGGGATCTCGGTCGTCTTCCCCTCGCAGATCCCCGAGGCGCTCTACCTCGCGCGTTTCCTGCGCGAGCGCCTGCCGAACGCGTTCTTGGCCCTCGGCGGACCCGCGATCCACCAGGTCACGGTGCACGCGGACGACGCACGGAAGCTGCGGCTGCTCGGGGCGGTGGATGCGATCGGCCTCTTCGAGGGGGAGGCGACGCTCGCCGCGCTCTTCCCGAAGCTCGCAGCCTGGCGCGCTGCGGAAGGTCCCGCGCAGCGCTTCGAGGTGCTGGCGGACGTGCCGAACCTGTTGACGGTCGATCCGAACACGGGCGCGCCGCACCTCGGTCCGCGCTGGACGCTGGACCTCCGCGAGGCCGAGCTGCCCGACTATTCGGACCTCGACCTCGACCGTTACCTCGCGCCGAGCCGCACGCTGCTCTACGCGCCGACGCGCGGCTGTTATTGGGGCAAGTGCAGCTTCTGTTATTACGGCCTGACCGAGACGGCGACGGCCAGCTACCGCGAGATCCCCGCCGACCGCGCAGCGCGCGAGCTCGGCATCCTCTCGCGGCGTTACGGCGTCAAGAACGTCTACATCTCCTGTGATGTGCTCTCGCCGAAGTACGCGGTGCACCTCGCCGAGGCGCTCTTGGAGCAGAACGTCAAGCTGCGCTGGTCGAGCGACCTCAAGATCGAGCGCTTCTTCACGCCGGAGCGCTGCGAGCTCCTGTTCCGCTCGGGCCTGCGCAGCGCGGCGTTCGGTATCGAGAGCGGGTCGGACCGCATCCTCGAGCTGATGCGCAAAGGGGTCACGCGCGAGACGCTCACGCAGGTCAACCGCGCGTTCCATGCAGCCGGCATCGCCACCGAGTGGATGACGTTCACGGATCACCCGGACGAGAGCCACGCCGAAGCGCTCGCGACCATCCGGTGGATCGAAGAGGAGGCCGACGCGGTGGACCTCTTCATCGTGGGACGCTTCGGGCTCGAAGCGGGCTCGCACATCGCGCAGGAGCCGCTGCGTTACGGCATCAAGCGGGTGTACTACGCCGAGGGCGACGACCTGCGGCTCTACGCGGAGTACGAACACCGCGGCGGCCGCCGGCCCCGCCACGTCGAAGAGGACATCGAAGCCGAGCTCGACCGCGTGGCGATGGCCTGGGACCTGCACCCGTACCCGTGGGCGGGCGCGAACTCGACGCACCACACGTTCCTGCACTTCCTGGAGTACGGCCCGCGGGTCTTCCGCAGCCACTTCCAGCGCGCCCCGGAGGCCACCCGCGGCAGCCTGCCGCTGCCGCCCGTGTCGCACATCGGGGGGATGCGCGAGAAGCCCCGCTTCGACCTCGTGCGCATCGAGGCGAACATCCGCGACTTCTTCGCGGGGTACCTGCCGAGCGCCCTCTACACGACCATCCCGTCGCGCCGCTCGGGCGGCAGTGGGGCCGAGGAGGTCGCCCCCCTGACCCTGGCCCACTACCTGGAGGCCGCCGCGGCCGTGCGGCAGCTCTATCCCGGTTAGGCCCTTGCCTCCGCGGGGCGTTTCCGCTAGCCTCTTTCCCTCGATCCGCGCCCACCCCCCGTGGCCAGGGCGTTCCCAGCGACCACGAACACCACCATGGCCAAGTGCAGAATCAAAGCGGGCGGTCCGACCCGCGGTCGGAACAAAGTCCGCAAGATCGGAATGGGCTCCGGGAAGTACCTCGCCGCGCGCAAAGCCGCGCGCAAGGGCCCCGGCTCCAAGTGAGCGACCGTGAGGCCAGCGCCGCGCCCCGCGGAGCTGGCCCAGTGGCGCGACGACCCACCCGCGCTTCGGGTCCGCTCCGGACCTGAGGCGCGGATTCCTTTTCGGCCCAGGCTTCCGATCCGTGACGGTCTTCGCGATCCTCGAGGCCCTCTGGGCCGCCGCGAGCTGGGCGCTCGGATCGGTCTATTTCGCGCGGGCGCTGGCGGGGCCGCGGGCGCCGACCCCCGCGGCGGCCAACACGTTCAAGAACACGCTGGCGCTCGCGCTCTTCGGTGTCCTCCTGCTCGCTTCGGGCGGCGCCACGACGGCCGCGCTCTGGCCGGACGCGCGCTCGGCCGGGCTCCTGGTCGTGAGCGGCGTCCTGGGCTTCGCCTTCGGTGACTCGCTGTACTTCGCGGCGCTCACCCGCTGCGGGATCCAGACCGCGTCGTCCATCACGCTGCTCTACGTGCCGCTCGCTGCGGTCCTGGGCTGGGCCGTGTACGGGACGACGTTGGCGCCCTTGGAGCTGCTCGGGCTCGGGCTCGCGCTCGTCGGCGTCGGACTCGTCATCACCGATCCGCGGACCACGCGCGGAGGTCTCGCCCTCGACCCCGCCCAGAAGCGCGCCGGTGTGCTGCTGTCGTTCGGCGTCGTCGCCGTCATCGCGGTGGCCGTCGTCCTCGGTGCGGGCGAGTCCCAGGGCGCGGGGCTGTTCCACATGGCGTGCCTGCGTATGTCGGGCGGCGTGCTCGGCGCAGGGCTGATCGCGCTCGCGCTCGCGTGGCGGAAGGGGCGCACGCTGAAGGACGAGCTCCGTGACCTGGCCGCGCCGTTGCGCACCGTCGCCCAACGGCCGAGGCCGCTCTGGACCGCGGTCGGGCTCGCGCTCGCAGGCCTCGTGCCCTACCACCACGCGATGCGCGAGCTCCCCGTCGGGGTCAGCGCCGTCCTGTTTGCGACGACCCCGCTCTTTGCCCTCGTCTTCGGCCGCCTCGCGGGCGAGCGCTTCGGTCGGCGGGGCATCCTCGGAGCCGGCATCGGCTTCGCGGGCGTGGCGCTGATCGTCCTCGCGGCGTGAGGCAGGCAGCGACTCAGGTCGCGGCGGATTTCGCGCCAGCTCGTTGCTGCACGAACGCCAGCAGCGCCAGCCCCACCCCTGCGGCGACCACCTGGTACGAGCCGAGTCCCGCGAAGTCCGCGGCCCACGTCGGCAACGACCCGTTCGCGCCGAGCACGAGCAACCCGTTGTAGGCCGTGTGCGCCAACACCGTCGGCCAGATGGAGCCCGCGCGCAGCGCGATGGCGCTGAACAAGAGGCCCAGCACGAACGTCGGCGCCAACCGGTACACCGATGCGTGGGCCAGGGCGAACCAGGTGCCCTGCCAGAGGACGACGCGCCACGCGGAGAGGCCGCGCCGCGCCGACGAGAGGATGGCGCCGCGGAAGACGAGCTCTTCCCAGAGTCCCGGCGACAGCGCGAAGAAGAACGCGAGCCACCACGCGGGGCGATCCGCGAAGAGCTGCATCAGCCCCTGTGCCTCCAGCGCTTCGCGGGGCATCGGCAAGAGCTCGAGCTGCACGGGCAGCCACCAGTTTGCGACGCCCGCGAGCAGCGGCACGGTGAGGACCGCCCCGAGCACATGGGCTGCGCGCGGCAGCCTGAGGCCGAGCTCTCGCGTCCACAGCGCGCCCTCTGGGCGCGGCGCGAGGCGCGCGATGAGCACCGCCGCGGCGGGCAGGAGCGCCCAGAACGTGACGACGAGACCCACATCGAGGTCCGCGCGCTGGACGGCGCCGCCGACGAGGTAGAGCGCCATGACGACCGCGAAGCTCGCGAGCTGCGCGTGGCGTGCGGCGCGGGCGCCGAGGGTGCCGGCCTCCGAGCCGCGGCCGTCGCGCAGCGCGCGCTCGCCGTCGAGGCTGTGCGCCACGCGGCCCAGGAGCAGCACCGTCCAACCGAGGTGCGATGCGAGCACCAACGCACCGAGCGCGAGCGTCAGGTCCCCTTCGAGCGCTTCGCGCAGCGCGAGGCCCGAACCGGCGAAGGGCACGAGGGCGCTGACGAAGCCGAGGCTCGCCTCGGGCCGCAGGACGATCGCCGTCGGCAGGATCACGGCCAGGGTCACGGGCAGGAGCAGCATCTGCCCTTCGCGGAAGGTCCGCGCGCGGCCGCAGACGAGGCAGAGCAACGCCGTCAGCAGCGCGCTCGGGCCGAGCAGCACGAGGCCCGCGCCGATGAGGCGCTCGGTCGGCAGGGGCGCGCCCGCGCCTTCGAACCCGGGCAATTCAGCGATGCCCGTCACCGCGCACGTCACGAGGCTCGCCAGGTTCACCGTGACCGTCACGACGCCTGCGAACAAGACCGCGAGGAACTTCCCGAGGGCGACGGACGTGTGGGGGACCGGCTGCACGAGCAGCGTCTCGAGGGTCCCCGCTTCGCGCTCACCCGCGAAGACCGCCAGCGCCGCGTAGGCGCCGCCGGAGATCAAGACGAAGATCGCGAGGAAGGGCAGCCAACGGCCGAGCGCGGCGCCGCTCTTGTCCTCGGCGCTCGCGACGTCGATGCCGCGGGGTGAGAGGCCCGCGCCAGGGTCGCCGCCCAGGAGGCGCTCGCGCGCTTCGACCTCCAGGGTCGCGCCGAGCTCACGCAGCGCGCGGCGCGCGCGGCCGAGCGCTTCGCGCGCGACGTCGTCCTGCACGTCGTACCAGAGCTCGAAGCGGGTCCGCGCGGCGCTCTCGGGGGACGGCCGCGCAGAGACGAGGACGTGGGCCTCCGGGCCCAGCATTCCGAGCCCGCGCTCGCGCGCCTCCGGCGATACACCTTCTTCGTCGCTCGTGGGCGCGAGCTCCAGGAGGGGCGCGAGGTCGCGCTCCTCGAGCACGATCGGCTCCGCCGCCGCGAGCGCCAGGCGGGCGCGGCGCGCGACGTCGCCGGTGGGGCCGCCGACGGCCCCGCTGAGGTCGAGCAACGCGGTGACCTCGCGCTCGGCCATCGTCTCCTTGCCGACCGTATCGAGCTTCTTCGAGGCCCAGAAGACGAGCGGGTACAGCAGCGCCGGCAGCAGGACCGCCGCAAAGAGCGCGCGCCGGTCGCGCGCGAGCTGCCGCAGCTCCGCGGCCAGGACGAGCCGCGCGGAGCTCAAGCGCGAGCCTCCGCTGCGGGCGGGAGCTCATTGCGCACCAACCGCTTGAACACGTCTTCGAGGTACGTCGCGCCGGTGCGCGCGCGCAGCTCGTCCAGCGTGCCCGCGGCCAGCATCCGCCCGCCATGGATCACACCGATGCGATCGCACAGGCGCTCGGCCTCCGAAAGGATGTGCGTGCTGAAGAGCACGCAGCGACCCGCCGAGCGCCGCGACTCGACGAAGTCGATCATGTCGCTGGAGGCCAGGATGTCGAGTCCGGTCGTCGGCTCGTCGAGGATCAAGACCGGCGGGTCGTGCACGACCGCGCGCGCGATGTTGATCCGCTGCTTCTGTCCCGTCGAGAGCGCTTCACAGCGACCATCGACGAACTTCGCCAGATCGAAGGCGGCGATCACCTCGTCGACGCGCTGGTCGAGCGCGCTGCCTTCGAGGCCGTGGAGCGCGCCGAAGTACCGGAGCGTCTCGCGCCCGGTGAGCCTCGGGTAGAGGCCCGTCGAGCCGGAGAGGAAGCCGATGCGGCGCCGCACCTCGAGGGGCTGCGCTGCGACATCGACCCCGTCGATCTCGGCGCGGCCACCGCTCGGCGCGAGGATCGTCGCGAGCATGCGCAGGGTCGTCGTCTTCCCCGCGCCGTTCGGGCCGAGCAAGCCGTAGATCTCGCCGTAACGTGCATCGAGATCGACGCCGCGCACGGCGTGCACGCGGCCACGTTCGGGGTCCAGGAAGGTCTTCTCGAGACCCTCGGCCAGGATCGCGATGCGCGGGGTGTCGCTCGGATTCATCGTGTGTCGCCGTCCCCCTTCAGGAGGCCGAACAAGCGCTTCAGCGGGATGGTCTCGCCTGCGAGGGCGACGCCCTCGCGGCTCAGGAGGTGGACGGACGCGCGCAGCGCCACGAGCGCGTAGAGCGCCAGAGCGACGGCGGTGACGAGGACGGGTCCGAGCGTCGCGTGGCCGACGAGCAGCTCGCGGAACGCGAGCGCGACGTTGACGACCGGGATGAGCGCCGTGCCGTAGCTGAGCTGCAAGCCCGGCAGCGAGGCCGCCATCGCCGGGAAGATGAACAGCATCTGGACGGGGCCGAGCAGCGCTTGGCCCTCCTTGAACGTCGCCGCGAGCCCCGCGACGCCGGTCAGCACCGCGCTGACGAAGAACACGAACAGCATGGCCAGCGGCAACACCGCGAGGAGCGCGCCCAGCGGCAGCTCGATGGCGATGTCCGCGCCCATCTGGTCGAGGAGGTGCCCTGCAGACAGGCCGAGCGCGACGATGTTGAGCGCGGTCGCGACCATGCCCGACAGCGTGACGGCGAGGATCTTGCCGAGGTGCACGCTGGTGCGCGGCAGCGGCAACAGCAGCGTCGTCTCCGCGGTGCGGCGCTCCTTCTCGCCGGCGGTCAGGTCGACCGCCGGGAAGAACGAGCCCATGACCGCCATCACGACGAGCAACATGGGCAGCATCAGCGACAGCGCCAGCGCGCCCTCTTCTTCGCTGGTGGCGAGCCCGCGCGCGCGCACTTCGAGCGGCGCGAGCTCCGCGACCGGGACCGAGCGCGCCTCGGCGACGTCGGCGCGGCGCAGCTCGGCGAAGTCCTCCAGGCGCTCGCGCAGCCGCGCCTCGGCGATCTTCGAGCGCGAACGTGTGCTGTCGTAGAAGACCTGCAGCGGTGCATCGGCCGAGGTCGTCTCGCCGACGACGAGGACCGCCGCGAGGTCTTCGTCCGCGGCGAGCAGCTCGGCGGCGCGGGCCGTGAGCGGCCCCTCTTGCGGTGCCACGCGAGCGAAGTCCGCCGATTCGAGATCGAGCCGCCCGACCGGGCTGCGCCGGGCCTCGGCGAGGTGTTCGAGCGCGAGGGTGTCCGGCGGGGCGGCCCCCTCTTCGAGCTCGAGGTCCGGGCGCACGAGCGCTGCGACGAGGTTGCTCGGCGGGGTTGCCTGCAGGGTCGCCTGCGGGGCGTCGCCGACGGCGTCCTCCGGCGCCGACGCGCCGAGCGCCGCGACCGCGACGCGCACGTTGGTGGCGTCCTCCTTGCCGCGCACCAGCAGCGCGCCTTGCACCATGACCCAGAACAGGACCGGGTACAGCGCGATAGGCAGCAGAAAGGTGTAGAGGACCGTCTGGCGGTCCCGCAGGCCTTCTCGCAGCTCCTTCCACGCGATCCGGAGGGCGGCGCCGCTCGGGCCGTTGCCCCCGGAGCTCCCAGCAGTGGGCCTCATCGCAGCGGACGCCTCCGCGCGACTGGGCTGCAGAGGACCGGGGGCTCCGCGCGTTCGGGGGGCTGAGTGCGGGCGGTCATAGGTCGCGAGAGGGTAACGCGTCCCACTACGAGTCGAACGTAAGGAATCGCGCCGAGTGTGCCGCGCGCTGCACCGGGTCCCAGGTCGTGCCACGTCGGCGCCGGGCCCGAAGCGGGGCAGTGCTCGGGACCGCCGGTATTCCGATCGATGGGGGATGCTGCCCCGAGAGACGGCGAACAGCGCACCGCGGAGCGAGTCCGCCGCGCCCGTGCCCCACGTCGAACGAGAGGTCCCGCTCGCGGACCTCTTCGGCGCCGATGGTGAGCCGCTGCTTACACCGACTCGCGGTGCTCACCGGACCCTCGCGCCCGCGAGCGCGCCGTCCGCGCCCGCCGGAGGCGTCGGCCTCGCCGCGCGCGTCCTGACCGCCGGTTCGAAGCTCGGGCTGATGTTGGCCCTCGTCTGGGGCCTCTTCTTCAACTTCAGCGAGGTCCGCGGCAGCTCGATGCGCCCGGGCATCCAGGACGGTGACCGGATCCTGGTCGACCACGTCACGTACATGTTCGGCGAGGTCGCGCGCGGCGACGTCATCGTGATGCGTTACCCGCTCGACCCGTCCGTCGATTACGTCAAGCGCGTCGTCGGGCTGCCCGGCGACCACGTCGAGGTCTTCCGCGGCCAGGTCTGGGTCAACGGCGAGCGCCTCACCGAGAACTACGTCGCCCCGGAGAACATCGACCCGTGGGCCGTCGTGAACACCGTCGTCGAGCCGGAGCACCTGTTCGTCCTCGGGGACAACCGGCTGCGCAGCTCCGACAGCCGCGACTTCGGCCAGGTGGCCCAGGTGTTCGTGCGCGGCAAGGTCCGCGCGCGCCTCTGGCCGCTCGAGCGCGCGGGCTTCGTGCATTGAGCGTACGCTGTGGAGCGCCATGCTCCACCTCGTCGCACCGCTCCTCGCCGCGCTCGCCCCGCAAGTGGCCCTTCCTCAGGACCCTCCCAACCAAGACGCCGCCGCCGCGCGGGTCACGCGCCAGGACCTCGCCGTGTTGGTCCAGGAGGTCGACGCGCTGCTCGCGGCGCCGCTGATCCAGGGCGCGTTGGCTGGAGACGCGCTGCGCGCGGCGAACCAGCGCTTCGATCGGATCTCGCTCGCGTTCTTCGGCGGCAACCTGGCGAAGGTGAAAGCGGACCTCGTGGCGTGGCTCGACGAGCTCGCGCCCGGGCGCGAGCCCGCGGCCCCTGCAGCGGCCCCTGTAGCGGCCCCCGGGCCGAAGCTCTCCGCGGTGCGCGCTGAGCTCGAGGCTCGCCTCGCCGCGGCCGAAGCCGAGCGCAGCGCCGCGCGCCAGGACCCGCCGAGCGGCGGCGCCTCCGACGGCGCGGACAGCGATCGGGCGCCCGCGCTGGACGGGCCGTCGCTGCGCGTCCTGCGCGCGCGCCTCGCGCTGCTCGTCGATGTGCCCTCACCCGCGCGCTCGCGCGAGTTCGTGCTGTCGACGCCCGCGCTCGCGGCGGCGACGCAGCGCGAGACCGAGCGACTCCTCGCCGGGGAGCGCCCGTACCACGAGGCCCAAGGCGACCTCTGGCGCACCGTGGCGCACGGCGAGCGCGACCTCGCGCTGCGCGTGTTCCGCCCCGCGACCGCGCACGATGGGCCGCTGCCGCTCTTGATCGCGTTCCACGGCGCAGGCGGCGACGAGAACTTCCTGTTCGAGCTCGCGGGGGACGGGTACCTGAAGCAGCTCGCGGACGAACGCGGGATGCTCGTCGTGTGCCCCGTGACCGGCGACTTCACCCTCGGCACGGGCGCGTTCGACGCGCTCCTCGCGGGCCTCGCGCTCGACTACACGTTCGATCGCGAGCGGGTGTACCTGCTGGGCCACTCGATGGGCGCAGCGACGGTGTCGAACCTCCTGCGGCGCCGCGGCGACCAGGTCCGGCGCGCGGTCTGCATCGCGGGCTTCAACGGTGTGCCCGTCGATTGCCCGCCGACCCTCGTGCTCGCAGGTGAGCTCGATCCGCTCGCCCCGCCGGCGCGCCTCGAGCGCGCGGTGAGCGCCGCGCAGGAGAAAGCGAGCGCCGTGACGCTCGAGGTCTTCGCCGACCAGGGCCACACGCTGCTCTTGCCGAAGGCCTTCCAGCGCGCGTTTGCATTCTTCGAAGAAGACTGAGCTCAGCGCGTCGCAGCGGCCACCCGCGGCCACGCCGTGCGGAACCACGGCGTGTAGGCGGCCGAGGCGCTGGCGAAGGCCTCGTCGAGCTCTGCGCGGCTCATCCACCGCACCGCCGCGACCTCGTCGGGCGCGAGGTCGAGCGCCGCAGCATCGACGGTGCCCGCGAAGACGTGCACCACTTCGTGCTCGGTGCCGCGGGCGCCATCGTCGGCGCGGTACTCGTAGCGGAACAGCGCGCGCAGGGAGACGTCCACGCCGAGCTCCTCGCGCACGCGCCGCTGCGCCGCGGCCGCCACGTCTTCGCCGGGCCGCGGATGGGTGCAGCAACTGTTCGACCACGACCCCGCCCAGAGCGCCTTCCCCAAGCTGCGCTGCTGCAAGAGCAGCCGCCCGTCCGCGTCGAAGAGGTACACCGAGAGCGCCCGGTGTCGCAGCCCGCCCGGCGCGTGCGCCACGCCCCGCTCCGCCAGCCCGACCTGGCGGTCATCGGCGTCGACGAGGATCACGGACTCGCGGGGCGGGGGTTGCAAGGGGAGGGTCACCGTAACGGAGCATTCGCCCGCGAGCGAGCGGCTGATGCAGCGCGCTCCCACGGGGGCGGAGCGCGCTCGTCTCAGGCCGCCGCTGCGTTGCGCGCGGCTTCGGCCTTCGCCACGGCGAGGCGCACTTGGACGGCCGTGTCGGGGGTGACGGACATCGACGTGATGCCGCACTCCACGAGGAACGCGGGCACCTCGTCGGGATAGTCGCTCGGCGCTTGGCCGCAGATCCCGATCTCGAGGCCGCGCGCGCGGAACGTCGCCACCGCCTGGCGGATCAGGGTCTTCACGGCCGAAGAACGCGCGTCGACGGGGTGGCGGTAGGTCTCGAGGTCGTCACGGCTCACCGCGTAGACGGTCTGTACCAGGTCGTTCGAGCCGATCGAGCCGCCGTCGAGCGCCATTGCGTCGATGAACTCCTCGCACTCGATGACGTTGCTCGGCAGCTCGATCATCAGGAAGAGCGGCACACCGGCCTCTTTACCGAGGCCGCGATCCGCCAGGAGCTGCGCGACCTCGCGCCCCTCTTCCGGTGTCCGGCAGAACGGCACCATGAGCTGCAAGTTGTCGAGCCCGAGGCGGCGGCGCACGAGGCGCAGCGCGTCACACTCCATCTCGAACGCCGGGAGGAACACGGGGTCGCAGTAGCGGCTCGCGCCGCGCCACGCGATCATCGGGTTCTCTTCGACGGGCTCGAAGATGCGGCCGCCCAGCAGCTCGCGGTATTCGTTCGACTTCAGGTCGGACAAACGCACCAGTACCGGCCGCGGATGGAACGCCGCGCAGATGAGGCCGACACCTTCCATCACGCGATCGACGAAGAACTGGCGCTTGTCGGCGTAACCCGCCGTCCGGCGGTCGATCGCGCCGAGGATGCCGCGCAGCTCTTCGTCGCCTTCGCGCTCCAGCGCCTCGCGGAAGCGCTCCAGCTCCGGCGCGAGCTTCTTCCATTCGAGGTATTCACCGAGCTCCTGGCGGTACAGCAGCGCGAGCGGGTGCACACCGACCTCAGCGGTGAGGATGAACTCGATGCGCGCGAGGCCCACTCCGTCGACCGGCAGCAAGCTGTCCGCCAGCGCCTTCGCGGGGAAGCCGACGTTGAGCTTGATCTTCGTGTCGAGCTGCGTGGTCGTGTCGATCTCGGACTCTTCGATCTCGAACGGGTGCAGGCCTTCGAAGATCAGCGCGGTGTCGCCCTCGGCGCAGGTGCCGGTGACCTCTTGCAGCGCGCGCAGCTTCTTCGTCGCGTCCTCGCAGCCCACGATCGCCGGGATGCCGAACTCGCGCGCGATGATCGCCGCGTGCGACGTACGCCCGCCCTTTTCCGTGACGATGAGGCTCGCGTCCTTCATCATCGGCTCCCAGTCGGGTGTCGTCATCTCGGTGACGAGCACATCGCCCGGGTCGAAGACCCGCTCGGCGTGGGGGATCTGATCGAGGCGCTCGCCGCGCGCCAGCCGCTCGCGCAGCGCGCGCTTCTTCAGGATCACCTCGTCGTAGCTCTCGTAGAGGCGCACGCGCCCCGAGCCGATGCGTGTGCCCACGGCCTGGCCTTCGGCCAACACGCGTCCGTCGGCCTTCAGCGCAGAGACGAGGCCTTTCGGCATCTGGTACCGCACCAGCTTCGAGGCCGTCGCGCGTGCGTGCACGGTCTCGGGCCGCGCTTGCACGATGTACAGGTCCTGGCTGCGCCCGTCCTTGGCCCACTCGATGTCCATCGGCTGGCCGTAGTGCTCTTCGATGGCGAGCGCCATCTGCGCCAGCTCCATGATCTCCTCGCGCGTGAGCGACCATTGGCGTCGGCGCGCGGCCGACGTGTTGATGCTCTCCGTCGCGGTGCCACCTTGCACCGCGTAGACCATCTGCACGTCCTTCGCCCCGATGTGGCGGTGTACGATCGCGCCGTAGCCGCGGCGCAGACCCTCCTTCCACACGGTGAAGTGATCGGGCGAGACGCTGCCTTGCACGACGAGCTCGCCGAGGCCGTAGCTCGACGAGATGTGCACGACCCCGCGGTGGCCGGAGTCGGGGTCGAGCGTGAACATCACGCCCGAAGTCCCGAGGTCGCTGCGCACCATCTTCATCACGACGACCGCCAATGCGCTCGCCAGGGGGTCCAAACCCTTCTGCAACTGGTAGGACACTGCGCGCTCGGTGAAGAGGCTCGCGCAGCACTGCTTCCAGCGCGCCAGCACGTCAGCGATCCCGTGTACGTTCAGGTACGACTCACACTGGCCTGCGAACGAGGCCATGTCGGAGTCCTCGACCGTCGCGCTCGAACGCACCGCGACGTCGACCTCGGCGCCGTATTCCTTGCAGAGCTGCGCGTAACCCGCGCGCAGCGCGTGTTCGACGCTGCCCGGTACGGGCGCGCTGACGATCAGATCGCGCGCGAGCTTCGTGCGCGCGTGCATCTCCAGGTGGTCCGCCGCGTTCGCGCCCGCAAAACACGCAGCGAGCGCTTCGCCGACGGTCCGATGGCGCGTCGCTTCGTAGCGCAAACGCGGCAAGCCGTCCGCTTCGGGCACATCGAGCCAAGCGCCCTCGGGCACCGGCGACGCCAGGAACGTCCGATAGGACCGCGCCGTCGTCGTGAAGCCGTTGGGCACCCGGACCCCCTTCCGCGAGAGGTTCTGGTAGAGCTCGCCGAGGCTCGCGCCCTTGCCGCCGACGAGCTCGGCGTCGCGCTTGTCGACCTCGGAGAACCAGAGCAGGGGTTGATCGTGGCGGGGGTCGTGCGCAGTCATCGCGGCGGGTCGTCCTCGGCGGGGGGCAGCGGGCCAAGTGACCTATCGACCCCTGGGTCCGCTGGACTGAGCCCGTCTCAGTCCGCGGCGAGGTCCCCGACCCGGCGCAGCAGCGCCGGCTTCAGCACCGCCTCGAGCTCCATCCCGCCCGGTGTCGGCGCCCCGCGCAGCCACAGGAGGCCCCCCTTGCGCACCCGCAGCCCCGCGCTGTGCGTGGGGTCCCCGAGGCACAGCCACGCCGCGAGCTCCCCGAGCCACGGCTGGTGGCCGACCAGCGCGAGGCTGCACCCGTCGGGCTCCGCCGCCAGCCGCTCCAGCAGCGCTGCCCCGGGCGCTAGGGCGAGCAGGGGCTCGACCTCCGCCGCCGCCCCAGGAGCAGGGCCAAGCAGCGGGCCGAGCAGCTCCGCGGTCTCCCGCGCCCGGCGCCAGGGGCTGTGCCAGCACCGGTCCGCCCGGACCCCGAGGCGCGCGAGGCCCGCCACCGCCCGCTCGAAGCGCCCCTGGCCGTCTTCGGTCAGGCGCCGGTCGGGGTCCGCGAGGCCCGGGCGGGGCTCCTCGGCGATCGCGTGGCGGATCAGCAGCAGGTCCATGGGGGGCAGCATCGCGGGCCAGCGGGGACGTCCGCGTCACCGGCTTGTAAACCTTGTGCAAGGGGCTGTCCACCCCGGCCCAGTCCGTGCGAAAGGAGCGCGGGCGGGGAAGGTCCCCGCCTGCGAACCACTCCCGAGGCGCGCCGCCCGGCGCGCACCGACACCGTGCACACCGTCCTCTTCACCGCGCTGGCCGCGGTCGCCGCGGCGGCCTTCGGGGCCCCGGCCACCGAGCCGAGCCCGGCCCCCGTCCCCGTCCCTGTCGTCTCGGACGACGTCCCCCCGAAGCCCGACGACGAGAAGAAGAACGAGGTCACCCTCTGGGTCCTCGACGCGAAGGGCAAGGGCTGAAGCGCCGCGAAACAGGCCCGTGCGGCCGTGGACGCGTTCAAGGATCGGATCGACCGCATCGTCTGGAGTGGGACGGATGCCACGTTGATCCTGAAGACCGGCCAGACCATCGGCAAGGAGGAGCTCGAGAAGGCCCTCAAAGCCAAAGGCATCACGCTGGAGAGCTTCAAGAGCGAGACCCGCAAGCGGGCCAAAGCGGCCTACGTGATCGAGACGACCGGCCTGACATGAGCCGACGACTCTGGCAAGGTCCGTGCGGCCTTGATCGAGCTCCTCGGTGACAAAGCCTGGGCTGTCCACGCGGACGTCAAGACGGTGATCCACCTCAAGGAGAACGCCGAGCTGGACGTCGACGCGGTCGAGAAGGTGCTCACGCGTCTCAAGGTGAAGCACAAGGGCATCGAGCGCGACGACACGTACATTCTCTGAGAGAGCGTGTCGCCCCGGGGGCGACCCTCAGGCTCCGAGGCGCGGCCGGCGCCCGCGACAGGCTGTTCGGGAAATCCCGGAAATCCTGTCAGGGTCCCGGCCGCGCCTCCGTTCGTACCGCCGGAGCTGGGGCTCGTCCCCCAGGTCTCCACGTCTACGCCCGCCGAAAGGGACCGCGTGGCACCCGGCGCTCGCACCCATGGGGGGGGCCGCATCGGTGGCCGTGCGGAAGGGATGGACGCGGAGAGAACGGCCGGGAGAGCAGAGCCTTCCTGCCCGAGCGCCGCCCCCGACCCCGACTCGCCCGCGGGGTCGGGGCGGCGCTCACCCCGCCGCTCACCCCGCCGGTCACCCCACCGGTCACGCCACCGGGGTGACCCGCACGGCGGTCCCGCTGGCCGAGACCATCAGCATCGAGCCGTTCTGCCCGATCACCTCGTAGTCGAGGTCGATCCCGATCACGGCGTTGGCGCCCAGCCGCTGCGCGGCCTGCTCGAGCTCCTCGAGCGCGATCCGGCGCGCTTTGCCGAGCTCCTCTTCGTAGGCCCCCGAGCGCCCGCCGACGAGGTCGCGGATGCCCGCGAAGAGGTCCTTGAAGAGGTTCGCGCCCAGGATCGCCTCGCCGGTGACGATGCCGTGGTACTCCGTGACGCGGTAGCCGTCGAGGCTCGAGGTGGTGGTCGTGATCATGCCCCGTAGTATGTCGCGCCCCCCGCGGCATTCACGGGCCCTGAGGTCCCGGGCCGCCGGCCTTCCCCCTTGCCGCTCCGGACACCCCGTTGACCGCACTCCTCGCGGGCATCCTCGCCTACGTCGCCTGCCAGCTCGTCGTCGGCGCGCTCGCCGCGCGGCGCATCCACACCGACGAGGACTTCTTCGTCGCCGGCCGACGCCTCGGGCCGGGCCTCGCCGCGGTCTCCGTGTTCGCGACGTGGTTCGGGGCCGAGACCTGCGTCGGCGCGGCGGGCGGTGTGCACGCCGAAGGCCTCTCGCTCTTCACCGTCGAGCCCTTCGGCTACGGGCTCTGCCTGCTCGCGACGGGCCTCCTGATCGCAGCTCCGTTGTGGCGGCGCGGTGTGATCACCCTGGCGGACTTCTTCCGCGCGCGCTTCGGCGGGGGCGCAGAGCGCGTCGCCGCCGTGGTGCTCCTGCCGAGCTCCGTCTTCTGGGCCGCGGCCCAGATCCGCGCGTTCGCCGAGGTCCTCGTCGCGAGCGGCGAGGGCCTGACGCTGCCCGTCGCCCTGGCGTTGGCCGCGGGCATCGCGGTGCTGTACACCGGGCTCGGCGGGTTGCTCGCGGACGTGTGGACGGACAGCTTCCAAGCGGTGGTGCTGTGCCTCGGCCTCGTGCTCGTACTCGGCGCGGTCATCGTCCAACTCGGTGGGCTCGGCGCGGCAGGGGAGCGCCTCGCGCAAGCGCCCGTGGACCTCAGCTTGCCCGACGGCACCGGCTGGCTCGACGTCGCCGAAGCGTGGTTGATCCCGATCCTCGGCTCGCTCACGGCGCAGGAGGTCCTCGCGCGCAGCTTCGCCTCCCGCAGCGCGCGCGTGGCGCGCGCGGCGGGCATCGGTGGGGGACTCCTGTACCTCGCGGTGGGGCTGATCCCCGTCCTGATCGGTCTCCTCGCGCCCGCGGCCACGCCCGGCGCCACAGGGGACGCGTTCCTCACCGTCACGGCGCAGCAGTACCTGCCGCCGCTCCTCTACGTGCTCTTCGCGGGCGCGCTCGTCTCGGCGATCCTCTCGACCGTCGACAGCGCGTTGCTCGTCGCGAGCTCGCTCGTGACACGCAACTTCGTGCACAACTCGCGCCCCGCGTCGCCGCGGCGCGCGCTCCTCGCCGCGCGCCTCGGGGTCGCCGCCGCGGGCATCGCGGCGTGGCACTTCGCGCGCACGGGCGAAGGGGTGATGGCGCTCGTCGAGCGCGCCTCCGCCTTCGGCAGCGCCGGCATCGTCGTCGCGGTCCTCGCGGGGCTGAGCACGGAGCGCGGCGGCGCTCTGGCGGCGATCGGAGCCCTCGTCGCAGGCACGGCCACGTGGGTCGTCGGCGAGCAGGTCGAAGGCGCCCTCCGTTACCCCTTCCTCACGTCGGTCGCCGCGGCGACGGTGACCTTCGCCGCCGCCGCGGCGTGGCAGGGGCGGGTCGGGGCAAAGTCCGACGTCCGGGCGCACGGCTGAGCGTCGCTCTGCGGGCACCCCGTGGACTCACGATGTGCTGTTTTTTTAGCACCAAGGGGCTTGTGCCCTGCCGCCACGGTGCTGAGTTTTTAGCACCACAGCAGGGGCCCGCACGATGACCCCCCCCTCCGCCGCCCTCGGATCGCCACGACGCCCTCAGTCGCCGTGAGCGCGAGATCCTCGACCTCGTCTACGCCCGCGGTGAAGCCACGGCCACCGAGGTGCACCAGGACATGACCGACCCGCCGAGTTACTCGGCGGTGCGCGGCTTGTCCGGGCCCTTGAAGAAGCTCGGGAAACCCTCTCGTGCGATTCCTTGCCCTATGCGCAAACCGGGCGGGAGGCTGTGCGAACCGTGCTCACGGCACTGAACGACCTCGTTATTTGCGGGCCGTGAGATTCGACACGACATGGAGCGCCCGGCGCGTGCAGGAACTCGGGCGAGCACACTGTGCTCCGCCCCGAATTCATGCTCGCCCGGTGACCTGTTTCGCGTGTTGAAACCCACGGTCTGCGCACGGCAATCCACCGGACCCTAACCCAGTCTCCAGCGCGACCCGTCGCGCCATCCAGCTCGTCGAACAGGCGGATCCCGACGGAGGTCAGGACCACATCCACGACGCACTCCAGCGAACGGCGGGCGATGTGACCGTCAGCGTGTCGATCGGTCCGCACGCGGGGGGCCGCCGCGGCGCTTCGAGTGCGCGCGGCCGAGCGGGCTGTGGCAGACCGACCTCCTCACGCTCGTGCTGAAGCGCGAGAACCCGTGCGTCGACGCGCTCGCCGACATGGGGGACCATGACGCCTCAGCGACGGTTAGGCACGGGTGGTGCCCCCCTCGGTTCCGCCGGACACCCTTCTGGGGCCGCCGGGGGGCCGAGGCGCGAGCGGCTCAGCCGCGCTTCGGTTCGTCGCGCGCTGCTTCGGCCATGACCACGGCGACGGCGGCGGCGGCGGCGGTCTCGAGGCGGAGGATGTGGCCGCCCAGGCGCGCGCGGCGGGCGCCGTGGGCGGCGAGGGCGGCTTCTTCTTCGGGGGCGAAGCCGCCTTCGGGGCCGAAGGCGAGGGCGAGGGGCGCGGCGCGGTGGGGGGCGTCCCAGCCCAGGAGGCCCTCGGCCGCGTAGGGGTCGAGCCAGGCGAGCGGGACGCCGGTGCGGGTCGCGAGCCACGCGCTGAGGGTGCTGGGCTCGCCGACCTCGGGGAACCAGAGCCGGCCGCACTGTTTGGCGGCCTCGCGGCCCGCCCGGAGGAGGCGCTCGCGGCGCGCGGCCCCCGCTTCGCGCGCGTGGGGCGGGCTGCGGCGCAGGACGAGGGGCGTGAGCCGCTGGATGCCGAGCTGGGTCAGCGTGCCCATCAGGTCCTCCGCGCGGTTGCCGCGCGGGAGCGAGAGGGCGACCTCGATCGCCGGACCCCGGCTGCCTGGCGCGGGGGCGCGCTCGGGGTCACCCGCGACCTCGAGCTCGAGCTCGCGGCGGTCGGCCGCCCGGATGCGCAGCGGCCAAGCGGCCCCGCAGCCGTCGAGGCCCACGAGCGTGTCGCCCGCCGTGAGGCGCAGGACGCGCAGCGCGTGCTGGCTGTCCTCGGGCGTGAGCCGCGGCGCGCCTGTCGCTGGGGAAACGGCGAGGACGAAGCGCCGCCCTGCTGCGCCGCCCTCTGCGCTCCTGCCGTCGTCGTCGGACTCTCTCACGCGCCCCACAGGTTAACGCGCGACCGGTGGGCCGCCGGTTTGCGGCTCCCGACCTTGGGCCGGTATCCTGCACCGCCCGACGCGTCCCGCGCGTTACCCGCGCCCGCGACGCCGCTAGTTCCCCTCCGCCGCGCGCCCGCCCCCGGGCCGCGTCGTCCCCGCCGACCCCTCCGACCCCGCGCGTACCCGTACCCGGGTGCGGTCGGGCCTTGCCCCCGCTCGACGCCCCCCGCGACGCCCCATGAATCCCCGCTACGCCCTGCGCTTCGACTCCGGTGAGCGCCAGGGCGAGACCGTCCCCCTCAACGTCGCGCCCGGCGCTGCGTTCACCGTCGGGCGCAAACCCGGCAATTCCCTGCAGGTGGTCGAGACGTCCGTTTCGGGCCATCATGCCGAGCTGACCGTCGATGCCGACGGGGTCCAACTGCGCGACCTCGACAGCACCAACGGCACGCGGGTGGCCGGGGACCGCGTCCGCACTGCGGTGCTGCGCCATGGGGACGAGCTCGCCTTCGGGAACGTGCAGTTCACCTTGCTCGATCTGGCGTCCGGGGCCCCAGCGCCGCCGACGGCGCTGCCGAGCCTCAAACCCGCGGAACGGCCCAACCTGCAGCGCGGCGCCCTGCCCGCGCCCGCGGGCGAGGGCCTCGCGCGCACGGCGGTGCAACCGCGCGAAGAGGCGCTCGAGATCACGGCTGCGGACCTGGCGCGCTCGCGGCGCGGGTCGAAGGCCGGTTTGATCGCCCTCGGCGCGCTCGCGGCGGTCGGCGCCGGGGCGTGGTTCTGGCTGCGCGGCCAAGGCGGCGAAGAGCGCCGCTCCCCCGAGCGCCCCGTGGTCTCGCCCAGCGGCAACCTCGTCGCGACGGGTTACTCCTTCGAAGAGGGGGAGGGCTGGAGCGCCGACGAGGGCGCACCCAGCGTCTTCCGCACGGCCGCGAGCGCGCGCGCGAGCGGCCGGGTGGGCCTCGCCGTCGAGCTCGGCGGGGCGGATCTGACGGAGGACGAGGTTCCGTCCGCGGACTTCGCGTTGCACCGCTCCGACGCCGCGCGGGTGCGCGCGGGCAGTTTGCTCGAAGTCCAGGTGTCCGCCCGCACCTCGGGCGCGGCGCGCGCCCGGCTGGGGCTCGCGTTCTCGGGCACGGGGGAACAGGCGCCGCTCGCGCACGAGGTCTGGGCCGAGCCCATCGAGAGCTCCGAGGGACACGAGCTCTTCGCTTTTGCGTGCGCTGTGCCGCCGGGCTGCGACCGCGCCGCGGTCCTGCTCGCAGCCGAGGTGCCGGCGGGCTCCGCAGGCACCGTGCACGTCGACGACGCGTCGCTCGTCGCCGCAGGCACCGCCCCGGCGGTCCTGCAGAGCGGCTCGTTCGAGGTCGTGGGCCTCGGGCGTCCGCCGCGGGCGCTCGCGCTGGCCAAGGTCGATCGTGTGCTCGTCTCGAACGTCCACGCGGGCCCAGCCGCCAACGCGGCGCGGTCCAGCCGCACGGCGCTCGCGCTCGCGCCGGAGGCGACCGACGTGGGCTTCAGCCTGCGCCTCGACGCTCCGGCGGTCCTGCGTCTGCGCGCCGAGCCGACCCTCGCCGCGGGCGGCCTCGCCACCCTCGGGAACGGCGGTTACCTCGCCCACAGCGCAGGCTTCGAGCGCAATGATGTGACCGACGTGCTGCTCGGCAAGGACAGCGACCTCGTGCGCCTGCGTTTCCCCGCGCCCGTGCGCGTGAGCTCGATCTCGAACGCCGACGGTGCAGACCTGGCGATCGAGCTCGCGGAGGCCGGCACGATCCGCGTGCAACTGCGCTTCGAAGAGGACCGCGTCGCGGCCCAAGGGCTCGCCCGCCGCGCGCGCGAAGCCGAGCGCGCGGGTCGCGAGAGCGAAGCCTTCGCGGGCTGGGGAGCGCTGCTGGCGGAGTACCCGTTCGAACAAACCCTGGTGGACGAAGCGGCCACGGCGCGCGGGGGCATCGTGCAACGGGGCCTCACCGCGCTGCGCGAGCTGACGCGCGAGCTCGATCGCGCGCGCTCCTTCCGGTTGATCGACCTCTACGACGAGCTCGACGGCCGGGCGCGCGCGCTGGCTGGCCGCTTCGCCGGCAGCGAGGTCGAGGGGCGCGCGCTGGAGCTCGCCCTCACCCTCGGGGTCGAGCGCGCGACCCTCGCGCGCGATGTCGACCGCTACGCGATCGCGCGCCTCGAAGCACTCGCCGCATTCCTCGAACAGAATCAATCCCCGCGCCTCGCCCGCGAGGTCCGGGAACACCTCGCCGAGCTGCAAGCCGGCGCCCCCGTGGAGGGAGTCCGCTGATGGCCCGCATCGCCACAGGCATCGACGTCGGCGCGCGCACCGCGATCGCGCTGCGCGGGCAGTACAAAGGCAACACCTTCCACGCGACCGGATTCGCGGTCGCGGAGTCGGAGGGGGACCTGGACGACGGCTACCGAGCCCTCGCGCCCGCCGTCCGCGCCGCCGGCTTCAAGCCGACCCAGGCGCGGATCGCGGTCAGCGGGCGCGATGTGAACGTGCGGTACACCCGTGTGCCGGAGGTGCCCGATTGGCAGCTCCGGAACCTGATGCGCTTCGAGGTGCAGGAGATCGGCGACCAGTCGGGCTCCGAAGTCGCCTCCGACTTCCAGCTCCTGCCGCGGCCGCCCGAGATCAGCGGCGAGGACGTCGTGCTGCTCGCGATGGCGCGGGAGTCGCTCTTGGCCCAGCATGCGGCGGGCCTCGCCGGGCTCGGCGGAAGCCTCGACAGCTTCGCGCCGGCGGCGATCGGGCTCTACAACGCGTTCCAGCGCTACGGCGTCGTGCAGGACGAGACGGTGCTCCTCGCGAACATCGGCGCGGAGAACGTCGACGTCGTCATCGCCCGCGGCCCCGACCTCCTGTTCGCGCGCAACCTCTCCGGCGGCGGGACGCTGTTCGACGACGCGCTCGCGCAGCGCTTCGGGGTCGAACGAGGTCAAGCCGAGGAGCTCAAGCAGGAGCTCGCATCGCTGCGCCCGGGTAAGCCGCAGCCGACGCCGAACCACGAAAAAGCGAGCCGCGCGATCCTCGGGGCTGCGGGCCAGCTCGCGTCGCTCTTGCAGTCGGCGGTGATGTTCTGCAAGTCGCAGGTGAAGGTCTCCGGCCTCAAGATCGACCGGGTCCTCCTCTGCGGCGGTGGCGCCGCCCTCGACGGCCTGCCGGAGTACCTCCGGGCGGGGATGGGCGTGCCCGTCGAGCTCTTCGACCCGTTCCGCGTCGTCGACACGTCGGCGCTGTCCGCCGAAGCCGCCGACGAGCTCGAGCGTTACAAGCTCGAGGCGGTCATCGCCCTCGGCATGGCGTCGATGGGCAGCGATCCCGAGGCCTACTCGATCGAGGTCCTGCCCGCAGCGACGGCGAAGAAACGCGAGTTCCTGGGCGGGACGGTGTGGTTGATCGCTGCGGGCCTGCTGCTGGCGGGCCTCCTGGGCTTCGAAGCCAAGCGGCTGACCGACGAGCTCACGCGGCTCACGGGCGAGAGCGCGCGCTTCAAGTCGCGCTTCGACCGCGAGCGGCGCGTGCATGAAGAGACCGAGGCCCTCATCGCGGAGAACACCGCGCTGCAGGACCTCGTCGTGCGCCTCGAGCGCATCGGCGGCCAAGGCGAGCAGCTCGCGCGCACGTTCCGTGCGCTCGATCGCCACTTGCCGGCCGACTTCTGGCTCTCCGAGCTCGACAGCGGCTTCGAGGTCGACCCCGAGCTCGGGCTCGAGCGCGGCGATGAAGCTCCGGTGCTGCGCCTCAGCGGCGCGGCGCGCGAAGGGGTGCAGTCGCCCGCGAGCCTGCACCAACGCATGGTGATGGGACTCCGCGAGAGCCTGCCCGGTGTGCGGCTCAAGGACGGGTTCAGCGGTTCGAAGTTCAACGTCGAGCTGACGCTGTTCGCGCCGCCGGTCGCGGCTGACGGAGACACTGCGGACGGCGAGGGGGCCACGCGATGAACGACTTCTGGCAAGAGAACAAGCGGCTCGTCACGGTGGCGGGCTCCGGCCTCTTGGTGTTCCTCATCGCGTGGCTCGTGCTCGATGGGCTCTACGGGACGAAGGTGGACGCGAAGTCCGCAGACGTCCGGCGCGCCCGCTCGAGCCTGTCCCAGGAGCGCTACGACCTCGCTGCGCGCGACGAAGCGCGGGCGACGAACGACGCGCTGCGCGCGGCCCTCGGAGCGCTCGAGGCGCGGACGGTGTTCCGCGCGCGGCCGGAGTTCACTCTGCCGGAAGGCAGCGCTGAGTCGGCGAGCAACCAGTACTTCAAGGCGGTCGAGTCCGTGCGCGAGTCGCTGGCGATCCTCGCCGGGCGCAAGCGCATCGCCTTGCCCCAGGGGTTGGACCTCGAGATGGTGATGACCAACTCCGTCGAGACCTACGAGCGTTATCTCGCCGCTCTCGACGCGCTCGATCGGGCGCTGCGGCTCGCGATCGAGAACGACGTCAAGCAGATCAAGCGCATCCGCATCGACCTCGACCCCGCGTTCCGCTCGCGGCGCGGCCTCGGCGCGCTCGAAGAGACCTCGATCGAGATCAAAGCGGCGTCGTCACCGGAGACGATCACGGATTGGCTGCAAGCCACCCAATCCGAGGTCTTCGGTCAGCCCCTCCCGATCCGCGTCGTCGAAGCCCGCACGCGGCGCGCGAAGACCGACGAACTCGACCTGTCCGTGACCTTCTCCGTGGTCCGTCTCCACCTGCCCGAAGAGCTCGTCGCGGCCGACGGCGTCCAGTGAACATGCGCAAGGAGCCCATCCTCTTCGCCGTCTTGGCGGTCTTTGCCGGCTGGTACGTCAAGGCCAATTGGTCGTCGGGCGCGCGCAGCAGCGACCCGCGCTCGAAGACCCTCGACTACGGCGCGCCCGCGGTGCCGGATCCTGCGCGCACCGCAGTGCCGAAGGACCGCCGCGACGCGCTCTCGCGCGACCTCTTCTCGCAGCCGCGCGATACGGAGCCGCTGCCGCCGCTCAGCCTCGAGCTGCCGCCGCTCGAGCCGCTCGGCGCGCTCGCGCCGCCGACACCTTGGGGGCCGATCCCTGCGTTGCACGCGAAGTTCCTGCGGACCCCGGTGCAGAGCGCCGCGGCGCCCGGGCTCTTCGAGGTGGCGGAAGAGCTCGACGTCGCGTCGGTCTCCGTCGCGTTCGATCCGAACGACCCGGAGCAGCGGGCGGCGCGCATCGCGAGCTTCAAGCGCCAGTACGACTGGGTCTACACCACGGGCTACAAGTTCGGCCAGCTCCGCAACAGCGACCGCTACCGCCTCGCGGCGCGGCCCACCGAGAAGCTCGTCTTCTACGAGGTCGACCCCGAGACCGGCCAAGCGCGTTACAAAGGCACCTCCTCGGTCGTCGAGTTCGAGCGCGGCCAAGTGCAGGAGTTCGGCTTCGCCGACACGCCCACCAACGAGCTGGAGCTCGCGCGTGTGCAGTTCGGCGCATCGCTGTCGCCGACGGAGTTCGAGCGCGCCCTGCGCCTCGCAGACCGTTGCATCGAGCTGCGCAACGAAGCGCCGCGGGCGCTCGAGATCGCGGAGGAGCTCTACCGCATGGCCGACGCGATCAACCTGCAGGCCGATGTGCGGCCGCGGCTGGGCCTCGCGCGCTGCCTGGAGCTCGGGTTCCGCTTCGAAGACGCGTTCAACACGTACGAAGCGTTGCTCGCGTCCGGTGAAGCGACGCAGCCCCGCGTGCTCGCACGGCGCGGCGCGCTGCGCGCGTTGCTCGGGCTCGATCCGCGCGCGGAGCTCGATCTGAAGCGCGCGGTCGAGCTCGCGCGGACGGACTACGAGGTCCGCCAGCTCTACGGGCGCTTCTTGCTGCAGCGCGGCCGCGCCGCGGAGGCTTTGACGCAGTTCGCGGCGGCGGTCGACGCCGAGCCGCGCGGCGATGACGAAGCCGCGACGCGGATGGCGCTGCGGCTGGACCTCGCCGGAGCCCTGCTCGCCAATGGTCGGACCGAAGAAGCGCTCGACCGTTTTGCGCGCGCGCTCACGGCGGATCCGGAGGACAACTCGGGCCTCGCACAGGTCGCTGCGGCGGGCCTCGGCGCGGCGGCGCTCCTCTCGCAGCGGGCGGGGACGTCCAACGGGGACAGTGCGGTCGTGCCCGCTGGCGCGGCGACGCCCGACGCGGGCTTCGAGCTGCTCGTGACCGGGGGCCTCGCCGCGCTGCGGTCGGGCCAGTACCCGGCGGCGCGCGCGGCCCTCGAGCTCGCGCGGCGCGCCGATCCGTTCCGTGCGGCGCTGGCGCTCGGCGCGTTGTCCCACTTGGCGGAGGTCACCGGGCACCCGGAGGAGGCCCTGGCGTTCATCCAGGACGCGTACGCGGCCGACCCCACCGATCCGTGGGTCCTCTACCAACGCGGCCGACTCATGGCGGCGAGCGGGGACATCACGGGGGCCGAGCAGAGCTTCCGAGCAGCGCTCGACCGCGAGCTCGATTACGCGCCCGCGCTCGAGGAGCTCGGCGCGCTGCGCATGGAGCTCGGCGATCACGCGGCGGCCGAGCTCTACTTCGAGCGCGCGCTCGGGCTGGAGCCCGCGCGCGCGGGGACGTGGTCGCGGCGCGGCTTCAACCACGTCGCGCTCGGCGACCTCGAGGCGGCGAAACAGTGCTTCGAGCGCGCGCGCGTCGAGCGGCCGGGCCTCGCCTCGGCGGGCATCGGCCTCGCGTGGTGGGCCTACGCTACGGGTGACACGCAGGAGGCCTTGACCCTCTTCGCCCAAGTCGAAGAGGACCGGCGGAACGCCGGCGCGGCCGATCCCGTGCGCGTCTACGCCAAAGCGACGGGCGATCGGATCCGCGATCACGAGACGAAGGAGACGTGGCGCGATCGCTTCGACCGCGAGCCGGGCCGCATCGCCAACGGCTGGCGCCAGGAAGAGGGGTTCGGCCCCGAGACGCTCTTGCGCGACGGCGCGGTGGTGCTCGAAGGCAGCATCGACCGCAAGGGACGCACGCGGGTCTTCCACGAGCTGGCGACCGATCGCTTCCTGTCGTTCTTCGCGGACGTGACGATCCTGCCCGCGAGCCGCGACACGACGAACGGGGTCTTCATCGCCGTCGAGCGCGAGCGCGCGGGGCAGTCCGAGGCCCAGGCCGAGATCCTGCTCGGGCGCAACCGCGACGGCACCATCCAGGCGAAGGTGCGCAGCAGCAGCGCCGACGAAGGCGAGTGGAAGGACGCTGCGGCGTCGCCCGCTTGGCCGATCGGCGAGCCGGTCCGCATCGGGATCGAGCGGGTCGGGGACGAGACGAGCTCGACCTTCACCCTCTACATCGCCGGTGAGCCGGTGTTCGTCGGGCTGAAGGGCGACGGCATCCAGCGCTCGCGCCAGTCCGTGCGCTTCGGAGTGTTCAGCGAAGGGGATGCCGGGCGCAAGACGGCGCTCCGCATGGACGACGTGGAGGTCGTGCGACGCCGATGAAGACACTGCTGAGAACAGCGCTGAGAACGCCGCTGGGAGTTCCCACGCACCGCCGTGCCGGTTTCACCCTGATCGAGGTGCTGGCCGTCGTCCTGATCATCGCGCTCTTGGCGACGTTCCTCGTGACGCGCCTCGGCGGAGCCGAGGACACCGTCCGTTCGAAGAACACCGAGGGTTTCATCCAGCAGCTCGCTGCGGCGATCGAGGAGTACGAAGGCGAGCGCAACGACTACCCGCCGTCGACGTTCCCGAAGGACCTCGACCCGCGCCCGTCGCGCGCCAACATGGGCGGCGAGATGCTCGTCATCGCGTTCTATCCCGCGGACAATTCGTACCGCGGCATGGAGCTGCCCGACGACCGGCTCTCGAACTCGGACGGGGACGACACGAAGCGCTCGCTGACGCGGTTCCCCGTGTCCGAGGTCTTCGAGTTCACGGACGATTGGGGCAACCCGATCGTGTACCTGCACCGGCGCGACTACGCCGACGGCGCGGACTACGTCACCGTCGACCAGGAGACCGGCGAGTCGGTCGAAGCGCGTGTGACGGGCGTCAAGAACCCCGTCACGGGCGACTACTACAACGCGGGCAAGTACCAGCTCCTCTCCGCGGGGCCCGACGGGCGCTTCGGCACCGCCGACGACATCGGCAACTTCCGTCCCGCCCGGTGATCCCGATGCCGCACGTGAATCCCCCGAGGTCTCTGCCAGAGCAGACGGCGACGGCGGTCGCAGCCCAGCGCTCTGCGGGCGGTTTCACGTTGCTGGAGCTCTTGCTCGTGATCGGCATCATCGGCCTCCTCGCGGGGATCGGGCTCGGCATGTTCGCGACCTTCGACCCTGGGCGCCGCGCCGCCGTGGGCCTCGTGCAGAACGTGCTGCGCCAAGCGCACCAGACGGCCGTCGCGCGCCGCGCGCCAGCGGTCGTGCGCATCGACGCCGCGGGCGGGACCCTGGTCGCGGAGGCCCTCGAGGTCGCGGGCACGTGGCACTTCGAGACCCCGGACCTCGAAGGCGGGCGCGGCCTCGCTGCCACGCCGCGCGGGTTCCCGGGCGAGCCGCTGACGGGCTCGGGCTACACCGGGCGAGCGCTCGACTTCGAGCAGGGCGGCCGCACGGCCGAGGTGCGCATCGACCTCGGCGCGGACCCGTTGCTCGATCCGCGGCGCGGCTTCAGCCTCGACGTAGCGCTGCGGCCGGCGCGCCTCGCGGCGGCGAAGGTGGTCGACCTCGGCGGCATCGTGCAGCTCCTGGTGCGCGCCGACGGAGGCCTCGACGGGCGCATCACCACGCGCCGCGTGGACGAGCTCGGGCGCGAGGTCGCGGGACCGCCCGTGACGGTCCGTTCGGCGCCGGGCGCGCTGCGTCCGGGGCGCTGGACGCGCGTCACCCTCGGCTACGATCGGCGCGAGCTCGCCCTGTTCGCGGACGGCGTGCCCCTCGGCGTGCGCGCCGAAGAGCGCGAGCTCTGGGACCCGAAGGGTCCGCTCTCGCTCGGCAACCCCGGCGGAGGCTGGGCCGGGGCCCTCGACCAGCTCGTGCTCGCGACGGTGCGCGCGAGCGAAGCCTTCGTCCTGCCGCAGGGCGTGACCTTCGCCGCCGACGCGCCGCAGATCGTGCGGTTCCTCGCGGGCGGCTCGCTCGACCCTGCGCTGCACGCAGAACGGGTCAGCATCGCGCTCGTGTTCGACGATGGCAGCCGCGACCTCGTGGTCGTCAACCCCTTCGGGACGGTGGAGTGAACCCATGCTCGTGACGCGCCTCGCAGGGTCGCAGAAGCCGCTCACTCCGCGCGAGGACGGGTTCGTGCTCGTGATCGTCCTGTTCGTGCTGCTGGCGCTCTTCGTGTTCACGGCGCCGTTCCTGGCGACGGCGCGCAACGCCGACCGCGCGAGCCGCCATCTGGCGGACGACGCGCAGGCGCGGCTGGCCCTCGATGCCGCGGCGCGGCGCGCGCGCGTCGCGCTCGAAGCGTCCCACCCCGCGCTCGACACGACGCCGTACTACGACGACCTGGACGAGCTCTCGGGGCTGTCCGTCACCGACCCGCGCGGGTTCGATCCCCACGACCCGAAGGGCGTGATGTGGACCGCCGAAGTGCACGACCTCGCGGGTCGCATCGACCTCGACAGCGCGTCGCCGCAGGTGATCGCGAACCTCTTGGGGGTCGTGACGCGCCTCGCTGCGCCACTGCCGAGCCAGGAGCGCGCGTTCGAGGTGCTCGACGCCGGCGCGTTGCCCGAGGAGGGCATCGTCTGGGTCAGCGGCGAGCTCGTGAAGCTCGGCGGCCGCGACAAGGAGGGGCGCGTGCAGGTGCTCGAGCGCGGCGTCGGCGCGGTCCAGGACAAGGACAAGAACTGGCTCACGGACGGGCCGCGCCCGCCGTCGACCCACGGGATGGGCGACCAGGTGATCGACCAGCGGGCGTTCGCCCCGATCCTGTGGCGCACCGCGGTGACCGACGGGGTGCCGCGCGACCTCGACACGATCGACCAGCTCCTCGAAGCCGACGCGCTGGCGCTGTCGGGTTCGCTCGGCTCGTTCCCGCTCGATGTGCTGCGGCGCCACGCGACGGTGGACGACGGCCTGCGCGCGGGCCCCGCCTGGCAGCACCCGACCCGGCTCGTGTCGCCGATCCAAGCCGGCGAGACGTTCGACATCCGCGTCGAGGACTCGCGCTGGCTCGGGGTCGGATCGACGGTGCGCATCTCGAACGGACTCTCGACCGAGCTGCGTTTCGTGGCGCACCGCGGTGAAGCCGGGCAGGTGTTCCTCGACCGCGCGCTCGAGTTCGACTACGCGCCGTGGCAAGCCGAGGTCAGCGTTCTGGTGCGCCGGCCCGTGAACGTCAACACGGCGACCGCCGAGACGCTGACGGCGCTCTTCTCGAACGTCGGTTTGGCGGGCCAGAACGCGCGCATCGACGAGCGCGAAGCGCGCGCGCTCGCGGCGCTGACGATCGAGTCGCGGCCCTTCATCGGCCTCGAGGATTGGATGCGGCGCGTCGTGTTGCCCGCCGCAGGCGTCGAAGCGCTGCCGGCCGAGGCGACGGTGCAGCCGGGCGCGCTACGCGGCGGGGCGACGGTGCTCTCCGATCCGCGGGACGCCGTGGCGCTGTACATCAACAGTTTGAACGCAAACGACGCGCGCCTGGCGTTTGCGACGATGCCGGTGTGTTTCACCTCGCGCGATACGTACGCGCTGGAGCTGCGGTCAGCCGTCAACGGCGAAGCGGGCATCCTGCGCGCCTCCGCGGTGCGCGAGCGCGTCGAGCTCGTCACGCCGCAGGCGGGCGAGCTGATGCACCTCTTCGCGCGCCAGGAGGACTTCGACGAAGCCCTGCGCCTGGGACGGCGCGCGCCGTGGTGGGCGACGGGGCCCGCGGCGACGTCGCGTTACGACGCGGGGGTCGAGCCGCCTTCGCGCGCGGTCGCACACCTCGGCACGCTGAACGGCGTGCCGTACATCCCCGGCATCTCGGACCCGGTCTTCGACGACGAAGGCATCGTGCGCCGCGGCGAGCACGTGTTCGCGGCGCGCGATGACGAGACCGCGTGGTGTCAGCTCGCTCCGGCGCGCGTGCTGGAGATCGGCGATCTGCGCGGGCGGATGCTGCACTTCGACCACGAGCTGCGCGACCTCGAAGGGCGCTACCTGCCCGACGAAACGCTCGCCTTCGATCCCGCGAACCCCGAGCAGCCGGTGCAGTACGCGCCGCAGAACGGGATGCTGCGCCCGCTCGCGTTCGAAGGTTGGTTCCAGCCGCGCCAAGCGGGCGACGGGACGTTCCTCTCGGTCGGCGGACCGAGCGCGTCGACGGACCGCGTCGTGCTGGGGATGGAAGGGGATGACCTCGTATTGCGCGTGCTCGATGGGTTCGGCGACCATCGCCTGACCGTCGAGCGCGAAGCGACGGAGGCTCGCTTCCGCATCGCGACGACCGAGACCGATCCGGGGCTCCCCGCCGGGGTCTGGCACCACATCAAAGCCGACGTGCAGGGGTCGCGGCCCGACCAGGTCGGCCTCTACGTCAACGGCTCGGCGGCGGGAGTGCGCCGGCTCGGGCTCACGCGGCTCCTGGCGCCGCTGAACCAGGGCTCGGCGTTGTTGCAGGTCGAGTCGACCGAGGGCTTCCCGGAGCGCTGTGTCGTCCGCCTCGGCGACGAGCTCATCGAAGTGGCCGTCACCGGCGCCACGACGATGGAGGCGACGCACCAGACGGAGGGCGCGTTCGCGGGCTCCGGCGGGCGCCTTGCGCGCCAGCGCTGGAACGAGGTCGATCGCCTGCCCCAGGACCTCGCGACGGTCAGCGTCAGCCACCCGCGCGGCACACCGGTCGCGCTGTACGGCTACAGCGCGCCGCTCGCGACGGACGTGCCGCAGGGCAAAGCGCTGCTCCCCGCGAGCCTCGGGCCGTGGCGGGTCGCGCGCGTCGTGGGCACGCCGCAGCAGAACGACATGGACATCGTCCAGGTCACGGTGCTCGCGCAGTCCCTCGACCTCGGCCGCGGTTGGCTGCCGAACCGCACGGGTGAGCTCACGCTCGCGCTGGCCGACGATCCGCTCAGCGACACCTCGGGGGCGCAGGTGATGCCGGCGTTCGATCCGCGCGGCGGCTACGCAGCGCTGATCGGCGTGCGCATCAACACCGTCGCGAGCGCAGACCCGTCGCTGCCGCAGAACAACTACTCGATCGGCGGCGTCGAGATCGTGCGCTACTCGGGTTGGAGCGGCAACGCGCTGCGCATCGTCGAGCGCGATGCCACGCGCAGCTTGCCCACGTTCAACACGGACGAGGTCACGGACCCCGTGCAGGCCCTGCGCGGCCCGCGCGCGTTCATCTTCGAGTGGCAGCCGGGCTGGACCCTCGGCGGCGTCGGCCCAGGCGGTGCGCCGCTCGACCCGACGACGTCGATGAACTCGCAGACGTACATCCTGCCGATCTCGCTCTCGGTGCCGGGGGCGACGCAGTTGACGTTCCTGCAGTCGACGACGGGCCTCTCGCAGTTTGCGCAGATCACGGAATTGGCGACGCCGGAGGCCACCGAGTGGGTGCGCTACGACGACGTCGACGCGCAGTACGGCCAGCTCGTGCGCTCTTCGCCCGCCGCGCTCTTCTCGGCCTACGCGACGCTCTTCGGCGGCGCGCCGTTCAACGTCGATCCGCCGCTCGGTGGCCCCGGTGGACCCGGTGGACCCGGTGGACCCGGCGGTGGCGGCGGCGGCGGGATCTACGACCCGAGCGCTGGTCCGACCCTCGCGCTGCCGACGGTCGCTGCAGCTCCGGCGGCTTCGAGCGCCACCCGCCCCGCCGCCGTGGGCGTCGACTGGGACCCGTTCCGCGGGATCGACCCCAACGAGAACTTGGCGCTGACCCGCGCCGTGGCCGCGGGCCTGCACTTCCGCGGCGTCATGGGCACGGAGACCGGCGCGCACGTCGCGGGCACCCCCGTGGTGCCCGTGTTCCAGGTCTTCGAGCTCGGCGGCGGACCGGGGGTGCGCGCCGACGGCGGCATGCCGGGGGCGTTCGATCCGGTGTTCCTCGCCGGCGACGGCCCCGCGCACCTCGGCTGGCCGATGCGGGTGCACCGCGCGCACCTCGCCTCGAACGAGCGCATCCGGCGCGGCTGGCGCCAAGCGGCTCCGAACGTCTTCCGCGCGGTCGAAGATGCCCCCGCCGCGTTCGGCGACGAAGAGGGCGATCGCATCCAGGTCTCGGGTTACACGACGTTCGGGCGCATCTACGTGGCGTTCGACGACGAGTCCCCGGAGCCGATCCTGGCGGGCACGCAGGGCGCGCAGACCGACACCCGCGTCGCGCCGCGCATCGTGAAGTTCCCGAGCGGTGAGCTCCCGCGGTTCGTGACCTCGGTCACCGTCGGCAGCGGCTCGGGTGGACACCGCGACTTCGGTGTGCCCGCTGCGTCGTGCGACGAGCTCGCTTTCGGCAACAGCCGCGTGTTCCTGGGGCTGCCCGGCGCGCAGCCGGCGGAGCACACGGCAGGGGCGAGCCTCGTCGTCGCGAACCCGCTGGACGAAGCGGCGGGCGGCATGACGGTGCTCGGCCGCGCCGTGCGTGTGCCCGGCGGCCTCTTCGGAACGGGCGCAGAGGCGCTCTCGCAGCTCCGGCCGAACGGCGGCCTCCTGCGCATCGGCGAGGAGATCGTCGCGTACAGCGGCTACGACGCCGCGACGGGCGGGGTCGCGTTCGCCGCGAACGGGCGCGGTTTGCTCGGGACGCTGCCCCAGCCGCACCAAGCGAGCGAGCCCGTCACGTACCTCGAACACTGGACGGTCACGACGCTCGCCGGCGAGGTGAGCGCCGACGACGCGACGCTGCCGCTGGCGAGCCTCGACGGGTTCCCGCCGCAGGGCCTCGTGCTGATCGACGGGGAGCTCATCCACTACACGCGCCTCATCCGCGGGGCGCTCGACATGCCGCGCCGCTCCGGCGAACCGGGCTCGATGGACGGCCGCGGCGGCGGCGCGTTCCGCGGGCGCTTCGGCACCGCGCCCTCGGGCCACGCGGCGGGCACCGCGGTGATCCTCTTCCCGTTCCGCTACTGGGACCGCTACGCGCTGCGCTTCGATGGGCCGGAGCTCGGTTATTTCGGTCTGCACCTCGACCAACCCGGGGCGTGGTGGAGCGGCGTCACCTTCGACGTCGAGGAGTCCTCGGTGGGGGGCTCGGACCTCGTCGTGCTGCAGCGCACCCGCGCCAGCGCGCCCTGGGACGGGGACCCGGAGGAGACACCGGGCCTGCGCCTGCTCGAAGAGGGCGTTCAGGACGGCGGCCTCGTGCCGATCCAAGAGCAGTCCGATCGTGTCGAGTGGCGCGCGTTCGTGCGTTACGGGGCGGGCGCCTTCGATCCACTGACCGGGCGCGCGCACGGGTGGAAGGTCTCGCCCAGGCTGCGGCACCTCGCAGCGACGTACTTCGGGCCGGGCCGCGTGCTCCGGAGCGTGGACCGATGAAGGCCTCTGCACAGCGCGGCCTGACGCTCGTCGAGCTGATGCTCGCCGCGGGACTGAGCGCGATCGTGATGCTCGCGCTCGTCCGGCTCGTCGATTCCGCGACGGACCTCTGGACGAAGGGGGAGCAACGGCGCGCCGTCGTCGAGCAGGGGGCCGCGGTCGGCGCGCTCGTCGCGCGCGACCTCCGTGCGCTGCACGCGGGCACACGCGGCGATCTGATCGTCGATTGGTTCCCGCACGACACCGACCAGGACGGCCGCTTCGAGCGCCTTTGGCCCAGGCTGCGCCTCGTGCGCACCGCCGCACCCGCGGACCTCGCGCGGCTGCGGGCGCGCGCGGCGGCGGAAGCGGCCCGTGCCGCTCGCACCGCGCGCGAGCGCGACGCCCGCGGCGCGCTCTCGGTCGAGGAGGTCAACGCGGTCGACGAGGCCGACCCCACGGCCCTGCCGCCGGTGGACCTCGCGGGCATCGGACTCATGGAGGTCGTGTGGGCCCTGATCCCGCGCGGCTCGAAGGGCGACCTCCGGTACGAAGGGCTGCTGCTGCGCGGCGAGCGCCTGCTCGCGCCGAACGAAGCGCCGCGCCTCCTCGCGGCGGACGTCTTCGGCCGCAACGGGCGCCCGGCCGCGGAACTCGTCGAAGAGATCACGGGCGGTGTGCTGTGGTTCGATGTGCGCCTCGCGACGCAGACGACGCTCTTGGATCCAGCGGCGCCCGACGGCGGTTGGCGCACGGGCAGTGAGCTCGTGCACGCCGCGACGTCGTGGGACGCGTACGGCCTCAACCGTCCGAACCCCGACCTGCACGTGTGGAACGAACCGTCCCCGGGCCAGCCGCGCGGCGGCGTCCTGCCGAACTTGCCGCGGCGCATCCGCTTGGAGCTCGAAGTCGAGCGCGAGCGGGACCTCGCGCGGCGACCGCTGTTGATCGAAGACGTCGAAGAGTCTGCGGTGCGCCTCCCGCTGACCACGACCAAGGGCCTCGAAGAGGTGCTCGGGCGCTTCGTGCTCGTCGAAGGTGAGTGGCTCAAGGTCACGGACATCACCGGCGACGCGCTGCTGGTGAATCGCGCGCAGCGGGGCACGGGCAAGCGGCGGCTCCCCGAGGGCGCCCGGTTGCACTTCGGTGAGCCGATCGTCATCGACACGCCGGTGGCCCTCCACCGCGACGAATGGGACCTCTCGGGCGAGGAGCCGCGGCGATGAAACCCCACCGGAGCGAACAGAGCGGCTTCACGCTGCTCGAGGTGCTGCTCGCCATGGGCGTGTTGCTCCTCGGTGTCTCGATGCTGCTCGGGCTCTTGACGTTCGGCGCGGCGCTGGCGCGCTCGGCGGCGCTGCGTGGCAAAGCGTCGGTCTCGGTCGAAGCGGTGGTGCAGGACCTCGAAGAGCGCCTCTTCACGCTGCTGCCCGACGGCACCGCCGGCGCCCCGCGCCCGATCGCCGATCGGCCCGTGCCCGGCACCCGCGGCGTCGTGTACAGCGCCACCGCCGAGCCCTTGCCCGGCAGCCCCCTCACCGACGTGGGCGGCGTGTCCGTAGCACGCGAGTACCTCGTCGATATCGAAGTCCGCTGGACCACCGGCGGCGTGCAGCGCACCAAAGCGTGGCGGACGGTCCTCCTGCGCGAGGTCCCGTTCGGCGAGCGCATGCGGCGGCGATTCCTCGGCGACGAAGCGGCGCCCGAGGCTCAAGAGAAACGAACACCATGATCCAGATCCTTCGAACGATCCTGCTCGTGCTCTCCTGCGCCGTTGCGAGCTTCGCACCGGCGGGTGCACAGGCCGTGGCGCCGCCTGCTGCTGAGGAGCTCGTGATGTTGCGCCTGCGCGACGGCGGCGTGCACTTCGGCGCCATCGTCGATCACAGCGCCGAGGTGCTCGATTTCCGACTGCTGACGAGCGGCGGCTTGGTCTCCGTGCCGTGGGCGATGCTCGACCCGCAGCAATCGACGGAGCTGCAGACGCGGTTCGGCTATGTCGACACCGTCGCGGAGGAGATCCTCATCGACGCGGAGCGCCTCGTGCTGACGTCGGGTGCGACCATCGAAGGGGTCGTCCTCTCGCGCGAGGGCAAGTCGTTCTTGATCAAGACCGAAGGCAACTTGCAGCAGATCGACAAAACGCGGGTCGCGTCGATCGAGCAGGGGCTGCGCATCCCTGCGCTCGATGTGTATTCCGCCGAGGAGCTCTACGCACAGTACTCGGCGTTGGCGCCGGCCACCGACGCGAAGGCGCAGTGGGAGCTCGCCGAGACGTGCGAGCGGATCTACGCGTTCGGTCGCGCCGTCGAGCACTACCAGCGGGTGCGCGAGCTCGATCCGACGTACCGTGCGACGGAGCTCAGCAACCTCCTGCCGCGTGTGAAGCAGAAGGCGGAGCAGCAGGCGCAGCTCGATTACCTGCGCGAAGCGGACCGCAAACGCAAGCGCGGACAGTGGGACGCCGCGCTCGACCTGTTGCGCGGCTTCGAGCGGCTCTATCCCGACAGCGCGCTGCGCGAGGACGCGAAGAAACAGGAGGCGCGGCTCCTCCTCGCGCGCGATGAAGCGGCGAAGGAGTACGTCGGGCGGCGCTGGTTCTATTGGATGCGGCGCTTGACCCGCGACCTGGCCGCAGAGAACACGTTGGCGGCGGCGCGCGCCTACGTCGACGAGCGCCTCTCCGAGGAGATCCAGAAGGCGGTCCTGGCGGACCTGCAGCGCACGATCTCGAAGGAGGCCCAGCTCGAGCAGGTGAAGCCGCTCTTCGCGGCGCGCCGCAAAGTGCGCTACGAGGCGACGACGTACGGGAGCGGCACCTGGCTCATCGGGCGCGAGGCGGCGCAGCGCGGCAACGAGGCCGAAGCCGCACCGACCGCGGCGCCGACCAACGAGACCGACGCCCAGCGCGACGCCCTCGCCGCGCGCATCCGGCAGTTCCTCAAGAACCAGCAGGTGGCGGCCCGCAGCCGGCGCGCGGAAGAAGAAGACGACGAACAGCAGACGTTCTGGCAGACCTTCAGCGCGAGCCACCGCGCGATGTGGCTCTTGGCGTACTACGTCGAGAACTCGGGGGACCTCGAGCTGCGCGCGCGGCCGACGCTGACGAACTGCGGCACGTGCGGCGGGGCGGGGGCGCTCGAGGTGCTCCTGACCGGCGGCGGTGGCGCCCCTGACCAAGGCAACCGCGGCGGCGGCCGCGGCGGCCGCGGGGGCGGTGCGCAGGCGAACCAAGGCATGCAGCTCCAGACGTGTCCCGTGTGCCACGGCGTGCAGGTCGTGCGGAGGGTGCACTTCCGATGAGCGCGAAGCTCGCTCTCGCGTGCGCCGCGGCGGCGCTCGCCGCGTGTTCGGCCACGTCCAACCGCCCTGCGCCGCCGCGGGTCGCGGACCCGGCGTTTGCGGCGCCGAAGGCGGTCGAGCCGGCACCGGCCCCCGGAGCCGCGGTGCGGGTGGCAGAGGTGGGGGCGGGCGAGGTCGCGGGGGCGAGGGGTCCAGGAAATTCTCCGGGAACGGCGGCGGGGGCTGAAGGCCCCGGTGCGACGGGCTCGGGCGCGCCGAGCGCTGACCCACGGGGCCCAGCAGTTCAGGGCGCAGGCATTCTGGCTGAGGGCATTCCGGCTGAGGGCGTTCCGGCGGAGGGCGCTGGCAGCGCGACTCCTCCGGCGTCGCCGTCCGCCGCAGCCGGTGCGCGCCGCGCGACCGACGAGCTCGCCGTCGCGACGGTCGCGGGCACGCGGATCGAGCTCGCCGAGCTGCTCGGTTCGTGGCTGCGCCGCGACGGCGCGGGCATGCGGGAGCTGCTCGACGACCTCGTGCTCTCGCGCATCGTCGAGCTCGAAGCGGCGCGCTTCGGCGCGACCCTGCCGCGGGGGGCGGTCGAGCGGATGCTGGAGCGCCGCCGGACGGCGCTGGAAGCGGAGGCCCAGAAGGCCGGAGCTCCGGACCTCGAGACGTTCCTGCGGCGGCGCTTGATGCTGACCGCGGACGAGTTCTTCGGCGGCCTCGCGCGCGAGATCGCGGTCGACCTCCTGGCCTCGCGGGTCGTGCGCGCGTGGCTGCTCACGACGGAGCACGCCGAGGTGCGCGTCATCGCCGTCTCGACGCCCGAGGCCCGCGACCGCGCCGCAGCGAAGCTCGCTGCGGGCACGCCCTTCGCCGACGTCGCCACCGAGCTCTCCGAGGACGAGTCGCGCGAGCAGGGCGGGCGTGTCCCGCCCGTCGTGCGCAGCGACTCACCGCTGGCGCGCCTCGCGTTCGTGACGCCCGCGGGTGAGGTCGCGGGGCCGTTCGAGCAGGGCGGCAAGTGGCTCTTCCTGCGCGTCGACGCCCGTCCACGGCCCCTCGCCGGGGGCTGGGACGTGCTCGGCGAAGCGGTCGAAGCGAGCCTCACCGCCCGCCCGATCGAGGACCCCGAGTACTGGCAGTGGCAGGCCGCGATGGACGCCGTCTACGAGGTCGACCTGGCCCCGTTCCGGACCCTCCTGCGCGGGGCCCGGTGAGCGCGGACTTGAACCGGACCCCGCGAGCGGTGATCCTCAAGTGATGCGCGAGCCCGCCGAGTGGATCGAGGTCGATGATGACGCGGAGCCCCCGTCCTCCGGGGCCCTGGGGGGCTCCGAGCCTGCCGAGAGCGACGGCGGCGACGGCGACGGCGGCGACGACAGTGACGATGGCGACGACGGGGGCGGCGGCGCGGAGCGCGATCCGGCCGAGGCGGAGGCCGTCGGGGGTGAGCCCCAAGGCGGCCTCTGGGAACCCACGGACGGGCCCGCCGCGGCGGAGGGCGAGGGCTCCGAGGCCGCCGAGGACTCGGCGGAAGGGGATGACTGGGCCGCAGGGGCGGACGACGACGCCGCCGAGCCGGACGACGTCCCCGGGTCCGGGCCAGCGGCCCACCCCGAGGACGCCGACCCCGAAGAGCTCGCCACCGCCGAGCCCGCCGCCGAAGAGGTCACCGACGACGTCGTCCGGGGCCCTGGCCCCGGGGCGGACCTGACGGACGATGAGCTGCGCCGGCGCGTCGCCGCGCTCCTCTTCGCCTCCCCGGAGCCCCTCTCCGTGGCGCGCCTCGTCGCGCTGCTCGAGCGGCCGCCGGCCGCGCGCGTGCGGTCGGCGCTGGAGGCCCTCGGCCACGCCCTCGAAGGCGCGGGGTTGCCCTTCCAGGTGCGCGGCTTGCGGGGCGGCTACACGCTGATGACGACCCCCGAGCTCGGCCAGGTGCTGGCGCGGCTCGCCAAGGGGCCGACGGTCGAGCGCATCAGCGCCGCGGCCCTCGAGACGCTCGCGATCGTCGCCTACCGCCAGCCCGTCACCAAGGCCGAGATCGAATCGATTCGGGGCGTCCAAGCGGGCCCGATCCTGCGCACCCTGGTCGATCGGGGCCTCGTCAAGGTCGTCGGGCGGGCGGACGTGCCGGGCCACCCGCTCCAGTACGGGACGGGCAAGGAGTTCCTGGACCGCTTCGGGCTGATGAGCCTCGACGAGCTGCCCCGGGACGCCGAGCTCGCCCGCGGATAGTGGTGCAGTCCGCGGTCCTTCCCTGGGCCGCGCGCCGCCGCTAGACTGCTCGGCCCACGTCCCGGCCGCGCCCCCCGCGGCCGCCTCCCGTTCCAGGACCGACCCGCGCCGCTCGGCGCGCGGGCGCCCCCATGTCGCACAAGTCGCAGCAACCCGCCCACGCGAGCGTGACCCCCGCCACCGCCGCCGACTCCCACGGAGAGGGCCACGAGGACGACCTCATCGTGACCCCCAAGGGGCAGAGCAAGTGGCGTTTCCTGCTGACGCTCGGGCTCGTCCTCTTCGTGCTCGTGATGTTCGTCGTCGCGGACCAGTTCCAGTACGTCGTGGGCGGCGGCGCGCGCGGCGCGTCGAACCCCACGGTGCTGACGTGGCGCGACCCGGTCCAGGGCCAGGACGAGTCCATCGACGCCCTCGCCTTCGAGCGCACCCGCCGTGTGCTGACGCAGCTCGCGGGCATGGGCTTCTACATGCCGGACAGCGCGGCGGGTCGCCGTGACTTCCGCTCGCGGCCCGAGGTCACGCGCGAGGACGTCGCGAGCTTCCTCGTGTACGAGGACCTGGCTGAGGACGCGGGCGTCGCGATCTCGGACGCCGAACACGTCGACCTTCTGAAGCTCGCTTTCGGCTCCAGCGCGATGCTGGTCGCGCGCGCCCGCGACTACCAGATGACGCCGAAGGACCTCGAAGACGCGATCCGCCGCGTGCGGCGCGCCGAGAAGCTCAAGGACCTCCTGCGCAGCGGGACGCGGCTCGCGGATCCGGACCAGCTCGTGGCGACCTGGCAGGAGGAGCGCCGCCAGCACCGTTACCAGTACGTCGAGCTCGCGTCGGCCGACTTCACCGCCGATGCCGCGGCCGAGGTGCCGGAGAACGAAGCGCTGCTCGAGTGGTGGCGCGCGCGCCCCGAGGTCGAGCAACGCCAGCTCTACTCCGAGGACCGCGTGGTGCCCCAGGTCGCGTGGCTCGACCTATCGGGGTCCTTCGACCCCGCCGCGCTCCTGGCCGCGTTCCCGCGCCCCGAGGGCATCGACGAGGAGCAGCTCGCGCGCAGCTACTACGACAAGTTCAAGAGCCTGCGCTTCCTCGACACCGCCGCGAACACGGGCGAAGGTGACGACGCCGACGCCCAGAAGGACCCGTTCCTCGCGTTCGAGACGGTGCGCGACCAGGCGCTCGCCGAAGCGCGCATCGAAGCGGCGCTGACCGACCTGATCCGCGACCTCGAACAGCGCGGTGCGAGCGGCGAGGCGATCGACCTCGGCGTCGAGGCCGCGAAGTACGGCCTCGAGAGCTACACCTCGCCCGATCCGATGACGCGCAGCGAGCTCACCGCGGCACCGGGCTGGGGCAACGCCAACCTCGGCGCGCGCCTCGCGTTCGGTGTCGCCGGCAAGATGCTCGGCAACGTCGTCGTGCACGAGAGCCGCATGTTCCTCGGCCGCGTCCTCGAGAAGGTCGCCGGGGGCGAGCAGCCGATCGAGAAGATCCGCGACCAGGTCGCGAAGAAGTGGACCACGGACCGCGCCTTCCAGCTCGCCGAAGACCGCGCGAAGGGCCTCGTCGCCGCGATGGCGGAGAAACCCGCCCCGGTCGACGGCGCGGAGGATGCGCCGTGGAACCCGGTCGTCGACGAAGAGACCTTCCGCCGCGTCATCGGTGAGGCCGGCCTCGCCGTGCTCGACCGCGACTGGCTCGACCCGCGCGTGCTGCCGAAGGGCGTCACTCCCGCCACGGCCGCCGACGCGGACCGCTTCTTCCAGTCGCTCGCCAGCGACTACGAGCTCCTGCCCGAGGGCGCCGTCGGCACGCCGAAGCGCTCGAGCACCGGCGAGAAGGTCTTCCTCGTCCGCCACGCCGGCGAGCGCGCGAAGCCGCTCGACGAGCTCGGCCCGCGCGACTACGCCTCGCTGCCGATGATGGCGGCCTTCCAGTCCCGCTCGGAGCTGGAGTCCAAGATCTTCCGCGGCGACAGCGAGTGGTTCCAGCAGCGCTTCAGCCCGAAGTGGACCGAGCCGCAATGACCGTGGCCTGAGATCGAACGGTACCAGGTACGACTTGGCGGCGGAGCCCACGTCG
>CAYOBN010000030.1:48723-50616 GCA_964402175.1 uncultured Planctomycetaceae bacterium | reverse complement strand
GCGGGCTCCGCCGCGCAGCCAAACGTCCTCTGGACGCCGTTGTCAGCGGAGGGCTCGGGGCGGCGCCGATCGCTGACTGGTATCGGACGACGAAGTCACGCGCGGGGCGCACTCATGCGTCCAGCTCGACGAAGTCGATCAGGAATCCACCGCGCTTGCACGCGACGCCGACATCACCGGGTGCGATGCGGCTCGCGACCTTGCCATCGACCTCGTGTTCTCTGCGGGATCCGTCCTCGTACTCCAACGTGGCGAAATAACTCGTGGATGCGCTCGAGTTCTTGCCGCCCCCGCGCACTTCGACCCGCTCATCGCGGACGAGCACCAAGTGATGTTCGGTGGGGGAGTTCGCGATGGTGGCAGCGCGGCCGATCGCCTTCACTGCCGTGAAGATGACGAAGCCGACCATGGCCAATGGAAAGAGTGCGATCGCAGAGAACCCTCCGCCAAAGCCGGAGCCCACGGTGTGCCACACACCGCTGATCGCCAGCCCGACGCCGATGAAGACGAGGAAGAAGACCGTGTTGCAGGCGGCGCCCGCCACGACGTGACCTGTCGCAGGTTCGTGACGGAGGGCCTCCTGGTAAGCGGGCGAGCGCTTGGCCGCCTCGAACCGCGCTGCGCGCGTGTCGCTCGGCCGCGGCACGGGAGGACCCTCTCGCGGCAGGGCGGTGCCACAGTACGAGCAGAAACGGTCCTCATGGCCCTTCGCGCGCGCGCCGCACTCGGTGCAGATGGGGACTTCCGTCTGGGCCATTCCCCGATTCTACGCACGTTCGGCGCCGGGATTCAGGGGGAGTTCGCGCGCACGGGACCCGTCCTCCTTGCGGCACACGCGCTCGAGGTGCCGACGCTGGGGTGCTCGCGGTCGCCGCGGGTCGCGGTCGGAGGGCTCGCTCCGTTATGGCCGGCGGCGCAGAGAGGGGCGAGGGCTCGCGCCTTTCCATCGAAGTTGCAGGTGCACGGCGAGGCGCTACCCTAGGGGAGCATGGACGATGCACAGCTCCTGATCGAGCTCCACCGGCCCAATCAACGGCTCGGGCCAGGCAGCGAGGCCATGACGCGGCGGGCTCTCGAGCTCTCGGGGTTGCTGGGTCGTTCTGGCCTCGTGGTCGCGGACCTCGGCTGTGGGACAGGTGCCTCCGCGGTCGTACTTGCCGAGCAGCTCGACGCGCGGATCACTGCCGTCGATCTGTTCCCCGAATTCCTCGACGAACTGAGGCGTCGCGCGGAGGGGCTCGGTGTCGCGACGCGCATCACGACGCGGGCTGTTTCGTTCGATGCACTGCCGTTCGAGGCCGAATCGTTCGACGTGATCTGGTCCGAAGGGGCGATCTACAACCTTGGGTTCGAGGCGGGCGTCAAGGGCTGGCGTTCTTTCCTCAAGCCAGGCGGCATCCTCGCCGTGTCGGAGATCACGTGGCTCACCGCCGAGCGACCCACGGAGCTTCAGGCGCATTGGGAGCGGGAGTATCCCGAGATCGATCGTGCCTCTGGAAAGCTCGCTGTACTGGAGAGGCACGGCTTCACGCCCGTCGGCTACTTCCCTCTGCCTGAGTCGTGTTGGTTGGAGGACTACTACCGGCCCTTGCGAGCCCGGTTCCCGCTGTTCCTCGAGCAGAACGCTCACTCCGAAGCAGCCCGCGCATGTGTCGCGGCGGAGGAGCGTGAGATCGCGCTCTACGAGCGGCATAGCGCCCACGTCAGCTACGGCTTCTACATCGCGCGCAAGTCGAGCGGGTAGAGCTCGCGCACCGCGAGCTCGGGGGGCTCGGCATCGGTGCACCAGCAGAGCTTGCACGGAGACCATGTCGCCGCGCCGTCGGGGACAACGAAGAATCCCGTGCGTTCGGGAGGGCGTGGGCGCTGGTTCACGCGAGCATAGGCGAGCGC
>CAYOBN010000030.1:47211-48623 GCA_964402175.1 uncultured Planctomycetaceae bacterium | reverse complement strand
GCCGGCGCGGGACCGCTGATGCGCGCGTCGAGGTGTGCCCGCCATGATCGCTGCTCTTCCCTTCGCGACCCAGTCTGCATCACATTCGCTCTGCGACGCGGATTCACCGCTTGGTACACGGATCGCGATCCAGTCACTGTTCCTCGCGCGTGTCCTCTCACGGCGCCAGCAGCTCCTCGAGCCGACGCGGCGCAGGCTCGCAGAGCGCGCCTACGGGGTGCCCGTGGCCCACGCTTCGCTGCCGGCTTCGACCTTCGTCGAGCTCCCGCGCATCCCATTCGTCGACTGCACAGCGAGCGTCCTGGAGGCGGTGCTGGCCAGCAGCGTCCCGACCGTGCTCGAAGGAGCCGCCGCCGGCTCGGTCGCGACCGAGCGCTGGACCCCTCGTCACCTTGCGGAGCGCTATGGCGACGCGTCGATCCCGATGTTCCCCGAGCACTCACCGTCGGTCACGCTCTCGCTGCGAGAGTGCGTCGCGCACATCGAAGCCGGAGGCCAGGAGAACATCCAGGTGAACAACGTGTGCAGTCTGTTGACCGACCCGGAGGGCCTGATTCGCGAGCTGCCGCTGGATCGTCTGCGATCGCGCGTGCCCTCCGTGCGTTACCACGGCGCGAACCTCTTAGTCGCCGGGCCTGACAACGGCTCGAAGTACCATTGCGCCAACGAACTCAACTTCTTCTTCCAGGTGCTCGGTGAGAAGGAGTGGTTCTTCGTGCACCCGCGCTTCACGCCGTGGATGAACCCGCACTTCACGGTGCCGCGCTGCACCTACTTCGGATCGGGGCTCGCGTGGGGGGAACAGCCGCAAGGGGTGCCGATCGGTCATGTCATCCTGAAGCCAGGCGACGTGCTCGTGAATCCGCCGTGGTGGTGGCACTGGGTCGTGAACCGCACGACGACCATCGGCGTGGCGACGCGCTGGTACGCGTGGCGCCACCGGTTCGGCACGGACAACCCGTTCTTCTCGTTCCTGCAATGGCTGTTCCCGCACCAGTGGAGGTTGATGTGGACCGACTGCATCCGCGGCGGGAAGCTGGATGACAAGAAGTGGGTGCATCGCGAGGCGGCGCTCGGCGAGGACCATCCGTGAAGATCAGCGTGCAAGGAATCGAACGGGTCCGCGAATAGGGCGCTTCGCTCGGTCCATGGGCGCGAGCTCCCCGGTCATCCGCCAGGGGTCTCCCGTCGCGGCCGTCACCAGATGAGGGCGGTTGCGAGGGCCACCCGCAGGCCGACGGCGGTGTTCTCTCCACCACCCGAGCTGTCGCTCCGCGTGGAGGAGCGACCGTAGCGGGACGGACTCAGTCAACGGCCTTCAAGTTGGACCCGCCTGCGGTCCCGGCTGGGATAGGGCGATGGCTCGGAGCGGGCCGAAATTCGGCGGCGTCCGCGTGACGTCCTTCGCGGGG
>CAYOBN010000030.1:0-47111 GCA_964402175.1 uncultured Planctomycetaceae bacterium | reverse complement strand
TGGCGCGCGGTCGACGGCTTCACGGATGGGAACTGGACGTTCAACAGCGCGAATCGCCTCTCGTCGACGAACGGGACTCCGGGGGCGTGGTGGCAGCTCACCTTCCCGCGTCCGTTCGAGGTGAGCGAGGTGATCCTCTTCAACCGCACCCCGTTCGGGGAGCGCCTCTCGAACTTCCGGATCTCGCTGCAGGACAACCAGGGAGAGGTCTTCGGGCAGAGCTACTTCGTCGGCAGCGGCAACGTACCGAACGGTGGTACGGCGCAGCTCTCAGCGCCGGCGGGGACCTTCGTGACGCGGGTGCGGGTCGAGTTCATCAACGGGGTCAACAACCAAGGCAACGGATTCCTGACCCTCGCGGAGGTCCAGGTCTTCTCGCCGAGCCGCGGGACGTCGTACTGCGGCCCCGCGAACAACAACGTCTCGGGAGTTCCAGCCTCGATCACGGTGGCGGGATCGACCTCGCTCTCGAGCCCGCTCTCGACCGCGCTCGTCGCGCACGGCATGCCCGAGCAGACCTTCGGTTATTTCCTCGTCGGTTCGCTTGCCAACACGATCACTCCGCCAGGCGCGAATGGCCCTTTGTGCCTCGGCGGTTCCATCGGTCGCTACAGCAACCTGATCCACAACACGACCCGCACCGAGAACATGGGGATCCTCATCGATCGGAGCGCACTCCCCGTGAACCCCGTTCGAGCGATCGCACCGGGCGAGACTTGGCGCTTCCAAGCTTGGTTCCGCGATGGCGCGGGTTCGAACTTCAGCGACGCGATCGCGGTGACGTTCCAGCAGTGAGCGCGCGGGGCTCACGGGCTTCGAATCTGCTTCGGGCCCCGCGGATGCGCTCGTCCTGAGCGCGTCCGCGGGGCCCGCAAAGCGTTCGACTGGCCGACTTCCGTTATTGGAAGACGATCTGCAGGCCGTCCGAGAAGTTCGACGTCGCGGCGCCCGCGGCCGAGTCCCGGAACCAGCACTGGAAGTTCCAGGTGTCGCCGCTCTGCACGGCGACCGGACCCGTCGGGGTCGGGTGCTGCGCCAAGTTGATGGCGAGCTGCACTTGGCCCGCGCCGCCGGAGTTCAGGACCTGACCTGGCCCGACGTAACGACCGATCTGCCCGCCGAGGCAGAGGGTCCCGGTGCTGCCGCCCGGCTGCGCGACGAGGCCCTGCGTGCGGCTCGTCAGGAAGAACGCAAACGCGTTGGTCGGCATCGCCGTGCACACGAGGACCGTGTCGTTCGCCGACGTGACGAAGCTGCCCGTCGCCGACATCATCGCCGAGCCGCCGCTCGAGTTGGCGACCGCCGGTCCGCAGTAGTTGATCGGCCCGGAGCTCGGGATCGTCACCGACACGGCGTCGACGAAGAGCTCGGCCGTGCTACCGAGGATCGCGCCCGTCGCTGCCGCAAACTGCAGGGTCACGCCTCCCGCAACGTTGGGACCCGCGACGGTCATGAACGTGAACGTCTGCCAGTTCGACGTCAAGTTGAGCGGGCCGCCGCCGAGGATCACGCTGGCCGATGTGCCGCCGCCCGCGAGCTCCGAGAAGAACTCGGCGAAGGCCACGCCGCCGACGCCGAAGTTGCCCTTCGCGGCAAAGGACACCGTCACGGTGTCGCCCGGGTTCACCAGGCCGATTCCCAGGTTGGCCTGCTTGATGACCGCCGCCGACGGAGCGGCGAGGTTGGTGAGCTGTCCGGCAAAGCTGCCGCTGCTCGCGTCGTTGGTCACGACGAACGTCGAGTTCGGCGAGGGGAACTCGACCCAGGAGCTCGTGTTGCCGAGCTCGAAGCCCCCGTTGACCGTGAGTTCGGTCGCTTGGGCCGCGGAAAGGGAGGAGGTGGCGGCGGCGCAGCAGAGCAGCGACACACACGAGAGGGAGTTTCGGTTCATCAAGAGCCAGACTTCGGGAGAGCCGAGCGCGGAGCGCTCTGGGCCGCTGACACTACGCGAAGGGCGCCGAATGGGGTCCTGGCAAAGGCCAATTCTCGACGGCAGCGAGCAGCAGTCGCTCGGGCCAACGGATGCACGGCGCTCGAGGCGCGTCGCGGGCCGTCTCGTTCGTGGACGCGGACCCAGGTGAATCGAGACCGCGAGGTCCTGTGCTAGAGCACAGACTTCGATGCGGTCGTCTCCGCCGAACTACGAAGTAAGCGGCTGTGGCGCAGCGAATTCGCTCAACTCTGCGTGCGCTCGCCCGGCGTGCGGCCGAACCGTGCCCCTGCTTCGAGCCGCGCTCCGCGTAAGAAGGCCGAAGCCTCCATTGCGCCCCGACCGGCAGGTTTGACTTCGAGCAATTCCAAGACTCCGGCGCCCGTTGCGATCGCGGGGCGCGGGCGCCCCGCGGCGTCCGCGAGCAGCGTCCCTGGGGGGGCCTCACACGCCTCGCTGCGCGCGCGCGCCCGGAGGACCTCGAGCTCGCGGCCGTCCGGCAAGGTCGTCCGGGCCCCGGGCCAAGGGTTGACGCCCCGGACGAGGCGGGCGAGGGCCTCGGCCGGCTGGCTCCAGTCGAGGACGCCGTCGGCTTTGGTCAGCTTCGGGGCCAGCGTGACGCCCGCGGGATCCTGCGGCGTGTACACGGCTTCGCCTGCGGCGATCCGGTCGAGCGCCTCGACGATCGCCTCACCGCCGAGGTGCGCGAGGCGCTCGAAGAGCTCACCCGACGTCTCTTCCGCGCCGATCGATGTCCGCCGTTCCAAGAGCACATCGCCCGCGTCGAGGGCGAGCACCATGCGCTGCACGCTGATCCCAGTCTCTGCGTCGCCTGCGATGATGGCGCGCTGGATCGGCGACGCTCCGCGCCAACGCGGCAGCAACGAGCCGTGCACGTTGAGCGCGCCGTGCGGGCACAGCTCGAGCACGTTGCGGCGCAGGATCTCGCCGTAGCTTGCGACGACCAAGACGTCCGCGCCGAACGCAGCCAACTGCGCGATGAACGCCTCGTCCTTTGTCGTTTCGGGCTGCACGACGGGCACGCTGGCCCTGCGCGCGCACGCGACGAGCGGGCTCTCCTCGACGACACGCCCCCGGCCGCGCGGGCGGTCCGGGGGCGTGATCACCGCGAGGACGCGGTGGGGGCTGGCGAGGAGGGCCTCCAACACCGGTACGCCGAAGGGCGGCGAACCGAGGAAGACCAACCGGAGCGAGCTCACGCGAGGTGCGGATCGACCGCCTGCTTGAGCGCGTCGTAGCGCTGCGCGCCGATGATCTGCTTCTTGACCTCACCACCCTTGATGACCATGAAGGTCGGGATCGAGGTGATGCCGTACTTCGACGGGATCTCCATGTTGTCCTGGGTGTTCAGCTTCACGACCTTGAGCTTGCCGCGGTACTCCTCCGCAAGCTTGTCGACGTAGGGCGTCATGCTGCGGCACGGGCCGCACCAGGGGGCCCAGAAGTCGACGAAGACGGGGATCGTGCTCTGCAGCACTTCGGAGGCCCAGTTGGCGTCGGTGACGTCGGCGGCGGCGCTCATGATGATCAGGTAGGAACAGGAGGTCGGTCGGGGGCCCGCGGGGCACCCGCCGTTCTTACGGTCGGATCGCGAATGTAGGACGAGCGGGGGGGAGATCCCAGGGAGGACCCGATCGGTTCCTCCGATTGTCGGCAGATCGGGGGCGGGGAACAAGGCTCTGTCCCCCGCCCGTGGCCCTCAGCGACCGAGCGCCGCCCGGGTCGCCGCGGCCCGCGCGTCCGTGGGGTGCTCGGCGAGCGCTCGCAGGAGGTCCGGCCGGGCGGCTTCCAGACCCAGCACCGCTGCGCGCGCCTGCCCGAGACCGTGCAGCAGGTCCGCGCCCTCGCGACCGTAGCGGCCCGCCCGGCGAGCCGCGACCGCTCGCTCCTCGAGCAGCGGCAGCGCGCCGGCGGCGTCCCCCGCGTCGAGTCGGTCGAGGCCGCGGGCCAGGGCGGTGGGTTCGGGCAGCGGCTCCGCCCCAGAGCGCGCCCGGTGGGCCGCCGCCGCTGCGGTCCAGCGCTCCACGGCGGCGCCGTCTCCACGCCGCCGGGCGAGGTCTGCGAGCAGCCGCGCCGCGCCCTCGGCCTGCGCCGGCGTGCGCGCCGCGCTCTCGAGCGCCTGGGCGAGCTCTTCGGCGCGTGCATCGAGCTCGGGTCTCCGGTGCCGCATCAACGAGCGGGCGAGCGCGAGCTGCGCGGCTTCGGGGTCCTCGGCTTTCGCGGTGCGCGTTGCTTCCAGCGCGAGCGCGTCGTCTCGCCGACCGCAGAGCAGAGCGAGCTCCAAGCGCAGGTCCTCACCCGAGGTGGCCTCCGACGAGGGCACCCAAGGTGTGGCGTCCCCTTCATCCGAGGGGCCGATCACCATCAATCCGCCGCCGATCGTACTGGAGCGAGCCTCTGCCCTGCCGGCCGTCTCAGCGCTGTAGGCGAAGCGCAGAGGTCCGCCTGCAGGCCATTTCCTGTGTACACGCACGCCGTCGGGATAGTCGGGCGAGGCGAAGGTGTAGGAGCGCATGCGCGCCGCCATGCAAGCCAGCTCGTACCCCTCTGTGTACTCGCTCGTCTGGAGCAACGCGAGCGCGAGCGCTTCGTACGCGCCCGGGTCCCAAGCGCGACGTGCGACCCGCGCGCGCTCCAGTGCTACGACCTCGTCGAGCGCTCCACGCTGCAACGCGCTGTGCCGACGTGCCTGGTACGCCGTCTCGTGCCGCGCATCGCGCTCTCCTTCGTCCGGGAGCGGTTCAAGGAGCCAGCGAGCGAGGCGCTCTTCCAGCTCAGTCAACCGATCGGCTTCGCCGTAGATCGCCGCGCAGGTCTCGCCCTCGGGCTCGCCGAGGATGTACGTCGTCCACGCCAGGTCCAGGGCGCCTTGTGTATCACCTGTGCGCAGGCGGCTACTCACGATGGAGTCGACGAGGCTGCCATCCAAGACGCGATCGCCGTGCAGCTTCAAGAAGAGCTCGAGGGCGCCGAACTGGAAGGCCAGATCGGTCGACCTTCTGCGCTCGATCGAATTCTCCAAGTTCTGCACCGTGTGCATCCACGGCGTCGTGATGCCAAAGCGTCGACCGATTCGATCGCCCAGGGCTCGCTCGATGGCGCCCTCTCCGTCGCGTGCGACCATCGCGCGGATGCGGTTGCGTACGTCCTCCTCGTTCGGTTCCATCCAGCTGTTGTTGCTGATCGCTCGCGCGCGGTCTTCGAGCTCCAGCTTGGCTTCGATGTAGGGCAGCGCTTCGGCGAACCGCTCGGCGGCGACCAAGTCAGGGCCCAGCCACGCGAGGACTCGCGGGTCATCCGGCGCAAGTCGAGCGAGCTGTTCGAGCGCAGCGAGGCGCTCTTCGCCGCGGCTCTTCTCGATCCGTTCCAGCTCGACGAGTCGGCGCAGGGCGCTCGTGCGTGTCGCGTCGTCCACGGCCGCGTCGACGGCCTCTCGCGCGGCGCTGTAAGCCGCTTTGAAGCCCTCGAACGCGCGCAGCTTCGCACGCGTGGCGGACCCGATGCGGTTCAGCGCGGCGACCGGTTCGTCAGCGAGCTGCTCCGCGATGATCGACCAACCCTCTTCAGCGGCCCCGCTCGCGAGCAGGAGTCGTATGAGCTCGTTACGCACGGTCGCCGGATCGATGGCGCTGCGGAGGATCTGCAACGCAATGGCCCTGTGGCCGACGGACTCGAGGTAGCGTGCACACTGGGAGCGCGCATAACCGTCGTTCGATGCATCGCCGCGAGCCATCTCTTGCAGCGCCGCGTCTTGACCGTCCGCGACTAGAACGAGCTCGACCAAACGCCAGCGCATGCTGCTCCACTGGAAGTTGCGCTCGTCTTCCTCCTTGATGCGCTCCAGCAGTCGACGCTCCAGGCCGGTGCTGTCCGGGAGCTCACGCACTGCGGTGGCCGCAGAGTTCATGAGCTGCGAACTCGGACGCCCGTCGAGCGCCCATTGGACCAAACCACGTAGCGCTGATTCGCGGCCGTCCAGCTCCGCGAGGAGCGCCGCTGAGCTGCAGGTCTGAGCGAACGAGCGCTCCTTTGCGGTCCCGCGAGCGATCGCGAGCTCGCGCAGCTCAGGGAGTCGCCCGAGCTCGCGCGCCAGCTCGACGAGCCGGACCCAGCGCGGCAGATGCTCGCTCTGCCCGTTCTCCAAAGCCAGCAAGCGCTCGAAGGCTGCTGACACCTCTCCACGCTCCACCTGGAGCTCGGCCAACGCCCGCTCCGCGATCACTCGCTCGCTGTCGAGCTCCGCGTAGGAGCGGATGGTAGGTAGCGCCTCGCCGAGCTGCGCCGCCTCCGGCATCCCCGCGTGGTAAGCCATGAGGAACAGCGTCGTCGGGTGATCCTTCAATGCGGCGCGCCAACGCTCGAGGACGCCCGCGGGTGAGTCTGTGCCGGACGTGAGGTCCAACGCAGCGCGCTCGATCTCGAAGAGGTCGGTCTCTCGTAAGGCGCCGACCGGTGTCACGACCGAGCGCCGTGCGTTGGGTGGCGCCGCAGCCGCGATGCGGTCGAGCAACGCTCGCGCGCGAGCGAAGTCCTTGCGCTCGCGTGCGTGTGTCACGGCGAGCAGGGCCAGGTCACGCTCGGCTCGACGACCGAGCCCGAGCTCGACGAGGGCGTCTTCGTAAGCCTCGAAGCGGCCTTCCGCACGCAGCGCGAGCGCCTCGACGAGCTGCTTCTGGGGGCCAGAGCGCTTCTCGGCGAGCGCCCGCAGGGCGCTCGGATCGAGGGCGCGCTGGCTGTCACCGAGGAGGGACTCCGCGAGCTCTGCGGTCATGTTGGCGCCCGCTTGGTCGAGCAGCGCCTCGAGGCCGTTCGTGGACTGGACGGCGTTCCCAGCGAGCAGCGCGAGCGCACTGTCGATCTGCTCGACGACCCACGAGCGCCCCGCTGGACCGACCTCGTCGCGTTTCCTGCGCAGCTCCGCCACGGCGCGCTCGGTGTCACCTCGCGCGATCCAGATGGCTGCGCTCGTCCTCTCCATCCCTGCTGTGCCCGACTCGAAGATCGACCGGATGAGCGCGAGGGCCTCTTCGTTGCGACCGAGATCCAGTGACACCGTCGCCGCAAGGGCGCCTCGAGTGACCCGCAGATCATCGTTCGCCAGGCTCGTGAGCCGCGGAACGATCAGCTCCAGGAAGCCAGCGTCGTCCCCGGCTGCGAAGAGCGCATCGGCGCAGCGCACGAAGATCTCGTCCAAGTGCCCTACGAGCGGAGCGAGACTTCGTGCTTCGACGGCGGCTTCGGGGAAGCGCTGTTGCGCGAGCAGTCGGTCCAACTGGATCTTCCTCAGGGACACGTTCAGCGGATCCGCTGCGATCGCCGCAGTGAGGTCCGCCGGCGGCGCCAGCTCCAAAGGCAGCTTGCTGGCATCGAGCTCCCGCAGGCGTTCGACGATCGCACCAAACTCGCCATACCGCTGCTCGCTGCTTGCCAACGTCCGCTGAACGCATCTCGAATAGAGCTGTACGGCTTCGTCCTTCGCGCCGCTGTCCTCGAGGGCGGCGCCGTAGGCGGCGATCCCCGTGAAGTCGTCAGGTTCGACCTCATGGACGACCTTCCATAGCGCCAAAGCCGATGCATCGCGTGGGACGACGGAGCACGCGTCACGCAGTTGGTAGCCGATCCAGTTGCCGGATCCTCCCAACGCCTTGATCAGCTCTTCGAGGTCGATCGCGACCTCGGCCCAAGCCCTACGATCCCAATCGAGCTCGATCCTCCGGACCACCAGCTCCCAAGGCACGTAATCGACCGGCTTGCCGTTGGAGCTCTGGAACGCGACGTACTGCGTGAGCTGACTCAACTGACTCGCGAGCTGCGTCGTGCTGCGAGGTACGCGCTGCGGGCTCAGTCCGTACGGAGGCTCTGGCGCAGGCTCGACGTCCATGAAAGCGGCTTGCGCGGACGACCTGGGGATCTTCCCGGTCTGCCGCACCTCTTCACGGATCGCTTCGATGGACGCCGTGACGAGCGCGCTCGCTCGATCGATGTCTTGCGACTTCTGTTGCAGGTCCACCGCACAGTGGATCCATGCGATCGAAGTCGGCGCGGCATCCAGCGCCGCCGCTGCGATCGTACTGGCGCTGGTGTAATCATCGACAGCGACCGCAGCCTCGAAGGCGAAGACGGCGCGGTCCAGCGCGTCCGCGACGGGGCTCTCGGAAGCTCGCGCGGTCTCCCACGCCGCGTACATCTCTGTCGCGAGCGCACGCGACGCCTCCGTGGACCCGAGCGGACCGAGCCGCAGCGCGCTGACCGCGCTCGCTCCACCCCAACGGCGGACGAGCTCGAACCCGCGTGCGACCTCGTCCTCGCGCACGAGCTGAGCGCCGAAGCTCGAGATCAGCTCGCGCACCTCCGACGGTGTTGGCACGAGCTGCCTCAAGATCGGGTCTTCGCATGCTTCCAGCACCGCGTCGCGCAGCGCGCTGCTCAAGCGCAGCGCTTCGTCATCCAGCCCGATGTCGCGGTAGACCGCCGCGACGGTCAGGCCGCGCGCGGTGTGCTCGGGGTGCGTGGGCTCGAGACGGCGCAGGATGTTCGAGGCGCCCTGCATATCGTCGGTCGCTGCGAGGGCCCGCGCGAGGGCGAGCTCCACGTCCTCTCGGTTCGGCCGTGCATTGAAGGACCAACCGTCATCGACGCCCGCTCGCGCGTTGAGCCTGCGGCAGCGCTCGACATGGGCCTCGGTCAGCGCGGCGGCGTCGGCCTCGGAGAGCTTCTTGGCGAAACGCTCACGGTCCTTGCGGTTTGCTCGGAGAGGGTCGATGCCGGGACTGACCATGTCCGTTTCCAGCATCTGTCGCAGGTGCCCGATCGCCGGCTCGAAGTCCCCGGCATCGAGCAGGATCGTCACGAGGTTCGCACGGATCCGAAGGTCGCGCGGGATGCGCTCCGCGGCCGCTTCCAGGACGACCCGCAGCGCGTCCATGTCCTTGTTCTGGCGGTGCAGCGCCGTCAGCTCGTTGATGCGCGCCGGTGTCAGTGCGCTCGGGTCGCCGTCGATCGCTGCGGAGAGCTCGGCGGCACGCGCCGCCGAGCGGGCGGGGTCGGAGCGGAGCAGCTGCCGATCGGAGGCATCGAGGCTTCGCCCGAAGCGCTCGAGCGTCTCACCTACCGGCGCTTTGCCTGCGGCGAGCTCTGCGCGCGCGCTGCTGAGCAGCGCCTCGGCATCGCTGAAGCGTGACTGCTCGATCAGGTGGCGCAGCGCGCTGCCGAAGAGATCGGAGCGCAATGGGGCTGTCTTCGCAGCGCGCGCAGCGATCTCTCCCGAGAGGTACCACTCCTGGTACTGGTTGAGGTGCGAGTAGACGGGCTGTGCCTCTCGCTGGACACGCGTTTTCTCGGCGCGGAGCGCCCGCTTCTCGCCTTTGGTCAGAGACTTCGCCGCTTCGCCGGATGGGCCGAGAGGTGGCTCGATCGCCAGCAGCGCACGCGCGAGCGTGTCGAGGTAGGCCTCGCGGCCCTCTGTGACTCGCACGAGCTCGGCCCGTCGCAGCAAGGAGTCTCGCGAGACCGGAGCGAGCGCCTCGATGCGTTCGAGCACCTCCAGCGCTGCCGCTGTCTCGCCCGATTGGCGCAGGAGCGCCATCAAGCGCTCCAGGAGCACCGGATCGTCGGGTTTGCGCGCGAGCTCCGCCTCGAGCCTCGCACGCGCTTGGGGCAGCAGCCGCTCTTTCTGGAGGAGCCCGACTGCGCGCATTGGGTCCCCCACACCTTGCAGGCGCTCTTCGGCCCGGGGCACCCTGCCGAGCGCGAGATCGCACTGCGCCGCGCGCAGGAGCAGCTCGTCCCGGTCCTGGTCAGGGAGCCGCAGCAGAACCTCGAGATCGGCGAGCGCGGCATCGAAGCGGCGCAGATCCATGAGGAGCTTGCTGCGCTCGGTCAGTAGCCGCGGCTCGTCGGGGCGATAACGCGTGAGCTCATCGAGCAGCTCCAGCGCCAGCGGCAGCTCGTCCTGGCGCACGAGGAGGTCGATCACATCGAGCGCGCGATCGGTGTCGTAGGGGTTCTGGCGGAGCTCCGCCCGCATACGCTCGAGCGTCGCGCGCAGCTCTCCGCGCTCTTCGAGGTGCTGGTAGATCCAAGAGCGGCCGCGCGCAGCGAGGTCTTTGTCCGGGTCCCGCGCGACGCTCTTCGCGAGTTCGTAGGCGAGCTCCTTCCCGCGCGGCTCTTCTGCGGCCGAGGCTTCGTCCAAGAGGGTGGCGAGTGCGAGCTTGGTGTCGCCGTCGTCCGGCCGCAGTCGCAGCGCCTGCCGGAGGCACTCCCGCGCGCGCGCGGGCTCCTTCAGGACTTCGAACGCGCGCGCGGCTTCGCGGAAGGTCGCTGGATTGTCTGGAGAGAGGCGAGTGAGTTCATCGAAGCATGCAACGGCGTCTGCGTTGCGATCGAGGCGCTCATAGAGTCTCCCGAGCTCTCCGAGCCAGCGCACTCGCTGCTGCGGGGTGGTCCCTAGCAACGTCTGGTAGCGCGCGACCGCAGCTTCGTCCTGGCCGAGCCGCTCTTCGATCTGCGCTGCCCGGACGGTCACGTCGGCGAAGTTCGGTTCGAGCGCCAGGAGCTTGTCGAAGGCCGCCAGCGCCGCCGGAAGAGCGCGCTGCTCTTCGTAGCAGCGCGCGACCAGCAGGTGTGCCACGCGATCGTCAGGGTTCGCAGTGAGGCGCGAGCTCTCGTCTTGGAGCAGCTTGGAGAGATCCGCGCGGCTCAACGAGACGATCCGATTGGCAGCGTCCTGGAGCGTCTGCAGGTCGGTGGCGCGACCCGCGAAGTCCCGCAGGAGCCCGATCGCGCGCGCGGTGTCCTTCGCGCGCCGGAGCTGGTCGGTGAGAGCGAGCAGTGTGCACAGCTCGTCGGGGGCGAGCTCGACAGCGCGCTCCAGCAGACGCAGGCCGCGGGCCGAGTCGCGCTGCGCGGTCGCCATCTGTGCGACGAGCTCGAGCTGCTGTGGGTCTTGGCCGGCGACCTTCTCCGCGCGCTCCAAGATGTCTGTGACACGCTCACGTCGCCCCGAACGAACCGCGAGCCGCGCGAGCTCGTCGAAGTGGCCGATCTCCTTGGGCTCCAACGTGATGGCGCGCTCGATCAGCTCCTCCGCCGCATCGAAGAGGCCGTGATGTGCGTGCATCGACGCCAAGCGCAGGCAGAGGCTCGGATCGGTCAGTCGACCCTCCAGCGTGCGCTCCCACTGCAGCCGGGCTTGCTCCAAGCGCCCGCTGGAAGCGAGGACTTGCCCGAGCTCGATGTAGAGCTCGAGCTCTTGCGGATGCTCGGTGACGAGCCGCTGTAGCTCCGCCACACGCGCGTCATCGTCCTTGTTGAGCCGCAGCACCTCGACGAGTTCACGGCCCAGGGCGAGGTCACGCGGGAAGAGCCGAACGGCGCCCTCCAGCTCCGCTCGGGCGCCCGAGAGGTCCTTCTGGATCACCAGGGTCTTCGCGAGCAGGACCCGCGAGTCCAGGTCGTCGGGGCGAGCGTTCACTTCGGCCCGCAGCGTGGTGACGAGCTCAGGCAGCGTGTTGTTCCGCGTGTGAATGGCGAGCACACGGGTCTCGAGGGAGCGCTTCAGCCAGTGGCCGCGCGCGAGCTGACGGCGAGCGTCTTCGTACGCGAGCAGGGCGGCAGCGGGAGCCTCGCGACGCTCGTAGAGCTCACCGAGCGCAGCGAGCGCGCGGCAGCGTCGCGGGGTGTCCTCGCCAGCGAGCTCCAATGCAGCGCGGTAACGCGCTTCGGACTCCTCCAGCAACCCTGCGCGGGCGAGTCGGTCGGCGACGTCGAGGTTGAGGTCGAAGTTCGTCGGATCGACTGCGACGAGGTCGCCGAACGCGCGGCTCGCGCGCTCGGCGTCCCCGAGGCGCAGCGCAGCCTCCGCACGTAACACGTGCAGGGCCTCGATTTCGCGCGTATCTGCGGTGTTCTGTGGGGGCGCGGCGGCGATCGTATCGAGCCGGCTCAGGCCCTCTTCGGTGCGACCGACCTCCAGGAGCAGCGCGCCCTGAAGGCGTTCCACGTTCCGCCGGAAGGCGGGGTCGTCGTTCGAGAGGGACTCGAGGATCGTCAGCGCAGCGTTCGCCCGGTCCGTGCGCGCGTAGAGGCGGGCGAGGATCACGAGGTCCGCGTCCGAAGCGTCGCCCGCGCTGCGTTTGGCTTCGAGGTCGGCGATCAGTTGGCCGAGCCCATTCAGCTCCACCGCCGAGCCCACGAGCCGCTCGAAGCCCTGCTCATGGAACGGCCGCTGGGCGAGGTAGGTCTGGAAGCGCTCGAGCGTCCGTTCTGCGGCGGCTCGGTCTTCTTGGAAGCCCGAAACAAGGCCGAGCGACAGCAAGAGGGCGAAGAAGGCAGGCAAAGGGCGCATGGTCGACTCCGGGGCGGATCGAGAGAATTCCGGGGCTCTCCTTGGTCTTACGCTCGAACGGCGCACGTTCTCGCAGCGGACCCTCGAATTTCACCGCAAGAATGCTGCCATGGAGCGCGAGGCCGCGCTGTTCGGTGCCTGTAGGGTTGTCGGGGCTACGGTGGGGCGCTAGAACGCCGAGCCTTGCTCCACCCGCGACGGGCTGTCACCCGTGCGGCGCCTGCTATGCTGCAACTCGCCCAAGCCCTCGCTCTTGCGCTCGTTCCCCAGGTGCCATCCTGGGCGCCCCTCGGCGGTCCCGTGCCCGTTGCGGGCCGCACGATGACCCCGCGCATCGAGGTCCTCGCGGGCCGCGTGGCGATCACCTTTCGCGAGCGCGACCTGGGCTTACGAGGCAGCGTGCGCCTCTACGACGAGCAGTTCGACCGTTGGGCGCCAGTCGGCCTGCCCGGGTCGTGCAGCACCCGCGAGGATTGGTGGTCCCGCATCGCCTACCGGAACAACCTCTTGGTCCGCGCGAGCTACGAGTACGGCCTGCACCCCGACGGCGGCTCCGGGCTGAACCTGCGCCGCTTCGACCCGGTCGCCGATGCGTGGGTGAGGCTCGGTCCGCTGCCGCTCAGCACCGGCCAGGCCCACACCCCCGACGTGGTGGTGACGCAGGAGGGCAAGGTCCTCGTCGCCTACCAGGACGGGCCCGGCGGCAACGCTCCCGGGCTACCGGAAGGGGCGGTCAGCGTGCAGGAGATCGACCCCGTGACCGGGACCGCGCAGTACCTCGGCCCGCAGGGCTTCAGCGACCTGCTCGTCGGGTCGCCGCGCAGTAAGTCCTGGCATGTCAGTCTCGAGGTCGCACCTGACCGCACGCCGTGGGTCGCGTGGAGCGAGACGAGCGCCTCGGACCTCTTGTTCGCCAAGGATTTCGCTGCCGTCGCCCGCTACCAAACCGATCAATTGGCGTGGGAGCTCGTCGGCGGCTTCGGGCTGGGTCACGGGGCCCGCGGCGATCACATCGCGCTGGCGCTCGGGCCTGCTGGGGAGGTCTTCGTAGCGACCTATGTGCCGCTCACAGGAACGGGGGCGGTGCGCGTATTTCGCTTCGAAGAATCCACCGGGACCTGGTCGCAGGTCGGCCCCGAATTCGGCGAATTGGACGGCGTCGATTTCTCCCCCGAAGCGGGTTACCGCGAGTACCTCGCGCTCGCGGTCGATCCGTCCGGCGTGCCGCACGTCGCGTACCGGGCGGCCTCACTCTCGGCGCGCGCGGTGGTGCGCCGCTACGACGCTCTCCTCGACGATTGGATCCCAGTCGGCGGCGGTCCCTTTTCGCCGATGAATGGGGCCGACGATTACCTGTCTCTGGCGTTCCTGGGAAGCTCGCCGGTCGTCGCGTTCCGTCACGGCTGCAGCGACACCAGCGTCTGCCTCGCCAGCGAGCTGCAAGTCTGGATCTACCGCTGAGCGCTGCCGCTCAGGGCTCGGATTCAAGCAGCTCGTCGTCCTCGGGGGCCGGCTCGAACTCAGCTTGTGGCTCCTCGGCAGCAGGCGTCGGATCAGCGAGGCCTGGAATGGCCTCACCCTCCTCTTCCTCTTCGTCCATGAAGCGCGAGACACGGATGAGCGCGTGCAGGTCGGCGTCGCTGTCGCTCGACCAGACGAGCTCGATCTCGCCGTTCTGATCGGGTTGCTCCACCGAGACGAGGCCGATCTTCACCAGCTCGAGCAGCGCACAGAACGAGCCGACGATGCCCTCCCGCGAGAGCATGCCTTCGTCCAGGTCCAGCACCAACTCCCGCAATGTCGCCCGGCCGCGCCGATTGACGAGGCCGCCGAGCTGCTCGACGAACCAACGCAGCGGCCGAGAGTCGCTGGCGACGCGGTGGGGGCGATCCTGCAGCGTCTCGCGCATCAGGCGCGAGAAGGTCGCCAGGAGGTCCCACGCGGTCAGCTCCCCCATATCCAGCTCACGCTCGGGCTCGTGACCTTTCGCTTCGCCGCGCACGCCGCGCAGGTGCTCGAGCTGGCGCCGCCGCCAACGCTCTTCGAGGTCGTCCGACGCACCTTTGAAGCGACGGTACTCGATGAGGCGCTGGATCAGTTCGTCCTCCGGGTCGAGCAGATCGTCATCGAGCGCGACCTCCTCCCGGGGCAGGAGCGAGCGAGATTTGATCGCGAGCAGCGTCGCCGCGATCACGAGGTATTCCCCGGCGACTTCGATATCGAGGCGCTCGATGCCCTTGATATGGGCCATGTACGCATCGACGACCTCGGCCAGTCGCACGTCCTGGATCTCGACCTCTTGTTCCTTGACGAGGTGCAAGAGTAGGTCGAGCGGGCCCTCGAAGAGGTCCGTCAGGTGGAACGTGTATTCTTCCTGAGTGCTCGCCCGCTCACCCACGCCAATCACCGCCGGTGAGGTTGTAGAGCTGCTCGAAGAGCCAAGTGCCGCCGCTGCTGACCGCCTCGCGCACACCAGGCAGCACGTAGATGACGAGCACGACGATCAAGAGTCCGAAGCGCTCGAGGCCCACGTAGCTCGGCCGGAGCGACGCGGGCAACACGTACGTCATCACACGCGAGCCGTCCAGCGGCGGAATCGGCAGCAAGTTGAAGATCGTCAGTGCGAGGTTCAGCACCGACGACAGCATCATCACCCGCGGCAGCAGCGTGTCGGGACCGTAGCCCCAATACGCCACGCTCGCCTTCCACAAGATCATGAACAGCACCGAGAGGAGCAGGTTCATGAGCGGGCCAGCGATCGCCACCAGCATCATGTCGCGCAGCGGATGCCGCAGACGGCGCGGATCCACGGGCACCGGCCGCGCGCCCCCGAAGATGAAGCCCGTCGTCAGGTACAGGATGGCGGGCAGCGCGATCGTCAGGAACGGGTCGATGTGGGCGACGGGGTTGATCGTCATCCGACCCTCCCGCTTCGCCGTGTCGTCCCCGCACAGGTACGCGGCGACAGCGTGGCCGTACTCGTGGATCCCGAGGGAGAGGATCACGATGGCGATCAAGCAGCCGACTTCGATGAGCTTCGCGGTATCCACGCGGTGGGGGGGGGACGCCGGAGGGCGCCCCATCCGTCCATCGTAGGGCCTTCCCACCCGCGTTTCCCGTGCTCCGGGCGCGCCTCGTTCCTAGAATCCGGGCCCGCGTCTCTTCCCGCCCACCCTCCGTGCCGAGCCCGAACCCGATCGACGACCCCGCGCGCACCGCGCGCCTCCTGGCGCATGCGGTGGAGGTGGCCCGGACCGAGGCGGCGGCGCTGACCCGCCTCGCGGAGCGCCTCGACGGCACCTTCGTGCGCGCCGTGGACCTGGTCCTCGGGTGCCGCGGGCAGGTCGTCGTGACCGGGATGGGGAAAGCCGGGATCATCGGGCAGAAGGTCTCGGCGACGCTCGCCAGTACGGGGACCCCGTCGTTCTACCTGCACCCGGCGGAGGCGCTCCACGGCGACCTCGGGCGGCTGAGGCGCGACGACCTGGTCCTCGCGCTGTCGAACTCGGGTGAGACCCAGGAGGTCAACGTCGTCGTGGCCGCGGCGCGCAAGCTCGGCGCGTCTGTGATCGCGATGACCGGGCGGCCGGACTCGACGCTGGCGCGCGCGTCCGATGCGCTGCTCGACATCGGGCGCGTCGAAGAGGCCTGCCCGATGCGGCTGGCGCCCACGGCGAGCACCACGGCGATGCTCGCCCTCGGCGACGCGCTCGCGATGGTCGTCCTCGGCGAGCGCGACTTCGGGCCCCGCGACTATGCCCGCTTCCATCCTGCGGGGAGCCTCGGCCGGCGCCTGATGACCGTGGCCGAGGTCATGCGCACCGGCGAAGCGCTGCCGCTCGTCAGCGCTGGGACCAGCGTGCTCGACGCGCTGCTGCAGACGCGGAAGACCCCCGGCCGACCTGGCGCGGCGCTCATCGTCGATGGTGATGGCCGCCTCGCAGGGATTTTCACGGACGGAGACCTGCGCCGCCTCCTCGAGCGCGGCGACACGAGCGCTCTGCAGAATCCCGTCGACGCCCACATGGCGCGCTCTCCCAAGGTGCTGGCGCCGGATCAGCTCGCCGAGGACGCGCACCGCCTTCTGCGCGAGCACCGTATCGACCAAGCGCCCGTGCTCGATGTCGCGCGTCGCCCGGTCGGTCTCGTCGACGTCCAGGACCTCCTGGATGTGGAGCTCTGAGGTCCGCCGATGCGACGTCTCCTCATGTTCCTCGCCGTATTCGGCGTCGGCGCAGCGATCCTGTGGCATTTCGAGTCCAAGCGACGTTCGGAAGAAGCGGCGCGTACCGAGCAGAAAGCCGCGCGGGATCCGCGTCCAACAGAGCGCGTTCAGAACGGCGAGCCCGCGGTGCCGAACCCGCCGCCTGGATCGACCTCGTCCTCCGAGCAAGGGAGTGGTTCCCAGTCGAACGGGGACGGGCCGCCGCGAAACGGGAGCCCTCGTCAAGCGCAGCGCGCGGTCGTGCGCGGTTGGTTCGAGGTCGATTGGCCGGGTGAGGGGGATCGGCCCGACCTCGACCTCGTCATCCAAGACCTCCAGCCCGTCGGCGACAGCTACGAGCGCTATGTCGCGCGCGGCATCCGCGTGATCTCACGCATCCGCGGCGCGACGGAGGTCTCCGTGCGCGAGACGGTCGATGCCGAGTCGGGCGCCTTCGAGTTCGAGACGGAAGCGGGCGGTCCCGTCGGTCTCGCTCCGGATGTGCCGCTCTCGCTCAACACGGTGCGGATCGTGCGCGAGCGAGACGCGGCGATCGTGCCGCTGACGTTGCGCGCGCCGCGGATGGCGCTCTATCTGGAGCGCGGCCGTTACGAGTCGGTCGAAGATGACTTGGTCGAGGTCGAGGGACCCGGACTCGAAGGCAGCGGGCGGGCACTCGTTTACGACGGCGAGACCCAGCGGTTGACTCTGGGCCGCGGCGCGAGGGTGCGCTTCGCGCTCGAAGACGGCCGCATCGTCGAGTTCTGGACGACGGGCGATGGACCCCTTTCGTTGACCCGGGGTACGGACGGCGCTTTCGAGGCCTCTGCCGAAGGTGGCGCGCGGCTCGAGCTGCTCGGGGATCCGCCCGCCACGCTCGACGCTCGCAGCATCGTCGTCGTCCTTCGTCCGGGAGTCGGTGACGCGCTGACGATCGACTCCGCGCGCGCTCAGGGCACCGTCGTCGTCCGCCAGGGCGCGGACCGCTACACCGGTGACAGCGCGCGCGTCCTTTCGCCGAATGGCGAGCTCGAGCGCGTTGTGCTCAACGATTCGCCCGAAGCCCGCGTCACCGTGCGCAGCGAGCAGGACGGCGAGGACATCGACATTATCGTCAGCGGCGCTGGTCCGCTCGTTGTCGATGTCGTGCGCCTCTCGCCCGAACAGCGGCGCGCGACGTTCGTGTTCCAGGGCCCCGGCAAAGTCGCGGCGCCAGCGCGCGGACTCGAGATCTCCTTCGAAGAGCGCGTCGAAGCGCGCGCTCGTGAGGACGAGGGCCGCGCGAAATTCATCGCTGCGGGCGGCGTCGTCGCCCGACGCGCCGATGTGCGCGTCGTGACGGAGTCTCTGAGCGCAGAGCTGCTCGGCAGCTTCGCCGCGGACGGAGCGGAGCGCGAGCTGACCGACATCCTGGCGGTCACCGAAGGGCCCACCGTCATCACGGGGAAGAGCGACGACGGCGCTGACGTCAAAGTCGACGCAGCCGGCGGATTGACCGCGCGGCTCGTTGAGGCGCGCGGCGGCCTCGAAGAGGGACGCTGGTTGCTCGATCGCGCTGAGGACGTGCGTTTCGAGGTCGACGGTGCCGACCCGTTCGAGGCCGAAGCTGGCCTCTTGCGCGAAGGTGACCTCGCGGCGCGCTCGTTCCGCGCCGAAGGACGCGTCGCGTACCGCTCGCCCCTCGGCGTGGCGACTGCGACACGCGGTATGGTGCGCGGACCGGAGCGTGTCGAGCTGCAAGGGGACCCAGCATCTCCCGCTCGCCTCGTGCTCGCTCCCGACGCAGAGCGCTTCGACGGAGTGAACCCCGCGAATTGGGTCGATGCCCTCGGCGAGGCGCGCTCGGGTGAGCTCCGTGCGGAGACGATCGAGCTGACCGAAGTCTCCCTGGATGCGCGCAACGGTGTCCGCGCCGAGTTCGAAGCCGTCGACGGGCGCTTCGAGCTCGACGCAGACCAAGTGCGCTTCTCGCGGCCGATGCCGAATGACGACCCGCGCTCCGTCGAGCCGATCGTCTTGATCGGTAACGGAGTGCGTCGCGCAGAGCTGTTCGGCGAACAGAGCCGCTTCCGTATCGCCGCTGCCCGGTTGGATGTCGACGCGGCGCTCGTCCCGCGCAACGCGCCGGTCGAAGCCAGCGCCGCAGGGCCGCTGCAATCGGATTCGGCAGCGCCCGCTCCCGGCCGACGCCTTTGGATCGACGGAATCGTCAGCACCGGCGCGGTGCAGCTCGAGCTGCGGACCGAGGACGGCGAGCTCTCGATCGACGCCGACGAGCTCCAGCTCGTCCGCGAAGGCGATCAGGGGTCCGAGATGCATGTGACCGCGACGCGCGTCACCCAGGTCACGCTCGACGACCCCGAGCGCGCGATCCAGGCATCGTGTGAGCGGCTCGATGTACGCGGCCGCGTGGATGGCGATGCGCTCGTCGCGCTGGGCTCGCGGCTCGTCGCGGAGGGCGACGTCTGGGTTCAGGAGTCGCGCTCTGCCGAGCTCGAAGCGCGCTGCCAACGCCTCGAACTGCGCGACGGCGAGAGCGCCGAACTGAGCCCGGCACCAGGCGGCCGCATCAAAGCGACCGGGCGCCTGCCCACGGAGCGTATCGGCGAGCTCGGCGCACCCTACACCCTGGAAGCCGATCGCATCGTTCATGCGCCGGACCGTCTCGAGGCGTTCGCTCCCGAGCTGCGCCTCGAAGGCGAGGGGGTCAGCTTCGAGCTGATGTCGGGCATCACACTCTCGCGACTCAGCGCGGGGCACATGCTCGCGCTGCCGGAGCTCGTGACGTTCGATGCTGGCGTCGAGGCCGAAGGGGTGGATGACAAGGGCACGCCGATCAGCTTGCGCGCAGGCAGCATCAGCGCGCGGCCCGAGGAGCCGCTGCGCGCGAAGCGCGTCGCCTTCCAGGACCCCCAGGACGAAACGATGCCGCTGGACGGCCCGCAGCAGAAGTTCCCGCTGCAGGGGCTCGAAGCGAACGGCGGCTTCGAAGCGCGCTACGGCAACCTGTACGTGAAGGCCGAGTCGATCTCGACCACGGGGACGATCCTCAAGCTCACGGGCTGGCGCGATGAGCCTGCGGTCCTCGAATACGCAGGGATGACGGTGGAAGCCACCTGGCTCCACTTCGATACCGAGGAGTACCTCGTCACCGCTGGCCGCGGCATCCTGCGCAGCGCTCCGGGCCCCGACGCTTGGTCCTTGTCCTTTGCTTCGATCGAGCCGCGCTTGCAGGCCGACGAGAGCATGGTGGTCATCGCGTCGCCGCGCCTTGTACGAGGGCGCGACGAAGCGCGCGCGGATTGGGTGTCGCTCTGGCTGCTGCGCGACGCGTGGCGCGCGATGGGGCGCTCTGCGCTCTACGACGAAGGTGAGCCGCCGCCGCCGCCTGCGCCCTCCTTCGCGGAGCGTGACATCCCCGGCCCCGACTTGCTCGCGGAGGCCCTCCTCGGTCTGCAGCAGAAGGAGTTCGCGGGTTACGTGCGGGCGGTGTACGCGGAGGGCGACTTGGAGGTCGAACAAGGCGGCTCGCGCGCGTCGCGCGCGGACGCGCTGTACCTCGACGTCGCGGAGGCTTCCGGCTGGCTCGCCGAAGCAGAGCTGGTACAGCGCGTCGATGCAGGCCGTCGGAGCGAGCTCGTTCGGATCCGTTCGAAGCGCCTCGAGACCGACGGTTCGGGGCGACTGATCGCGGAGAACGCGACCCTGACGACCTGCGACCACGACAATCCGCACTACGTGGTCCTCACGAGCGAGCTCGCGCTCGAGCCACGGCCTGATGGGCGCTGGCGCTTTGGTGCGCGCGGGAACCGCCTCAGTTTCGCGAATGGCCTACAAGTTCCGCTGCCGTCGATCGGGAACGCGGTCCTCGACGAGCGCGGCGGGTTCGAGGGCTTCGAGAACGAGAAGGGCGAAGTCACTCCGCTCAACAGCCTGACGCTCGCTCAGACGGCGCGTTTCGGCGCCTCGATCGGTGCTTCGTTCGGCTTCGAGACGGGCAAGATCGGGCGCTTCATCGCAAACCTCTTCGGGATGGACACCGACCGGATCCGAGGTCGCTGGGACACCGACGCCCGCTGGCTCGGTGATCGCGGCCCGTTGCTCTCTGCCAAGCTCGAGCTGCGCGAGCGCAAGCCGCGCGACGAGGTCGGCGAGGACTTCCGGATGGAGTTCTACATCGCTGGGATCCCCGATCGCGGTGAGGACCGGGGTGTCCTGCGCGTCGACAACTCCGAACGCGAAGAAGAGCGCTTCTTCGGCTGGATCCGCGGTCGCTACCCGATCGTACGCGGGGAGTGGATCGACATGGCGTTCAGCAGCCAGACCGACCCTGGTGTACAAGCTGAGTTCTTCGAGAACGAGCACCTGCGCTGGGACGAACGCGACACGTTCATCCGTTGGCGCAAGTCGCGCAACGGCATCTACTACGCCGCCGGAGTCGCGAAGCGAGTCGACGACTACCGCACTCAAGTCGAAGAGCTGCCCTCCGTCGGGGTCGAGGTCGGACAGCGAGAGGTCGCGCGGTTCGGGCGCGCCTCGCTCCTGTACGGCGGCTCGCTCGACGTCGGTCACCTGCGCCGCCTCGAGGGCGAGCCAGGGCGTGATCCGTTCTCGGTGGTGCCCGGCGGCGAAGCGCTCGGCTTGAGCGGCCGCGAGGTCGTGCGGGCCAACATGAACCAGCGCCTCGACCTCACGGTGCCGACGGGGCTCGCCGGAATCCGTGCAGTGCCGTTCATGGAGCTCGATGCGAGCGGTTGGACAGAGAATCAGGCGGAGGACGACGACGTCACCCGCTTCGCGCTTCTCGGCGGTATGGAACTGGCCAGCGTCCTGCACTCGACGTCTGCCGGTTACACGAGCGTGCTCGCGCCGTACGTCAACGGCAGCACGGACATCGTGCACGAGCAGCGCGGCGGTGCGCCGACCCCCTTCGATGTCCTCGAGCGCCCGATCGATGGTGACGTCTACGAAGCGGGTCTGCGCGGGCTCTGGACGCGCCTCGACACCTTCGAATCCCTCGACCTCGATCTGAAACTCCGACAGACCGTGGATCGGATGGACGTCGACGATCAAACCGAGGTCGGTGTGCTCGGCCGCTGGATCACGCGCGTCGGGCGCGATGCCGAGGCGCGGGTCGGAATGCAGCACGACGGGCGCTACGACGTCGAGACGGGCGAGACGAACTACTCGCGTAGCACGCTGGCGTGGAGCCCGAGCGACATCTTCATGATCGAAGGGCGCTACGCGCGGGCCCGCGGCATCGACGGCACAGGCATCTTCGAGGCCGCGGGGATCGACGCACGCTGGACGCTCGATCCGAAGTGGGAGCTCCAAGTGCGCCACACGTGGAGCTTGACCGGTGAAGGAAACCTGGAGTCCGGCGTCGCCGTGCGTCGTTTCGCGCACGACTTCTTGCTGGAGTTCGAGGTCTCGCGGCGTGCCGGCGAAGGCGGCACGACGTTCGGGATCTCGTTCAGTCCGCTGCTGGCTTGGCGCCGGCCGCTCCTCGGGATCCTCGACCGTCGCTGATTCAGTTCGACCACGTCGCGGCGACGTAGAAGAGCCGCCGGACCTCGTCGTCGAAGTACTCGGCCCGCAGGGGCTCGTTCAGGCCTTGCACGCCGAAGGACAGCCGCAGATCCGAGCGCGGTTTCCAGCCCAGACGGACGTCTGCGCGCCAATGCTCCTGGCCGCCGTTATTGTCGAAGCGTTCGGCGGCGTAGAGACCTGCGTCGATCTCCCAGTGTGGGGAGAGGTCGAAGTAGGAGCGCAGGTTCGCCAGGTGCACCGGGTATTGCCCGTCGACTCCTTCGATCGAACCGCTCTCATCGCTCGGACCGTGTGACCCGCGGTGGAAGGCATAAGCGCCGCGCAGCGTCCAGCGCTCGGTCTGCTTGGCATCGACAGCGAGCTCGATGCCCGCCGAGGATCCGTAACCGCGGTTGTCGATGAAGCGCTCGAAGGTCGTCGGGTCGAAGCCCTCGAACCGGACATCGTCGTAGTCGTTCGAGTAGATGGCGATGTCGAGGTTGACCTTGGAGCCGAGCGGCCCGCGCCATCTCGCTTCCGTGGCCACGACAACCTCGTTCTCCATGTCGCGCCCATCGAAGAGCTTCTCTTCGATCGAAGGCGTTCGCACGGCGCGCGACACCGCGGCCCAGAACGTGCCGAGCCCCCCTGGCGACCAGGCTGTGCGGACATTGGGTTGAACATCGAGCCCAGTGAACTCGTTCCGTAGCGCCTGACCTCCCAGATCGAGCGTCACGCGCTGCGCTGGCCAGAGCTACCGGTTCGATGTGAACAGGCGGGCATTGTTCTGTTGAATCGAGCTCACGTCTTCTCCGAAGTAGTCCGCGGCCGAGTGGATCAGATTTTACCCAGTGCCGTAACTGAAGGTCGAGCGCTCTCGCGTCGGAAGCTCGCGTTTCTACTCGAGCTGCAGTTGGTCGATGTCCACGAAGGTGTCGATGACTCCGAGACGCTGACCGTCCTTCACGTACGCGGCTCGCCACGTCGCCCCACTGCGCGGGTCATCCAGGGACAACACGAGCTGTCCGCCAGCCTTCGACTCGATCTCTTGCTCGAAGACGCCCGCGCCGAAGTCAACGGGCTAGCCGACATCCGACTCGTAGATCCGGCTCCAGACTCGGGCGCGCCGGCCCAAGTCCGTCTCCCAGTCGAGCTGCAAGCCTGCGCTCTGAATGCCCCAGTCGGTCAGGCTCGAGATGTTGTCCTGACCCTCGAACGAAATCATCGGACCGCCTCCTTCGCTTCGACGATCTGCGCGAGCTTCAAGAGCTCCGAGCTCAGCTCGAGCTTGGTGCCGCTCTTGCGGCTGAGGTTGAAATCGAAGCGCACTTTGTCCCCGTCTTCGTAGGAGTTGAGATACGCGCCTTGGGCCGCGAAGTTTGGGCGATCGTCGACCAGGAGAACGGGCTTCTCCCCCGTCGCCGCGATCAGCTTCGGTAGAGCTGTAGCGTCCAGTGTGCCCGCAAACACCAGGTGCGCGTCGAGCTCCTGCGGCAGCTCCTTCGCGCGCTCGATCGTGATCGAGCGACCGTGCAAGGTCTTGCCCTCGAAGGTCTTTTCAAGGACGTCACCGAAGGGGTCGACGCCGCCGACGACGACCTTGATCGGATCGCTGGCCTTGTCCAAGGCGGACCTGGGCCAAGTGGTGTACTGGATGGAGTTGAAGAGCAACGCCGCCTTGACGCGGTAATCCTTCGTGCGGTCTACCTCGAGCCGCGCGACGAGGCCAGTGGATGTGCCCTGGTCTGCAAACGTCGATGCGGCGACGGGATGGCCGAGACCCCGAGCGAGGATCGCATAACCCAAGATCGCCACCGCGGCGGCGAGCGCGCTGTCACCTCCATCGCGCTGCGCTGGCTGTCTGGGGGGGGGGGCGGTTCGCGGAGGGGATCGACGTTTGGCCTTGTTTCGAGCCGATCCCGTCCATGCTCGAGACGGTTTCCCCGATGGCGGGCGCCGTCTGAGGGGCGTGCAGGGGGCCGCCAGGCAGCTGGGCCGATGTGACCGTTCGTCGCTTCAGCGCGGGGAGCTGACGGGCTCGGGCTCATTCCTGCGGAGAGTTGGGTCGAAAGAGCCCTAGGGGGTACAGCCTCCCCCCAACCTCTCGCGTGACCCCCGCTGCGCTCCTCTGCCTCGGTGTCCTGGCGCTGGTCTTCGTGGCCCTCGTCCGGAGCCGGGTTTCGCCGGATGTGGTGCTGCTGGGCGGGCTGACCCTCTTGATGACGGTCCCTCTGCCCGATGGCGCAGGTGGTTGGCGTGTGGGGGTGGTCGACGCGAAGGAGGCCCTCGCTGGCCTCGCGAACCCCGGCCTCGTGACCATCGGAGCCCTGTTCGTCGTCTCTGCAGGGGTGCGCGAGACCGGAGTCATCGACGCGCTCGCCCGCGGAGGCCTCGGCCGGCCGCGGACGTTGCGGCGAGCGATGCTGCGCATCACCGCGCCGGTCGTCGCGTTGAGCGCCTTCCTCAACAACACACCGGTCGTCGCGATGTTGATCCCCGCGGTGCGGGACTGGGCGCGGCGGCTCGGGATCGCGCCTTCGAAGCTCATGCTGCCGCTGTCCTACGCGGCGATCTTCGGCGGCACGTGCACGCTGATCGGGACCAGCACGAACCTCGTCGTCGCGGGCCTCGCCGAAGAGCACACCGGGCTCGGACCCCTGCCGCTCTTCGAGCTCGCATGGATCGGTGTACCGTGCGCGCTCGTGGGCGTCCTCTACATGCTGCTACTCGGCCCCAAGTTGCTGCCTACACGTGGCTCGGCGACCAGCGCGCTCGGAGACGCCCGCGAGTACACCGCGGAGATGATGGTCCCCGAAGGCTCGCCGCTCTCGGGACGCACCGTGGAAGCCGCGGGGCTGCGCGCGCTCCCCGGCGCATACCTCGTCGAGATCGAGCGCGATGGCGACCTGATCGTCGCCCCTGGTCCGACACAGGCGCTGCACTCCGGAGATCGCCTGGTCTTCACAGGGGTCGTCGGTTCGATCAAGGAGCTGCAGACGATCCGCGGTTTGTTGCCCGCGACGAACCAGATCTTCAAGCTCGACGAGCCGAGGCCCAACCGAGCGCTGGTCGAAGCCGTCGTCTCCAACACGAGCCCGCTCGTCGGCCGCACCGTCAAGGCCGCGCGGTTTCGCACCCTCTACAACGCGGTCATCATCGCGGTCGCGCGCAACGGCGAGCGTGTCCAGGGCAAGGTCGGCGACATCGTCGTCCTTCCTGGCGATACTCTTCTGCTGGAAGCCCGGCGCTCGTTCGTCGAGCAGCACCAGAACGACCGCGACTTCTTCCTCGTGAGTCAGCTCGAGGATTCGACGCCGCGGCGGCACCAACACGCACGTTCGGCGCTCTTGATCCTTGTCTCCATGGTCGCAGTCGCCGCGACAGGTTTGTTGTCGATGCTGCACGCATCCCTCCTGGCCGCGGGTGCGATGCTGATCGCTCGCTGCACGTCCACCCGTGCCGCACGCGAGAGCGTCGAATGGAGCGTGCTGCTCGTCATCGGCGCCGCGTTCGGGATCGGCACAGCGATCGAGAAGAGCGGCCTTGCAGCGCTTCTGATCGAGCAGGTGCTCGGCGTGGCAGGCGGACATCCGTTGGCGGTCCTCGCCGCGATGTACCTGGTGACGACCGTCCTCACGGAGGTCATCTCCAACAATGCGGCTGTCGCCCTCGTGTTCCCTGTCGCGATCGGTGCTGCCGCGAAGCTCGGCGTCAACGTCGAGCCGTTTGTCTACAGCCTCATGATGGCGGGCTCCGCGAGCTTCTGCACTCCCATCGGATACCAGACGAACCTGATGGTCATGGGCCCAGGCGGGTACCGCTTTACGGACTACCTGCGCGTCGGCCTGCCGTTGAACGTCGGGCTCGGCGCGCTGACGGTCGTTCTCGCGCCGTACATCTGGCCGTTCTGACCTCGGCGCACCTCAACGCGGGCGCGCGCCAGCCAGCACGATCGGGTAGTACAGCGACCCGACGAGCATGACACCGCCCGCCGTCGCCAAGCCAGCGCTGCGTCCTCCGAGATTCCAACCCAGGATCAGCGCGCTCGCGCCGCACAGCAACAGAGCGACCGCGTACAGCAGGAACGTGCGCTCGATGGGGCGGAAACGCCAAGGTTCGTCGTGCTCACCGCGCAGGACCGCCAACGTGCTTGCGTGCTGCGCCAACGCGATCCGCAGACGCACCACCATCCGCAGCGAGAGCGCGATCGAGAGGACGAGGAAGCCAGCGAGCGCCGGTGCGCCGACCACCTGCAAGCGAGCGACCGGGACAGCGATCGGCACGTCGCTCGGAATCGCGCCCAGGTTGGTCAGCGCGTTGAACGCTCCCGCGAAGAGGGCGACCACCATCGTGACGACGACCGCGATATCCGCGGTGGTGTCGTCGAGCGACATGGTCGCGTGCTCTTCACGCAGGGCGTTGGGCACTTCGCCGTGATTCCAGGACGCTTCGAGGTGACGCACCGTGCGATTCGCGCGCGCGTGGAACCACTGCAGCGCTGCGAGTGGAATGAGCAATGCTGCGGCGCTTGCGCCGGCGACGATGCTGACGGGCTGACCGCTGGTGGCGAGCAGCAACGCGGCACCACCCGCGCCGGACAGGGCGGCCAGGGCCACCAGGTTGGTGGTGACCCCGAGCCAGTTCAGCTTCGAGAGCTGCACTTGGCCTTTGGTGACCTTCTGCAGCTTCGAGCCGTTGATGACCATACCCGCGTGGCATCGGCCAAGGACGAGCGCGACGAGCAGGGCGCCGACGCCGCCGAGGACTCCCACGATCCAGAGGATGTTCGCGGGCAGCCACGCGAGCTCCGGGGGATAGCTGCCACCGGACAGCGTATCGGCGCCTGCCATCAGCAGCGTCGGCACCAAGACGTTGACGACGACGAACATCAGTCGCCGCACTTCGACGTTGGTATGGACCTCGCGCATCGCGGCGCGAAAATCTTGCACGGGATCGTGGACAGCCATGTCGATCAGCGTCGTTTGAAGGCGAGTTTGCCGCTCTGGCGCGCCAGCTCGCGAATATCGGGATGTGCTCGCAGCTCCGTCCGGAGTCGTTGATCCGACGGAGAGGACGTCTTCGGAGCACAGGCGACCTCGAAGAGGCTGCGCAGCTCCGTGATCCCGAACTTCTGCCGCATGAAAGGCAGCAGCGCATCGACCCCGCGCGCTGCGCGAGACTCGAGCTCGGCGACCGCATCGCGCAGGACCCGGGCGTGATCGAACGCGAGGCGCGGCGGTTTACGTGCGTCGTGCCATCGAGCGTCCACCGCGTCGTCGCGCCCCTGCACGGGCACAGGGCCATCCGCCGACCAAGCGAGGTACACCACCGATACGGTGTGTCCACGTGGATCGCGCCCGGGGGCGCCGTAAGCGCCGAGCTGCGGACCGAGCGCAGCGACGAGGCCAGTCTCTTCGGTCAGCTCTCGCAAAGCGGCGGCGGGTAAGTCCTCGTCCTGGTCCACGAAGCCGCCCGGCAACGCCCAAGCGCCCGCGAACGGATCGCGCCCGCGGCGGATCAGCAGGACGGCGAGCCCGGAGGGTCGCGCGCTGAGCAGGACGACGTCGACCGTGAGCGCCGGTCGCGGATAGGGATAGGTGGGGGACACGGGCGGCCTCTCTCTGGGAGGGTAGTGTCCGCGCGCACGCAGCGCCACAGCAAGGCGCAACCCGAGCGCTCGGGTTAACGTGTGCGCGTGATTCCCACTCTCTCCGTCGCAGTCCTGCTCGCGCAAGCTCCAGCCCTCCTGCCCGTTGCGCAGGAAGGAGCGGATGCCCGCCCGATCGACTTCGAGCGCCACATTCGGCCCCTGCTCGCGGATCACTGCCTGCACTGCCACGGTCCAGACGAAGCCACACGCAAGGCCGGGCTGAGGTTGGACGTACACGAAGACGTCCTCTTCGTCGCGGATCCGGACGATCCCGAACGTAGCGAGCTCCTGCGTCGGCTACGGCACGACGATCCGCAGCGGCGTATGCCGCCGCCGTCCTATCCGCAGCAGCTCGACGAACGCGAGCTCGCGCTGCTGGATCGTTGGGTCCGCGAGGGCCTCGACTGGAAGGAGCACTGGGCCTTCGAGGCACCAGTCGAGCCCTCGCTGCCGGCCGAGGCCGCGGAGCCATGGTGTGCCGATCCGCTCGACGCGTTCGTCCTGCAGGGGATTCGGGCCGCAGGGTTGGATCCTGCGCCCCCGTCCGATCGTGCCACGTGGCTCCGGCGCGTGACGCTCGCGCTGACGGGGTTGCCGCCCACACCCGAGGAGCTCGCAGGATTCTCAGCGGATGCAGACCCCGGCGCCGAGGCCCGGGTCGTCGAGCGCCTGCTCGACAGTCCGCGCCGAGCCGAGCATCGCACCCGCGAATGGCTCGATCTGGCGCGGTACGCCGACACCAATGGCTTCCAGAACGACTTCGGCCGCGATCAGTGGCCTTGGCGAGATTGGGTCCTGCGCGCGTTCGGCGAGAACCTGCCGTACGACACGTTCGTGCTGCAGCAGATGGCCGGGGATCTGCTGGCCGAGGCGGACCTCGATGCGATCGTCGCCACGGGGTTCCATCGCAACCACAGGACCGTGACCGAAGCGGGTTCGATCGATGAAGAATGGCGCGTCGAGAAGGTCGCTGACCGCGCGGAGACCACCGCGACGGCGTTCCTGGGCCTCACGCTCGGGTGTGCTCGCTGTCACGACCACAAGTACGATCCGCTGAGCCGCGAGGACTACTACCGCTTTTACGCGTTCTTCGATCAGATCGATGAGCGCGGTTACTACGAAGAGACCCGGGGCAACGTCCCGCCGGTGGTGTCCGTACCGAGCCCCGCCCACGAGGCGGAGCTCGCCAGCCTGCAAGCGAAGCTCGACGGGGCACAGCGAGAGGTCGCGCGCCTCGAAGCGAGCGCACACGAGCGCTATGCAGCGTGGCGCGGGGCTGACGCGGCGGCGGTTCGCTCCACGACCGTCGGCAGTCCCGTGTTGCAGTTCAACGGAGGCTCCGCGGCGCACGGCCCTGTCGTGCGGCTCGACCCGAGCGAAGAGGGGCACGTCGACCTCGGCCGCAGCGTGCAGTTCCGCGCCGAGCGGCCGTTCACGGTGACGCTGTGGCTGCGCCCTGAGTCCCACGGGGCGGTCTACAGCCGCATGGAGGACAACGACCGCTATCGCGGGACGGACCTGGTCCTACTGGACGATATGCGCCCCGCAGTGCACCTGATCCACGAGTGGCGCGCCAACGCCATCAAGGTGATCGGCGAGGTCCCGCTCGAGCGCGGTCGCTGGCAGCACATCGCCGTCGTGTACGACGGATCACAGACAGCCGCCGGGGTGCAGCTCTTCGTGAACTTGATTCCGCAGACCGTGACGGTCGAAGTGGATACGCTCACGGGAACGATCGAAGCCGCTGAGCCGCTCCGCATCGGGCGGCGCCGCTACGCGGGCGCGCTGACCGCGCAGTTGCACGACTTCCGTGTCGACGACTGGGCGCTCGGGCTCGATCAACTGCGCGCGCTCGCGGCAGACCGGACGCTCTTCGCCAACGCGCTCGACGACCCGTATCACCTTGCGTTCTTCGTGCCGTTCGACGCCGAGCAGCTCCATGCTCGTGGAACACTCGCGGGGCTGCAGCGCGAGCACGAAGCCTCGCAGCGACGGAGCCCGACCGTGATGGTGTTGCGCGAGCGGCAAGAACGCCGCGAGACCCGGATCCTCGACCGCGGCGCTTACGACCGGCCTGTCGGCGATCCGCTGGAGCCGGCGCTTCCGAAGGTGCTCGGCAAGCTCGCAGAGGGTGCGCCGGCGAACCGCCTGGCCCTCGCGCGCTGGATGATCGCCGAGGACAACCCGCTCACCGCGCGGGTCGCCGTCAACCGCGTTTGGTCCAGCTTCTTCGGTCACGGGTTGGTCGCGACCCCTGAGGACTTCGGGACGCGGGGCGACCTTCCGAGCCACCCGGAGCTGCTCGACCACCTCGCGGTCTCGTTCGTGCGTTCGGGCTGGGACCTGCGCGCTCTGGAGCGTCGGATCGCCCTCTCCGCGACGTTCCGACAGAGCTCCAGCGCGTCACCCGAGCTCCTGCGGCGCGACCCCGCAAATCGCCTGCTGGCGCGTGGTCCACGGCATCGGATGGATGCGGAGGTCGTGCGCGATCAAGCCCTGCACGTCGCGGGTCTCCTGGTCGAACAGCTCGGCGGACCGTCGGTCAAACCGTATCAACCGGCCGGGCTCTGGGAAGAGCTCGCCGGTGGCGCGGGGGAGGGGCCGTACGTTCAAGGGCGCGGGCCGGACCTCTATCGGCGTAGCCTCTACACCTATCGCAAACGCACCGTCTCCCACCCGACGTTGGCGACCTTCGATGCGCCGTCCTTCGAAGGGTGCACGGTGGCGCGCCCGCGGACGAACACGCCGCTGCAAGTGCTCGCTGTTTGGAACGACCCCACCTACGTCGAAGCAGCCCGTCACCTTGCGCTGCGCATCTGGTCGGAGGCGGCGAACGACGAAGGTCGCTTGCGGGCCGGGATCGCACGGGTGCTCTGTCGATCAGCGAACGCGGCGGAGCTCCAGGTCCTGAGCGAAGCGCTCGCTGCCCACAGAGCGCGCTTCAGCGCGGATGCAGCGTCCGCTGCGGCGTACTTGAACGTCGGGGACAGTGCGCCGCGTGAAGAGGACCTCATCGCGGTCGGCGCGGCAGAGTGGGCCGCGCTGAGCGCGGTCGCAGCGACGCTGCTTTCACTGGACGAAGCGATCACCATTCGTTGAGGCACACCATGGGACCTGAACAAGCTCTCTCCGCGGCGATCTCGTTGAATCGGCGTACGTTCCTGGGACGGGCCGGGATCGGGCTCGGTGCGCTCGCTCTGTCGGCGCTGGAGGCGCCGGCGCAGGCGCGCGCGCCGAAGGCGAAGCGTGTCGTCTACCTCTTCCAATCGGGCGCGCCTTCGCAGTTCGAGACCTTGGATCCGAAGCCCGGGCTGCAGCAGTACTTCGGCCAGGAGCTGCCGGCTTCGATCCGTATGGGCCAGCGCCTGACGACGATGACGTCGGGGCAGGCTCGTTTCCCGGTCGCGCCGTCGAAGTTCGGCGCGACTCCGCGCGGGTCGAACGGGACGTTGATCGGCGACCTCTTGCCCCACACCGGGGCGATGCTGGATCAGCTCTGTGTGGTGCGATCGATGGTGACCGAGGCGATCAACCACGACCCCGCGATCACCTTCGCGCAGTCCGGGTCGCAGATCGCTGGCCGCCCGAGCATGGGCGCGTGGCTCTCGTACGGCCTCGGGACGCTGAATCGTGACCTGCCGACCTTCGTCGTCATGGTCTCGACCAGCGGTTCGAAGCAGCCCCTCTACGACCGACTCTGGGGCGCAGGCTTCCTGCCGACGCAGCACCAGGGCGTGAAGCTCCGCAGCGGCGCTGATCCGGTGCTGTACCTGGGCGACCCTCCGGGCATCGATCGAGCGACCCGCAGGCGGATGCTGGACGATGCGGTGCGTCTCGCCGAGCTCGACGCATCAAGAGACGCCGAGACCAAAGCGCGGATCGAGCAAGCGGAGCTCGCGTTCCGCATGCAAGCGGTCGTGCCCGAGCTGACGGACATCTCGGGCGAGCCCGAACATGTGTTGGCTCGGTACGGTGACGCGGTCCGCAAGCCCGGCACCTACGCACGGAACTGCCTCCTTGCGCGGCGTCTGCTCGAGCGCGACGTACGCTTCGTGCAGCTCTACCACATGGGCTGGGATCACCACGGCAGCCTCCCCGCCGAGATCGAGCGCTGCACGAAGGACACCGACCAAGCGTCGGCCGCCCTCGTGCAGGACCTCGCCGAGCGCGGACTGCTCGACGACACCATCGTGATCTCTGGCGGCGAGTTCGGTCGCACGGTCTATTCGCAGGGGGAGCTGACGGCGGAGACCTACGGCCGTGACCACCACCCGCGGTGTTTCTCGATGTGGCTCGCTGGCGGCGGGTTCCGCCCTGGTTACGTCCACGGCGAGACCGATGACTTCTCGTACAACGTCGTGCGCGACCCCGTGACCTTCCACGACCTGCACGCGACGATCCTGCACCAACTCGGGCTGGATCACCTGCGGCTGACCTACCGGTTCCAGGGCCGCGACTATCGCCTCACCGATGTGCACGGTGAGGTGCTCGAAGCGCTCCTGACCTGACCGCAGGTTCGCGTTGCTGCGCGGAACCGCTCGATGCGCGGGTCAGTGACCCGCCTTCGAGGACGGTTTGGCGCGCAGGCTGCGTAGGTACGCGAGCAGATCACGCAGCTCGCGCAGCTCCATGCGGTCCGCGAGGCCCGCTGGCATCGCAGACTGTCCGGCTTTGCGGGCGCGGATGTCGCTCTTCTCGATGTCCAGCAGCTCGCCCTCGGCGGTGCGCAGCGTGAGCCACTCGTCGTCTTCTTCGACGGGCACGCCCGTGTTCAGCGTGCCGTCCTGGAGCGCCACGATCACCGTACCGTAGCCTTCTGCGATGCGCGCGTCCGGCATCAAGATGGCCTCGAGCAGCGTGCGCCCATCGAGGCGCGCGCCGATGTCTGCGAGCGACGGACCCACCTTGCCCTCCGGATCGTCGGGGCGCGCAGAGGCATGGCAACGCAGGCATTCGAGAGCCGTCTTCTCCGCGAAGATCGCCCGGCCCGCGACCGGATCACCGCCGACGAGCGCTCGGCGATAGCGCCCGAGTTCGGCCTCCGAAGCGGCGACTGTGGCGAGCGCTCCTGTCAGCGCTTCACCGCCAAGCGACTCTGCCGCCGCGACCAGCTCCAGAGCGAGGGGGTGTTCGCCGCGCTCTGCATAGGCCTCGAGGCCCTCGAGCAACAGCGGCTCGCTCACGGCGCGCGGACCTGTGATCAAGCGCGCCAGAGCTGTCGCAGCGAGGCCAGGGTTGCGCTCATCGCGCGCGAGCGGGATCAACAGAGCCTGCACCGCGGGTTCGTTCGGATCCGCGTGCCGTAACGCGATCTGGCGTAGCGCGACCTCGTCCGATGCCAGCCACGCTGCACCCAGGTCCTCGGGCAACGCGTTACCACTGAGCGCGGTCCACACGTCGCTCGCCTGGGCTCGAAGTGCGGCGGGCCGCTGTGGGGCCCGCGCGAGGCCCAACACGACCTCCAATGAACCCACGTCGCGCAGAGCGAGCAGAGCGGCCAGGGTCTCGGCGGCCAGCGGACCGCGCAGCAGCGACTCGCGGAAGGGCGCAAGCGCAGCGCATGCGGCGGCACTCGATGCCGTCGGCAGCGGCCGCCAGAGGCCCACGACGGGATCGAGCGGGCCGGGTTCGCGCCATTGCGCCAAGAGCGACAGCGCGTGCCGACCCACCACTTCAGCGCGCTCCGCGGCAGCCTGCGCGAGCGCGACTGCGTCCGCGTCCTGGCGGCGCTGAAAGCGCGCGGTGAGGGCGCGGCGCGCGACGACCGGGTCAGGATCCGAATCGTACGCAGCGAGCGCATCGCGCGCAGCGGCGATGGGCTCATCGTGGATCGCGCGCGCCGCGTCAGCGCGCAGCGGCCCGGACAGGAACCGAGCGACCTCGACCGATCGCGCTCGGCGCAGGGCCGTCAGGGCCGCGCGCTGAACGCCTTGATCGGGGTGAGCCGCGAACGATCCGAGGCGCTCGTCCGAGCACCACGCGAGCAGCCCGAGGGTCGCTGCGTGTGTCAGGTACGGGTCCTCTGCGCAGCGCTCGCCGATGAGGCGCAGCAACGCCTCTTCGACCCGAGCGATCGACGCGGCGTCGCCGCTCTCGATCGGCTCGAGGGAGCGGCCCATCCAACCGAGCGGGTCGCGTCGCCCGAGCCTTGCGAGGGCCAGGGCTCCCTCCGCAGCGACACGCGCAGAGCTGTCGCTGAGGGTCTCGAGCAGCGACGGGACATCCGCGTTCGCGCCGCATTCACCGAGGACACGCGCCGCTGCCGCTCGGACTTCGAGCGCAGGATCGCGCAGCGCCGCTCGCAGCGCGTCCGGCACCCCGCCGGCGCCTCTGCGAGCGGCGATCCCGAGCCCGAACACCGCGTGCAGACGCGCCAGCGAGCTCACACCGTCGCGGGCGCGCGCTCGCAGCGCGTCGAGGCCATCCGCGCGCTGCACGAGCTCCAAGTGCGCGCGTGTCCGCACGCGCCGGTCGACGTGTTCGAGCAATCCCGCCACTGCGTCGGTCGCGCTGGATGCGAGCTCGATCGGAGCGGCGGCGATCGGCGCGCTCTGGCCCGAAACGCGCCAGATGCGCCCCTTGAGGGGCTGACCCCAACCTGCGACCCAGTCGCTGACGTAGAGCGCTCCGTCCGGGCCAAAGTCGACGTCGGTCGGCCAGAGGTTCCAGATGAGCCGCTCGCGCTCGGTCGCGCGGAACGTCGCTCCGTCGGCTTCGACGCGGAAGGCCGTGACGCCGCCGGGGAAGTCGCAGACGAAGAAGCAGCCGCGATAGCGCTCGTCGAGCCCGTGACCGACGTCGAAGGTGAGGCCTGATGGACCCTGCGCGACGTAACCTGCGTGGGGCAGAACTCCACCGGCGTTGCCGCGCCAGAGCTCTTCCTGGACCCAGGGCCCGAAACCTGGCATGTGCTGGTACGAACAGCGCCAGCCATAGTCGCCGCCCGCCACGACGTGCAAGAGGCGCGAGCGATCGTCACCCGCGGTGTCGTTGTCCGCCGTGAAGAGGTTCCCGTGTGCATCGAACGCGAGCTCCTGCGGGTTACGCAGGCCGACCGCGAAGACCTCGAGCGCCGAGCCGTCGAGCTCGCAGCGAAATACGACGCCGGTGTCCGGCAGGTCGATGGTGCCGCGGTCCGCCGTAACGACGTGCGCTCCGCGGTCGCCGAGCGAGAAGTAGAGGCGACCGTCGAGGCCCAGCGCCAAGCCGTGCAAGTCGTGTCCCGAGACACCCACGTGCACACCGAAGCCCGTGTGGACCGGCTCGGGCTGGCCTCCGCCGCGCAGCACCGCGAGCTCGGGGATGCATGTGACCCAGACGTCTTCGCCGATCGGCAACACACCCGCGATCGGACCGCACTCCGGCGCATTCCAGGCCTGCGCGAGCACGCGCGAGGTCTCGCCGCGCCCGTCGCCGTCCACATCCTCGATCCGTCGCACGATCTCGGCGTCGGCGGTCAGGACGCCGGGATCGGCAGACATGCGCTGCAGCAGGAACTCCCGGCGGTCGGCGACCGTACGCAGCCCGAGGTCCGCGGGCAGCCAGTCCGTCTGGTACGTCACGACGTCGAAGACCGAGCGCAGGTAGCGATGCGTTTCGACGACCAGCACCCGGCCGCGGTCGTCGACCGCGAGTGCGACGGGGTTGGTCAGCTCCGGCTCGGCGGCGAATAGCCCGATCTCGAGGCCGCTCGCCAGCGAGAACCCCCGTGCGGCGTCAGCGGGATCCTCGGGGGTCTGGAGCGAAAGTACGAGCGCCGTGTGGCAGAGGATCGCTGTGGAGGGGATTGCCATCTCTTGGAGAGCTTCGACCGTGGACCGACCAGCATACGGCCATTCCCGGGTTCCTTCGACGGCCCCGCCCCTTTGGAGTCACTGGGAGCCTGCGCCACAGAAGTCGACGCGCAGGGGCGCCTCCATGTGGATCGAACTCTGCGGCGCAGGCCCCCAGGGGCCTCAATCGTCGGCTTCGCCCGCGGCTCAGCCGAGCTCCACCGCCAGGGCGGCCAGCGCGCGGTGCAGCAGCATCCGAACGGACCCTTCGCTGCGCTGCATCCGCGCCGCCACCTCGGCTCGCGAGAGGCCCTCGACCCGAGCCAGGAGGATCACCTCGCGGTACTCGGCCGTGAGCGACGCCAGCGCTCGTTCGAGGCGCTCCATCTCCTCCCGTAGCAGCACCTCGTGGTCGGGCGGCGTGTGGGCGACAAAAGCGTTCTCGAGCGCGCTGTCCTGGCTCCCGAACCGCTGAGCATCCTCGACGCGACCGACATCACGTCGTTCGGCGTTCAAGAAGTCCCGCCGATGGCTCAGCTTGCGCAGCGCAGTCGTGAAGAGCCAGCGGCGGAAGGCGCCCTCCCCTGGGTGTTGGAAGCGCTCGGAGTACTGCAGGATCTCGCGGCACACCGACTGCACGAGGTCCGACTGGGATTCGTGTGCGCGCACAAGTCGGCCTGCGCGATTCTGTATGTACGCGCGCAGCTCGGGGAGGTGGCGCTCCAACAGCGCCTCCAGCGCGCCGCGGTCGCCGCCCGCGGCGGCTTCGGTGAGGGCCTCGATCGATCGGTCGTCCACGCTCCATCACTCTACGCCGTCCGCACGCAAGGGGCGCGCGAATCCGCGCAGGGGAACGCAGAGAGACCCGGTCCAGGAGGGGGCGACAGCACCCCGTCCCGAACCGGGTCTCTCCTCGCGCGGGCGGCCCCGCAGGCCTCAGCTCACAGGAAGTCCACGCAGAGCGCGCTGGAGAAGTTCGAGGTCGACATGCCCCCGCTGGAGTCGCGGTACCAGTACTGCCAGAAGCGGCGCTCGCCGGCGAGCACCGGCGCGAACGTGCCGCCGGCGACCGGGGTCTGCGTCAGGTTCGGTTGGTAGAAGACCGCGCTCGTCGCGCCCGTGAACAGCACGTTGAACGAGTACCGGCCAGGGCCGCCGAGGCACAGGTTGCCCATCGTATTGCCGGGCGTCGGGGTGAACTGGAACGCGTTCGACGTGATGAAATAACCGGCCGAGCCCTGTGGAAGGTCGACCACGTAGAGGAAGACCTGATTGTTCGCGGCGACGTCGCTGCCGCGGCCGCACAGCGTCGCGGGGCGACCCGTCGAGTTGACCACACCCGAGCAGACTTGCACACCGAGGAGGCTGAGCGGGGGGGCGCCGAAACAAGCCGTGAGGTCGTAGTCCGCCCAGCCCGTCCCGTTCTTCATGAAGATGCGGACCACGACGGCCTGCGGGGCCGGCGGGTTCGTCGCGTTCACGTAGCGCACGGACTCGTTGTCGTCGGTCGTCGTGCTGCTGGCCAGCAGGGTCGTACAGCCGAGGTTCCAGATCTCGACGTCGACGTCGCCTTGGGCGTGCGAGAAGAGCACGTCGACCTGCAGTTCGATTCCGGCCGTCTGCAAGCGCGCGACGAAGTAGTCTTCGTCGCAGCCCGTCACCACGAGGCCCGGGGTCGTGAACGAGTCGAGCGAAACGAGCGCGCCGGTCGAGCACGAGTCGTTGTTCTCGAACATGTCGTCGACGACTTCGGTCACCGCGAGGTCGATGGAGTAAGCCAGGTTCGGCGTCCCGTTCTCCGGGACCGCGAGGACGAGCTGCCGGGCGACTCCGCCGCAGTCGAAGTAACGCAGACCGCTGGCGTTGGTGCTCGCGAGCAAGGTCGTGCAGCCGACCTCGAAGATGCGCGCGTCGATCACCTGGCCGAGGCCGTCACGGATGTCGACCGTGATGTCGGCGTTCGCCGGGACGTCGAACGTGAAGTAGTCGTCGTCCAGACCGAGGGTCAGGTTCGTCGTCGAGCCAGCGACGATCAGCGGCGGCGCTGTGCAGTCGTCGTTCGGCTCGAACAGGTCCTGCGGCGCGGCGGTCGCTACGGCGGCCGAGACGAAGAGGAGGCCGAAGGGGAGGAGCGACTTGGAGAGCAAAGGCTTCATGTTGGCGGGCGTCAGGGTCGGAGTGCGCGAACAAGGCGCTGTTCGCTGGGCAAGTGATACCACGCTCACACTCTAAGCATCGCGAGGGCCACGTAAAGACCTCGTGTCGACGGGTGTCTTGGACGGGGGCGACGCAAGTCTCGGAGTGGATAGCAGCTCGAACCCGACCTGGGATGTCAGAACGGTTCGACGGGAATCGGAGGGGTGGAATCGTCGGTGCGAATCCGTCGCAGCGAGCGGGTTAAACTCCCGAGCTGCGATGGATGCGCCCGCAACGAAGACGGAGGTCGAAGGCCTCTTGTTCCGTTACCTCGAAGAATGCGAGGACGGTGACGCGGTCGTCATCCTCGAGCGCCTGTGCAAGGAGCACCCGCGCCACGCCGCCCACCTGCGCGCGGCGGTCGCAGCCCTCGATGAAGGGGGCCTCGTGGACCACAACGCGACCGGGGAGCTGCTGGGCGGTTTTCGTCTCTTGCGCCGCCTCGGCGCGGGCGGCATGGGGGTGGTGCACCTCGCGCGCGAGGTGGACCTGGGCCGCCTCGTCGCGCTCAAAGTGGTACGTCCTGAACAGGTGTACTTCGAGTCCGCGCGGCAGCGCTTTCGCCGCGAGGTCGAGTCGAGCGCGCGTCTCTCCCATTCCGGGATCGCAGCGATCTACTCGTACGGCGAGGAGCGCGGCGTGCCTTTCTTCGCCCAGGAGTACGTGCCAGGCGCGTCGCTGGACGCGGTGCTGCGGCATTTGGACGAGCGCCAAGCAGCGCGTTTGAGTGCCGCGCAGCTCGCGCAGGCTCTGCGGCGCGTCTGTCCGGCTGAACAATGCGCAGCGCTCGATTCCGCGGAGTTCTTCTCTGGCACATGGGAAGACGCTTGCGCGCGCATCGCACTGGCCGCGGCGGAGGCGCTGGACCACGCGGTCTCCCGCGGAGTCCTCCATCGCGATGTGAAGCCCTCGAACTTGCTCCTGACACCCACGGGGCGGGTCGTGTTGGTGGACTTCGGGCTCGCGACGATCGCCGACGGTGCCAAACTCACGCGCACGGGCTCGGTGCTCGGCTCGATGCCGTATATGGCGCCCGAGGTGCTCGATGGGGGCGAGGCGAGTGTCGCCTCTGACATCTACTCGCTCGGCGTGGCGCTCTACGAGCTGGCGACATTGAGCCTCCCGTTCGTATCGAATCGCGCGGAGGAATTGCGGCGACAGATCCTCGCGGGCGAGCCGCTGCGACCGCGTCAGCGCAACCGCGACCTCTCCCGTGACTTCGAGACGATCATCCTCTGCGCGCTGGACCGCGCGCCCGGGCGACGCTACGCCAGCTTCGCGGCGTTTGCTGCTGACCTGCGCGCAGCGCTCGAACGGCGCCCGATCGCCGCGCGCCCGCTCGGACCGGGCACGCGCCTCGCTCGTTCCATCGCGCGTCGCCCCGCGTTCTTCATCGCGGGAGCAGCGACCGCCCTGCTCGTCGTCGGTGGGCCGGTAGTCTTCGGCTTGGTGCAGGCCGCACACCGCGGACGCCTGGAGGACTTGAACCGCGAGCTCAGCGAAGCGCTGTCGGGCGAGCGCGCCGCGACCGCCCGCGCAGAAGCGAACTATGCGCTCGTGATCGACACGGTCGACCATTTGATGCAGCAGTTCTCCGACCGTGCGATCACGCGCTTTCCCGCCTTGGCGCCCCTGCGCCTCGCGGCGATCGAGCGCGCGGTGGGCGCGTTCGAAGCGCTGCGCGTACAGCGACCCGACGACCGCGCCTTGGCGATCGATGCGGCCTTGGCGCACCGGGCGCGCGGGGACGTGCTGTACGACCTACGGCGCATGGAGGACTCGCTGGCCGCCCAGCGCCAGCAAGCGCAGCAGCTCGCTGCGCTCTCCGTCTCCGACGGCGCGTCTGCACAGATCTTCCATGAGCTCGGGATCGCGCACAGCCGCATCGGCCGCACCCTCAGCCAACTGCGGCGCCGAGCCGAAGCTGTCGCTGCGGCGACGGAAGCCGTGGCCGTAGCAGAGCAGGCCATTGCGTTGGCTCCGGGTGAGCTCGAGTTCGCGCTGGCTCGCGCCTCCCATCGCAACAACCTTGCGATGAACCTCGGGGATGCCGACCGCTTCGACGAAGCCCGCGCGATGTACGACCTGTGCATCGAAGACTGCGAAGGGTTGCTCGCGCTCCTGCCCGACGAGCCCAGATTGCACGAGGTGGTCGCGCGCGCCCTACGCCACCGTTACGGGCGATTGATGATGGACGAGGACACTCCAGGCCGGGTCTCGGCGCTGCGCCGCGCGCGTACGCACTACGAGCGCGCCCTCGCTCTGGAGCCCCAGGATCGCGGCCTGCGCGAAGACATCGTGCACCTCGACTACGACCTCGGCGGCGCGTTGGTCGCGACCGGTGACCTGGGGGCAGCCCGCCAGGTGCTCGAACCCGCAGCAGCGGTCGCGGCCGAGCTCGCAGCGACCTACCCAGACCTGACGGCGTACCACTCGTCGCAGCTCGAGTGCTCTGGGCTCCTCGCGCACATCGCGCGATTGCAGGGCCAATGGCCCAGCGCGCGCGCAGCGATGCGCTCCGTCGCTGAAGCTGGCGAAGCGCTCGCAGCGCGCCACGGTGAAGACCTCGGGTACTTCATCCAAGCGCTCTCAGGTTGGGTCAACTACGCGAACTTCGTGCTCAACTCGCCCGACCTCGGGGCCGAACGCTTCGAGCTGTGCCTCTCCGCGCTTGATTCGGCGGATCATTGGTACGAGCGACTCGACCCGGGATCGAGAGACGACCTCGACGGTCGCCGCGCCGGTCTGCAGCTCGCGTACAACCGCGCTGTGGCCTCAGCCCAGCTCGGGCGCTGCGCTGCCGCCGAAGGCTACGCGCAGCGTGTGGCGGAGCTCGCGAACTTCGACGCCTTCGAGCTTCGCTTGGCTGCGGATGCATGGTGCGAGGTGCGCAACGCGATCGAGCGCACCGGCGGCGACGCTGCGGCCCAGAGCCGCGCCGAAGAGGCGACGTTCGAGTGGCTCGAACGCGCCGTCGAGCGCGGCTATTCGGACCGGGACGAGCTGGAGAGCACCCCGGCGCTGGAGCCACTCCGCGCCGCTCCGCGCTTTGCGGCGCTCCTGGCGCGTTTGCCGGTCCGGCCGCGTTAGGGCCCGCGGCCACAGATCCCGGTCCGGTCGCGTTAGAATCCACCCCGTGACCCCGTCCCTCGCGATCTTCGGCAGCCTCGCCATCAGCGAGCTCGTGCTCATCGGCGCGGTGGCGTTGATGGTGTTCGGCGGGAAGCTGCCCGAGGTCCTCATGCGCGGCGCAGCACAGGTCATGCGCGCGCGGAAGGTCGTCACCCGGATGTGGCGCGAAGCGGGCCTCGAACAAGAGCTGCGCCGCGTGCAGTGGGAGATCGAGCGCAAGATGCCGCGCGAGGCGGACTACGAGCTGCGTTACCCGAACGCCGCCGTGCGCACGACGCCGAACCCTCCCGTCGTCGTCGGCCATGTCGACGACGACGAACACGATCCCGAGGGGCACGATCCCGAGGCCCACGCGCGCCTCGATCCCGTCATCGACTTCGGCGCGCCCCCGGGGACGGTGTCGCAGGCAGAGCGCCCGAGCGAGCCCCCGGCCAGCGCCATCCGCGACCCCGATCCGGCGCCGAAGGCCCCCGATCTGCCGCCCCGCGACCCGGCCTGAGCCCGTGTTCCGCTTCGCGTACAACACCAACGGCCTGGCACACCACCGTGTGTCCGACGCGCTGCGCCTCGTCGCGGACCTCGGCTACGAGGGCCTCGCGCTGACCCCCGACGTCGGCCAGCTCGATCCGTATCGCCTCGACCCGCTCGAAGTGCGCGACGTCAGGGCGCTCGCGGACGACCTGGGCATCGACGTCGCGCTCGAGCTCGGCGCGCGTTTTGTGATCGACCCGCGCCGCAAACACGCGCCCAATCTCTGCGACCCCGACCCCGCCGAGCGCCAGCGGCGCGTGGACTTCTACCGGCGCTGTGTGGACCTCGCGGTGGACCTCGGAGCGCCCCTCGTGTCGCTGTGGGCCGGCGCCGCGGCGCCCGGGCTCCGGCCGCTCGATGCCGCGCCGCTCGCGCCCGGGGACCCGCGCGAGGCGACCCTCGAGGGCCTCGTCGACGGCCTCGTCCGCGTCTGCCGCCACGCCGCCGCCGCCGGGGTCACGGTCGCGTTCGAGCCCGAGCCCGGCATGTTCGTCGAGCGACCCGCGGGCTACGCCGCGGTGCGCGACCGGGTCGCGGCGCGCGGCGAGCGCCTCGCCCTCACCCTCGACGTCGGCCACTGCGTGGTCACCGGGGACCTGCCCGTCGGAGCGCTGGTGACGGCGTACGCCGCCGACCTGGCCCATGTCCACCTGGCCGATTGCCCCGCGGGGCGGCACGAGCACCGGATGTTCGGCGAGGGCGACCTGGACCTCGCGGAGGCCCTCGGAGGCCTCCTCCGGGCCGGTTTCCGCGGCCTGGCGGCGGTCGAGCTGTCCCGCGACTCCCATCGCGGGCCCGACGCCGCGGCCGCCGCCCTCGGAATTCTGCGACGATCTGTCCCGATTTCTTGATCTCGGGGCCACACTGCGCACACATCGGCCGATGCCGAGCGTAGAGTCTTCGCCCTCGATCCGGCGCGACGCCCCGACCGTCTCAGTTCGGGGCACCGGCCTGCGTCGAGGCGAACCCCACGGAGTCCATCCCAGGAGCTGGGACCATGAGCGATTCATGCGACGGCCAAAGGCAGTGCCCGACCCGTACTGACGGGCGGCTCGCGCTGTTCACGCACCGCGTCACCGCGTCCGAGTGCCAGAGCCGGCAACGGGGTATGTTCCATCGTTGCTTCTCGTGCGCCTACAACAACTCCTGGGTCGCGCGTCACGGCTTGCCAGCCGCGGCGACCGCTCCCCCGACGGAGTCGGCCCCCGCGCCCGCTGCGGCCGCCTCTACGCGCGTCGCCGCCAACGCGGCGCGCTGAGGGCCCTCGGCTGGGTGGCCCTCGGCTGGGTGGCCCTCGTCCGGGGGACGCTCGTTCGGGCGGCGCTCGCCAGCACGGTCCTGGTCGCGGGCGCCCCAGCGCAGCGGCCCTTTGCGCTCGAGCTCACCCTCGCGCCCGGACCGGAGGGCTTCCCCGGCGGTCCGGTCGAAGCGCGCCTCGCGGTCGGACCCGACCTCTCCCTGGACGAGCTCGCGTCCGCGCGCGCTGCTGTGGCTCGCATCGCGCCCGGAGTCTCGCCCGAGGCGCTGGAGCTCGCCGTGCTCCAGGGGTCCGATGGGCAGCCGCTTGAGCTCTCTCTCTGCTGGCTTGCGGCGCCCGTCGCGCCCGGCACCAGCGCGACGGTGCACGCAGCCGTCGGCGGTGCCGACGTCGCGCGCGATATCCGCCGATTCGAGACGCGCGACACCGCCTCCGGTCGCGAGTGGTGGCACAGCGGAAGGCCCGTCATCGGCTTCGTCCACGGCTACGATGCCGAGCGCCACGCCGACACGTTCCGCACGTTCCACCACATCGCAGGGCTGCACGGCGAAGGCTGGCTGACGAAGGGCCCCGGCGGCAAGTATCCGCACCAACGGGGCCTCTTCGTCGGTTACGACCGCGTCCTCGTCGGCAACCAGCGCCACGATCTCTGGATCATCGATGAAGCGCGCCGACCGCGCCAAGTGCACGATGTGTTCCTCGCCGAAGAGCTCGGAATCTGGCGCTCGACCCACACTTCACAGGGGCGCTGGCTCGGCAACGGCGGTGTGCTGATCGCAAACGAGATGCGCACGTGCGAGGTGTGGCGCCCTGCGCACGGGCTGCTCTGCCTCGACCACCAGGTCGCGCTGACGCCGCGTGTCACGACCAGCCTCCTCGGCAACCCCGCCCACGGGGGTGTGCACGTGCGGCTCGACGAGCGTTGGTTCAGCGCGAACCGCCAAGCGCGCCTCGTCCTGCCCGAAGACGCCGCGGATCACCCCTACGACGGCGATTCGTGGACCGCGCGCTGGTGCGCCTTCCGCTTCGATGCGGGAGAGCGTACGTACGCGCTGGTCCAGCTCGCCCACCCCGCGAACCCGCCGGGCGCGCCGCCCGTGTTCAACGGCCGCGGCTATGGCCGCTTCGGAGCGTTCTCCGAGCACCGCGCGGAGCGCGGCGAAGCGCTCGTCCTGCGCCACCGCTTCGTGCTGCTCGAGGCCCCCGGCGACGATGCGGCCCTCAAGGCGCGTTCGGAGGCTCTGGCCCGCGCCTACGCCGCCCCGCCCCGCGTCACCGTGCGCCGCCTGCGTTGACTCGGCCGGATTCAGGCCCTGCGCCTTTCCCTTTTGGGGCGTGCGCCCCAAACTCGGCACCTCGCCGGAGCGCTCCTCGCCCCGGCCCGACCCCTCTCTTCCATGCAGATCGCGCGCGACGCCGTCGTCCTCATCGACTACACCCTCAAAGGTGACGATGGGACGATCTTCGACTCTTCCGAGGGGCGCGAGCCCCTCGCGTACCTTCACGGACACGGCAACCTGCTCGCGGGCGTCGAAGCTGCGCTGCTCGGCAAAGCCGTAGGCGACCACGTCGCAGTCACCCTGGCGCCGGAAGACGGCTACGGGGTCCACGAAGAGGGCCTCGTCGCGCGCGTCCCGCGCAGCGAGTTCCCATCGGAAGAGGTCGAGGTCGGCATGCAGTTCCGCGTCGGCCCGACCCTCGAGCAGTCCCGCGTGGTCACCGTCACCGAGCTCGACGACGAGCTCGTGACGCTCGACGCCAACCACCCGTTGGCCGGCGAGACGCTGCACTTCTCGATCGGCGTCGTCGAGGTCCGCAACGCCACGCGAGAAGAGCTCGCCCACGGGCACGTCCACGGTCCGGGCGGGCACCACCACTGACGGACTCGCGGCGGGGCTACCGTCGACAGAATTGCGAATTCGTGTCAGCCTCCGCGGGCGGACTCCGTTCCTCCGTACGTGGCACCCCGCCCAGAGCCCCTCGAGCCGCTTCCGCCGGATGACGAGCCGTCTGCCCACGAGGGCGACGGCGAGGGCTCTTCGCGGCGTGCGTCGGCCGAGGAGCTCTCGCCCGTAGCGGGTCCGATCTTGCCTCGACCCGGTGATTCGGCGCACATCGGCGCCGTGCTCGGCCTGGTTGCGGACATCGCCAGCGCCCTCGCAGTTGCACACTCGCGCGGGGTCGTGCACCGCGACGTGAAGCCGTCGAGCATCCTCCTCGCAGCGCGCACAGAAGCGATCTAGGTGAAGGCCTCTTTCCTCATGTCGCGCCTGCGTCGCTTACTGCGGCGTCGTTGACATTCGCCGGGTCTCATCGCTGCAGCGGGTGTCGCGGCAGCGGGTGAGGCGTGGTTCGTTGCTGTACGCGAAGAGCGCCGCGTAAGGACGCAGGACGTCGAAGTCCTGTGCCAGTTCCGCGAAACGGACGACGATGTCGCCGATGCCGAGTTGCATCGTGTCCGCGCCGCGCTCGACCGCTTGCGCTCCTCGGGCGCCGCGGCGGACGCGTTCATGGTCGAAGCCGTGGAGCAGCGGCTCCAGGACCTCGCGAACGCGTTCGAGCCCCGGCTCAGCGTCGAGCTGCGCGACGAACAGGGCGCGCCGAGGCCCGCTCAGATCGCGTATCGGGTGCTCGATCCGCGCACGGCACAGCCCGGGCCGGCGGTCCTGCTCGGCCCTGCGCCGCTACGGGAGGCCGTCGTGCCCCAAGGGCACTTGCGCATCGTCGCCCTTCTGCCGGGTGGCGACGTGCGCGGGCTCACGCGTCACTTCGATCTCGCTTCGCACTTGGCGCTCGACGTGGTCGTACGCGCAACGAGCTCGGAGGGGATGGTCTTCCTCCCCGCTGGAGCTTGCGAAGGGCTGCCGCACGAAGGCTCTCCACTGAACGGGCAGCGGCTGCAGATCGAGCCGTTCTGGCTCGATGCATGCGAGGTCAGCGTCGGCGACTATCGAGCCTTCCTCGATGCGCACCCCGACGCGCGTGTCCCGAGCTGGCTCCGCGAAGCGCCGCGCGGCGGGCCGCTCGATCGGCGGCCCATGACAGACGTGACGTTCGACGAAGCCCAGCGCTACGCCGAGTGGCGCGGCAAGCGCCTCATGACCCACGCGGAGTGGCTACGGGCCTGCCGCGGCGATGCGGAGCGGCTCTTCCCCTGCGACGGTGATCCTCGCCACGGCAACACGACGGCCCAGCACGACCCAGCTAAGAGCGAAGCCGAGCGCTTCGAGCTCTACCGACGCCACACCGTCGATGTCGACGCTCCAGACGACGCCCGCTCGCCCGAGGGCATCTATCACCTCTACGGCAACGTCTGGGAGTGGACGGAGAGCCACATCTCCGAGCTCGAAGCGGGCCGGTTCATTCCCCAGCCCGACCTACGCATCACCGTCGGCGGCGGCTGGAACGTGCACACCCTCGGCTTCGATCTGCGCCACATCCGCCGCGGCCGCCGTGGCTCCATGGAGCACGACCTGACTCGCGGCTTCCGCTGCGCGCGGAGCGCGTCCCACTAGACCGCGATCGAACCCGGGGTCCTGGGGGGGGAGACGGCGACCGACCCCGACGACTCGATCCTGAACCCGCGGCCGAAGCCTCGCGAGCCGAAGTGGTGGCCCATCGATGGCGCCAGCTTCCGCATGATGCGTCGTCGAGGTCCGTAACGCCGCGCAATGAAGGTCCGTCCGCGGCCCGTGTGGTCACCACCACCATTGAGCTGGTACGGGGGGCAAGCGCGAGAACCGCGGTTGCGTGTTAGCCTCCGACGGCGGACTCCGCTCGCTCCTCCATGCTCCCTCGTCCAGAGTCGATGGTGACACGCGCAGAGCTCGACGCTAGCCATGTCGCCCGGCCGTTCACGCTTCGGGGTTGGGTCGCTCGTGTCGGCCGGCCCTTCATCGTGATGTGGCTGATTTGGGCAGGGCTGCCGTTTGCTTTTGTCTTCGGCTGGTACTTCACCCACTTGCCGGGGGAGGGGTGGGGTATCGGCTTTGTGCTCGTTTGCTTGGGGATGCCCTGGGGGCTCTTTGGGCTCGGCCTGTTCATGACAGGCCTGATCGAGCGCGTGGGGCGGGGGCCACGGGCGGTCTTGGCGGGCGTCGCGCTCGCGCTCGCTGTTGCGGGGTTCAAGGCTGCGCTCGCACTGCCTTGGGAGTGGTCGGTCGCGCCGCTCGCAAGGGCGCGGTTCGCTTTGACCGAGGTCGAAGGGCCTTGGATGGCGGTGCCGGGTGACAGCTACTTCTCGGGCTGTGGCTACTTCGTGCAGGAGAGTCCAGGTGAGAGCGCCGACGGCCTTGTCGCGCTGGAGTTCCACAGGCACACGATCAAGGTCCAGAGGGGCCGGTGCGCGCGGGTCGAGCCTTCGGACTCGTTCCACGGCGACGTTGCGTTGGTCGTACCGGTGCGCGCCGGGTGGTGGTACGTCTACGTCGACTACTGAGCTCGCGACTCAGGCCGCACCGCTGGCTTGTGTTGAGGTTGCCGCATCGAACGGTACCAGGTACGACTTGGCGGCGAGGGCGCGCGCGCTCCGCGCGCGCCCTCG
>CAYOBN010000029.1:0-52485 GCA_964402175.1 uncultured Planctomycetaceae bacterium | reverse complement strand
GGCAGCGGCGCGCGCAGCGCAGGCGCAGGCGCAGGCGCCGGCGCCGGCGCGGCCGGGCGAGCTTGCGCGGCGGGCGCCGCGGGTGCCGCCGAGCGCGCACCGCCGCTGCGGCCACCGGTCTGCTCGTGGATCGTGTCCAGGACGCGCGCGGCGAGCGCCTTCAGCGTCGGGAAGACCCCTTGGCCCGTGTTGGCGATGGCCTCGAAGCTCGGCGCGCCCCAACGGTTGAGCGACGCCTCGAGCTGCTCGACCGGCAGCGCGTCCGGGAGGTCCCGCTTGTTGTACTGGATGATCAGCGGGATCTCGTCGATGTTCTTGCCGTACTCGGCGAGGTTCTCTTCGAGGTTGCGCAGCGACTCGAGGTTCTCCTCCACCATCGACGCGGACGAGTCGGCGACGAAGATGACGCCGTCGACGCCCTGCAGCACGAGCTTGCGGGTCGAGTTGTAGTAGACCTGACCAGGCACCGTGTAGATCTGGAACTGCGTGCGCATTCCAGCCACCGTGCCGAGGTCGAGCGGCATGAAGTCGAAGAACAGCGTCCGGTCGCCGTCCGTCGAGATGCTCGTCAAGTCGCCCTTGTTCGATTCGGGGGCACGTTGGTGGACGATTTCGAGGTTGGTCGTCTTACCGGACATCCCGGGTCCGTAGTAGACGATCTTCACCGTCACGCTCTTCTGGGCGAAGTTGATCTGAACCATGTCTCAGCGTTCCTGGTCGAAGGCCCTGTAGGGGGGCTGAACGTGCCGCGTCGCGCCATCGCGCCCGACGTTGTCCTGGAAATCGAGGCGCACCGCCGCAGGTGCATCCCCTGAATCGAAGCCGTCCACGAGGCTCGGGGCATCGTGCACTTCGGCGTGTTTGCCGAGGCTGCGGAGCAGGCGCTCCATGCGCGCCACCGCTCCATCGAGCGGGATCGCGAGCGACTCGGGCGGTGTGCCGTGATCGAGGACCACCAGCACCATCGCGCCGGGGCCCTGTTGGATTACGAGGGTGCCCTGGCTCGCGACGAGCGCGATCCGCCACGGCGTGTCCCACGCGAGGGGGGCGACGGCGCGCGCCACCTCTTCTGCCCAGCCCGCGGCGAGCGCCCCGAACGATGCGGGGTCGATGCGCTGACCGGCGAGCTTCGCCCCTTCGTCGACGTTGCGCGCGACGAACTCTGCGCCGCGCGACGGGCGCTCGAGCACGAGCACCGGCACACCGTCTGCGGAGACGATCGCGACCTGCCGCACTCCGGCGATGCGCGTCAGCGGTTCGAGAACGTCCTTCATCGCACGCCTCCAGGCGAGTCCGAGCCGCTGAGCTGCGCCACGCGCACTCGCGTCGCGTGCGGTACGGCGCCTTTGGTCCAAACACCGACGTTGCCGAGGTCACCGGGCGATACGAGCAGTGACCCGAAGGCGCCCTCGGCTTCGATGCGCAGCGGGCGACCGAGCGCCATGCGACGCGCCGCCGATCGGCTGACTTGGATGACCTCGCGGATCGCGCGCGCCGTGCGCTCGGCGGTCGCGCCCTGCGCCCCTTGCACCAGGCCCGTACCGCCGCGGAAGAAGACCGCCGCGCGGACCTCGGCAGGTCCGGTGAGCTCCTTCAAGAGCGCGCGCACGTCGTCCGGCTCGGCGGCGTTGGCGTCCTCCGGCAGGTCATCGACGAACTTGCCCGAGCGCTCGACTTCGTGCAGCGCGCGCGCCAGCGGCTTCGCGTGCGCGCAGTTCGCGAGCACGCTCCGGAAGCGCGATTCCAGCGCTGGGTTGCCGGGCATCAGCTCCAGCAACCGAGCGAGGGCACGCCGCGCTTCTTCCCACGCGCCGCAGCGGCGCGCGATCTCGAACTGCAGGCGCGGCGCACGCCGGTCCTGAGGCATCCCCTTCGCAGCGCGAGCCGCGAGCTCATAGGCTTCGAGCCCGTCGGCGCTGCGGCGGCCGTCGAAGAAGAGCTCCGCGTGGGCAGCCGCGAGGTAATAGAGCGCCTCCGGTTCATCGGTCTGCGAGCGCCAACGTTCGGCGGCCTCCAACGCACGCTGCACACGGCCGCCCTCGAGGAGCAGGTCGCAGTACTCGCGGTGCAACGCGGCCCGCGGGGCTGCCTCGAGCTCTGCCGAAAGCTCGCGCAGGCGCTCTTCCTGGTAGATCTGCCGCGCGCGCTGTGCGAGGCGCTCCAGCTCGACCTGACCCGGGAACGCCGTCAGCCCTTCTTGGCATACACGCAGCACCTCGCGGGTCTGCCCCGCGACGATGTGCTCACGCGCGAGCGACACGTAGTTCTCGGCGCTCGCGTCCTTGCCCAGCGCGCGCGCTGCCGCGCGGACGCGCTTCTTCGCGGTGAAGCGGCTGAAGAGGTTCAACGCTTCGCCCCCGGTCCGGTGCCTTCCACGGCGCCAGACTTCCAGCGCTGCAGTGCTTCGAGATCGACGCGCACCTGCGCAGAGTGCTCCCAATCGGGCGCAGCCGCGGACAGCGCGCGTTCGAACTGCTCGATCGCGCGGTCGTAGTCGCCGCGCTCCACGTGGGCGATCCCGCGGTTGCGCGACGCCTCGGCCTCTTCGCGCTGACGCCGCCGCTGGAGCTCAGCTTGCTCCTCCGCGCGCGCGAGCAGGCGCTCTTCGTTGTGGATCGCGACGACCAGCTCGTCCCGCTCCTCGGTCGCGCGGAAGATCCCCGTCCAGAAGGAGCGCTCCTCGAGCAGGCGCTCGATGCCATCGCGCCGCGCGCGCAGCGAATCGAGGTCTCCGAGGCGGGCCATCGGCAGAGCGCTCCACTGTTCGTGGATCGCTCGCTCGCGGCTGACGACAAACGTCGTCACCGTCGACACGAGCACCAGCGACACCGCGAGGCGCACGAGGCGCTTGCGGCGATCTTGGCGCTCGATCTCCTCGTAACGAAGGTCCCGGATCATGGATGTGCTTCCCTGTGCAGGCTGGTCGTCTTCTCGCTATCGGGTCGCCGTCCCTCGACGCTGGAGGGAAAGCGGCCGCGGGCCATCCGCGCGCCGCACCGTCCCGAATCGGACCGTGCAGCGCGCGCCCTGTCTGGCCTCACATCACTCCGCAGGATCGATACGGAGCGCGCTGACGGTGACGTTCCCGGCGAGGTCCGAGAGGCCCGGAGCGAGCTCGACCTCGTCGAGCACACCGAGCGCTTGGCTCGTCGTGAGACGGACGTGGTCGACCGCGAGCACCTCGACCCCAGTGACCGTCGCCGTCCCGGTCGTCGACCAGTTGCCGGCGCTGCGGATGAACGTCCCCGCGACGGGTTCGCTCAGCTCGATGTCGATCGTGCGCCCGGTCGCATCCGCGGCGAGGTTCACGAACGCTCCGGTGAACGCTGGCGCGACGCTGTCTCCGCTGACGCTGCCCCCCAGCGAGAGCACCCCCGTCGGCGCGTTGCCCGCGACGTCGGTGACACCGTCGACGACCACCTGGAACGTGTCGCCATCGAGCAGATCGGCGGTGTAGAGCGACACGACGAGACCGGTGGTATCGAGCGCCGCGTAGCGCACGATGACCGTCCCGCGCGAGTCGGTAACCGTGTAGTTCGACGCGTCGAGCGCGGACGTCTGGTCGGGGAGCTCGCTGTAGGTCACGCGCACGACATCGACGCCGGGCGTGAGGAGGACCTCACCTTCGGCTCCGGTGAGGAGCGGCGCGGTGGTGTCTGCGACGACCGACAGCGTCAGGGTGCCTGCGGCGGCGTTGCCCGCCAGGTCGACCGCGGCGCCGACGCCGATCTCGAGGGTCTGGCCGGCGCTGACCGGCACACCGAACGTCGCGCGCACGACCCGCGGAGCGATGCGCGTCGCGGCCGTCGCCAGGTTGCCACCGTCGAGGTCGTACTGCGCCGCCGTCTCGGCCGCGTCGACCGCGACCGCTTCATCGAAGATGACGAGCACCGAGTTGGCGTCGCTCGGATCGAGCACTGCCTGCGAACCGCCCTGGGTCGGACCTTGCACGATGTCACCGACCACGATGGCCCCGAGCTCGACGCTCGGCGCGGTGATCGCGATCCCCTGCGCCGTGCGCAGCGGGTTCTGGGCATCGACGCCGAGCGTCAGGTCGTAGGTCGTGCCCGACTGCAAGCTCGCGCCGAGGCCGCCCGAGAGCGTGATCGTCAGCGTGTTCTGGCCGTCGTACTGGAAGCGTGCGCCAGTGAGGTCGATCACGTCACCGCCGCCGCTCTCCTGGAGCGTGTACTGGTCGGGTTGCGCGAGCCACCACGACGCCATCGGGACCGCGAAGGTCACCTCGAGGGTGTCGTTGCGCTCACCCGAGATCGCGGTGAGGATCGGCGCCGCACCTTGCCCCGGGGCCGTGGCGTCCTCGGCTTCGAGGACACGAGCGAGGGTCGGGAACATGACGTTGCCCGCGAGGTCCTCGAGCCCAACGATGTCGAGGGTGTCCGTCAGAGCGACGGTGAAGGGGAACGCCAGCTCGACGCCGAGGCCGCCGTCCAGTGGCAGCGCCGCGGTCGGGCGTCCACGCAGCACACCCGTGTCCGAGAACACCGTGTACTTCACCCCCGTCGGATTGGTCGAGGCGTCGTAGAGGTCGTCCGTACGGTCGACCGCTTCGCTGAAGCGCACGACGAGCACGTTCTCGTTCGGCGCATCGCGGCGCCAAGCGCTCTCGACCGAGGGGCGGCGCCCTTCGCCGCCGACCGTCGTGTCGCGCGAAGCGATCACGAAGCTGTTCCCGCCCAGGTCGCGTCCGGCCTGGAAGTCGACGCGCAAGGTCTCGCCGCGCTTGAGCGCCGACTGCGCGACAACGAGCGTTGCGACGCGCGAATCGACGTCGTAGTCGACGGTCGACGTCGAGACGTCGACGCTCGTTCCGATCGGCGACTCGACCGCCCAGTTGAGCACGGACTCGATGTCCGACGGGATCATCCAGTCGTTGAAGAAGACCTGGATCGTGTCGTTGTCCGCGCCTTCGACGGCCTGCGCGTTCACGAACTCGACGTTCGGTCCGACGAGGTCCGTCGTCGCGAGGCTCGCGGGGCCATGGACCGCCGCAAGCGTGTTACCCGCAGGGTCCGCGATCGTCGCCGCGATCGTCAGGGTGTGGATGCCCGGGATCGCCGCTTCAGCGAGCGCGAGGCGCACGACGCGCGGATCGGCCAAGAGCGTCGCGCTCGTCACCGAGACCGCCGGAGAGAACGTGTAGGCGCCCGTGACCTCAGCAGTGCTGGCGTCGAGCGCTTCACTGAACGTGACGTCTACCGTTGTGCCGGACGGATCCAGGTCGCGGCGCTGGACGATGCCCGACGACGCCACCGAGGGCGCGCCCGCGTCACCGGCGCAAGCGACCTGCGCTGCGTTCGCCACGAACGACTCACCGTCGACGTCGACGACACCGTTCGCGGCCAGATCGACGGTCGTACCGTTCGGCACGTCGAAGTCGAGGTCGATCACGAGCTCCTTCTCGAGCAGGCTGTACGTCAACGTCTGCTGGCTCAGATCGACCGCGCCGAACGGAGCGCCCAGCGTGAGCGTCCAGCGCGCGGGATCCTCCGCAGTGTCCGGGTCGATCGCTTGATCGAGGGTCACGACGATCTGGTCGTTGCCGAGACCTTCGCGCGTGAGGCCGAGGACCTCCGCGAAGCCGTTCGCCGTGATTGCAGACGGCTGCGGCCAGAGGTTCGTGCGCGGGAAGATGTTGCCGTGCGCGTCGCGCAGGAGTTGGACCTGGACGCGGTCGAGTCCCGGGACGACGGGGCGCGAGAACGTCACGCGCAGGATCGTGTTGTCGGTGCTGTCGATGACCGCGCTGGTCACGAGGGTCTGCCCCTGCGCCGCGGCATGGTCGAGGACCGTGAAGTTCGAGCTCTGCACCGCGAACAGCGGCGACATCGGCTCGTCGAAGCGGAACTCGATCACACGCCCGAACTCATCACCGCCCGCGCCGGGATCGAGGTTCTGCGTCGTCGAGATCAGGTTCGGAACGGTCGTGTCCCCCACCGCAACGCCCTGCACGACGTCCGTCGGCAACGTCCGCCCCGTCACCGTCGGCACCGACTGCGCGATCAGATTGAACGTCGCGTGCAGGTGCGCGCTCGGACCGAGCGTGATCGTGAGCTCCTGGTCGTCTTCATCCCACACGAAGTTCGAGCCCGTGAGGTCCAGCGGCGTCCCGAGCGCCGTGATGGTCCAGTTCCCCGGCTCGACGACGGCTTCGGCCGCGAGGCGCGGGCCGTCGCTGAACGTCAGAACGAGCTCGTCCCCGCCGAGCGACGTGTCGGACGTGTCCTGCGTCGCGGAGGTGATCGTAAGGCCAGGACGGCGCTCGTCCTGCGACTGCACACGCCGCCAGCTCTCCGGCACATCGGGGACGCCCACCACGCGCACGCGGTGCTGGAACGTGACCCGCTCGTCCCACGTCACATAGGCCGTCGTGCCGTCGAGCGTGACGGAGAGGGCCGTTTGTCCACCGTCGGACTCGAACGCGCCCGCGCCGAGCGAGTTGAAGGCCTCGTCGAAGGTGACCGCCGTCACGAAGCCGTTCGGGTCGGCGGTCAGGTCCTGGGTGACCGTGCCGAGCACGTTCGGTTCGTCGGAGCTCGACGAGGAGCAAGCGGCCGCCAGTGCGAGCGACGCGACGGCGAGGAGACGAGCGCGGAGCGAAAGGTTCATCGCGGGGGATCCTTGGGACGCCCCTGCCCCGGGGGGTGCCGGGGGAGCGCGGGGCGGGTGAGGGAGGGAGACAGCTCCCGGGGCGAGCTCACCGCTCACCTCGGGTGAAGCCCCGCTCAGGGGGCTCGGCGGTCTCATCGACCCGCGCCGTGGGCCCGACTTGAGCGCCCCCGCGCAAAATGGGCGCTCCTGGCGCGCCCCGCTCAGAGAACCAGGGCGTCGAGCCGCTCGCGGGTCAGCGCGAGGCCCCCCGGGACCCGGAACGCGCCCTGCACGTAGAGGCGCGCGCCCGCGAGGGCCGGGTCGTTCGCCACGGGCCGCGCGAGGTCCGCGCGCCCCGCCGCATCGAGGGCGGCGGGGAACACGGACATGGTGCCGCGGCGCAGGAGCAGCCGGCCTTCGACGATGCCGGGGAAAGCCTGCCCCTGGTCCTCGGGGGCCCCGAGGGCGAAGAACGCGAGGCCCGTGGCCCCCGGGCGACGCGCCGCGGCGCGCAGGGTCCCGCCGACGGTCGGTGCCGCGAGCAGCTCGAGCGAGCGCTCGCCCGTATCGAGCAGGCGCACCGCACCGGCGCTGCCGAAGACCGAGTTGTGCACGTTCTTGTGCGCGACGGCGATGCGCGTCCCGGTTTCGTCCAGCGCGAGCGCGCGCGCGCTCCCGGGCAGGTCGAAGGCCGCGCGGGGCAGCGCCTCGCCGGAGGCGAGGAGGAACACCTCCGGGGTGAAGCCGTCGCCCCAGAGGCCAAAGGCCGCGCGCTGGCCGTCGCGCGACAGCCGCACAGCCGCCGGCATGTTCTGGCGGCTCACGGGGGTGCCGGTCACGCTCCAGCTCGCTTCGAGCACTGCTCCGTCGCGCCGCCAGAGGTCCATGCGCACGTCCGTGCCGGTGGCCGCGTCCCACCACGCCACCGCGAACGTCGCGCCATGGCGCGCGACGGCTGCGACCGTCGCGAGCGCCGTGGGCGCGCCGTGGTAGACGCTGTCGAGCGCGTAACCCGCGCTGCCGCCAGCGCGCAGGAGCTCGAGCTGCGCCAGGCCACCGACCGCGAGGGTGGACCCATCGAAGTCGAACGCCAGCGCCATCGCGCTCGAAGCGAGCGCGCGCACCGCGACGACGTCGAGGTTCGCATCGAGCACGAGGAGGCCGAGCCCAGCAGTCAGAGCGATCCGTCGACCGTCACCCGACACCGCAAGGCGCGCGAGCCCGGGCGCGGGAAACTCGCGCCGCGCGAGCAATGCGCCTGTCGTCCCGTCGAGCCGATCGACGCGCACGCTGCGGCTCTGATCCGCGTAAACGGCCGCGACCACGACCGCGCCCTCCGCATCGCACACGAGGCGCGCGGGGCCGTTCACGAGCACCCCCATGTCGTGCAGCCACACGGGCGCGAACGAGCCGCCGCGCGCGGCTTGCAGCGCATCGTGGCGCGCGACCTCCACGCGCCGGCTGTACGGATCGGGCGCGGGATATTGGGCGAGGGCGAACACGGCGTCGGCGCGCTCGCCCGCAGCGAGCTCTGTCGCCCCCTGCGCGAGCGCGTAGCGCCCGTCGAAGCCGCGCCGCGCAGCGCCGTGTGCATCGTGCGCGCCGTAGAGGGCGAGGCCGCCGCCTGGGCCGCGGGACGCCGTGACGACGAGCTCGTCGCCGGCCGCGAAGGTCACGGCGTCGGGCAGCCAGGGCTGCAGCGTGCCGGCTCCGTCCGCCCAGCGCTCGCCCGCCGTGAACGGTGTCCCCTGGGCGGCCGCACCGGCGGCGAGGGCCAGGGTCGCGGCGATGAGGCGGAGGGCGTGCCGCGGGGCGGCCGTAGGGTGCGTTTGCATGGCGGGCGATGGCACGGGTGAGCGTGGCCGCAGGCGCGCGCCACCCCGAAACCTACCCCGCTGCGTCGCCCGGGGCCGCCCGGAGCCGCCTCGGGCCGCCGCCGCGGCGCCCCGGCGCAGCGGGGGCGCCCTCCAGGCGTCTTTCGGCGCACTTTCCGGGCGTAGGGCCGGACCGAAACGGGACCCCCGCGCCTCGAGCCGTTAGACTCCCGCGCTCGACCGCGGATCCCCCGGAGCGACGACAGACGATGCAAGCGACGACCCTCCACGACGTCCACGTCGCCCACGGGGCGAAGATGATCGACTTCGCCGGCTGGCGCATGCCCGTGCAGTACGGCCCGATCCTGGACGAAGTGAACCGCGTTCGGACCCAGACGGGCCTCTTCGACCTCGGCCACATGGGTCGCCTGTCGGTCGCGGGTCCGGATGCGGTGCGCCTCCTCGATCGCCTCGTCACGACCCACGTCGCGAAGATCCCCGTCGGCGCGATCCGCTACGGGCTCGCGTGCCGCGAGGACGGCAACCCGCTCGACGACCTGCTCGTGTACCGCACGGCGCCGGACGACGTGTTCATCGTCGCAAACGCCTCGAACAAGGACACCGTGCTCGCGTGGTTCCAGCACCACGCGCGCACCTACGACGTGCGGATCGAGGACCACACGAGCGCGCTCGCGATGCTCGCCCTGCAAGGGCCGCGCTCGCAGGCCGCGCTGCAGCCGCTCGTCAGCGACTACGACCTCAGCGCGCTCGGGTACTACAAGTTCGCGTTTGCGACGGTCGCAGGCATGCCGAACGTGCGCGTCAGCCGCACGGGTTACACGGGCGAAGACGGCTTCGAGCTGTACTTCCCCGACGCCGAGAGCGAGCGCGTGTGGCGCCTCCTGCTCGAGGCGGGCGCGCCGGAGGGCCTCGCACCGATCGGGCTCGGCGCGCGCGATACGCTGCGCCTCGAAGCGGGCATGCCGCTGTACGGCCACGAGATCGACCTGGAGCACAACCCGCTCGAAGCGGGCCTCGCGTTCGGCGTCTCCTTCAAGGAGGAGAAAGGCGATTGGATCGGGCGCGCGGCGCTGCTGCGCGTCAAGGACAACCCCGCGCGCACGCTCGTCGGCCTCGTGACGGACGGCAAACGCGCGCCGCGCGAGGGCTACGAGCTCGTGCACGGCGACGCCGTCGTCGGGCGCGTCGTCTCGGGCGCCGTCTCGCCGACGCTCGGCAAGAACATCGGGACGGGTTACCTGCCCGTCGCGCTCGCCGCGGAGCTGAAAGCCTCCGGCGGCACCATCGACATGGATCTCCGCGGCAAACGCCAGGCGTGCAACGTCGTGGACCTCCCCTTCTACTCCCGCACCCGTAAGTGAGCATGCGTCCGGACGATCGTCGTTACATGGATTCCCACGAGTGGGCCAAGCTGCAAGGCGACCTCGTGGTCATCGGCATCACCGACTTTGCCGTGCAGGAGCTCTGCAGCGGCAACGAGGGCGACCTCGTGTACTGCGATCTCCCCGAGATCGGCCGCCGCGTCGAGCACGGCCAGACCTTCGGTGAGATCGAGTCGGTGAAAGCCGTCGCCGACCTGAACTCCCCCATCACGGGTGAGGTCGTCGAGGTCAACAAGGAGATCGAGGACCACCTCGAGATCCTGTCCGAGGACCCGTGGAACAAGGGCTGGCTCATCAAGATCCGCCCGGACGCCAAGAGCCTCGAGCACCTGATGGACGCAGCGGCGTACGAGCAACACGTCGCCGCGGGCGGCCACTGAGCCGCGCGGGCTGCCGCCCGTCGCCATGCCCGAACCCTGGCGCCTCGTCCGGACCTATCGCGTGACCCCAGCGGTCGCGATGGGACTGGACGAGGCGCTCCTCGTTGCAGCGGAGCCGCGGCCGACGCTGCGCCTGTACACGTGGTCGCCGGAGGCGCTGAGCCTCGGGTTCTTCCAGACGCTCGACGAGGTGCCCGCGGCGTGCGCGGGGCTCGCGACGGTGCGGCGGATCACGGGCGGCGGTGCGATCCACCACCATGCACGGGAGCTGACGTTCTCGCTGACCGCGCCCGCGGGGCATGCGCTCTACCGGGGCGAGGTGGCGGCGAGTTACGCGCGGGTGCACCGCGCTCTGATCGCAGCGCTCGATGCAGCGGGCCTCGCCGGTGCGACGCTCGCCGAAGGCCGCGGCGAGCTCGCTTCGGACCGCGCGGGGACAGGTATGTGTTTTCACGCATCGACCCCGCTGGACGTGGTGTGGCTCGGGCGCAAGGGCATCGGCTCCGCTCAGCGCCGCACCGGCGGGCGCGTGTTGCACCACGGCTCGATCAAGCTCGGCCCCTCGCCGCTCGAACCGGACGTCGCGACGGCGAGCGACGCGGGCGTCGAAGTCACGCCCGAGGCGTTCGGCGCGCTCCTCGAGGGTGTCTTCGCGCGCACGTTCGACGTCGAGTGGCGCGATGAGCCCGCCAGCGCCGCGGAGCTCGCGGAGGCCGAGGTGCGCGGCGCGCGCTACCTCGATCCCGCGTTCGTCGCCGCGCGCGGCGGTCGCCGGAGAGAGCGATGAACGTCCGCCCAATCAAGTCGAACAGAGGGTTCGCGAAGGCCGCGGTCCTCGTGCTGCTCGGCGCGATCGGCGCGGGCCTGGCCTGCCGTCCGGATGTGCCGCGGGAGCGCGCGAACGTGCTGCTCGTCGTCATCGACACCCTGCGCGCGGATCGGCTGTCGTGTGCGGGTTATCCGCGCGCGACGACACCTGCGCTCGACGCGCTCGCTGCGCGCGGTGTGCGCTTCGACGCAGCGACCGCGCCGCGGGGGAAGACGACCCCGTCGATGGCGTCGCTCTTCACCGGGCTCTACCCCCACGACCACGGCGTGCGCGACCTGACGCGCCCGCTGGGCCCTCGGCCGACGACGCTGGCCGAGAGCTTCCGCGACGCGGGGTACACCACCGCTGCGATCATCGGCAACTACGTGCTGCGTGCGTCTCTCTCGGGTTTGCAGCGCGGGTTCGGCCATTGGGACGAGGATTTGCCCGATCGGGACGGTGTGCCGCCCGACGACGTTCCGCAGCGGCGTGCGACCTCGCTCGTCGATGTGGCCTCGAGGTTGCTCGATGGGCTCCAGGATCCCTGGTTCGTGTACCTGCACGCGATGGATCCCCATGGCGCGTACGACGCACCCGCCGCACACCGTGTGTTCACGAGCGCCGCGCGCGACCTCGTGCCGGATCCGACGCGGCCGGCGCCCAGGGGCCGGCGGCCGTGGATCGCGCTGTACAACGTCCTGCCGGAGGAACAGCACGGCGAGCAGGTCGACGCCGCAGCCGTGCGCGACCGCTACGACGCGGAGGTGCGCTACATCGACGCCGAGCTCGGCCGCCTCTTCGCCAAGCTCGCGGAATCCGGCCGCGATCGGAACACGTGGATCATCGTGACCGCGGACCACGGTGAGAGCCTCGGCGAACACCACTACTGGTTCGAACACGGGCGCAACGCCTACGAACCCTCGCTGCATGTGCCGCTGATCGTCGTTCCGCCAGCGTCGTGGGCCGGGGCGCGCGGTGTGGTGCGGCACACTCCACTATCGCTCGCGGACCTCGCGCCGACGATCGCCGAATGGACCCGGGTGAACCACACACAGCGGGTGGCGCCGAGGGGCCCTGCGGGGCGCTCGCGCGCCGCGCTGCTCGCCGAGGAGTCCCCGCAGCTGCACGCGGTCTTCGCCGAGAAGGTCGAGCGAGCGGACCTCGTCGGCGCGCTGCAGACAAAAGCCGTACGGCTCGGCCCGTGGAAGCTCCTGCGCAGCTACGCGCGTGCGGACGACGGGCTGCGGCTCGTCGGCGAGGAGCTCTACGACCTCGCGCGTGATCCCGGTGAGACACAGGACCTCGCCGACGCGCCTCCCGCGGCGGCCCCGCTCGTGGCGCTGCGGCGACAGCTCTTGGACTTCGTCGCCGCCGACACGGCGCTCGCGGAGCTCGGCGAGGCCCTCGCGCGGGAGCGCGCCGAGCTCGAACAGCGCGACCCGGAGGCCGCGCGGCGGCTGCGGGCGCTCGGGTATTGAGCGTGGCTCGCCGTGAGAACACGGCGCGCTGGACTCTGGCCGTACACGCACGGCCTCGCCGAGCGTGGTATTCCATCGGGGTTCATCCCCGACGTTCCAGTCGCTCCTCCATGTCGCGCTCCGCTGTGTCCTCCACGCTCTCTCCCTCCCGCGCGCTGCTCGCTGCGCTCGCCCTTTCGGCCTCGGCCTGTGTGGACAACAACTCCAGCGGCTCAGGTGGCGTGCAGCCGCCCGTCGTGGACCAGGGCCCCGCCGCGGCGCTGAACGGCATCGACCTCTTCGGCGACGGGGACGACGACGGGATCGTCGATCTGCCGGCGACCGTGCCCGCGTTGATCGGCGATGTCTTCGACCGTTACACGGCGGTGTCCGTGCCGAGCGGCGCGCGGGTGCACCTTCTGACCCAGAGCGGCGTCGACGACAGTCGCCTCCGCCGCGCGCGTGAGGTCCTGCGCCAGCATCTGAGCAACGTCCCGGGCAGCGCCGAAGGCGCGCAGAAGAGCGACGTCGCCGAAGCGATGGCCGCGCGCGGCGCGACGCTGCTCATCTTCCGAGATCCGGCGGCGGCGAACCCGGCGAACCCGGCCGTCGCGGCGTTCTTGGCGGGCTTCCAGCAGCGTTCGTGGGCGATCCTGTCGGGCAACATCGTCGTCGAAGGCACGCCGGAGTATCAGAGCTCCTCGCCCGTGATCGACGGTACGTTCGGAGCGACCGCAGCCCTCGTGCACCGCACAGGCTTCGCCGGCGCCCGCCCCGCGCGCTTCGCAGCGGCGCGTACGAACATGCAAGCCGCGATCGCCGCGGGGCTGTACACGCCGCCTGCGGCGCTCGCCGTCGAGGACCACGACGATGCGTTCGTGGCGCTCGCGCTGGATGTGCACTCGGGGGTGTTCGGTCACGACCCGCTCGGCAACGGGACGGCCGCGTCCTTCGGCACGTACCGCTTCGTCCGTCGCGCCGACATGGCGCAGGGTGACCCCGCGACGTTCGGCTGGATCGACGCGTTCTTCGCGCCGGCCCACACGTTCGCCGTCGAAGTGGCGCCAGGCTTCACGGGCAACTTCGAGTGCCTCCTGCGCACGAACCTGCCGTACACGAACCGCTCGCAGTACCTGCGCAACGTGCGCCTCACGGGCTCGAACTCGGCCGAGATCTTCGGCGCGCGCGAGCCCTCGACGCTGTTCGGCAACAGCGGCAACAACAACCTGAAGGGCCGCGGCGGCGATGATCTGCTGGACGGCGGTGCAGGCTTCGACACCGCGGTCTACGACGGCCCCGCTGCGGCGTACAACATCGAGGTGCTGCCCGGCGGCGTCGTGCGCGTGACGGACAGCGACCCGCTGCGCGACGGCAGCGATCTGCTGACCGGCTTCGAGCGCCTGCAGTTCACCGACGGGGCTCAGAACCTCTGATCGGAGCGCGGCGCCACTCCTCGAGCGCCGCCAGCAGCGCTTGGACGACCTCGGGGCGAGCCGCCGCGAGGTCGCTCTGTTCGTGCGGATCGGTTTCGCGGTCGAAGAGCTGCACCCGCGTACCGAGCGCAAAGTCGCTGGCTTCGGGGCCGGTGAGGGTCCAGTCTTCGTACCGGTCGCGTCCGAGCGGCACGACGGCCGCGTGGAGGGTCCACTCGGGCGTGCTCGCGAGGAAGATGTGGCGCGTGTCGACGCGGTAGACCTCGGCGAAGGCCAAGTCCGCGCTGGCCGGGGCTGCGCCGCCTTCGAAGTGCGCCACCCAAGAACCGCCGCGGGCGTTGGGCAGCGCCGTGACCCCGAGCAGGTCGGTCACGGTCGGAGCGACATCCAGGAGCTGTGCCTGCTGCGCCACGCGGAGGCCCGCGTAGCGTTTGCCGGGTAAACGCATGAGCAGCGGGACGCGCACGAGCTCCTGGTAGAGGCTGTGGCTGTGGCCGAGCGAGCCGTGCTCCAAGAACTCCTCGCCGTGATCGCTGGCGACGACGACGAGTGTGTCATCCGCCGCACCCGCCTCCGCGAGGGCGCGCAAGAGCGCGCCGATCTGCTCGTCCATGGCGCGGACCTCGGCCGCGTAGAGCGCTCGCATGCGCTCGATGTGCTCGGCCGGGATGTTCACATCCGCGAAGCGCTTCGCGTCCCAGAGCACTTGAATCGGCACATCGCGCTGGTACGGCGCGTCGACGGGCCAATCGGGCTGGAACTCCTGCGCCCAGGGCTCCACCGCCAGGTACGGCGCATGGGGCTGCAGGAGGTGCACGTGCAGGAAGAAGCGCCCCGCAGCCGCGTGTTCGGCGAGCCACGCTTCCGCGGCCCCAGCGCGTGAGTGGGGTTCGAAATCCCGATACCCTTGGTCGAAGCCGAGCTCGCGCGAGAGCCACGGATTGTCCAGGAACGCCGCCGTGTGATAGCCGTGACCCGAGAGGTGCTCGGCGAGTGTGACGTTCTCGGGCGCGAGCCGCTGGCTCTCGCGGCGCGAGCGGTGTTCACGCGGGTAGGTGCTGGTGAGGAGCGTCGCGATCGAAGCGTGGGTGTGCGGCGACTGCGAGAGCGCGTCTTCGAACACGACGCCTTCCGCAGCGAGTCGGTCGAGGTGCGGCGAGGTCGCGAGTCGATTGCCGTAACACCCGAGCGCGTCCTGACGCACGGTGTCGATCGTGATGAGGAGCAGGTTGGCGCGGCCTGCCGGCCCGAGCACGGCTGCGCGGCCCACGAAGCGCTGGAGCTCTGGCGCCAGAGCGCCGAGCATCGCGGCGCCGAGCACCCCGAATACGAGCGCGCCAGAGGCGAGCGTGCGCCGCTGTGGCAAAAACCCTGCCGCGACGTGGGCCGCCACCCCAGCCGCGGCCAGGACCAGCGCCCGCTTGCGCAGCACGTCCGGCTGGACGAGGTGCACATAGGTCAGCCAGATCGCGCCGGCAAACGCCGCTTGGAGCCCGAGCACTGCCCAACGGCGCATGAATCCTGAGTCCGAGCGCGGCGCGCGCGCGGCCAGCCATGCAGCGCAAGCGATCGGCGCAGCGAGCGACCACCCCACCGCGAGCAGCGGACCAAGGGCCCGCCCACGCAGCTCTGGCAGCGGCCCCAAGAAGCGCACGAGCGCCGTGACGATGAGCGCCGCAGCGACAGCCCGTAAGAGCGCTGAGCTCACCGCGTCCCTCCTGTCCGCTGCAGCGCGGCGGCGACACACGGCGCGATCACCTCGGCGCGCTGTCGTTGGCCGAGGTGGTTCGTGCGGCGACCATCGACGAAGAGCTCGGCGCGACCGTCGAGGGCCGCGGCGACGTCCGCCAAGTCGACGGCGTGCGCCGCAGCGACCGCGCGGATGGTGGCATTGAGCTCGTCGGTCGCGGTGACCCAGGCCTCCGGATCGAGCTCACCGGGATAGACCGCGAAACAGGAAGCCTGGGTGGCGAGCACCGGGACCGCGCCCGCCCCGCGGACGAGCTCCACGAGCTGCACGAGGTGCGCGCGGAACGGCTCCACGCTGGAAGCGGCGAGGTTCGGTGCCAGCTCACCCCGCTCGCGCACTTGCGCGACGGCGTGGATGGACGGCTGGTGCTCGAAGCCGAAGCCGAGGCGGCGCGCGAGCCCATCGCAGAGCACGCTCTTGCGCCAGAGCGGGGTGCGAGGCTCGACAAACGGCCGGTACATGTGGGAGTGATCGCTCTGGAAGTCCGCGTAGCGCAGGCGCGCGACGACATCGGTGGCCCCGACGTCGAGGACGACGACCTCCGGTCGGAACGCGGTCAAGAGCTCGGGCAGGCGCCGGACGTGCAGCGGCGAAGAGTGGACCGGGATCGCGGCATTGACGACCTCGGCGGCTCGCCGTCGGTCTGCGCCCGCCTGCGCGGAAGTCCCCAAGGGGTCCTCTGCGAGCAGCCGCTCGAGCGCCCGCGGCCAGGTGTCTTCGAAGCGCACCTGCGTGCCGTAGGCCTCCGCTTCGCCGAGGACCAGCACGCGGTCGACCCCGGGATGCAGCACAGCGTAGGTGCGCCGCTCGCGCAGCCCCTGCGCTGAGTGTTCCGGGTGCGGGGTGCGCAGCCGGAAGTACGTGCGCTCGTCGGCGGTGTAGTTGCGTGCATCCCGCGGCAACCAGGGGTGGCCCCAAGGATGTTCGACCGCAGGTTGCACACGCACGCGGCGTGCGAAGAGCTCGCCGCCGCTGAAGAGCGCCAAGGCGATCGCACCGACGAGGACCGGGCGTTTCATGCGACGCCTCCACGCTGTGTCCGGCCCGGCCCGACGGGGACACGCACCTCTGCGATCGGGCTCGACGCGCCCGCGATCGCTTCGCGGTAGAGCGCCGCGAGGCGCAGACCTTGGTCCGCAGCGTCGAAGTTCTGCTCGATGTGGCTGCGCCCCGCGACGGTCATGTCGAACCAAGCAGGGCCCAGGTGGAGCGCGCGCTCGAGCGTGGCGACGAGGTCCTCGAGGTCCGCCTCGCGCGCGAGCAGCCCCGTGACCCCGTGACGGATCACGCCGGGGATGTCGCAGTGCGTCGACGAGACGATGGGAATGCCGCTGGCGGCCATATCGACGAGCGCCATCGGCGCCCCTCCTTCGGTGTCGCCATCGGACGCCGTCAGGCTGGGCGAGAGGAAGAGGTCATGCCGCGTCGCTTCGTCGAACAGCACGGTGTGCGGCTGGAACCCGAGGCGCCGGACGCGGAACCCCTTGACCCTCGATGCGCGCTCCAGCGCGGCTTCGACGAGCTGGCCTTCGGTGCGGCTCGCGTCGAGGTCCGAGGCGGCGCCGATCAACGTGAGCTCGACCGGGTGCAGTCGGGCGAGCGCAGCCAGCGCATCGACGCCGAGCGGGATGCCCTTCTTCTCGCGGAACGCCGCCGCCATCAGCACACGCAGCGGCGCGCGGGGGTCGATCGCACGGGGGCGATGGAGGATCGCGCTGACGTCGACGCCGAGCCGCTGCACCCGCAGCTTCGCGGGCTCACAGCCGAGCGAGCGGATGCACGCAGCCATGTGCTCCCCTTCGCACAGCACGAGGGCCGCGTCGGCGAAGAGCTCGCGGTAACGCTCGCGCCAACGCGGCTCGACGGTGGGGAGTTGGTTGACGTCGTAGCCGTAGAAGCTGACGACGAGCGGCACCCCGAGCGCACGCGCGGCGCCGCGTACGTGCCACCCCCACGGCGCAAAGTGCGCGTGGACGAGCTCTGCGCCGATGCGCTGTCCGACCCGCACGAGGTGTCCGGGATACCGGCGGGCGCGGGTCCAGAGGCACAGGCGATCGAAGAGTCTGGCGGGTAGGGGCTCGTCCGAGGCGCTGTGCAGGTGGTCCACCGGGAAGCGGTCCCGATGCTGGACGACTTGGCAGACGACGTGCGCCTCGACGCTCGGCGGGAGCCGCCGAACGGACGTGTGCAGCCAGGTCTCGGTGGGACCGAGCCAGCGGTGGCGGACGGACTGCAGGACCTTCAAGGGGGGAACCGTAACCGGCAGCGGGGCGCCTCCGGAACGGACCATGGGAGCATCGACCGGTGACCGCGCTCGAATGCAGCCGAAGCGCCGTCGGCCTCAGGAACGGGCCCATGGACTGCCGATCGGACCCCCTGGGACGCGTTACGCTCCCGCGCCATGCCCCCCGTTCGCCCCACGGAGCCGCTGAAGGAGCGCCCTCCGGAGCACCCGGTGCTCGAGACCCTCGGTGACGCCGCCCTGCTCGCGCTGGTGGCGGTCGCGGCGGGAGAGCTCCCACAGGTGCTCGGCAAGGCCCTCGGGCCGGCGCTACCACCCGCCGTCTCGTTAGGCGCGTGCGCGGCGTTCGCCGTCGCGCGCGCGTGGCCAGGTTCACGCGCGCTCCGGCCCATCCTGGGCCGCAGCGTACCGCTCGCCGCGGCGGCGATCGTGAGCATCGCTCTGGTCGAGCTCTCGAACGTACCGGTCCAGCGGGCGCGCGCGCCGTTCGTCGCGGCGGCCCTGGGCGCGGTGTCGCTGGCGCTGGCGCTGTTCCGTCCCTCGCAGAGGCTCCTCGGGGGCGTGCGCACGAAGACCCTGCGGACCGCCGTCCTGGGGGCGCTCGCCGTTGCGGCCGTGTGGTTCGGCGGCACGGCGATCGTGCGGCGGAGCGCGGCCGAGCGCGCGCCAGCGCTGCATCCGGCTGCGCGCTTCAACCTGCTGCTCATCACCGTCGACACGCTGCGCGCGGACGCGCTCGGGTGTTACGGCGCGGCGCGCGAGACGTCACCGGCAATCGACGCGTTCGCAGCCGAGGGCGCACGTTTCGCCCGCGTCACGGCGCAGGCGCCGCACACACACGGCGCGATGGCGTCGCTCTTGACGTCGAAGTATCCGGTCGCGCACCGGTCGGTGAACGGACAGCCTGCGCTGCGCGCGACCCACGAGACGCTGGCCGAGCACCTTGCGGGCCTCGGCTACCGCACCGCGGGGTTCCTCGACAACCCGTGGTTGACCCCCGAGTTCGGCTTCACACGCGGCTACCAGGACTTCGCGCCGCGCTCCGACAACGAAGCCGTCCTGCCGTGGCTCGCGGCGCACGCTGACGAGCGCTTCTTCCTGCACGTCCACCACTTCGATCCCCACGGTCCGTACGACCCGAAGTCGCCGTGGATCGACGAGTGGTCGCCGGGATACAGCGGCCCGTGGCAGCGCGTGGAGGCGCCGTTCCTGGAGCGCGCCGAGCGCCCTGGGGTCGCGGCCGAAGCACAGATCGACATCGAGCGTGTGCGCGCCCTCTACGACAGCGAAGTGCGCCGCATCGATGGCGAGATCGGCGCGCTCTTGGCGTCGCTCGAGACGTTGGGTCTGACCGGCGAGACCCTGGTCGTATTTGCGTCGGACCACGGCGAGGAGTTCCTGGACCACGGCGCGCTGCACCATTCGCACACGCTGTACGAAGAGCTCCTGCACGTGCCGCTGGTGCTGCGCTTGCCGGGCGCGGTGCCCTCGGGCGTCGTGATCGACGATGTGTGCGAGCTGGTCGACGTCGCGCCGACGGCGCTGGAGCTGATGGGTCTGCCGCCGATGCGCGAGGCCCGCGGGCGCGCCGCGACCGCGTTGCTGCGCGGCGGCGCACTGCCGCCGAAGATCGCGGTCGCGCAGCGCTACAACCGCATGGGTCGGCACTTGATCTCGGCCAATGACGGCCGATTCAAGCTGCACGTCCTATTGGCGCGTACCGGGCCGTTGCCCATGGTCGATTGGAGCCCGCTCCAGCCGGCTGATCGGGACTGGTTGCGCTCGAACCGCTACGCGCTCTTCGACCTGTCGCGTGACCCACACGAGCGATACGACATCGCCGCCAGCGAGCCAGAGGTCGTCGCGCGACTGGCGAGTGAGCTCGCGCGGTGGCGAGAGCTGCAGGACCCTGGGACCCCCTTCGGTCCAGGCGCGACCGATCAGAACATCCAGGTGTCACGGGCAGCGCGGTCGCGCCTCGTGGCGCTCGGGTACGCAGGTGACGTCGAAGGAGAGCGATGAGCGAGGACCCTTTCATCGTGTTCGGCCGGCCTGCGCTGGGTGACGAAGAGCTCGCGGCGGTGCGCGCGGTCCTGGAGAGCCGTTGGCTCGGCACGGGCCCGCGTGTGGCGGAGTTCGAGCGGCGCTTCCGCGAGTACCGTCGCGCGCCCCATGCAGTCGCAGTGGGTTCGTGCACGGCCGCGTTGCACTTGGCGATCGTCGCCGCGGGCATCGGCCCCGGCGACGAGGTGATCACGACGGCGATGACGTTCTGCGCGACGGTGAATGCGATCGTCAACGCGGGCGGTACACCGGTGATCGTCGACGTCGATCCGGTGACACAGAACATCGACCCCGCGGCGATCCGCGCAGCGGTGACGCCGCGGACACGCGCGATCTTGTGTGTGCACTTCGCGGGGCGGCCGTGTGACCTCGCAGCGCTCGACGCCTTGGCGCGCGAGAAGGGGCTCATCCTGATCGAGGACTGCGCCCACGCGATCGAGACCGAGTACCACGGCCGCGCCGCGGGCACGATCGGCGCGTTCGGGTGTTTCTCGTTCTACGCGACGAAGAACATCACGACCGGCGAAGGCGGCATGGTGCTGGCGCGGCGCCGTGACGACGCCGAGCGCATCAAGCGCCTCGCGCTGCACGGGATGAGCGCAGATGCCTGGAAGCGCTTCGGCGACGAGGGGTACAAGCACTACTACGTCGTCGATCGCGGCTTCAAGTGCAACATGATGGACCTGCAGGCGGCGCTGGGCCTGTGCCAGCTCGAGCGCATCGAGCGCCACTATCAGCAGCGCGAGCGCCTCTGGGCGCGTTACGTGGAGGCCCTCGCGGATCTGCCGCTCACCCTGCCCGCGCCGCCCGAACCGGACACCCGGCACGGGCTGCACCTCTTCACCGTGCTGGTCGGGGACGGCCTGGACCATTCGGAGCGGGACCGCGTCCTGGCGGCGCTCACCCGCGACCGGATCGGGGTCGGGGTGCACTACCTGGCGATCGCGGAGCACCCCTTCTACCAGGAGCGCTACGGTTGGCGCCCCGAGGACTGCCCCGCCGCGCAGGCGATCGGCCGTCGCACGCTGAGCCTGCCGTTGCAGGCGGACCTCAGCGAAGCCGAACAGGAGCGGGTGATATCCTCTCTACGGCGCGCGCTCGGCGCGGCCTGACGCCCATGAAGTCGTTCCTCGCCAAACACTGGCTGCTCATCGTGCTGCCGCTCGCCGTGATCGCGATCGCGGCTGCGATCATCCTCTCGACGAGTGACCCGGACCCCGCGGCGACCTTCAACTACGGGATGTAGCGGGCTCAGCCGAGCGCGTTCTCGGCGATGACGACCTGGTCCGCGTGGAGCCGGGGCGGGTACGCGGCTTCGAAGGCGGCGTGCTGCGGGACACAAGTGCGCCGAATCAAGTCGACGGCGGCGACGCCGGACCGGCGGCCGTCGCGCCCGGCTGCGCGGCGCACGGAGAGCTCGTCGGAGAGCGCCAGGTGGACGAGGTGATCGATGTCGGCGCGCACCTCGGGGTGGGCCAGGAAGGGCCCTTCGAGCACCAGGATCGCCCCGCGCGGGACGATGACGCTGCTGCGATCGCTCGCCAGGAAGGTCACCGTGTCGCCGCGGCGATACGGCGCCAGGACCTCGCGCACGAGGCGCTCGAAGTCGTAGCCCGCGGGACCAGAAGCTGGCAGGCCCTCTGCGGTCGCTTGGCCCCCGCTCACCCCGACCCGCGGATCGCGCGCGAAGAGATCGAGGGAGACGACCACAGCCCGCGCGCCGCTCCAATCGAGCCGACGCGCGACATCGCGCGCAAAGAGGCTCTTGCCGGCCAACGGGCGCCCAGTGATGCCGAGCACCTTCCCTGCCCGCGGCTCGGCGCGCGCGAGGATGCGGTCGATCCAGGCTTCGCGCTGCAGGAGGCGCGGAACGAGCTCGTCCATGCCGTCGAGCACCGCTTCGGCGTCGACGCGCTCGGCGGTCTGCGCGTAGCCGCGATCGACGTGGACGTGTGGTAGGCCGTTGGCCCACGCCGCGTCGCGATCGCCGCGCCGGTCGCCGACCATGACGGCGCTGCGTGTGTCGAAGGTCTCGAGCAGGTCCTCGACCATGTCGGCTTTGTCGCGCACCCCGGGGCTCGCGAGGCAGCGCGCTTCGTCGATCCAGCGCGCGAGGCCAACGCGGTGCAACATGAGGTCCAGGTAGTCACGGCCGCAGTTGCTGGCGATGCCGAGGCGCACGCCAGCGTCGCGCAGCCGGTCGAGGGTCGCCGCGACGCCGGGCAGGAGGGTCGCGCCGCGCTCGGCGAGGCTCTGGTGCTCGCGCGCGACGCAGGCCTCCATCAATGCAGAGCGCACGCTCGGGTCGAGGTCGGGGAAAGCTCCGGCGAAGGCGTCCGCGAGCGGGAGGCCCACCATGTCCATCCAGACCGCCGCGCCGGGGATCGGGCGCTCGAGACCGAGGCGCGGGAACGCCTCGAGGCAGGCTTCGCGGGCCGCGTCGGGCCAGAAGCGCTCGGTGGCGACGAGGGTGCCGTCGAGGTCGAACAGCACGGCGTCGAACGGGAAACTCGGAGGCATGGCGCGCCGCAGAGGATGCCCCGGCGAGCCCCGCGCCGCGCGGGATTTTCTAAGCTCTTCCCATGAATCTCCCCGAGCCGATCCACCCCCCGGGCACGCCGCCGCCCGCGGGCCACTACAGCCCAGGGATCGTGCACGACGGGGTGCTGTACGTCTCGGGTCAGCTCCCCACCCACCCGGACGGGACCCGCGCGGGCGACCTGCCATTCGAGGACCAGGCGCGCCTCGCGCTCGAGCAGGTCCTGGCGATCGTCGCGGCCGCGGGCGGCGGGCCGGAGTCGCTGCTCAAGGTCACGGTCTACCTCGTCGGGGTCGAGCTCTGGCCGCGCTTCAACGCGGTGTACGCCGCCCGCATGGGCGCCGCGCGCCCTGCGCGCGCGGTCATTCCGGTCCCCGCGCTGAACCACGGCGCGTTGATCGAGATCGACGCAGTGGCGGCGGTGCCTCTGCGGGGCGCGCGCTGAGGCCCCTCTCCCCGGAGCGCGCGGGACTTCGCTGCCGGCAACCTGCTACCGTGGCGGTCCGGTGTCGACCATGCCGCCCCCGATCCTCTCCGCCCTCGTCTGTGTCTGCGCGGCGCTCGCCGCAGTGCGGTCCCCTGAAGCGTTCCAAAGCGGCCCCGTCGCGTTGGTGCCCGCGGAGCTGCTGCGCGACCTGACCCGCGGCGCGCGCCTGCCGGGCAGCGCCGCCGAACGGGCAGCGGCGGAGCGCTGTGCGGCCCTCTTGGCGGCCGCGGGCCTCGAGACGAGCGTCCGGTCCGAGCCGCTCGAGGTGCGGCTGCCGACGCGGCAGGAGCTGCAGGCGTTCGACGGGCCCAGCGACACACTGGCTTTCTTCGAGCGCTACGAGAGCTTCGACTGGACGGCGCAGCCCCCGTGGCCCGCGCCGCCGGTGGTGCGCGAGACGCCGACGGCCGACGTGCGGGCCCAGTTGGTCGATGTCGGCGCGGGGACCGCGCTCGACTACGAGCGCCTCGCCGAGCAGAAGGTCGACGTCGCGGGCCACGTGGCCCTCGTCCGCTCGGACGCCGACTTCGAGGCCCTCGCGCGCGAGGCGGAGGGGCGCGGCGTCGTCGGCCTCTTGGTGGCGCGGCCCAGGGCGGCCCAGCCGAGCGCCGCCCGGCGCTGGCCGGAAGGGCCGTGGGCCTCCGACCGCGTCTTGGCGGGCGGCGCCGTGCACCGCGGCTGCACGCTGCCCGTGGCGCCGGTGCGCCTCTCGGAGGCAGAGCAGTTGGCCGCGCGCCTGCGCGTGAAGCGCGTGCGGGCCGCGGACGGCTCGACGCAGAACGTGCGCGTGGGCCCGGGCCCGATCGAGGTGCGCTTGGCGCTGGAGGTCCCTGCGCACCGGACCACCCAGCTCGTGGTCGTCGCCGAGACCCAAGGGGCGGGCGCGGGCACGCCGCTCCTCGCTGCGCCGCTCGCCGCCTTCGGCACGGACGCGTGCGCCGCCGCCGAGACCGTCGCGTGTGTGCTCGCCGCGACGCGCCGCGGGGGTGCCCAGGGCCTCGTGGTCCAGCTCGGCGGCGCCCCGCCGGAGTGCGCGCTGACCGCGCCGCTCAGCGCGCTCGGACGCGGGGCCGCTCCCGGCCGCGGCTTCGGCCCCTTGCTCGACTATGCGACCGACCTCGCGGGTACGGCCGCGGACCTCCCGCCGCTCGTGCTCGACCATTGCGACCCCGGCCTGCGCCGCATCGAGGCAGTGGCCTGGCTCGCGGCGGACCTCGCCTCCCTCGGCAGCGCCGTCCCGCCCGACCGCATCCCGCGCGCCCTGCCGTGGCTGCGCGCGCGCTGAGCTTTCGAGCGCGGCTCGGTCAGCTCCTTGGCTTGCCCCGACAGGCGGTGGACGGGTCGAGCTTCTGCAGATTGGAACCTAGGGTCCCCTGCGGACCTTGAAGGGTCGCGCTACTGACTCGGCCGAGGGTCGCGCGCCGTCTCCCTGTAGCGCTGCACACTGATCCGGGTGATCGACCGCACATTGACGTCGGATGATCGTCGCAGCGCCGCGCACGACGCGCCGCCGGAAACAGCAGGGCTCTTCCTCGTCGGCACCCTCCCCGCCAGCGTCCCGGGCCGCATGGGCTCACCGGGCACGCTGTGCGTCGGAGGGACGACTGGGCGGCTCGTGTCCCACGTGCGCAGGGTCAACGCGGCCGGCATCCTCGCGGCGACGATCGACCTGCAGGACCTGCCGCTGTCACCTGCGCGGCCCGCGCTGCCCGGTGAGACCCTGCGCTTTCAAGCCTGCTTCCGCGACGGCGGGCCCTGCGGGCCGACGCTCCACTTCAGCGACTCGCGCGCGATCACCTTCGCGCTATAGCCGATGGAGGCGCTGCCCCGGTCCTGGTCGTCCATGAGCGACCGCGGCAGCCGCCCCACATCGCTGCGGGCCCGTGCGACGGCAAGATCGTTGTGCAAGTGTTGGGATGGGGTCACCTACCGCACTAGGGACCCGCGACCGCCTCACTTGGGGGCTCTGGCCGGAGCCGCAGTCCGCCACTTGCAGAAAGCGACGTTTCGCGTTACTTTTCGCACGCAACGCCCATGCGCGCCGCCGCGAACTACATCCTGGACCTCGCCGCTCGCGGCCGGCACCACTTCACCACCGAGGAGGCCGCCGCCGCGCTCGGCAGCTCGCCCCCGACGGTGCGTGCGGCGCTGCGTCGGCTCAAGGCCAAGGGCGAGATCGCGGCCCCCTACCGGGGCTTCCATGTCATCGTCCCTCCCGAGTACCGGCGGCTGGGCTGCCTCCCTGCTGAACAGTTCGTGTCGCAGCTCATGCAGCACCTGGGCGAGCCGTACTACGTGGCGCTGCTCAGCGCGGCCGAGCTGCATGGCGCCGCCCACCAGCGTCCACAGGCCTTGCAGGTGATGGTCAAGACCAACCGCCGAGCGCTCGAGTGCGGCGAGGTGCGAGTCCAGTTCATCTCGAGGAAGGACATGGAAGGCACCGCAGTCGTCGAGAGGAGGACCCCGCGAGGGCTTCTCCGCGTCGCTTCGGCCGAGGCGACCGCGCTCGAGTTGGTGGGCTACGCCGATCAGAGCGGAGGCCTCGACAACGTCGCCTCTGTCCTCGCCGAGTTGGCCCCTGCCCTCGACCCCGATCGACTGGTTTCGGAGTGCGGGAGGAGCCCCATCGCCTGGGTGCAGCGCCTCGGCTACTTGCTGGACCTGACGGAGCATCGCGACCTTGCAGACAGGCTCGCGCCGACCGTGGCCTCGCGTGCCAAGGATGTCGCCCCGCTCGTGCGCGCGAAGAGCCGGAGCGGCGCACCGCGCGACGAACGCTGGAGACTCGCCGTGAACGTCACCGCGGACCCGGACCTGTGATCCCCAAGGACTTCATTTCCGAGTGGCGCGACCGCGCCCCATGGGTTCTGGATAGGCAGGTCGAGCAGGACCTCGTCATCTCGCGCGCGCTTGTCGAGCTGTTCTCGCGCGAGCCGATTGCCCAGGCACTCGCGTTCCGAGGCGGCACCGCGCTGTACAAGCTCCACATCACACCCGCCGCTCGCTACTCCGAGGACATCGACCTGGTTCAGACGAAGCCCGGCGGTATCGGTGCCGTTCTCGACGCCATCCACGACGCGGTCGACCCCTGGCTGGGAACGCCACAGTGGAAGCAGACCGAGGGACGCGTGACGCTGAATTACCGGTTCGAATCCGAGGACAATCCGCCGGTCGGACTGAAGCTGAAGGTCGAGATCAACTCGCGCGAGCACTTCACCGCCTACGGGCTGAAGCGGCGTCGCTTCGAGGTGAGCTCGCGCTGGTTCACTGGGACGGCCAACCTGCTCACCTACGACCTCCACGAACTGCTCGGCACGAAGCTCCGTGCGCTCTACCAGCGCAAGAAGGGACGCGACCTGTTCGATCTCGGCCTCGCGCTGCGACGGGACGACGTCTCCCCCGAGCGCGTCGTCGAGGCGTTCGCAAAGTACATCGAGGCGGAGGGTGCGAAGGTCACGCGCGCGATGTTCGAGCAGAATCTCGCCGCCAAGACGAAGGACCCGATCTTCACGGCGGACATGACGCCGCTGCTCGCGCACGGCCAGGCCTGGGACTTCGACGACGCGTTCGAACGGGTGTGGACAGGGCTCGTCGCGCTCCTTCCCGGCGACCCCTGGAAGGGGGGCTGATGACCGGTGCAACGCCGCACTCGGATCCAGGTGATCGGCCGCTCGTTCAGCGAGGACGACCGGACACGCTCTGCCCAGTCACTCTGACAGCAATGTGCGGCGAGGACCCCTGGTGGGGCCTCCATCTGCGCGCGTCGTAACACCTGCCACCGCTCGTGCTCGACCATTGCGACCCCGGCCTGCGCCGCATCGAGGCAGTGGCCTGGCTCGCGGCGGACCTCGCCTCCCTCGGCAGCGCCGTCCCGCCCGACCGCATCCCGCGCGCCCTGCCATGGCTGCGCGCGCGCTGAACTTTCGAGCGCGGCCCGGTCAGCTCCTTGGGTTGCCCCGACAGACGGTGGACGGGTCGAGCTTCTGCAGATTGGAACCTAGGGTCCGCTGCGGACCTTAGAGGGTCGCGCTACTGACTCGGCCGAGGGTCGGGTACCGTCTCCCTGGAGCGCTGCACACTGATCCGGGTGATCGACCGCACATTGACGTCGGATGATGGTCGCGGCGCCGCGCACGACGCGCCGCCGGGCACATCAGGGGTCTTCCTCGTCGGCACCCTCCCCGCCAGCGTCCCGGGCCCCATGGGCTCACCGGGCACGCTGTGCGTCGGAGGGACGACTGGGCGGCTCGTGTCCCACGTGCGCAGGGTCAACGCGGCCGGTATCCTCGCGGCGACGATCGACCTGCAGGATCTACCGTTGTCACCTGCGAGGCCCGCGCTGCCCGGTGAGACCCTGCGCTTCCAAGCCTGCTTCCGCGACGGCGGGCCCTTCGGGCCGACGTTCCACTTCAGCGATGCGCGCGCGATCACCTTCGCGCCGTGAGCGGTGGGGCGGGCCGAACGCTTGCCCCACCTTCGGCACCTCGTGCGCGGCAAGCTCGAAGGCGCCCACCCGCCCCTGCGAGGTCCTCGACAGCACGGGCTCCGAGGCCCCACAGCCTGTCGCCTGCCACAAGCGGGGGCCTGTCTGCCATACTCCCGGGATGGACTGGAACGAGGTCGCAGCGCGCTTGCGCCAGGGCGACGACGAAAGGACGGAGTTCGGCCGTTTCCGCTCGTTCGGTGAGAAGGACTGGCTCGAGTCGGTGGCGGCGTTCGCCAACACCGATGGAGGTGTCGTCCTCCTGGGTGTCCGTGATGATGGCACGATCGACGGAGTGCCGATGCCGGAGCACGATGTACACGAGCGACTCACGTCGATCCTGCACTCGGGGCGCAGCGGGCCAGTCCAAGCGCGCGTCCGATCGCACCGCGCTGCGGAGGGTCTAGTGTTCTGGATCGAGGTCGCCGCGATGCGCGGTCCGGAACCGCTCCGCCACCGCGAGCGCGTCCTCGTACGCCGCCACCGCGCCAATGTTGCTCCCTCAGGCTCGGAGCTGATGGACCTCTACAACTCCTTCGGACTGGTGCTCACCGAGGAGCGCGTCGTCCCCGGGACGTCGGCCTCGGACATCGATCCCGAGGCCTATCGCCGCTTCCTTGCGCGCCGTGGCATCGACCTCGAGGCCACTGAGCCGTTGCCGCTCGAAGAAGAGCTCGCGCGTGCGGAGATCTTGGCCGACAACCTGGATGGACGGCGTGAGGCAACGCTCTACGGACTCCTGTGCTTCGGCCGCGAGCCGCAGCGCACGCCCCTTACATCCCGCCTCTTCGTGCAATTCTCGAACTACGGTGGTCGCGACCGCGGCGCCGAGGTGTTGTCCACCGGCGAGGGTCGCGGACGGATCGACGAACAAGTACGGCGCTCGGAGGACTGGCTGAAGAGCCTCGGGCGCAGCGAACGGTACTCGGGGCTCGAACGCGAGGACCGCTGGGTCGTGCCGCTGCCGGCATTGCGCGAAGCGCTCGTCAATGCGGTGGCACACCGCGACTACGCACTCGCAGGTGATACCGTCCTCGTCGATGTGTTCGAGGATCGCGTCGAGGTGACGAGTCCCGGCGCCCTCCCGAACCACAAGACACCCGAGTCGGTGCGGAGCGGCGGCCCGCCACGGTCACGCAACGAGGCGATGGCGGACTTCATGGTCGTCAGCGGCCTGATGGAGCGCCGCGGGACGGGGTTCCCGCGCATGCGACGCGCGATGCTCGCCTTCAACGGGACGACGCCAGAGCTGACGGTGAGTCGTGACGAGCGTTGGGTTCGGGTCACTCTTCTCCGCTGAGGAGCGCAATCACAGCGAGACTCGGCCCCCCGTGTGGCGCGCTCGTGTGCCCCTCAGCTCCGCCCGACACCCGTCTGAGGCCGGCCCACCCGCCGCGACACCCTGCCGCTGCGAAGCGTGGTATGCTCAGGCCACCTGCGGGGAAGCGGTCGCCCGGTGGCGTATCGCCCCCCGAGACTGGAGTTCCGCCATGCCAACCCTCGCAACCATCGCGCTCAGTGCGCTCGCTGCGTCCCCCCCCCCCCCCCAAGTTCCGCAGCACTTGAACCAGGTGCTCGGCTTGCCCGTTGCAACCCGTGACCTGCACACACCGACCTTCGTGACATCCTGGCCGGGCAACTCCGAGATCCTCGTGGTCGCGGAGCGCGGGGTCGGGCAAGTGACAGCTTGGGTCCCGAGAGATGCGGGCATGATCCCGACGGTGATGGTCGATCTGACCACGGCGGTCTCGCCGCCGGTCTACATCCCTACGGGTTTCCTCGACTTCATCGGTGTCACCGGTGTCGCGTTCCATCCGAGCTTCCTCACCGATCCGACGCGCAGGTTCGTCTATGTGCGTTACAACGAGGTCGTCCAACCTTCACCGACGCGCGTCCAGACGAACATCATGCGGTGGCGGATCAAGCCTGGTCAGCTCAAGGTCGAACTCTCGAGCAAGACGCTGATCTACACCTTCCCGACGACCGCGTCGGGCCATGGCAGCGGCACGCTCCACTTCGCGCCGGACTCGGTCAACGGCTCGGCGTACTTGTACGTGCCCATGCCCGACGACGCAGGCGTCAATCCCGCCAACGACTGCGCGCAGATGGCCTTCGCCCAGGGCCCGATCAACGCGACGGACATCGGACGACTGCTCTCGATCGACGTCGACGCCGCGCCGCCGATCGTCATGCGCGAGGCACAGGGACTGCGGAACCCCTTCGGCTTCAGCGTCGATCGCGGCCACGCGACGACGGGGCAGGGGAAGGGTGACGTCTGGCTTGGGGATACGGGCTGGCAGAACACTGGAGTCGTGATCCGTTGGACGCCCGGATCGGGGCCGATCGAGAACTACGGCTGGCCTTGGCGGGAGCTCAACAGACTCGCCGCTCAGAACTCTCAGCCCCAGTACCTATTCAACTCCCCCTGCGTGGGGCCGAACCCGACTCCGATCTACACGGACCACTACTTCGGGTTCTCCGACATCTCGGCCGCTTGGCCTCCCGGTCCTCTCCCCTGGGACGCCATCATCGGTGGCTACGTGTACCGCAATTCGGGCTTCGCACCGCTCCAGAACCGTTACGTCTTCGGGACCTACGGTGTCGCTTCCCGACGTCCGCGCATCTACCACATCGACCCGGTGAGCAATCCGAACGCGTCGCTCATCGACCTCACAGCGTTACTGGGCGTCGATCAATGGACGGCATCCGAGAAGCTACATGCCATCGGACAGGACCACGACGGGGAGCTCTACCTCGTGCGTATCGACGAGATCAACGCGCCGGCCCAGACGGACAACGGGAGGGTCTTCAAGATCCAATGAGCACACTGCTCCGTTTATTGGCGGTCGCGGGCCTGCTCACGAGCCCTGCCGTAGGTCAGTGGTCGACGTCGACTCTGTCGTTGCCGCGACAGTCACCGGGGGCGGCTGCAACTGCGACTCGGTTCTACTTCGCGGGAGGATGCAATGCCCTGGGCCTCATCGACGTGGTCGATGTCTACGATGTGGGCACTGCATCCTGGTCCCAGATCAACCTCAGCCAGCCCAAGGATGAAGTCTCTGTAGCCGTTGCCGGAGATTGGGTGCTCTTTGCTGGTGGACGGCGTCCCCTCCAGTCGGTCTCCGCGGTGGTCGATGTCCTTCACGAACCCAGCGGGACTTGGCAACAACTGACCCTGCCCATGGCAGCCCGGGCAATGGGCGCACACGGGCTCGGAGGCAATGCGTACTTCTTTGGAGGCTACAATCCGACTCTGGGCTACCTGAACAACGTTCAGATCTTCGACACGACCACCTGGTCCTGGTCAGTACACCAACTGCCGGGCACGTTTCGAGTTTATTGCGACGTGAGCACCGACGGTCGCTGGATTTGCTCCGTAAGCCCGGGACCCGAAAGACAAGTCGACGTCCTCGACACAGTCACGGGTCAGTGGCGCCACACGTCGACGCCCGGAACCGAGAGCCGGGGCACCGTCGTCGATGGCAAGCTGTACGTGGTGTCGTGCCAAACCGGAGTCGACTTCCACCGCATGTCGGTCCTCGACCTGGAGACGTTCACCTGGAGCCATGTACGTCGCCCGACGCCGCGTTGCGGTCCGTACTCCGAGGGACTCGGACCGTTGCTCGTCTTCTTGCAAGGTCGCGATGTCCTCGCACCAGGATGGACGTCCTTCGAGTCCGCGGATGTATTCAATACCTGGTCCGGGGAGTGGCGGACGATGGCCGTGCCCACGGAGTTGCACTTCCGCGGGGTCGCCCGCTCCGAGGCGACCTCGATGATCATGGCCGGTGGCGGCACCTCCGACGGTGGGTTGAACCACTTCTCGGCCGCCGTCGACACCTTCACCGTCGACCTCGACATCGGCCAGTCGTATTGCGGCCCTGCTGCAAGCAACTCGACTGGCCGGCCCGCGCGGCTGCTCGCGGTCGGGGTGAGCTCGATCGGTGACAACTTCATGACCCTCGCCGCGCACGACGCGCCGCCGGGCACAGTGGGGCTCTTCCTCGTCGGCACCCTCCCCGCCAGCGTCCCGGGCCCTGTGGGCTCGCCGGGGACGCTGTGCGTCGGAGGGACGATAGGGCGGCTCGTGTCCCACGTACGCAGGGTCAACGCGGCCGGCATCCTCGCGGCGACGATCGACCTGCAGGACCTGCCGTTGTCACCTGCGCGGCCCGCATTGCCCGGTGAGACCCTGCGCTTCCAAGCCTGTTTCCGCGACGGCGGGCCCTTCGGGCCGACGTTCAACTTCAGCGACGCGCGCGCGATCACCTTCGCGCCCTGAGCGGTGGGGCCGGGCCGACGGCACCCGAGGCCGGCTGTGGCCTGAGACGCGTTGGCCATGGGCCGACCGCGCCCAGACCGGGGCGCGGCGCATCGCGCGCCGCCCCAGCTCTCAGCTCGGCGGGACACACCCGCCGTGCGCCCTCACGGCCCCTCCCAGAATTCGAGGATCCGATCGATCGCTGCAGGACCGGTGCGGATGTCATCGAACTGGGCGACATATTCCACGACCTCGATCTCCCCTTCGACGACGAACGGAACCTCCCAAACCCGCCCGGGCGTCACAGCCGTGATCATGAGGCCGTCGTCTTGGGTGCGCGAGATCGTGTGCGGAAGAGAGGCTCGATCGAAGCGATCGAGGAGCGCCAGGAAGTCCGAGAGCTTCGATCGCGGGCCCTCCGATCGGGAAGAAGGCTGGTTGTCACTCGTACCCTCCCTCGAGTCGTCGCACGCGCCGGTGTGGTCCATGTCGTGTCGGTTCCTGTCCAACGGCCATCGGAGGTCGAGCTCGATCAGCGCCGCGTGGCTGTGATCGGAGCCCGGTCGCTCGGCGCTTCTTGCAGCCGAGCCTCGGCGTCGGCATCACCCCCACACGAGCCGTATCGCGATGGACCCGACAGCCAGGACGATGAGCGACAATGGCAGGCCGAGGCGCCAGTAATCCCCGAAGCGGAGCCCGCCCGGCCCCATCACCAGGAGGTTGTTCTGGTGGCCGATCGGCGTCAGGAAGGCCGCCGAGGCGCCGACGCCGACGGCGATCAAGAAAGCGTCCCCGGGCGCGCCGAGGCGCGCGGCGGCGCTGAGGCCGATCGGTGCCATGATCGCCGCGGTCGCGGCGTTGTTCACGAGGCAGGTCAGGGACATCGTCGCGGCCAGGATCGCCGCCAGGATCGCCCCGGGGCCGGCGCCCGCGAGGGCTTCGACGAGGCCGCGCGCGAGGCGCTCCGCGAGGCCGGTGCGCTCCATGGCTTCCGCGACCGGCAAGAGCGCGCCGAGCACCACGACGACGGGCCACTCCACGGCCGCGTAGGCCTTCTGCGCGGGCAGCACCCCGAGCCCGAGCACCGCGAGCACCGCGAGCACGAAGGCGGGGGCGGGCTCCATGAGCCCGGCGGAGGTCAGAGCGACCGCGCCGATGAGCGCGGCGGCGCCGATGACGGCGAAGCGCCGGCGCGGCACGTGCACCGCGCGCTCGGCGAGCGGTACGCAGCCGTACTCCGCCGCGAAGCCGCCGACGCTGCTCTCCGCGCCTTGGATCAAGAGGACGTCCCCGGCGCGGATCGGCTCGGAGCGCAAGCGGCGCACGCTGCGCCGGCCCTGGCGCGAGATCGCGAGCAGGTTGACGCCGTAGCGGGAGCGCAGCTCCAGGCTGCGCGCAGTCTGTCCGACGAGCTCGCTGCCGGGGCGCACGGTGAGCTCCGTCAGCGCGAGCTCTGCGGCGTTCCGCGGCGCGGGCTGACCCGCGGCGACCCGCCCGTCCGCGACGAGCCCTAGCCCGAGGCCGCTGAGGACCTCGGCGAGGTTCGCGGGCTCTGCTTCGACGACGAGCACGTCGCCAGCGTTGAGGATCCGCTCGGGTCCTGGCGCGAGCACACGGTGTTCGTGCCGAACGAGCCCGACGATCTGTGCGTCGAGGCGCTCCAGCTCGGGGCCGAGCTCGCGCAGCGTGCGCCCGGCGAGGCGGCTGTTCTCGAGGACGCGGGCCTCTGTCAGATAGGCGCCCGTCTCGAAGGACTCGGTGCCTTCGCGCGCGCGAGCAGGCACGAGCTTCCAGCCGACGAGCCCGATGAAAAGCACACCGGCTGCGGCGACGGCGCCACCGACCGGTGTGAAGTCGAACACGCTGAACCCGCCGCTGCGGAAGCTGGAGACGACGAAGTTCGAAGGCGTCCCGATCAGGGTCGTCATCCCGCCGAGGCTCGCGCCGAACGCGATGGGCAGCAGCACCCGCGCCGGCGCGACCCCGACCCGCCCCGCGGTCTGCAACCCGGCCGGCATGAGCAGCGCCAGGGCGCCGACGTTGTTGATGAACGAGCTCAGGACCGCAGCGAGGGCGGTCAATCCGAGGATCGCAGGCGTGGGACGCCGCGCCCGCGAGAGCGCCGCGGGGAACAGCGAGTGCACGGCGCCGGAGACCTGCAGCGCGCGCCCGATGACCAGCACCGCGACGACGGTGACGACGGCAGGGTGCCCAAAGCCTTGGAACGCCGCAGCGGCGGGCACGAGGCCGAGGAGCACACACGCCATCAGCGCCGCGAGCGACACGAGGTCAGGCCCGAAGCGGCCTTGCACGAAGCCCACGAGCGCGAGCGCGAGGACTGCGGCGAGCTGGAGCTCGGCGGCCGTCATGACGGCGATACGGTACCACCGTGCGCCTCGGCTCAGTAGAGCACCCGGGTCCTGAGCGTACCCGGCACCCGCGCGACGCTGGCCCGCAGGGCAGCGGCAGCCTCCGCGTCCGCCTGGAAGTCGACGACGACATACCCGACGCGGCCTCTGGTCTGCAGGTACTGCGCGTCGATGTTGGCGTCGCTCGCGGCGATGCAGTCGTTGACCTGGCTCAGGACCCCGGGGCGGTTCTCGTGCACGTGCAGGAGCCGGCGGCTACCGGGGTGCGGCGGCAACGCGACCTCAGGGAAGTTGACGGCAGAGAGTGTGGAGCCGTTGTCGCTGTAACGCACGAGCTTCTCGGCGACCTCCAGGCCGATGCTCTCCTGGGCTTCTTCGGTGCTACCGCCGACGTGCGGGGTCAAGAGCACGTTGTCGAGCCCGATCAGCGGCGACTCGAAGCGCTCGTTGTTGGACTCGGGCTCGACGGGGAAGACATCGACCGCGGCGCCGGCGAGGTGCCCGCTCTTCAGCGCTGCTGCGAGGGCCTCGATGTCGACGACGGTGCCGCGTGAGGCATTGATCAGCATCGCCCCCCGCTGCATGAGCGCGAGCTCGCGCGCGCCGATGAGCCCAGCGGTCGACGGTGTCTCGGGGACGTGCAGGGTGACGACATCCGCGAGCGCGAGGACGTCGTCGAGCGCGCCGCAGGGCCGCGCATTGCCCAGCGCCAACTTGGCTTCGATGTCGTAGAAGAGCACGCGCATCCCGAGCGTCTCGGCGAGGACCCCGAGCTGCGTGCCGATGTGCCCGTACCCGACGATGCCGAGGGTCTTGCCGCGGGCCTCGCGGCAGCCGACGGCGGACTTCGCCCACTCGCCGCGGTGGCAGCCCATGTGTTTCTCGGGCACGCGCCGCAGCAGCAGGATGATCTCGGCGAGCACCAGCTCGGCGACGCTGCGGGTGTTGGAGTACGGGGCGTTGAAGACCGGCACCCCGAGCCCCTGGGCGGCATCGAGGTCGACTTGGTTCGTCCCGATGCAGAAGCAGCCGACGGCGAGGAGCCGGTCGGCCCCGGCCAGCAGCGCCGCGTCGAGCTGTGTGCGCGAGCGGATGCCGAGGATGCGCGCCCGCTGCAGCACCTCGCGGAGCTCTTCGCGCGCGAGGGCGCCCCGGTGCGTCTCGACCTGGGTGTACCCCGCCTCGCGGAAGCGCCGGGCCGCGGTCTCGCTGATGCCTTCGAGGAGGACGACGCGGACGTCCTCGCGCGGAAACGATGTCGTGTGCATGGGGCCTCGTGTGCACGGTGCCCGCGCGCGCGGCGGGAATCAACCCATCGTGGCCGAGTGGGGCGGGACCCGCCCGTCCGGGTGGCCTACAATCCCCCTCTCCGGGGTGCACTCCGGGGGGAGCCTTCCCGCGTCCAGAGGTCGCAGCCCCCTCCCCTCCCCGCAGCGTCCCCACGCAACCCGCCTGTGGCCCTCCTCTGGCAGCTCTTCCAGCGCTTCCTGCGCTACCGCACCCCGCTCCTCCTCGGCCTCCTGGCGATCCCCCTCGCCAGCGTGGCCGACGTCGCGGTCACGGTGCTGATCGGTGACGCGCTCGAGCGCGCGCGGCTCGCAGACAGCGCCGAGTGGCTCCCCACGGTGATCCTGTGGCTCGCGATCTGGGCCGTCGTGCAGGGGGTCTTCCGCTTCTACCAGCGCTGGTTGATCGTGGTCGTCTCGCGGCGCTTCGAGGTCGAGCTCAAGCAGGACCTCTTCGACAAGCTGACGAGCCTGCCCTTCAGCTTCCACGACAGGAGCCGCTCGGGGGACGTCGTCTCGCGCGTGACGAGCGACGTCGAAGCGGTGCGCATGGTGCTCGGGCCGGGCCTCATGTACACGCTGGGCGCGGTGATCATCATCCCGTTCAGCCTGGTGATCCTGTTTCAGATCCAGCCGACGTTGGCGCTTTTGATGATGGCGCCGATGTTCGCGATGGGCCTGACGATGAAGCTCCTTTCGCCGCGGCTCGAGCGCTTCTCGCTCGCCGTCCAGGAGAGCGCCGCGGACATCAGCCACCGCGCGCAGGAGAACTTCGCCGGTGTGCGGATCGTGCAGGGTTACGGCCGCGAGGACCAACAGGCGGCGCTGTTCGAGCGCACCTCGCGCACGAACCGCGACAACCAGAACGCGCTCGGCCGCGCCCGCGGCATCACGCATTCCGCGATCAACGGCTCGTTCGACCTGACGTTCGCGGTGATCCTGTTGATCGGCGGCATGGCTGCGATCGACCGCACGATGCCCGTCGGCCAGGTCTTCAAGTTCATCGACCTCACGATCAAGGTGTTCTGGCCTCTGATCGCGATCGGCTGGGTGCTCGGCATGCTGCCGCGCGCCATCGCGAGCGCAAAGCGCATCGACGAGCTGCTGCGGGAGTCGAACCCGATCGCCGACATGAGCGTGCATGCGGACCGCCCCGCTGAGCCCATCGCGCTGCGCGGCCGCGTCACCTTCGAAGATGTCGGCTTCACGTACCCGCGCGGGAACGGTCCCGCCCTGTCGCATGTGACGTTCGACGTCCCCGCGGGCACGACCCTCGGCATCGTCGGCCCGACGGGCGCCGGTAAGTCGACCGTGCTGAACCTCGTGGGGCGGCTCTTGGAGGCGACGTCGGGCCGCGTGCTCTTGGACGGTGTCCCGATCCGTGAGCTGCCCTTGGCGAGCGTGCGCGGCGCGCTGGGTTATGTGCCCCAGGACTCGTTCCTGTTCAGCGAGCGCTACGAAGACAACATCCGCTTCGGCGCGGACCGCGAGCTGAGCGACGCGGAGATCGATGCCTTGATCGCCCGCGCGGCGATGACGGACGAAGTCGCGCGCTTTCCGCAGGGCAAGAACACGTTGGTCGGAGAGCGCGGTGTGACACTCTCCGGCGGTCAACGGCAGAGGACCTGCATCGCGCGGGCGCTCGCGCGCGAGCCGCGCGTGTTGATCCTGGACGATTGCCTCTCCGCAGTCGATACCGAGACCGAGGCGCAGCTCGTCGCGAGCCTCTCGGCCGCGGGCGAGGGGCGCACGGTCCTGGTCGCCGCGCACCGCCTGTCGACGGTCCGCGACGCGGACCAGATCCTGGTCCTGACCGCCCGCGGCGCGGTCGAAGCGCTGGGGACCCACGACGAGCTCCTGCGGCGCGGCGGCTGGTACGCCGACACCTGGGCGCGCCAGCAGCGCCGCGAATCGCTGCGCGAGGAGGTCTCGCTGGTCGTCGGCCCGAGCGCTCTCGACTCACAGGGAGGTGCGGCATGACCGCTGCGGACATCGACAAGGACGAGCTCGCCGCCGCGCGGGTGTGGGACCACTCGCTCTTCCGCCGCCTGCTCGTCGACATCCGTCCGCACAAGCGCCTCTTCCTCGGCAGCTTCGGTGTGCTGTCGCTGCTCTTCATGGCAGAGCTCGGCGGGGCCTGGATCTGGCGCCACACGCTCGACGGCCCGGTCTCGGGAGCAGTCGACGCCGCCGACAAGGCCCCCTACCTGAGCGAGCTCTACCTGTGGGTCGGCGTCTACGTGGGCTTGCTGCTGGTGATGGCGTTCCTGCGCTTCCACGAGACGGCGCTGCTGAACCGCACGGGCCAAGCGGTCGTGCACGACCTGCGCACGCGGCTCTTCCGCCACATCCAGCGCCTCGACCTGCGCTTCTTCGATGGGCGGCCGACGGGCGCGCTCGTCACGCGTGTGACCTCGGACATCGAGAACCTCTCCGAGCTCTTCACGTCGGGCGTCGTGGTGCTCGCCTTCGACGTGGTCAAAGTCGCGGTGTTGCTCGTGTACCTGTTCACGATCGACGTCGAGCTGGCTGCGGTGACCCTCGCGACAGTGCCTGCGCTGGTCGGCGTGTCGCTCGCGTTCCGCGGCGGGGCGCGCTCCGCTCACCGCGAGGTGCGCGCGCGGCTCGCGCGGCTCAACGGATACCTGCAAGAGGTCCTCAGCGGCATCCGCGTCGTCCAGGTGTTCCGGCGCGAGCGGCGCGTCTCCGAGCGCTTCCGCGAAGCCCTCGACCAGTACTTCGAGGCCAACAAGCGCACGATCTTCCTGTTCGCGTTGTTCTTCCCAGCGATGTCGCTGGCGGTCTATGTGGTCCAGGGCGCGGCCCTCTGGGTCGGCATCAAAGCGATCACGGGTAAGACCCTCACCTACGGGACGTTCATCCAGTTCTGGCTGCTGCTGAACATGCTGGTGCGCCCCCTGCGCGACCTCGGCGAGCGCTACAACATCCTGCAGAGCGCGTTCGCCTCCGCCGAGCGCATCTTCCAGATCCTCGATACCCGACCGACGGTCGAGCGCGCCGCAGAGCCCGAGGCGCTGCCGCGCCTCGCGCGCCCCCCGCATGTGCGCTTCGAGGGTGTGAACTTCGAATACGTCCCGGGCACCCCGGTGCTGCACGACGTGAGCTTCGAGATCCCGCCAGGGAGAACCGTCGCGATCGTCGGCGCGACGGGCGCGGGCAAGTCCACGCTGGTCAACCTCTTGCTGCGCTTCTACGACGTCGCCAGCGGCCGGATCACCCTCGACGGTGTCGACGTGCGCCGCGTCGACCCAGGCGAGCTCCGCTCGCGCTTCGGCCTGGTCCTCCAGGAGGACTTCCTCTTCGCGGGCACGGTGCGCGACAACTTGGTGATGGACCGCGCGCACGTCGATGCGGCCGCAGTGGACGAGGCGCTCGACGCGGCCAACGCACGCGACCTCTTGGCGCGCCTCACGGTGGACGGTACGGATGGCCTCGACGCGCCGGTGGCCGAGCGCGGCGCGACGTTCTCGACAGGAGAGCGGCAGCTCCTGGCGATCGCACGGGCGCTCGCTGGCAAGCCGGACCTCGTCGTGCTGGACGAAGCGACCGCAGCCGTCGACAGCGCCACCGAAGCCCGCATCGAAGCTGCGACGCGGCAGCTCCTGACGGGCCGCAGCGCGCTCGTGATCGCGCACCGACTCTCCACCATCCGCGATGCAGACGAGATCCTCGTGATGCACCGCGGTCGTATCCACGAGCGCGGCACACACGAGGAGCTGCTCGCGCGCGGCGGGCTCTACGCACGGCTGTACGCGCTGCAGTTCGAAGAGGCGGGGGCCGCATGAAACGTCATCTCACCTTTGCGCTCGCGCTCGCGCTCGCCGGTCTTCAACCCTTGGCAACCTCTGCGCAGGAGGTCTCGGACCGCTTGACCCCGTGGACGGCGCCCGCGCGCGATGCAGCCATCATCGAGATCGACGGCGAGCCCATCACATTCGACGTCTTCGGCCGCTGGCTGCTCGAGCTGCAGGGCCGCGAGCTGCGCGAGCGCTTCGCGCGCGAGATCGTCGTCTGGCGTGAGCTCGAGCGACTCGGCGTCGCCCCGACCCACACCGAGCTGGCGGAGGCCGGCGCGGCAGCCGTCGCCGAGCGCATCGAGCGCGCGTTCCGCGGCGATCGCGCCGCATACGAAGCGGAGCTCACGAGCATCGGCTCGAGTCCCGCGCGGGACCTCGAGCGCCGCACGGTCCTGATGACCGAGCGGCTCAGCCGCACGGCGCTGGCGCGCGCCACGCGGCCCGCGCCCGACGATGCGGCGCTCCTGCGGCTGCACGAACGGCGCTTCGGCACCGACGTCCGCGACCTGACGGTGCGGGTGCTGCGCACGTTGCCTGCGGTGCCCGAGCCCGTGCCGGGCGACGACGTCCAAGGACGCGCTCGCGCCGTCGACGCAGCGCGGGCCGCCGCACGGGCGCGGCTCGCGGCGCTCGGCGACCGCATCCGTGCCGGGGCAGACGTCGTCGCGCTCGTGCGCGAGCACAGCGACGACCCCGAGACCCGCGCGGCAGGCGGGCTCCTGCCGGCTCCGTTCCAACGCGCGGAGTGGCCGCGAGAGGTCAACACTGCGCTCGCGGCGCTGGCGGTCGGCGAGCCCAGCGAGCCGCTCTTTGCGTACGGTTACTTCAATCTGTTCGTCATCGAACGCGCCGAGGCCCGCCCGTTCGATGCCGAGCGCGAGGCCCTCGTCGCCGAGTACTGGGCCGCGGAGCCCGACGAAGGCGAGCGCCGCGCAGCGGTGGCACGCGCGTACGTCGCCGCAGAGCCGTCGATCGTCTGGTTGGACGATCCGAGCCGCGCGGCGAGCGAAGCGCGCCGCTTCGGGCCCGACCCGCGCGGGCTCGAAGAGCCCCTCTTGCGCGTCGGCGACGAGGTCCTGACGCGGGGCGACCTGGCCCTCTGGATCGCACGGGAGCGCGGCGCCGACCTGTGGCGCGGCTTCGTCCGCGATTGGCGCCTGGCGCGGCGCGCGGCGGGCCTCGCCGAGCCGCCCACCGCCGATGCGATCGAGGCCCACGCCGACGGCATCTTCGACGCGACCCTGCGCGGCGTGTACGGCGGCGACCGCGAGCGCATGGCGCGCGACCACGCCCGCCGCGGGATCGACGAAGCGCACCTGCGCGCCGGGTTCGTGCGCGAAGCCTGGCGCGACCTGACGCTCGACGCGCTGATCCTCGCCGCGCGTGAGGTCACCGCCGCAGACGTCGAGCAGCTCTGGCAAGAGCGTTACGGGCCGCTGGGTAAGTCGTTCGACGTGCGGCTGCTCGTGCGCTCCCTCGCCGGGCGCGACGCCGCCGAAGAAGAGGCGCGCCTCCAGTCGCTCGCGCGGGAGGCCCGCGCGGGCGCGGACTTCGGCGCCCTCGCGGTGCGCTGGAGCGACGACGAGCGCACCCGGGCCCAAGGTGGCCGCGCGGTCGGCAGCCGCTTCCGCCACGAGCTCGCCCCCGAAGCGCTCCTGCGGGCGCTCGAGGCGCTGGCGCCCGGTGAGACCTCGGACCCGGTGCCCGTCACGGACACGGAGGGCGCAGCGCACCTCGTCCTCCTGCACCTCGTCGGTGTCAGCCGCGTGCCCCTCGCGAGCGTCGCGGACGAGCTGCGGCGCGAGCTCGAGACGCGCCGCCCGAACGCCGCGGACCGCATGGGGGTCTACCTGTCGCTCGACCCCGACGAGCGCTGCACCTATCACGCGGAGCGCCTCTTCGGCCAAGGGGCGAGCGACACCACCGACGAGAAACGCTGAAGCCGCGGCCCTTCGGTCAGCGCCCAGCGGTCAGTCAGCGGTCAGTGGTCAGAGGCGGCTGCACCAGCGGTGCGGCCTCTGCGGGGAGCGCCTCGAGGCGCTGCCGCGCGGCAGCGTGCTCCGGCTGCGCCTGCAACACGGCTTCGAGCAACCGCCGCGCCGCGCCTGCGTTGCCGAGCGACGCCTGGACCTCCGCCGCGAGGAGGCGCACAGCGGCCGAATCGGGGTCACCCGCGGGCAGCGCCGCGAGGGTGCCTTGCAACACCTGCAGCGCGGTGCGGACGCGCTCGGGGACTCCCGCGGCGCGACCGACGCGCCACTCGAGCTCGGCCCACAGGAGGCGCGCGGGTGTGCGCAGGGCCGCGTCGAGCTCGGGGCTCTGTGCGAGCGCAGCCGCTTCGGCCCGCATCGGTTCGAGGCTCTCGCCGGCGAGCGCACCCGTGAGCGCACGCGCCCGCAAGAGCTCCAATGCGAGCGCGCGCTCCGTCGGATCGAAGGCCAGCGCCGCCGCGAGGTGCGCCTCTGCCTCTGCAGGGCGCGCGCCGAGGAAGAGCTCGACGCGGCCGAGCACCGCGCGCAGGTGGAACGCCGTGCGCGCGCCCAGGGCCTCTCGGGCCACGTTCGCCAGCAAGTCGCGCGCTTCCACGGCGTACGCGTGTGCACGCGCTTCATCCCCTGCCGCGCGAGCTTGCCGCGCGCGCGCCAGATTCACCTCGGCGACGAGGGTCCGCACGCGCGCGGTGTCGGCCTGGGCCAAGAGGGTCCGCGCGCGTGCGAGGGCGAGCTCGGTCTCGCCGTGCTCCAGGTGCTGCACCGCCAAGTTGAAGTCGCGCTCGGCTTCGTCCGCCGCGACGAGCGCCGCGGGCCGCGCGGGCGCCAGCGCCAGTGCGACGCACAGGAGCGCGAGCGCTGACGCCCCCGCTGCCGTACGCCCACGCCCGTGCCGCAGCGCCCCCGCGATCCAGAGCGGCGTGAGCGGCGCAAGCGGCAGCAGGAGCCCGAGGAGCGGCAGACGCATCCGCCCCACCACCACCGTCAGCACGAGCGTGCCGAGGTACAAGAGCGCCAGCGCCGCGACCTCACGGGCCGCGTCGAGGTCCACGTCGTGACTGCCGGCTTGAATCGGCGCAGGAGCGCCTCGCAGCTTACGCGGGGCCAGCGCGAGCAGCGCGCCGGCGAGGCCCAGCGCTCCCCACGGGAACCAGCCCCCGGTCGGTAGATCGAGCGCGGTGGGACGCCCAGCTCGCTCGCGGACCTCACGCCGATCCCACGCCAGTGAGTGGTTGTCGGCGACTTCGCCGTGGTGCAGGGCGAGCCGGAGCTTGCGCACCAAGATCGCCATGTGCGCCGCGGGATCCGCGCTGAACTCGCGCAGCGTCTCGCGCAGCCAGTAACTGCTGACAGCGCCAGGGTCGAGCCGCACACCGAGCCGCCGCTCGGCTTCGCGGCGCCAGTCGTCGGCTTCGTGCTCGGGGATGCCGCGCACGAACGGCAGCTCCGTCGCGACGCCCCAGGGGTTCGTCGGGTGATTGCCGACGTACAGGTTCGTGCCTGCGCCGCTCGTCGTCGGGGTGAAGACACCGCCGACGATGCCGTTGCGCAGCGCGACGGGCGCGAGGACACAGAGCGCCCCGAGGGTCGCCCACGCGATCCTGCGCCGGTCCTCTCGCCAGGGTCCCGTGCGCGCACGCGGCTCGAGGATGCGGCGCACCAGCGGCCAGCAGACGAGGATCGGCAGCAGCAACAGCGCGTTGCCGCGCACGAGCGCAGCGAGCGCCGCGACGGCGCCGATCGCCAGCGCGCGCCAGCGCGAGGGACGGCGACGCTCTTCGAGGAGCGACAGGACGAGCGCTCCGAGCAACGCGAGGAAGAGGCTCGGTTTGAGCACCAGCGCCGTCGTGTGCACGAGCGGCGTCGCGAGGGCGGCGACGACTCCGACAGTGATGCCCGCGCGCCGCCCGCCGACGAGCGCTGCGATGCGCGCGGTGCACAGCACCCAGAGCAGCGCGAGCGCCACGTTGAGTCCCCGCGCGACCGCCATATCCGCGCCGAAGATCCGGTACACCGCCCCGAGCAGGTACGGGTAGAGCGGCTCCTGGAAGAACACGGTGTCTCCGAGCCAATCGCCGCCGGCGATGCGACGCGCCCACGCGTCGTACGCGAGCTCGTCGATGACCGGCCGCGCGGCGTGAGGGTGGTGCTGTCCGTACGGCAGCACCCACGCGAGGCGCGCGGCGAGCGCGAGCAGCGCGAGACCAGCGAGCGCAGGGGCTCCAAGCCGCGGCTCCGTGCGCTGTCCGCTCATCCGCGCGCGACCTCCCAGCGTGCGGCGAGGGGCGCCGCGCGCTCGGCCGCTCTGGCTTCGCGCAGGAGTCGCCGGCGCGCGGCGATGCCGGGGACGAACGGCGCCAGCGGCGCGACGGCCAGTGAGAAGAGCGTCGGCGCCTGGCCCCAGAGGCGCCACTGCAAGCGCAACACGCGGCGCCGGGGCGGCGGCCCAGCGAAGTGTTGGAACCAGGCGCGCGCGCGGCGCAGGGCCTGCGCGTGCGCCGGAGCTCCGGGCGCCGCGCGGCGCTCGATGAAGACCGCCGCGCGGACGAGGGCTACCCGCAGTGGCGCGGCCCGATCGCGGGCGCGAACGGCGAGCCACAGGTCGTCGGCGGCTTCCCCGTCGGGCGGCGCGAGCTCGAGCTCGGAGCGCCACGCCAGGAGCTGGCCGTGTACGGAGAGCAGCGCGCCGCAGCGCGACTCGAGCGCGCGCAGGAGGGCGAACACACGGTCGTAGAGCCCCATGTCGCTCGCCCCGTCAGCGGTCTCGTAGCGCTGCGCGCCGCACGCCATCCCGAGCCGCGGCTCGCGCGCGAACGCGTCCGCCAGCGCGCTGAGCGCGCCTGGCGCCAGACGCACGTCGGCGTCGGTCAGGACGACGAGAGCGCCGCCCTCTGCAGCGCGCGCGCGCGGAGCGTCGCTGGCGCCCGCGGCGCCGAGCCCCGCGCGGATCGCGCCGGGTTTGCCGGGTGTGGCGGCGTTTGGCACGACCACGGCGACGACGCGCGCAGCGGCGAACGCTGCGGAGGCGCGCGCGATGGCCTCTGCTGCGACCGCCGCCGTCCCGTCGGCGGAGTGGTCATCGACGATCACGATGCGGTGCGGCCGCCCGGCTTCGGTGCTGGGCCAGCGCTGCAGCGCGAGGTCTCGGACCTTGTCCGCGATGACACGCGCTTCGTCGCGCGCCGGGACGACGACCCAGAGCGGCGCGCCGGTCAACTGCGGCGCTCCCCGCGCGGCTCGGGCCGCAGCGCTGCCGCCGCGAAGCGGGCCCAGTTGCGCGGATGGAAGAGCACGTTGTCGCCTTGCGCGCACTCGTAGGTGCACGCGCAGCGCTCGCTCTCGATCGCTTCGCGCAGGCGCTGGGCCGTGTGTGAGCGCCACAGGGCCGCGAGGTCCCAGTCGACCTCCGCGAGCTGTCCGATGCGCTCCGGGCGCAGCTCACACGCCGCGACCGAGCCGTCTTCGAACACGACGAGCGACAGCGTTCCCGCCGTGCAGGAGAGGTGCGAGGGCCCTGGGTCGCCGCCAGCGCGGGCGACGCGGGCGACGTGCTCGGCGAGCAGAGCGTCGCGTTCGCGCAGGACCGCGCCGCCGCGGAAGTCGACGCCGCGCAGCACCCCTTCGCGCTGGAGCCGAGCGCGCAGCGCGATGAGCTCTTCGTAGCGCGCGACGTCGACCTCGAGCAGGTCGCGGTCGAGGGCGTCCCCGCGGGCGAGGTTGACGGTCAAGCGGTGGGGCCGCTCGGCGCGGCACAGCGCTTCGATGTGTGTTGCGAGGCACCCCTCGTTGGCGCGCGTGACGGTCGTGATGACGCCGACCTTCAGGCGCGGCTCGTCTTCGGCGAGCGCGAGCAGCGCCGCGAGGCCGCGCAGCGCCCCCGCATGGGCGCCCGTGCGCCCGCGCAGCCGGTCGTGCACGTCGGGCGGTCCGTCGATGGAGACCGACACGAGCAGCTCGGTCTCCGGGGCCGCGGCGAGCACAGCGCGGGTGCGCTCGACGGTGCGCGGCTCGAGGCCGTTGGTCGGGATCGCCAGATGGCGCAGGCCGCGGCGCGCGAAGCTCGCGGCGAGCTGCGCGAGGTCGGAGCGCAGGTATGGCTCACCGCCGCCGAACGACACCCAGAGGAGCGGCCCGAAGGCCTCGGTCGAAGCGGCGAGCCGCTCGACCTCTTCGGCGCTGGGGCCGGGCCGGGCAGCGGCGACGCCCGCGTGGTGGAAGCAGTGCCGACAGCGGAGCTGGCAGCGGCCGGTGACGAACAGCGTCAGATGCAACAGCCCTGCGCGGCGAACGCCGCGCAGGGCCATCTGCAAGTCACGAACGACGCTGTTCGTCACGTCGTCGCGGGGCTCGGATCAGCGGAACGTCACGGACCAACCGCCCGCGAAGTTCGAGGTCGCGGTCGGGTTCGCATCGCGGTACCAGTACGTGAAGTGCCACGACTGGCCGACCTGCGCCGAGGTGAGCCCGGTCGGGGTCGGGATCGCGCCGAGGTTCAGTGCGAGGTTGACCGCACCGAGCGCGCCCGAGTTGCGGATCTGGCCCGGACCGACGTAGCGGCCGATGTTGCCGCTGAGGCAGAGCACACCCTGGTTGCCCGGCGCGGTCAGGAGGCCGCGGTCGAGGCTCGCCAGGAAGAAGCCGAACGAGTTGAGCGGCAGGCGGTCGGCCTGCAGGGTCAACGTGTTCGCGGCGCGCTCAGTGCTGCCCGTTGCGGTGATCCGCGCGGGCTGGCCGGTCGAGTTCACGCTCGAGGAGCAATACGGCCCGCCGACAGTGCCCGCCTCGAAGGCCTCGAAGGAGTCCTGCGGAGAGGTACCCGTGTTGCCGTAGAGATCGCTCGACTCGGCCCAGTACGTGACGGTGCCCTGCAAGTTGCCAGGCAGCTCGCCGCGGAAGACCTGGCCGCCCGTGCTCTTCATCGGGACGCTCTGGACCGGGCCGTTGTCGACGCGGTACTTCAGGACAGTCGGGTTGAAGTACGTGACGTAGTACGGGGCGTTGTCGAAGACGTGCACGCGGATCACCGTCGGGCTGGCGCCCGGCGCACGGTCCGCCGCCGCTTCGATGCGCGGGAGATACGGCGCGTGGGTGTCGACCACCTGCGAGACGTTCTCCATGAAGACCTGAGGCGAACCGCCGTCGCTCGACACCATCACGTCGTAGTCGCCGTCGTTGTCGACGTCGCACGCGTCCGCATCGAGGCTGATGAAGTTCGTCGACGGCGAGAGGCTCGGCACGTACGGGAACACCGGCACATCCTGGGTGGTCGAGTCGTTGCGGTAGACCCGGTCCGGCGTCGTCGCTTTCGTGAAGTTCGCGACGAACACGTCGAGGTCACCGTCGTTGTCGATGTCGAACCAGTCCGCTTCGTTGTCGTCGTCGTTCGAGTTCGCGAGCGAGACCCCGTTGCCGAACTGGCCGTTGCCCTGGTTCGGGTAGATGAGGTCCGTGAACGCGAAGAAGTTGACGCGCCAGTTGAGGCCGTAGATGTCGATGTCGCCGTCGCGGTCGAAGTCGCCCATCTCCTGCTCGTAGTGGCCGTCGCCCGTCGAGTACCCCGCGGGAAACACGAGGTTCGTCACGTCGCGGAAGCCGAGGGCGCCGCCGAGATCCGGCGCGAGGTTCGAGCCCTCGAGGCGGCTCGCGTACATGCGCGGCGGGTCGTTGCGGTCGCCCAGGAGGATGTCGAGGTCGAAGTCTCCGTCGATGTCACTGACGTCGACGTCGAGCGTCACGGCGGCGATGTCGCAGTTCGTGCCGTTGAAGTTCGACGTGTTCTGCGAGTGCGTGCCGTCGCACCAGAGGCCGCCGTTGCCGTTGCTGATCGTGGCCGAGCCGAGCTGGAAGCCCGAGGGGTTGAACTCGCGGAAGAAGCCCGCGCCATCGTTCAGGTAGAGGCGCGTCGGGGTGAGCCCGTTGAACTGGTCGCCGTAGCTCGAGTGCACGAGGTCGAGGTCCCCGTCGTTGTCGAGGTCGCCGAAGTCGCAGTCGCACGACCAATCGACGAAGCCGCCGTTCGGCAGCACGAGCGACGGTGCGAGCGACGAGCCCGTGCCCGCCAGGTTCGTCCAGCGCGCTTGCGTCTGGTCGACGTAGAACCCCGCGGCGCCGCCCTGCGCCCCGCCCTGGTTGACCCACCAGCGGTTCGTGTCGGGCGCGATCTGCGACGTGTTCGACACGTAGATGTCCTGGTCGCCGTCGCCGTCGAAGTCGACGAACTCGATGTCGCGGCTCTGGTCGTTGATCGCCGGCATGCGCGCCGCCGTCATGTCCTGGAACACACCGACGACCCCGCCTTGGAGGCCGCCCATGTTGATCCAGATCCGGTTCTGGTCGCGGGTCGAGTCGCCGCCCGCGGCAAAGATGGCGTCGAAGTCGCCGTCGAGGTCGACGTCTGCGAAGTCGACGTTCTCGGTCAGGTCGCCGTTGAAGGTCGACCCGCTCGGGATATCGGCGGTATTGCGCACGAGCTGGGCCGCTGCCGGCGCAGCGAGCGCCAGCGCCGCCGCGGGCGCGAGGAGGTGAGAGAGGGCCATGGTGCTGTGGATCGAGCTCGGCAGGGAAAGGTTCCCTGGATGCGTGCGTCCCGCGCAGGGGGCTGCACTGCGAGCCTATCCGGTGGACCGTCCGCGGTGACACTCGAGCGCAGAGATCCACACAATCCTCATGCAGGGTCCGCACGGCCCGGCCCGCGCGGACACAGACCGGTCGCCTGGCGACGGGCGCTGCCCCGCCCTTGATCTCGACTTGGGACAGCGTGTGCGCCGCTCCGCGGCCCTCAGCCCCCGCGGGGACCGCGACCTGGCGCCGCGGACGCCACGCGCCGCCGCCGCGGAGCGCGCGCGAGCGTGCGCAGCGCCGCCGCCGCCAAGCGCTCCACCGTCAACGTCGAGTTGTCCGCATCCGGCCGGTACGAACACGCGTCCGGCGCCGTCGACGCGACCTTCTCGCCGAGCCCGTAGAGCTCGATCTCGGCCGCCGACGTCGGCGCGAAGAAGGCCACGGTCGGCACATCGCGCGCCACCCCGAGGTGCAGCGCGAGCGAGTCGCTCGTGATCAAGAGGTCGAGCTGCTCCAAGAGCGCCGCGAACTCGAGCAGACCGTTGTCCGTGCCGCCGTCCACCGCGCGCACCCCGACCTCCGCGAGGCCCGCGAGCAGCGCCGCGTTGCGCTCCCCCTCCGCCGGTCCGCCGAGCACCACGAACACCGGCGCCGCACCGTCCGACCGCCGCAGCTCCGCGTCGAGGGCCGCACCGAGCGCGATCACCCGCTCCACCGGCAGCCCCTTGCTGGTCCAGCGCCCGCCGGCCCCCGTGTTCAGGCCGATCGCGCGCACCCCTTCGAGGCCATGGCGCAGCGCAAACGCCGCCGCATGCGCGCGCGCCGCATCGTCGAGCGGCAGCTCGGGGCGCCCCTCTTCGATCCCCAGCATCTCCGCATAGATCGCCGGATGCGTGCGCTGGTTGACGATCTTGAGCCGATCCGCGCGCTCCTTCCCGAGCTTCGAGAGGAGCCCCATGTCGAACCAGGGCGCCACGTCCGCCGTGTACGTCCGCGCACCGTCCGCGCCGAAGTGGGCGCCCGACAGCCGCGCGCCCGGCGAGTGCGCCGCGAGCTCCGTCGCGAGGGCGCACAGCGGCGCCTCGTCGTCGAGGCTGATGATCCAGTCGAAGCGCTCGCGGCGCAGCTCCGCCGTCGCCGCCGCGAGGCTCGCCTCCGACTTCAGGTCGACCGCGACCACACGCTGGACCAGCCGGTGGTGCTGCACGAGCGGCTCCGCGCCGCGCGCCGTCAGCCAAACGAGCTCCAGCGGATCGCACTTCACGGCGAGCCCCGGGAGGATCGCCGTCGTACGCAGCACGTCGCCGAGGGCACCGGTCTTGATCACGAGGACGCGGGTCATCGCGGAGAGGATCGGCGCGGGGGGGCCTCGGGCACAAGTCAGGGCCGCGCGATCGGTCGTTCCTCAGCCGCCCGCGATCACGAGGACGAGGTCGAGCACGTCGCCGTCGGCGAGGGGGGCGGTGGCGCTGAGGCGCTGGCCGCGGCGGTAGACGGCGGGGAGGGGGAGGCCGTCGCGGAGGAGCCAGGGGGCGGCGGAGGGGTGCTGGGTGGCGGCGGTGGTGAGGGCCGCGGTGACGGTGGCGGGGGGGGTGAGGGGGAGCTTCAGGATGGCGCCGTGTTCCAGGCCGAGACGCCCCGCCCAAGCCCCCCCCACCCTCAGTCCCACCCATGGACCTGGCCCAGCGAATTGGGGCAGCGCGGGGGCCCGGTTCGGGGCTGGCGGGTCGGCGGCGGGGGTGAGGTCGCTTGGGGACGGCCGCACCGATCCTGGCCCAATCAATTGGGGCTCGGGGGAGGGTGGGACTAGGTCTTGGGGGCCCCCCTGGGTGGCCCCCAAGCTGTGGTGGCCACGAGCGGTGGTACCCCCTGGCGGGGGGCCCTCCCCCTGGGGCTCCCACGGGCGGTGTGCGGGGGCGGGGTCTGCGCTCGGGAGCGGCCGCCCGTCCGGGTCGAGGCCGGCGGCGGCGCGGTAGTCGGGCAGGAGGCCCGGGGCTTCGAGGGGGTCCGCGGGGTCCCGGGCGAGGCGGGCGCGCGCGGGGGCGAGCTGCCAGCGGGCGCGCACGAGGCGGCGGCCGAGGTCGAGGAGGGCGGCGCCGGGGGCGGCCGCCCCCACCCCGGAGTCGGGGTCGGGCGGCAGGACGGCGGCGGCGAGGTTGTCCAGCGTCAGGACCCCGTCCGCGAGGAGGCCCGCCGCCGAGAACGCGCAGAAGCCGACGGCGTCCAGCGCCGCGGCGAGGCACTCGTGCCACCACACGAGGCGGCCGTGCTGGCCCGGCGTGTAGGGCAGGGGCGCGAGGGCCGCCGCGATCCGCGCGGGGTCCGCATCGGCGAGGGCGAGGCCCACCCGCAGCGGGTCGCGGCCCGGGCCCGCGACGCGGCGGGCGAGGCGGTGGAGCGGGTCGTCGGCCTGGTCGGGGGCGCGCCCGTCGAAGAGCGCCGCGAGCTGCTCCGCGCGCGCCCGGCCGGCCGCGAGGAGCGCCAGGGCCTCCGCGGGCGCGAGCGGCGCGAGCCGCGCCACGGCGAGCGCAGCCCCTTTGGCATCGAGGCCCAGGTCGTCGCAGCGCGCGAGCAGGCGGCGCGGGTCGGGGGTCGGCGGGCCGCTCACTTGCCCTGCCGGCTGCCCTGCCGGCATCGGGGGCGGCGCGAGCTCCGCCAAGTGCGCGAGCGCACCGAAGCGCGCCCCGCGCACCGGGCCCGGGCCACCGTCGAGCACCCAGCCGCACGGGGTCGGGCAGCCGCGGCAGCCGTGGCGGCCCGCGCGGGCCTCCTCGGCGAGCGCGGCGGCGCGCTCGGCCGCGGCGGCCCCCGGGGCGCCGCGGGCGGCGAGCTCCGCGGCCCGCTCGTGGGTGCCGCCCATCGCGCGCAGGACGAGCCGCGGCGAGGCGGTGAGCGCCGCGCGCAGGCGCTCCGCTGCCCCGTCGCGGGCGGGCGCGAGGGGCCCGTACAGCACCGCGAGCGCAGCGAGCCCCGTCGCGCCGAACGCCGCCCCGAGGCCGCCGCGCCCCACGTAGCTCAGCGGCTCGCCCGGGGCCGCGAGGTTCGCCAGGTTCGCCAGCGGCGCGAGCGCCTCGCCCGCAGGGCCGATGCAGAGGCCCCCGACCGACGGCGCCGCGGCCCCGCCGAGCGCGCGCCGCAGGAGGTCCGCCTTCGCCGCCGGCGCGGCGCCCGCGAGGCCCGGGACCTGCTCGAGGCGCGGCGGGCCGTCCCCGAGCACGAGGCACACGGCGGCAGGTCGCGCGCCCGCGGCTTCGGGTGTCTGCGCTGGCCGCGCGCTCCCGAGCAGCACCACGAGGTCCGCCCGGCCCGCGAGCCGCGCGCCGAGGTCGCCGCCGACCTGCCCGTCTGCCAGGCGGCCCGTCGTCGGGACCCGCGCGACGACGCTCGCGCGCTGGGCCGTCGGGACCCCGCGCCGGACGGCGCTGCCGACCGCGACCGCGAAGGTCGCGCCAGCCTCGCGATCCGCGAGCGCGGCGAGCGCGAGCTCCAGGGCCTCCGCACCGCGGCTCGCGCGCGCCACGAGCTCCGCTGCCAGCGCGCGCGCCGCCGGGGTGTCCGCGAGCTGGACCCCGGGCGCCGCCGTGAGGTCGAGCACGCACACGGTCGTCGGGCCGGCGCAGGGATCTGGGGGCAACGTCATCGGCGGAGGTCGGGCCCCCAACGTAGCGCGCCGCGGGTCGGAAGAAGAGCCCTCGTGTGGCGCGCGCCCGGGACTACAGAGGGGGCCCCGGGGCGCTCGCTGCGCTACCCTCTGCCCCCCCGTGTTCGGCACCTTCACCCTCGGCCAGCTCTTCGGCGTCACCGTCCGCGTCCACGGGCTGGTCCTCGCGCTCTTCGCGGGCCTCCTGCTGCTCGGCGGCCTGCGCGGCCAGCCGGTCGCCTTGCCGCTCGCCGCGCTCGTGATCGCGCTGCTCGCGCACGAGCTGGCCCACGCGCTCGTCGCGCGCCGGCTCGGGCTGCGGGTGTACGACGTGGTGCTCTGGCCGCTCGGCGGCATGGCGCGCATGAGCGAGGTCCCCGAGCAGCCCGGGATCGAGGCGCGCATCGCAGCGGCCGGCCCGCTCGTGAACCTCGCCCTGGCAGGGCTGTGCCTCGCGGCGCTCGGCGCGCTCGGCATGCCCGCCTGGAGCGCGGCGCCGTTCGGGCCAGCGGGGTCGCTGCAGGTCTTCCTCGCGGTCAACCTGTTGCTGGGCCTCGGGAATCTGGTGCCCGCGTTCCCGATGGACGGCGGACGGCTGCTGCGCGCGGCGCTGGTCGCGTCGGGGCGCAACTGGCTCGCCGCGACCGAGCTCGCGGTGCGCATCGGGCGTTGGCTCGCGGTGGTAGGGCTCGTGCTGGGCCTCGTGCACTCGTTCGTGCTCGCGATCGTCGCGCTGTTCGTGCTGGTCGAGGGGTTCCGTGAAGTGCTCGCGGTGCGGCTGCGGCACGGAGCGCCGCTGTTCCGCGGCGCGGCGGCCTTCGGCCCGTTCGGCCGCACGCCCTTCGGCGGGGCGCCCTTCGAAGCCGCCGCGAGCGACGGTGCGCGACCGGAGCCGACCCGGGTCGAGCCGACGGCGAGCGCAGCGCTGCCAGAGCGCGGATTCTCGGACGCCGACATCGAGCGCCTCGAACGCTTCCGCGGCCGCCTGCGGCGACCGGGCGACGGAATGCCGTGACGCGCCGGTCGCGTCGAACGGTACCAGGTACGAGTTGGCGGCGCGGCGAGCGCAGCGCGCGCTCGCGCGCGCGCT
>CAYOBN010000028.1:45467-55697 GCA_964402175.1 uncultured Planctomycetaceae bacterium | reverse complement strand
TGGCGACGACGCTGGATTGGATCCGCAGCGGAGTGGGGCTCGGCACGCCTTGACGACCTAGCCGGTGGCCGGCGGCACCAGGTACGACATGGTGAGGGCGGGCGGAATCGAACGGTACCAGGTACGACTTGGCGCGCGCGCGCGAGAGCGCTTGCAAGTGAGAGAGACCAGGCGCGCGCGCGCCAAGTCGTACCTGGTACCGTTCGATTCCGTTGATCACGCGGACGATGCCGGCCACCTCTTGGCTCGACTTGACGAGGTCGCTGATCGTCTTGCGCGCGACCGTCGCGCTCTCGACCGCGCCCCCTGATCGGGCGCAAGGATCGCGACCATCACGTCGCCGCGGATCCCGTCGTGCAACATGTCCGCCTGGAGCTGATTGCGCAGAATCAGTCCGCTGTCGACGACGTGCTCGATATTCGTCGAGCACTCGTTGACGGCGCTCGAGCCGAGCCAAGCGGCTGTACCGAGGCCGAGCCCGGCGACGAGAGTGAATGCGGCGAGTCACGAGGAGACCGTCCAACGCATGGTGGGAACAGAAGCGAGCGCTAGGGTCTCGGGGGACAGCGAGGCAACGACAGCGTAGGCCGGACGTCGTGTAGGGATCAGAAGGCGGCCTGCAAGCGCAGACCGAGAACGAGGGTCATCGTCCAAAGCGGGGTCACCGCCTGGATCGAGGATGTACTGGACACCCGGCTTCACCAGGATCGCGAGTGTCGTCTGGAAACCCCAGTGACCTTCGAACAGGACCTCTCGGTCGTCGCCGAAGTCTGCCTCCGAAGAGAGCTCGACCACCGAGACACCGAGCCCGCAGACGTCGTTCGGACGCGCGGACAGCAGTCCGTTCCACTGCAATCCTGTCGCGAGATGCAGCTCGACCTCGCTCACATCGGGGTCGGCATACGCGACGCGAGCGAAGAGACCGGCGCTCGAAAGGGGCTCACCTTCGCCGTCCACCTCGCGCGCGAGGGTCTGGTCGAAGACCGCGTAGAAGCCAGAGGTCCCGTCTTCCGTACTCCCGGCGAACGTATCGAAGTCACCGGTCGCCCGCCACGTACCCAGACGAGGCGCCCGTCGTTCCACGTGCGTCCGACTTCGAGCGCGAGCCAGAGATCGCTCGGTGCTCCGAAGACCGATCCGACGCCGTGGACCCCTGTGCGGCGCCCCGATTGGGCTGCGCCGTCGTAGATGCCGATGCGCATCCAGTGCAGATCGTCGTGGGTCCACTCTGCGTTCAGCGAGAAGGCGGTCTCGGGGTAGGTCGGAATGCCCAGAACGTTCGGCGAGATCGCCCACGCGGGACCGATCAGTTCGCCGCCGTATTCGACCCAAGCGAACTCGGAGTTCGCCTCCACCTTGCCGAGCTTGACCCGCAGGCGATCGTCGAAGAAGAGCTGCTCCCACCAGAGCTCCGCGATCTGATCGCGCACTTCGGCGTCGATGTTGGAGATCCCTTGGATGTTGCCAGCGCCTGGGTCCTGCTCGCCGAAGAGCGAATACGCGTCCAGGAACACGACCGCACCCTCGATGCCGGCGAGCGTCGCCATGTCCGCAGCGATCGCGACGTCGAAGAGGCCGCGCACGGCTTCGTTGCGCTCGGCGCCGCCGCTGACGACCTGGGTGCCGTCGACGACCAGCGTCAGGTCCACGGTGACGCCGGACTCACCGACCGCGCTCCGAAGCCCGAAGAGGTCGCCGAGCAGCGCCTCGCGCTCCAGGAGGCTCGGCTCCTGGGACGCTGCGGGGGCGGAGAAGGCGAAGGCGAGGGAGAGCGCTCGGTTGGCAGGACTGAAGCGGCGTGACATGCAAGTGGGGACTTACGTCACCGCGCACACCGAACGACGCGAGCCGCTCGGGACGTGGGTATGGGGCAGGCACCTGTGGCAATCGCTCCGATCGGGTGCTCCCGAAGCGAAATTGGAGGGGATTCCCGCGGTCCGACCTCCGCGCCTGGGACCGGGTAGGGTTGGGGGCGGACTGATCGCACCGCCGCAACGCCCTGCTCACCGCCTACTTCCTCGCCCTCGCCGCGTCCACCCCCCTCGCCGCCCCGAGCTCAGCAGCCGAGTTCCCCGTGGGGCTCCCCGTGGGGCTCCCCGTGGGGCTCCCCGTGGAGGACCCCGTGGAGGCCCACTTCGACGGGCGCGGATGGGTCCACGCGGTCGAAGCGACCCTTCGGGCGGACGTGCTGGTCGTCTCGGGACGGGTCACCGCCCCGGTGCCCTTCCCGGCGAGCCGCCGCGCGGTCTCGGTCGAGGTCCTCGACGCTGCGGGGCTCGTCCTGCACCGCGCCGACGTGCCCGTCGAGGGTGTGCGCGGCCCGGTCGTGCGCCGGCGCCCCGCGACGGGCGCCCTGGCGCTGCGCGTCGAGGGGCTCCCCGATGCCGCCTCGGTGCGCATCGCGCCGGTTGGGTCTGCGCGCTGAGCGCGCGGGCTGGGTTTGCGCACTGAGCGCGCGGGCTGGGTCTACGCCCTGAGCGCGCCTGGCTCAGGTTCGCAGCCAGGCCTCGAACGCAGCGAGGTCGTGCTCGCGCCCGAGGAACGTGCGCACCATGTCCGCAGCGTCGGAGGCCCCTCCGCGCTCGAGGACATCGCGCCGGTAACGCGCGGCGGTCTCGGTCGCGAGCGGGTCCTGGCGGAAGGCGCCCCAGAAGTCCTTCGAGATCACCAGGGACCACATGTAGGTGTAGTACCCCGCAGAGTACCCGTGCAGGTGGCCGAAGCTCGCTTGCATGTGGGTGCCCGGCACCCGGTCGAAGAGCGAGACCCGACGCTGGACGTCCTCCATCACCCGCGTCGTATCGAGCCCGCGCGGGTCGCGGTCGTACAGGTCGAGGGAGAGCGTCGCGTAGGAGATCTGTGTCGTGACCGTCAGCCCCTTCGGGAACTCCTCGGCGGCGCGGAGGCGCTCGACGAGCTCGGCCGGGATCGGCTCATCGGTCTGCCAATGGTGGGCAAACGACTGCAGGACGCGCACGTCCCAGGCCCACTCCTCGTAGAGCTGACTCGGGACCTCGACGAAGTCCCACTCGCAGGCGATGCCCGAGAAACCGTGCAGGCGCTGGCGCGCGAACAGGTGGTGCATCAGGTGCCCGAACTCGTGGAAGAACGTGGTCACATGATCGTGCAACAGGAGCGCCGGATCGTCGACCGTCGGGCGCGGGAAGTTGCAGATCAGGGCGGCTTCGGGCAAGGGGCCGTCGATCGTGCCCCTGCGCCAATCGAACATCGCGGCGTGTTTGAACTTCCCGTCGCGCGGGAACATGTCCAGGTAGAAGCGCGCGATGATCCCCGACGCATCCGTGACGGTGAACGCGCGGACCTCCGGGTGCCAGACCTCCGCGTTCACGTCGCGCTCGATGGTGACCCCGAAGAGGCGCGCGGTCGTCGCGAGCACACCCTTCTCGACGCGCTCGTAGGGGAAGTACGGCCGCACCGACTGTGAATCGAAGGCGTGGCGTTGACGCTTGACGCGCTCGGTCAGATACCGAACTTCGTGCGGCGCGACCCGTGCCGCTGTCGGCTGCAGCTCGCGCTTCGCCGCCAAAAGCAGAGCGTACTCGCGCTCGGCTTGGCCGCGTGCCAATCCAGCGAGCTGCTCGACGAAGCGCCGCGCAGCCGCTGCACCTTTGACCATGCGGTCCTCGAGCAGCCAATCCGCCCAGCTCGGCGCACCCAAGAGGTTCGCGAGCTCGTAGCGCTTCTCCAGCAGCGCATCGAGGACAGGCAGGTTCTCCGGATACGCGCGGTTCTGATACTCGAAGAGCAGCCGCTCGCGCACGTCCTCGCGGTCGGCGTACAGCATCACCGGCAGAACCGTCGTCGGCTCGGTCACGAGCGTGACGCGGCCCTCGGAGTCCTCGGGATGCGCGGCCAGGAAGTCGGCGGGCAAACCGACGAGGTCGCGATGGCCGCCGCTGAGCTGGATGCTGCGATTGCCTTCGACGATGTTGCGATCGAAGCGCTGGCCGATCTCGACGAGCTCACGCTGCAGCTCACGAATGCGCTCGCGGGTCGGCTCGTCCTTGTCGACACCGCTGCGGCGATAATCGCGCAGCGCGTGCTCGAGGAAGCGGCGCTCGTCTGCAGGGGCGCCTGCGAGGTCCACGCGCGAGAGCCGTTCGTAGGCGTCGCGATCGAGCGAGAGCTCGGTCCCGAACGCCGCGAGCTCCTGCAGTGCGACCTCGGCGACATCGCGCAGCGCCGCGTCGGGGTGCGCGGACGCGTAGACCTGCGCGGGGCCGCTGACTTCGTCCAAGGCGTCGCCGATGCGATCGAAGGCGCGTGCGACCGCGGCTGCTGGTGTGCCGGGAGGCAGTGCGAGGAACGCCGCGAGGCGCTCGCGCGCCTCGTGGATCCGACCGCGGACCTGCTGCAGGAACGGCGCTTCGGTAGAGGTGCTCATGGCGTGGAGAGGCAGCGCTCGGCGTACGCGTAGAGGCGTTCCACCTGATCGAAGAAGTCGTGGCGCCCGCCGCCGAGCGGCGCCTTGAAGAACATCGCGGTGTGCGCGAGCACACCGCTCTCGCCGCGACGCGCCGCGAGCTCGGTCAGGCGGACCAGGTCGAGCACGAGCGGTGCCGCCAGCGCCGAATCACTGCCCTGCCACGTGAACTGCAGCGACATCTGCGCCCCGAGGAACCCCTCGAAGTGCACGAAGTCGTAGGCCGTCTTCCAATCGTGCAGCGACGGCACGTAGTCGATCGCGACCTTCGTGGTCAGATCGCGCGAGTCGCCGAGGATCGAGCGCAGAGCGTCGTCTTTCGTGCGCAGCTTCGCCGCTTTGTGCGACTCCTCGCGCAGCACCTCACCGTCACGATTGCCCAGCATGTTGTACCCCTGCCACGCGCGGACCTTCAGAGCGCGCGCGACGAACATCGGACCGAGGACGGTCTTCAGGAGGGTCTCGCCCGTCTTACCGTCATTGCCCGTGTGGGGCACACCGCGCTCCAACGCGAGCGCCCGCAGCGCAGGCGATGCTGCGCCTTGATTCGGCGTAAAGTTGACAAACGGCCGCCCGGATGCGAGCGCAGCGTACGCGTAGAGCATCGACGCCGGCTGCGAGACGCCTTCATCGAGCGCGCGCTCGAGGGCGGGAAGGCTCCCCCATTCGGGCTGCGGCTCGCGCGCGGCTTCGGTGCTGGCGAGGTACACCACGACGGTGCGCGCGACGCCGGTCTCGCGCTCGAAGCGCTCCCAATCGGCGATGAGCGCGGCGATGGCCGCGCGCGGCGGGAGCGCACCGCGCTCGGCCGATTCGCGGTCGAGGTCCGCGAGCCCCGTGTCCGCGGCATCGAGGATGCCGGGCCGGATGCGCGGCTCGAAGCGCGCGATGTGCGCCGCAGCGCCCTCGACGAGCTCCGGCGTCAGGATGCGCGCGCGCACGAGCTCGCGCGCCGACGTCGACAGGTCGCGCTTGCAGACATCGTGTCCACCGAGCACGAGCGACTCGAGCGGCGCGAGCGGCAACCCCGTCAGCGGGGCCTGCTCCGTCGCGAGCCCCACCGGCTCCAGCAGCCCTTCGACGAGGCCCGCGAGCCCGTACGCGAGGCACGTCGCGATCGAGCCGCGCGCTCCGACGAGCCACACCCCTGTCATGGGTCCCGCGGTGGGCGCCGCGGCGCCCTCCAGGGGATCTCGGTGCGCACGGTGCTGGGGGTCCCTCGAGGTCGGGTTCACGTCGGCGGAGTCGGGGTTCGGGGTCAGGGGCGCTCGGAAGCGCGGAGGCGCTGCCAGCGGGCGGCGAGGTCGTCGTAGCGCGCGGGCCAGGCCCGCGGCGCGGCGAGCGCTCGCCCCTCTCCGCTGGGCCCCGCCGACGGCGGGCCCTCGGGCCCTTCGTCGGCCACGGGCTCGCCTTGGGGTGAGAGGGCTTCGGGAGCGGTCGCAGCGCCGCGGGCTTCGCCGGCCGTGGCGGAGCCCCCTAGTGTGACGTCCGGAGCGCCGCCCGTCACGGTCGGGGCGGCGGTCGCCGGCGGAGTGGCCCCGTCTGGGCCGCCGCGGCTGGGGCCGCGGTCCGCGGTGGGGTCGGCGGAGGCCGGGTCCGAGGTCCGAGGGGCCTCCCCGGAGTCCTCGGGCCTAGTCTCGGGCCTTGGCTCGGGCCTGGCCTCGGAGGCGGCCTGTCGGGCCTGGGCTCCGAGGGCGTCGAGGGCGGCCGCGGCCCGCGCGACGCGCTCCTGAACTCCCGGCGCCGCCCGCGCGAGGGTGGCCCCCAGTCCATCGAGGCGCTCGGCGAGCTGCGCTGCGCGCTCCGCGGCCTCGGCGGACGCGGACCCGAGCCCCGCCCCGGCGGCCCCGCCTTGGGCCTCGAGGGTCGCCTGGACCTCCGCTGCGCCGCGCGCCGCCTCGGAGAGCGCCGCGCGGACCTCGGCCGCGTCCTCCTCGGAGAGGTTCTGCGCGAGGTTCTGTGCGAGATTCTGCGCCAGATTCTGTACTCGGGCGGCAGCCGCGAGCTCCTCCGCCGCCAACGCGGCGAGCTGGAAGGTCCCGCTTTGCCCTGCCCTGCGCTCGGCCGCGACCGCGGCGGTGACCGCCAGCACGACCGCCGCCGCGAGCGGCAGAGCGAGGAACGGCAGCGACTCGGGCTCACCGGCGCGGCGCAGCTCGGCGGGGCGCGCCGCGGCGAGCACCCGCCGCGCGAGCAGGGCCGCGATCGCGCCCGAAGGCGCGCGCTGCTCCTCCTCGTAGGCGGCGACGAAGAGCCCCGCAAAGCCGCTGCGCCGGTCGGCCGTGCGCGCGACCGCGTCCGCCGCCACGGGGTGCTCCCGACGCCACGCGATCCCGACGGCGCTCCCGGCGGTGAGGGCCACGACGTAGGCCCCGGGGTCCGTCAGCCGGGCCCCCTCGAGGAGGGCGAGCGCGAGCACCCCACAGAACGCCGCCGTCGCGAGGCAGAGCGCCTGCGCGGTGACCCCCAGCCGAGCGCGCTGGACGGCGCCTCGGACCACGCGGCCCATCGGCCCCTGTGGTTCTCGGGGCTGCGCCGCGGCGCTCGACTCCAGCGCGCTCAACGGCCGGCGCCTGCGCCTTCCGAGGTCTGCGCCGGGACCTCTGCCACGCTCGGCACGGACTCCGCGAGGGACGGCGGCGGCGCGACGAGCGGTTGGCGCGCGCAGAAGAGCTGGACCTCGGCCCCCGCCTCGGGCAGGAGCCAGCCGTTCGGGAGCCACGTGGTCTGGGACACACACTCCGGCAGCGCGGAGGTGAGCAGCGTGTTGCCCTGGCTGAAGAACGTGATGCACACGAGGTTGCCCTCGGCCGTCGCTGCGAACTGGGGCACGGCGCCGGGCCGTTGCGAGGTGTTCCAGCGCGAGCCCAGGTAGACCCAGCCGTGCCGGCGCAGCGTGCGACCGCGCTCGAGGTCGCGCACGAGGTCCTCGACGCGGAAGAAGTACGTCTCGCCGCCTTCGCGCCACGCTGCGTAGAGGTAGAGCCCCGGACCCTTGGGCGGAACGACATCGAAGGCGCGCACACCGGCGCGCTGCTCGGCCTCGCTGGGCGGCGGGTCCTTCTGCACGTAGGCGACGTTGGTCCCGCGCTCGGCGCCCAGGGCCAGCAGCGCCGCATTGAGCACCTCGGCCGGCGCCTGCGTCACGAAGAGCGCCTCGTGCACCGCGCCGTGCGGGTTCACGAGGAGGTACTCCAAAAGGTCATCGCGCACGCCGACCGTCGCGCGGAACGCGGCCACCCCTGCGGCGTGGTCGAGCTGGACACCCGCGTCGCGGAACGCGCGCTCCAGGGCCTCCGCCGCCTCGCGGGAACCGGGCACGACCGGCCCCGGCGTGTCCTGGCCCTGCTGCGCGGGGTCCTGCGCGAGCGGCCGTGCCAGGGCTGCCGCAGGGACGACCTCGGACCCCCCGAAGCCGCGGGCCACAGCGAGCGAGAGGAGGAGCGGGGCGGCGAAGTACAGGGGGTTGGCCATGGGAGTTCCGTTGCGGGGGGAGCGTAGTCTGCGGCAGCGCGCGACCCAAGACCAACGCTCGGGACGAGACGCAGGTTCATTCCGGGGCGGGCACTTCGTAGCCTCGCGGCCGTGCCCCTCGATCCGACCCTCCTCGGCGCAGCGCTCGCGCTGGCCCATGCCCTCGGGGTCGCCGCCGCGGTCGACGCGATCATGACGGGGCGTACGCCCCAGGGTTCGCTGGCTTGGGCGCTGGCGCTCGCGGCGCTCCCGTACATCGCCGTGCCGCTCTACCTCGTGTTCGGGCGGCGGCGTTATCGCGGTTACATCGATGCGCGCCGCGAGGGGTACGGCCCGATCACGGAGCTCGCGGAAGAGCTGCGCAGCGACGCTGGCGCGGTCATCGCGGAGCTGCCCGAGCGGCACGCGGACCTGGAGGTGCTGGAGCAGCTCGTGAGCATGCCGTTCACACGCGGCAACCACGCGCAGTTGCTCGAAGACGGCGACGCGACGTTCCGCGCGATCTTCGAGGCGCTCGCCGAGGCGGAGCGCTACGTGCTCGTGCAGTTCTTCATCGTGCGCGACGACCAGATCGGTCGCGAGTTCGAGGCCGCCCTGCTCGCATGTCGCGCGCGGGGCGTCGAGGTCGCCTTCTTGTACGACGAGATCGGCAGCCGCAAGCTCTCGCGCCGATTCAAGAGCTCCCTGCGCGCGAGCGGCGTGCGTATCACGCCCTTTCGCACCACACGCGGCCCGGAGAACCGGCTACAGCTCAACTTCCGCAATCACCGCAAGCTGGTGCTCGTCGACGGACGTGTCGCCCTGCTCGGCGGGATCAACGTCGGGGACGAGTACCTCGGCCGCGGCCCGCTCGGCGCTTGGCGCGATACGTTCGTTCGCATCGAAGGGCCCGCGGTCCAAGGGGTGCAGCTCGCGTTCCTGGAGGACTGGCACTGGGCCACGGACGAGCTGCCCGCATGGGACTGGACTCCGCGCCGCGCCGCAGCCGGCGATCAGCTCGCCTTGATCCTGCCGACCGGACCCGCGGACTCGCTCGAAACGGCTTCGCTGATGTTCGTGACGCTCTTCCAGAGCGCCCGAGAGCGCCTCTGGATCTCGACGCCGTATTTCGTGTGTGACAGCCAAGTCATGGGCGCGCTGGAGCTCGCTGCGCTGCGAGGCGTCGACGTGCGCATCCTCGTGCCCGCAAGGTCCGATTACCGGGTCGTGCGCCTCGCGGGCTGGACCTACTTCGACGAGCTCACCCGCCTCGGGGTGCGCATCCACGAATACGACGCGGGTTTCCTGCACCAGAAGCTGGTCCTCGTGGACGACGAGGTCGTGCTCGTGGGCACGAAGAACCTGGACAATCGCTCGCTGCGGCTCAACTTCGAGGTCTCAGCGCTGATCGTGGACGCGGAGTTCGCCGCGGGCGTCGAGGCGCGCCTCGCCGCGGACCTGGCGGTCTCGGCTGAGCTACCCGAAGGCGCGCTCGCGGACCGCCCGCTCTGGTTCCGGGTGGCAGCCCGAACGGCACGCCTGTTTGCGCCCGTGCTTTGAGCTACGCTCTCACGCCATGTGGCTCGCCCGACCGCCCCACCTCCGCCCCCCGCTCCTCCTGCCGTCGCTGCTCGCCGCCGCGGCGGCTTCGACGGGCTGTTTCACCGAGCGCGCCGTCCAGAGCCGCTGGGGTCCGCGGGTGGACGATTCCCTCGCGCGCGACCTCGTGGTCGTGCAGCCCTTCCAGCTCGATGTGCACCTGGGCCTGCGCGACGTCCAGGACGATGAAGCGTGGGATCCGACCGATGACCACCTGGACGTCGGTTTCACGGTGCGCACGCCGATTCCGAGCGCGACCCGTGCAGCCTTCGACCTCGGTGCGCGCTACGGCTACGACGAAGCCACGCGCGCCGGAGCCGAAATCGAATCGCAGATCATCGAGCTCGATGCGGGCCTGCTCTTTGCCTTCGCAGACCCCGGCACGCTGGTGCAGCCGTACGTGGGCGCAGGGCTCGCGCTCGTCTTCGTCGACAACGAGGCGACGGTCGACACGACCACCACCCGCGAGCGCGAGAGCGCGCTGGGCCGTTATCTGCGCACCGGGCTCGCGATCGAGTTCCGCCCCGCGCAGCTCGTCGGCCTCGAGCTGCGTTATCTCGACGGCGACGACGTGCAGCTCGGAGGCCGCAACGTCGACCTCGAAGCCTACACGGTCGCCCTGACCTTCGGCGCGCGCTTCTGAGCTTCTCGCGCTTCTGGGGTTCGCGCGCTTCTGGGGTTCTCGCGCTTCTGGGGTTCGCGCGCTCAGGCGAGCGCGAGCGTCCACGCGGCCA
>CAYOBN010000028.1:28291-45367 GCA_964402175.1 uncultured Planctomycetaceae bacterium | reverse complement strand
TTCTCGCGCTTCTGGGGTTCGCGCGCTCAGGCGAGCGCGAGCGTCCACGCGGCCAGGTCGATCCCAGCGGCGCCAGCGGCCGCGCGGGAGCGGAGCGCGTCGACGTACGCGGCTCTCGCCGATCCCGAGCGCGCCAGCGAGCCGTGGAAGGCCGCCATGAACTCAGCGGTGGCATCGTCTTCGACGGGCCAGAGACTGCCGAGCACCGCGCTCGCACCTGCGACGAACAGCGAGCGCTCGGGGCCATGGGGATCCTCTGCGATCCCGGGCGCGATCCGCCCGGTCTCGCAGCCGCTGGCGATGACGAGCGCTCCCCCGAGGTCGAGCCGCTCCAGGTCCAACGCAGTCAGGAATCGCGAGCCGAAACGCATCCCCGAGAACATCGGGTGCTCCGGTTGGTGTGCGCCGTGAGCCAGCAAGTGCACGATCGCCGGAGGTCCATCCATGCCGCTGGTTGTACGCTCGAGGAGCACGTCGAGCGAGACGGCTGCGGCTCGCTCCGCGTACGCCGCGCGCACGGCCGCGACCTCGCGCTCCGCTGCTGCGAGCCCCGCGGTCTCGTCGACGCAGACGAGCACCTCGCCGGAGTAGCGACCGGGCAGCACGGACGCTGCGCGGAGCCCGCGCGACAGCGCGAGCGTTGCGAGCTCGTACAGCGGCTGACCTCCGACGAGGGCGGCGTGCAGGGGCAGCTCGTGCAAGACGCCGAAGGGCACGATACGCAGCGCTCCCCCATCGAGCGCGCGGAGCTCCTCCGCAAACGGCTCGAAGAGGAGCTCACCGAGCTCGCGCAGGATCGCGGTCGTCGCTCGCTCGAGCTGAGCGTGGTGCCGCGCGCGATACGCCGTTCCGAGGCGCGCCTTCTCCGCCTGGAGCCGCGCGCGCTCGCTGAGCCGCCCCAGCGCCGCCGCGGTCACGGGACGGTGGACGACACGCTGCGCCGCCCCATGGCGCCAGATGATGTGCACAGCGGCGCGGCCCACGATGCAGTAGAGCAGCGCTTCGTCGGCGGCGAGCGTTCCATGTCGCCCAGCAGCCATCGGACTCTGTTCGCGGACCACAGCAGGCTCGCCGCCGACGCCGCGTCGGGCCCGCCGCACCAAGGCACGCTGGGCGTGTTCGAGCTCCGCGCGCTCGACCGCGACATACGCCGCAGCCCCGGGTGAGCGGACACGCCCATCGCCCGTCTGTGAATTCGGCGGCGAGCCTGGCGCAGGGGCGCCGCTGCGTGCCGCCCCTCGCAGTCGCTCTTCGAGCTCGGCATTGAGCCAACGATCGAGGGTCGCACGCGCTGCTGCGACCTCCGGGTCCGCGAGGGCAGCGCCGAGCGGCCGCTCGACGAGGCTCCGTCGACGGCCGCGCTCGACCGCTGCGATGACCTCGTCCAGCTCGATGCGCTCGTCGTCCAACAGCGCCTCCGCGAGATCGACGTAGAGGCCGTGGCGCGCGCCGAAGAACGCAAGGCGCGCGTCCGCGCACGCGAGCGCCACATAGGTATCCTCGACGCCTGCGACGGCGGCCGAGAGTTGCTCACGCCGCATGTCCGCCGATTCAGCGGTGTTGGCGAGCGCACGCGCCGCATCGATGGCCAGCACCGCATCGAGCGGGTTCGGCCCGGCCTCCCCTCGCTGACGTGCCTCCAGGTCCAACTCGGCCGCAAGCCGCTGGAGCGCGTCGCGAGCGATGCTGCGCTGACCCGCGGTCGCTCGCGTGACCGCCTCGGCCAGTCGGCCGAGGCGCGCCAGGAAGAGGTCGCCGCTCGCTTCGAGCGCCGCGCGTGCGCGCTCCACAGCGAAGAGCATCCCGCTCGCCGAGCTCGCGTCTGCCGCCAGCTCCGCCCGCGCAAGGACGACGAGCGCCCCGCGGACCCGGTTGCCGAGGGCTTCGAACGTCGCCTCAGCGGTGCCGAGCAACCGGTCGGCGCGCTCGCGCTCGCCGAGCCTCGCGCGGGCCACACCCTCCAGCAGCGCGGCCCGTCCGAGCTCGTAATCGAGCCGGAGCGCGCTGAAACCCGCCGCCGCCGCCGCGGCATGTTCCGCGGCGTCGCGATACGCCCCGAGGGTCAGGTGGATCTCCGCGAGGTCGAGCTCACAGAGCCACTGACCGCTCGGTTTGCCGCCGTCCCGATAGACCTCGCGCGCGACCTCGAGCGCCTCGATGGCCACCTGCCACCGCCCGCGACGGAAGTCGAGGTACGCCAGCGCGTAGCGTGCGTCCGCCGCGAGCACCTTGTGCCCGCCGGCGACAAAAGCAGCGTGCGCCTCTTCGAATGCTCCCTGCGCGGCGTCGAAGCGGTGTGCGTTGGTCAGCACATTACCCGCGTTGTAGCGCGCGTAGGCGCGGCCGAAGGTGTCACCGAGCGTATCGAACAACGCGACGGCTCGATCGTACGCTTCGACGGCGAGATCGAAGCGATCGAGCCGGAAGTGCACGTTGCCCAGGTTCGACTCGAGCTGCGCCAGGAGCCGCATCTCACCGTTGCGCTGCAAGATCTCGCGCGCCTCGACGCCACACGCGAGCGCTTCGTCCGAGCGGCCCGACATCTGCAGCACATCGACGAGGCTCCGCAGAACGCGGGCGCGCTCGATCTCGTCGCCGAGCTCTGTGTAGAGCTCCGCTGCGGCGGAGTAATGGGGTAGGGCGTCCGCGCTCTGGCCGTTGGCGTGCAGCGCGACGGCGATCCCCCGCCGCCGCAGGGCCTCGACAGCAGGGTCTGGAGACGCGAGCAGAGTCAAAGCCTCCGCGAGCGGCAACGCCGCCGGCGGCGAAGAACGGACCGCCGCGTCGACCGCCGCTTTCAAGCGGTGGATCTCGGCGCTCGGTGCGAGCTCGCTCATGCTCGCCCTCTGCCGAGCGCCACACGCTCCAGGACGATACGCGTACGCGGTGCGGCGGGGTCCTCCGCAGGAGGCGCCTCCAGAACCAGCTCGAAGAGAGCCGGGATCGGTCCTTCGATCACGAACTCACCTTCGGGCTCGATCCCGACCGAGCGCACGGCCCCACGTCCCTCCAGGGGCACGAGCGTGCATCGCCCGCTGTCGAAGCTGGCGCACCCTTCGAGCGCCAAGACCTGCCCGACAAGAGCGCCCCGCTCGCTGACCCAGAGGTCGACGTCGTAACCCTCGACGGTGTAGAGCTGGAACGCGCCGTGGGGCCGCGCGGCGCGCAGCGCCGCCACGGGGCCGACATCTTCGACGAGCCGCGCGTATAAGGTGCGCCAAGCCGCGCGCAGCGCGCTCAGCGCTTCACTGGCGAGCGCTGCGACGCCGTTCGTCGGTACGAGCGCAAGGGCGCGCGCCTCAGCGGCGCGCTCGAGCGGCGCCAAACGCGCCTCGCCGAGCCGAGCGAGCATACTGCGAACGAGCTCGATGCGAGGGGCGAGCGCCGCGACATCGAGCGCTCCGGTCAGGCGCCGCAGCGGAGTCTCGTCCCCGCTCTCCAGCCACACGACGATCGCCTCGAACAGCGCCGCGTCGCTCCCTTCCTGATGTGCGTCGGTCATCGTGCTGACTCCTCTCTCGGTGCGTAGAGCCCTGAGCTCACTCTGCGATACACGAATCCTCGAGATCCGAAGCGGACACTCCGCGGCGCTCGAGCTCCGCTGCGAGCTTCGCGAGGCAGCGCTGGCGCGAAGGCCCGATGCTGCCGATCGGCATCCCGAGGCGCGCGGAGATCGCGATGTAGTCGGGCTCCTCGACGTCGAGGAAGAGCGCGCGCAAGAGGCCAGCACACTTCTCGCCGAGCTGATCGACCGCGTCCCGCACGAGCTGGACGCGCTCGAGCCGCTGCAGTTCGACATCCGCGCCGACATCGGCGGCCTGTGCGCGCTCGGCGCCCGCCGCGAGCTCGATGTGGTGGCCTTCCCGACGCCGACGCACGACGAGCCAAGCCTCGCGGCGGGCGACCTGCAAGACCCACGCCGGCACCGCGCGCGGGGTCTTGATGTGGGCCGCGTGCTGCAGGAGCCGCTCCCAGGTCGCCTGCACCACTTCGTCCTCCTCGCCGGCCGTGCAGCCGACGCGGCGCACGAGCGCCAGGACGAGCGGCCCGAAGCGACCGACGAAGTCCCTCCACGCAGCGGAATCACGGCGCTGGACGCCGAGGAAGAGCGCCTCGTCGGAGGCGCCGAGACCCGCGGTGGTCACAGGTTCAGCGAGGCGGGGACGATGCGCAGGAGACCCGTACCGAGGAAACCCGCGAGCCCTGGGTTCACGGTGTCGACGGACTGGGCCGTGTCGACGAGAGCGTCTGCGACCTCTTCGGGGTCTTCGTTCATGCGCCACGAGTGCAGTCGAGAGATCGCACCGCTCACGACCGCCGCCGCCATCGAGCTGCCGCTCCACGTCGCCCATTGGCCCTCGGGCATCGGGCCGTAGATGTCGACGCCGGGCGCGACGAGGTCCACCTCTGGGCCGAACGACGCAAACGCTGGACGCACACCGCGGGGATCGACCGCTGCCACCGCGATGACGCGGTCGATGCGAGCGGGTTGCCCGACGCCAAAGCCTCCAGAGTTGCCCGCCGAGGCGACGATCGCGATGTCGTCGTCGAGCGAGTCGATGGCCGCTGCGACGCTCGCCGAGAACTCGCTCAGACCGAGGCTCAGGTTGATGACATCGGCGCCGTCGTTCTCCGCCGCGAGGATCGCCTCCGCCACGTCGTACGCTGTCCCGACGCCGTCGCTGTCGAGCACTCGGTACGGCAAGATCAAAGCGTCCGGATCGATCAGCGTGATCGTGCCCGCCACGTGTGTGCCGTGACCGTATCCCTCGTCGATGAGACCGTCGCCGTCATCGTCCGCGAAGTTGCGCGCGTCGTAGCCGCCGCTGCTCCCGCGCACGAAGTCGTAACCGGGCCCTGCGAGGCGACCGACCAACGCGGGGTGGCTCGGGTCGACTCCGGTGTCGATGACCGCGACCCGCGTGACGGCCCAAGCGACGGACGCCGAGAGACCGCTCAAGTCGATCGCCGCGAGCGCGGGCTGTTGTTGGTACTCCGGCGCGGTCGGGGTCGCATCGAAGAACGCGGCCGTGCACTGCTGCGTACCCGCTTGCCCGCCCCCCGAACACCCGACCGTTTCGAACGGCGAGACGAGCGTGTTGAGCTCGACCTAGCGGACACCCGGCAATCCGCGCAGAACCGCCGCGCCGCGCTCCGCGCGCGCTCCGTCCGCCCACGCGAGCTCCGCGATGCACGCGGGTCCTCCGACGCCGAGCGGCGTGACACCGTCCCCGAGGGAGCGCACGACCGTCGCGCCCGCGGCCTGGGCGGTGAGTTGCAGGTCCACCAGGGGCTCCAACCCGACGAGGCGCCGCGCGGGCAGCACCGCCGGCGCCGCCGGAGACACCGCAGCGGTACGGGTCCGGTTTCGGATCTGAGCCTGCGCCACGGCTTGGGCCTCGAGCCCCGGTCCAAGGCAGAGCGCCGCGGCGAGAGCGAGGAGACGGAGGTTGCGGTTCATGACAGGGGATCTGGGTCGCTGATGGAGCGTACTCGCCCCGATCAGAGGAGCCGCGGCCCGCTTTGATTCGCCTCTTACGAAGAAAAGTTGCGGACACGGTCGGACCACGGCGCCCGCTGACGCGCTTCTGGGTCCAGAAGTCCCGCTTTGTACCCCCACAATGTCTCGCAAACGCCCAATGAGGGCGCGCTCCGGTATACCAGAGCGCGCCCTCGGGCAGCGTCACCAGATCCCAGTGGTCGCCAGGCTGACTCGCCTTCAGCGGTTGACGACCTCGAAATTGACAACTGCCCCGATCCCTGTGAACACGTCGAACCCCGGGCCACCGTCGCTCGTCGTCGGGGTCACCGGCGGACCGCCAGCGAGGACCTCGACCACATCGTCGCCATCGCCAGCGGAGATCTGGCTCGCGGAGGCATTGGCGAGGGACGTGATCATCTTGACGCTGTCATTCCCCGCGCCCGAATCGACGGCGACACCGCCGGTGAACCCGCGGCCGGAGACGAGCTCGATGACGTCCTGGCCGTCGCCGGTCGACAGCGACCCGAGGACCGCGGTCGCTGCGTTCGATGTCGTGAGGTGGGCCTGGTCGTCACCCGTACCGAGGTCGATCCCGAAGGTCGCGCTGGCGTCACCGCCGCTGCGCGACTCCAGCACGACGTTCGCTTCGTCGTTCCCGCCGCCGAGGTCACCGAAGAGCGCGGCCTCTGCCTGAAGGACGTCGCCGCCGACGTCCAGGAGCACCTTGTCGATGCCCGCACCACCGCGCACATCGGCCCGTGCGCGCACCACGGCTGCGCTGTTCTCGGGCTCGATGACGAGGATCGCATCGTTTGTGCCACCGCCGAGCGCCAGGTCGAACACGACGTTCGCGATGCCCGGCGCCGTCTTCAGCGTGACGTTGACCACGTCCTGCTGGTCGGCGGTGCGGATGCGCACGCCCGCGCTCTGCACGGGGAACGGTGAGCTCTGGAATACGAAGTCGACCTTCGCGTCCGCCTGCCCGAGACCGAAGTCGAGGTCGAGGCGCGGCAGGAACGTCGCGCTGCCGATCACCTGCAGCTTGTCGAGGCCATCCCCGAGCGCCGCCGTGATCCCGCGCACGCCGAAGAAGGTGCCGCCGCCCTGGATGCCGGAGACCCGCACCTGGCCCGGCAACGGGCCGACTTCGGCGGTGATGTCGTCGTTCGCCGGCGTGCCGACGAGGGTCAGCACACTGTTCGAGAAGGTCGCTTGCGCGGCCGCAGCCGGCGCGAGGAGCGCCAGGAGCGCAGAAGCGGTGACGGCCCGGGGAAGGGTGAGGGAGGTCATGGCAGAGTCGGCAGCCGAAGCGCCGTGTGCTCGTTCGTGGTTTGGGTCGCGCAGCGCCGGGCACCTGGGACCCTCCCGGACGCGACCGCGCGCTGCACACCCCCTTAGAGCACCGGAGCGGCCCGCTGATACGGCCCGCTGCCAATAAAGGTCCCCCCTAGGGACCCCGGGGTTCAACGCAGGGCGTCGATGTCGACCCCGATGCGCCGGAGGTCATCCCCCACGAGCGCCGCGATCGCTTCGGCATAGCGCCGGATCTCGAACTGCGCGTCGCGCTTCAACCGCTGCTCGAGGAAGTGCAACACCCCTTGCAGCGAGACGGTCCAGTACGCCTGCGTGTAGACGCCCTGCGGCAGCATCGTGCGAGCGATCTCCTTGGCGACGCCGCGCTGGATGCGCGCTTCGTACAGACGGAAGGCCTCGGCGCACTCCGCGATCATGCGCTGGCGCTCGCCTTCGTGGTCGAAGTCGGGCGGCAGGTCGACCGAGGCCTGTTTGTTGCCGTGCGGCGGGTTCGCCCGCATCACCTTCGGCACGTAGAACTCGGGCTCCCACTTCACGTAGCGGCCCGAGACCTCGTTCCACGAGCAGCCTTTGTCGGTGTCGAAGAGGACGTCGAAGACCGCGAGCGACACGGGCGCGCCGTCGACCTCGTACTTCCGCCAACCGCTGCCGACCTGGTACTTGAACGCCTGCCGGAAGACGAAGAGCGGCGCCTTCCAGTGGAACGTGTAGAAGCTGTGCCGGTACGGCGAGGTGTGCCCGTGCTCCCAGAGGAAGCTGCAGAGCTTCTGGTCGCGCTCGTCGAAGCCGCTCTTCTGTTTGTCGTACGAGATGCGCGCGCTGTTGACGACCTTCAGCGCGGGGTCCTCGCGCATGCGATCGACGAGGGCGACGAAGCCGATGCCGTCATCGAGGGTGTCGATGGCGCCGGCGGGGCGGTCGAGGGAGGTCACGGGCGGGACGGTCACCCCGGGATTGTAGTGCGCGACCGCCCCGCCCCGAATGGCCCTACAGGAAGAGCACTTCGAGGCCCGTCGAGAAGTTCGAGGTCGCGGCGCCCTGGACCGCATCCCGGAACCAACACTGGAAGCGCCACGTCTCCCCGGCGAGGGCGGGCACCGAGCCGTTCGGCTGCGGCAGGGCCGTCAGGTCCGCGCGGATCGAGACCTGGCCCGCGGGGCCCGAGGCCAGGATCTGGCCCCCGACGCGGCGCCCGATCGCACCGGCGAGGCAGAGGTTCCCCTGGCTCCCGCCCGGGTTCGCGACGAAACCCGCGGTGCGGCTCGCCAGGAAGTAGCTGAACGCGTTCGGAGCGAGCTGCTCCGCGTGCAGGACGAGGTCGTCGGCCTGCGCGACGGGGCTGCCCGTCGCGAACATGCGCGCCGCAGCGCCGCTGGAGTTCACGACCGCGGGGCCGCAGTACTCGGTGCCCACGGTCGGCGCGGCGCCCAGGGTGCCGTCGAAGCCCACGTTCTGCGCCAGGATGTCGCCGCCATCGTTGCGTGCGTCCGACCAAGCGAGGAGCGCGCCGCCTGCGCCGAGGCGCGCGTTCGCCAGCGCGAGGCGCGCCTTGGCGCTCGGCGTGGATGCGACGTCGACCCGCGGCACGTCGATGACACCTTGGCGCGCGACGTGCACTGCGCCGAGGACATCGGTGCCGAACGCCGGGATCGACGACCACACGACGAGCGCGCCGCCGTTGGCGCCGCCGACGGCAAGGCGGACGAGCCCTTGGTCGCCGCCCGCGAGCGGCGTGACGACGAGCCCGTCGTCACCCCACGCGCGCGCGCCGGTCGCGTCGATGCGCTGCGCGGAGACCCCGCGCTGCGACTGCGTCGCGTTCTGCTCGCGCCACGCGACGTAGACGTCACCCGTCGCCGGGTCGTACCCCGCGTCCGGATCCACGCGCACACGCCCAGCCGTCGTCGCGACGGGCACGCCGTTGTGCGGGAAGAGCTCCGTCCCGGCCGGGTCCAAGCGCTGCACGTACGACTGCAGGCTCGGTGAAGACGAGTACCAGTAGAACAGCGCCGCGCCGGCCGCATCGACGCGGAACGCGGGGAAGTTACCGATCTGCAGCGAGCCGCCGTCGAACACCGCGAGCGGGCTCGCGCCCCACATCGTCGCCCCGGTCGCGTCGAAGCGCTGCGTCTTCAAATGCCGCGGCGACGTGAAGCCGCCGGTCTGGTGCACGAACGAGACGATGACGTCATCGCCGACGGCGTGCAGGTCTGCGAGCGAGTAACTCCCCGCGGGCGGAGTCAAGAGCGCGCCGCTGCCCCAGAGCGGCGCACCGAGCGGCGAGAGACGCTGCAAGCGCACGGTGCTGTTCTCGGTCCAAGCGACGACGGCGCCGCCGTCGGCGGTGCCGGTGATCTTCGGGCTGGCGACGAAGCCGACGTTGTTCGTGAGGACGACACCGCCGGCCCCCCACACCGCAGCGCCCGCGGCATCGATACGCGCAGCGACGACCTCGGTGATGCCCGCACGGTTGTCGCGGTACGCGAGCAGCGCGTCTTCGTTCAGAGCGAGCGCGAGGCCGTAGTCCTGCGTCGAGCTGAAGTTGCGGTCCGCGACGAGCAGCCCACCTTGCACGAAGCGCGCGACACCATCGCCGCCCAGCCGCTGGACGCGCACGTCCCAGCCGCTCGATTGTCCGCCGAACCAACTGACCCAAGCGCCGCCGTCGGCAGTAGCGATGAGCTTCGGCTGATTCTGGTCCGAGGGTGCGTCGGCGACGACGAGGTTCTGGGTGGGGTCGCTCGACCACTGGGCGGCTGCAGGAGCCGCGAGCGCGAGGAGCGGGAGAGCGCAGCGAAGAGAGGACATGCCGCTCAGCGTAACCGAGGCGCGAGCGCGGGGTATCCCGCACGGAGCAGCGCCGCAAGGTCGGCTTGCAGGCGCTCCGCAGCCCGCGAGCGGACGCCGGCAGCCTGGACTTCGGGCTGCGCGAACCGCTCGGCGAGGCTCCCGTCATCGATACGGCCGGCCGCCCAGTCCGCGAGCGCCTCGAAGAGGGACACCGCCGCCGCCAAGTGCGCCCCAGGGTCCTCGCGGCGCAGCGGATGCAGCTCGCCGAGGACCCGATAGAGCTCGCGGCTGTCGGCGACGTACGGATCGGCGCTGTCGAGCCCGAACGAGAGCTCGAGGCGTCGGCGCATGAGGTCCAGCTCCAGCGCCGCCGCCGCCGCCCGGCGAGCGGCACCCGCAAGGTCCGCCGAATCGAGCGCGACGTCCGCGCCTGCGCGGGCGGTGCGCTGCAGCACAGCGAACACGTCCGCGCGCGCGGCTGCAAAGTGCAGCAGCGCCAGCGCAGTGAGCTCGACGCGTAAGTGCCGCCCTGCCTCTCCATCGAACGTACCGCGTAGCGCGACGAGCGCGGCTTCGGCGAGGCGCGCAGCGGTCGTGGGTTCGCGCGGCAGCGCGCTGCGCGCCAGCGCCGCGAGGAAGCGCGCATCGGCGCGCCACCAACCCAGCGTCGCATCGAGCAGCGCGCCGAGTGTGTGTGTTTCGGCCAGCGCCGCGCCGAGGTCCAGCTCGCCGCGGAAGCGGAACTCCGCGCGGGCCGGAGCGACGCTGCCGAAGGCGGCGCGATCGAGCGCGGCTGCAAGGTCCGCGCGCGCCGCAGCGAGCGGGCGCACGAAGAGGCGCGCGGCGACATCGTCGGGCAACGCCTCGCCGCGCTCGCGCGCGCCGCGCGCAAAGCCGCTGAGCACCGCCTCGCGGCGCACGAGCGCCTGTTCGACAGTCAGAGCCGTTGCGCGCGGCTCGCCTGCGACCGCGACTGCGCCCGAAGCAGGGTCCAGAGGCGCGAGTCCAGCGCTGGCCTCGAAGCGCGCGAGCGCCGCGAGGCTCACCGAGCGGCCCCGGGGCGCGGCTGCCGCCGCTTCGAGCAACGCTGCCGCGACGGTGTCATCGGCAGCCCCGTCGGACACCGCGATGAGGGCCCGGTGGTGCCGCGGATCAGGCGCCGCCACCTGCGCGAGCGCGACGCGCACGTCCTCCGCGCCGAGCTCGTCCCAACGCGCCACGAGGCGCGCGACACGCTCCGCGATGCCTTGCGCAGCGGGCTCTGGACAACCGCGCGCGAGCGCCCCGAGCGCTTCGACCGCGCGCACCGCGAGCTCGGGCTCGCTCGCGAGGACCGCGTCGCAGAGGTGCTCCGCAAGCGTGGGAGCCAATGTGTGCGCCGCTTCATCCGCCAGCGCGAGCGTGATCGCGACCTCGGTGCGCACACGCGAAGGCACTTCGGCCGACGCACGCGGGACGTAGGCGCGCAGCGACACGCGGCCCGCTGGCTCGGCGCCCATGAGCTTGACCAGCGTCTTCGGCAAACGCGCCCGTGTCGAGCTGCCCGGGGGATGCACCAGCGCCATACAGCGCCCGAGCGCATCGTCGAAGAGTGTGTCGAGGTCGTCCAGGAGACCCGCACCGCTCCGACGGCACGCTTCCCGCGCGCGAGCGAGCGCCAGCGCCAGCTCCGTCGCGCGACCGTCGTACAGCAGCCGTGCATCGAGCGGGTCGAGGTCATGCACCTCGGGCGGTGCGACGATCCCCTGCACTTCGACTGCGAACCACGCCCGCAATTCGGCAGCCACCGCGGGGTCCGCACCGAGCGCTCCGAGGAGCTCCAACGCATCGCTGTCGCGGTCGGAGCGGACGAGCGCCAGGAAGTCCTCGCGGAACTCCGGCCAAGGCCGAGTGCGATCGAGGGCGCGCAGACGCGCCGAGCGCCCCAGAGGGCGCGCAGCGCGCCACGCGGCGTACAGCTCGGCTCCGAACCCAGGCCGCCGCACGAGCGCACGGAACGCATCGACTGCGAGCCCTTCGTCGGGATCCTGCAAGAGCGCGAGCAAGAGCGGCGCGCCCCAGTCATCGGCCGCGGGTTCCTGCATTGCGGGCGCGGAACGCGCCGCGCCGCGCTCCTCGGAGACCGATCCTTCGGCGACCGACAATGCCGCGGCCCGCACATCGACCGAAGGATGCTGCGCAAAACGCGCGAGCGCCTGGGCTTCACCCGCGCCATCCCAAGGGGCGCCGGTGGCCGCGAGCGCGCGCAAAACAGCGACCAGCGCCTCATCGGTCAGCGGCGCGGGAGCCGACGCGGTGAGCTCGACGAGCGCCGCAGGTGTTTCTGCTTCGGCCCCAGCGCGCAGCGCGAGGAACTTGCCCGTGCCTTCGGGCAGCGCTGCCGCCGTGACGAGCAGCCGCCCGCACGGCCCCTGCGGTCCGAGGCGCGCAGCGGCGGTCAGCACGCGCTCGGCGATGTCCGCCCCGAAACCCTCGACGAGCTCCGGCGCGGCGCGCTCGAACGCCGCCCGTTCGTCGGGAAGGAGCTCGCGCACATGCGCGGCGAGCGCCAGAGCGAGCGCGGGTGCGCCCGCAGGCTGCGCAGCGCTGCCGAGGCGCGTCGCAAGGGCCGTCGCGGCTCGCTCACGCACGCGATCGGGCGCCGCAACAAGCGCGACGAAGATCGCCCCCACGTCCTCCCAAGGCAGCGTCGACACATCCCCGTCGCGGAGCGCTCGAGCGCGCCGCTCGAAGCTCGTTTCGGCGCCCTGGGACAGCGAAGGCACCGACCCCGCAGCGAGCGTCGCCCGGTTCACCTCCAGCACGCGGTGCGCTGCCCGCGCGAGCTCCGGGCGCGGATCGCGGAGCGCGCCCTGGAGGGCCTGCATGACTTGGGAGAGCACCACAGGGTCCCGTCCGTCAGCTCGCCGCTGCAGCGCATGGCTCGACCGGCCGAGCGCGTCGAGCGCAGTGTGCCGCACGAGCCAATCATCCGATTGCAGCCGTCGCATGAGCTCTGCAGCGTCGACCTCGCCCAGCGCGATCGCGCGCGCGCTCCATTCGCGCTCGACTTCGTCCGTGGCGTTTGCAGCCGCCTGCGGCGCGGATGACCCCGTGAACGTGGCTGCTGCCGCCGTTGCACCGGCCGCGATCGCGAGCCCGAGCAGTGCACAGGCGCTCCCATGCACACGGAGCCCTCGCCGAACCCGCAATCTGCGCCGAATCAAGAGACCGGCACCCGCGCGCGGTGCTCGCGCTGCGCGGCGGGCAGGTACGTGATGAGGTCCGATGCGACGAGGGCGCGCCGCCCGAGCGCCGCCGCCGCAAGGTCGCCCGCGAGTCCGTGGGCATGGACCGCCGCGCAGACGGCCTCGAAGGGACCGAAGGGCCGCGCCTCGCTGCCGAGGCGCACCGCGCAGAGGTACGCCGCGACGATCCCCGCCAGGACGTCGCCGGTGCCCGCCGTCGCCATGCCCGCGTTGCCGGTGCGCGCGACGAAGCTGCGTGCGCCGTCAGAGACGACGGTGCCGTGACCCTTCAGGGCGCACACCCCCCGCACCCGCCGCGCGAGCTCCTCGGCGGCGAGCAGGCGGTCGAGGTCCGTGGCGCCGATCGGCCGGGCGAGCAGGCGCTCGGCCTCGCCTGGGTGCGGCGTGATCACGACCGTGCCGCGCGCGGGCGCGAGCCGCTCGGGCTCGCCCGCGACAGCGTTGAGCCCGTCGGCATCGACGACGAGCGGACCATCGAAGGTGTCGTCGACGAGGGCCCGCACGAGCGCGCGGGTCGTGTCGTCGTTGCCGCGGCCAGAGCCGACGAGCCGCACGTCGGCGCGCACGTTGCGCGCGGCGCTGGGCAAACGCCCGTGTTCGGCCGCAGCCCCCGCGATGGAGACGAAGAGCGCCTCCGGCGCCGCCGGCGCGATCGCCGCAACGAGCGCGGGGTCGGGGATCGCGAGGGTGACGAGGCCCGCCCCCGCGCGCTGCGCCGCGCGCGCGACGAGGATCGCGGCGCCCGGCATCCAGGCGCTGCCGACAAACGCCAGCACCCGCCCCGCGTCACCCTTGTGGGCGTCGTCAGCGAGCTCGGGCGGCGCGGGCGGTGTGTCCATAGGCGGTGTCCGCGGTCACAACTCGACCTCGAGGCGGCCGACCTCGAGTCCGGCCCAGTTGCGCAGCACGGGCGAGCGCCACGCCGCGAGCGCGCGCACTTCGTCCGGCGTCAAGAGGCCGAGGCGCTCCAAGAGCGCCACGACCACCGCCGAGAGGCCCCGCGGCGCGCCGTCGTCCATCTTGATCGCCAGGCCGAGGCCGCGCTCGGGGACGCCGACGGCGTAGACGGCCTCGGCGCCGATCTTCGGGAAGAGGCGCCCGCCCGTGACGCGCACGAGGTCGGTGCACAGCCGCTTCTGCGAGCCCGCGAGCAGCGTCGGGTGTGTGCGCACGGCGGCGACGATGCGCTCGGCCGCGGCGCGGCGTACTCCGCCCAGCTCGCGCGGGTTGGCGACCCGCGCAAACAACGCGGCGAGGCCCGTCAGCGGCATGTGGAACGTCGGCGCGCTGCAGCCGTCGATGGCGGTGCGGAGCTCGAAGTCCTCGACCCCCGAGACGTCGCGGACGGCGGCGCGGACGTGGCGCTGCGCGGCGGAGTCCTCCGCGAGGTAACGCGCGGGATCGTCGCCGAGGTGCAGCGCGAGCGCCAGGAACCCCGCGTGTTTGCCCGAGCAGTTGTTGTGCAAGCGGGTGCCGCGGCGGCCTTCGACGCGCAGGTGGAAGCGCGCATCGGAGTTGCCGGGCGCCTGCGGTCCGCACTGCAGCGCGCCCTCGTCGAGGCCGAGCCGAGCGAGGATCGCGGCGGCGCGCTGGACGTGCTCGGGCTCGGCGTCGTGAGACGACACCGCGAGGGCGAGGTCGGCGTCGTCGAAGCCGAAGCGCTCGGCCGCGCCGGTTTCGATGAGGGGCAGGGCCTGGGCGCACTTCACGGCGCTGCGCACGAAGACCGCATCGCGGAAGGCGCCGCGGCCGTCGATCAGCGCCCCGTCTGCGTCGACGACGCACCACGCGCCGCGGTGGACGGACTCGACCGCGTGGCCGCGGGTCGCGCGGACCAGGACGGGGTTCTCGGGCCAGAGCAGCTCGAGGCGGGCGTCCGCACCCTCCGCGACGGGCGCGGGGCTCGCGCCAGGACGCCGCGCGCGGCTCGGATCGGGGGGCAGCTCGGAGACCATGGGCATTGGGGATTGTAGCGAGGGCGCCGCCTCGCCTACGCTCAGGGGGATGTCCGCTGAGCGCTTCGTCCCCGTCCGCCTCGCCCGCGTCGTCCTGCGGGACGGCGCGGAGCAGCAGTGGATCTTCCTGCAGGAAGTCCACGGCAAGCGGGGCTTTCCGATCGTGATCGGGACCTCGGAGGCGTCCGAGATCCACCGGGTGCTCGCCGACGAGCCCCTGCCGCGCCCCTTGACCCACCAGCTCGCCCTCGCCGCGATCCACGCGCTGGGCTCGCGCCTCGTGCGGGTCGACATCGTGGACCTGCGCAACAACACGTTCTTCGCTCGGCTCGTGCTCGCGGGCCTGGAGGCGGGCGTGCAAGAGGTGCACGTCGATTCCCGCCCGAGCGACGCGCTCGCCCTCGCGCTGCGCGCCGGCGCGCCGCTGCGCGTGGCCGAGTCCGTGCTCGAGCAAGTGCGCACGGACATGTCGCCCGACAAACTGGATCCGAACCAGCTCGGTCCAGGCGACGACGTGGACGGGCTCGACCTCGACCTCGAAGGGGACGGGGACAACCAAGCTCCGCCGGAGTCGGACTGAGCCGCGATGCGTGCCCTCGCGCTGGCGCTCGTGCTGTTCGTCGTGCCGTTCGGGCTGCGGCTCCTGCCGATCGGCCACGGCGCGCCGTATTCGTACGTGCCGGACACCCACATCGTGCGCAACGCGCTGGGTATGGCGCAGGACAAGGACCTCGTGCCCCCCATGGGCAAGTACTCGTCCTACCCGTACCTGCTGCCGTACACGTTGCTGCCGATCTACGCCGCGCAGTACGTGCTCGGGCGAGCCACGGGCGACGTCGCTGGTGTCGGCGAATTCAAGGCGCGCATCATGGAGGAGCCCGTTCGCGCGCACTTGCCCGCGCGCATCGTGCTCGCGTCGCTGTCCGCATTGGCGGCGCTGGGCGCGTTCGGCGCGGCGCGCGCTGCAGGCCTGTCACGCGGCGCGTGGGTCGCCGCGTGGCTCGCCGGGACCGCGCTGCTGCACGTGCACATGTCGACCCACGAGCGGCCCTGGGCGCCGCTCGCGACGGCGCTGCTCTTCACGGCGTGGCCAGCGATCCGCTACGTGCGCACGGGCGAGCGCCGCGCGCTCTTGTGGTCAGGGGTCGCCGCAGGGATCGCCTTCGGCATCTCACAAGCCGGCATCGCGGCGCTCGGCATGGGCGGTGTCGCGTGGTTGCTCGGATGTCCGCCGATTCGAGCCGGGATGCGGGCCCTCGCGGCCCATGTGCGCCTCGGTGTCGCGACGGTCGCAGTGTGCCTCTTGGTGGCGATCCCGCTCGGTCACGGGTATTGGGTGCGCTACGGCCCGACGGAGCGCTCGCAGGTCGCCGCCGCAGAGCTCGTCACGGAAGAGCACTCGACCCTGATGTTCGGCGGGACCCAGATCCCGCTCGGGTTCCGCGCCGCGACCTTCACGAACCTGTCGCGCACGTTCTTCGGTTACGACCCGGCGCTGATGCTGCTGGGCCTCGCGGGGCTCGCTGTGATCGTCGGCGCAGGCCGCGAGTCGCGGCGCGTGTGGGCGCCGCCGGTCGTCTTCGTTCTGGCGTGGGGCGCGTTCTTCATGACGAACCCGAACGAACACGTGCGCTACATCCTGCCGCTCGCGGTGCTGTTGGTGTTGCCAGCCGGACTCGTCGGAGAGCGCCTCATGGCCCGACGCAGCGGCGCCATCGCGCTCGCGTTCGTTCTCGCGGTGCCGCTGGTGCAAGCGGGTCGGCTCGTGACGGTGCTGCGCCGCGAGGACACACGCGCGCTGGCCCTCGCGCGCCTGGCGGAGCTCCCGGAGGGCAGCCGCGTCGCCATCGACATGTACGGCCCCACGCCCCCGCGCGACGCGGCCAGCTTGGCGACCACGGCGGCGCTGCGCGACCTCTACAGCCGCGAGCGACACCGGCAGCTCTACTACGAGGCAGGCGCCGTGCCGCCCGGTCCGCCCGGGCTCGACACCCTCGGCCTCGAAGACCTCTTCGAGTACGACCTGCGCCACGGCGGGACGTGGCTGCGCGAGCGGGCGCTCACGGTCACAGGCCCCGAGCGCGCAGCGCTCGAAGCCGCCGGCGTCGAACCCGCGCGCGCGGCGCTGCTGGCGCTCGGGGTGACGCACGTCGTGCTCGTCGATCGGACCCCGGACGACGGCCGCCCGGCCCCGCTCGCCGACCCGACGCCGGCGCGGCCCCCGGGGGGGGGGGGGCCGGGGGGCCCCCCCGGGCCCCAGCGCGCGCCGCGGAGGCGCCGCGCGGGG
>CAYOBN010000028.1:10552-28281 GCA_964402175.1 uncultured Planctomycetaceae bacterium | reverse complement strand
CCGCCCGCCCCCCCCCCCCCCGCCCCCCCCCCCCCCCCGGCGGCCCCGGGGGGGGCGGCGCGCGCCCCCCCCCCCCCCCGCCGCCGGTCCCGAAGCTCGCTCCGCTGCGCCTCGACGCGGAGCCCCTCTGGACGATCGGGCCGAACGCCCGAGGCCGCCGCGCGCTCGACGGCCATCTGCCGACCGAGATGCGCTTTCCGCTGACGGACCTGTGGACGATCGCGCGCCCCGGTCCGTGGCTCGGCCTCTACGCGCTGCCGCGCTGAGCGCTCAGCCCTTCTTCACGAGCGGCAGGTACTTCCGCGGCTCCTTGCGCACCTTCGCTTCGCAGTTCGCGCAGCACGTGCGGACGAGCTGACCCGCGACGACGAACTCGTGCGCGGGTTTCTCGGCCGAGAACTCCGCCTTCGGGTTCACGACGCAGTGTGTCAGCGGGTACGACTCGGCCTGCGCCTTCTTGGCGGCTTCGTCGAGCAGCGCGGCGAACTTCGCGGGGTCGGCCTTCACCTTGCGCACGCAGCCGGGGCAGCAGACCCGGAAGAGGCGGTTGCCGACGACGATCTCCTTCGCCGTGTCCGCGCCGTCTTCGCCGACGAGCGTCTCGTCCGGCATCACGACGCAGCTCGTCAGCGGGTAACGCGCGCGCTGTTGATCGGCGATCAGCTTGTCGACCTTCGCGAGGGTCCCGGCCGGGTCCTTCTCGGCCGCCGCTTTGCACTTCGCGCAGCACACGAGGATCGAGCGCCCCTCGAGCGTCACTTCGACCGGCGAGTCGCCCAGCGGGCCGCCCGCGACCGGGCACTCGGTGACGAGGTACGGCTCGCTGTACGGCTTCGGCTCGGCCTTGTCCTGGGCCGCCGGCGCCTTCCCGGCGTCGGCGAGCTTCGCGAGGTAGGCGTCCTTCTGCTCGGCGGACCAGCCCTTGACGGCGGCCTCGCACTTGCCGCAGCAGACGCCGATCTGCTTGCCGGCGTGCTCGACGGTGACCTTGCCGTCGACGGGCTGGCCCGAGATCGGGCAGGTCGAGTTGACGGTGTCGCCGCGCAGGGCGGCGGAAGCGACGCCGAGCGCCGCGACCAGGAGGACGATGACGAGGGAGGGGAGTTTCATGGTGGATCCTTCGCCCAGGCTGGGCGGGGGGATGAGGATACGCTGCAGGACCTGCCCCGTGACGGTTCCCCCCACTGCCCCGGTGCGCTACCCTCTAGGCGGCCGGAGGCGTGGCAGAGCGGCTGATTGCATCGGTTTTGAAAACCGACATGGGGCAACCCATCGGGGGTTCAAATCCCTCCGCCTCCGCCAACCCGGCGGGCCAAAGGAGCCGCATCGGTGGGAGCCGCATCGGTGGGAGCCGCATCGGTGAGAGCCCAGCCGGTGAGGGCTCGTCCCTTTCCGCAGGCGCTCAGAGCGCCGCGACGACCCGGTGGCAGGCAACGGTCCGGGCCGGGACGGCTGGCGTCCGTCGTGTCGTGGAGCACCACAGCGCGCGCGCAGGCTATTCGCTGAATCGGGCTGCGAGCGCGATCGTGTAGGCGCCAGTCGAGGCCGAGGCGAACTTGACCAGCAACTCGTACGACCTGGCGGGTCCGAGCGGATGGAATCCACTGATCGTGAACGCGGTCCCGGCAAAGTGGACCACGGCGCCAGCCACCGCACCGCCTCCGACCTCTCGCAGCTCGAGGCTTTCGACCGCGACGCCGGCCCCGCTGATCGTCCCGGACAGCTGATCCACAGCGAGGGAGGAACGGAGCGCAGGGGCGTCTGCCGGGGTCACGGCCAGGAGTCGCGCGACGAACAACAGAACAACGCGGTCAGGTCGCGGCGCCGCGAACGCGACGAACACCGGATTCGTTCGGAGCTACGTCGCGGTCAACAGACGCATACCGAGCGCTCGACTCCATGCGGAGATTTGTCCCGTCCCGGTCGACCACGAGCGACCGCGGCGGGCGCCTTCGTATCGCGACGGCTAGCGCACCCCCCTCGGGGCCCTCTGCCCGGGCTCCTGCTTCGGTTGGGTCCGCCGCGTCAGCGTGCTACCGGGGTCGCCGTGACCCACATGCGCCCAACCCTGGGGGCAACATGTCTCGCAATGTGCCTCTCCAGGCCCACCCAACGGACAACCGTGCCTTCAATTGCCTGTTTGGATTAGCTTTCCGCTTTGCGTAAGCTGCTCACCGATTCGTGCAGGTCACGGTGCGCGCCCTAATGGTGGCCCCACTTGGCTCGCGAGTCACGTAGGCATTACTCTTGCGATCAGGCGGAAACCAAATCGGCCGCAGGACCTCTTACTTCAATTAAGTCACACTAGTGCACTACGAGTGTGTCAACACCCCCTGGAGTGATCACCACCGTCGCAGAGAAATACGGCGCAGGGTTTGTTAATTCGAAGTCTGCTGTGCGCCACACCTCGACGACATAGTTGCCTGGTACCATCTCTCCAGTCGATCGCGCACTCGGTGTGGTCGCACTACCTAATAGCTCGACGGCAGACAGGGCTCGATAAGATGCAGCCAGCGCGCGCGTGTCAGGGGCAAACGAGCTTGGATCAAAACTGGTATACCCCGCAGATGAAAAAATCACGACCTTTTCTAGATCTACAAGCGCCATTGCACCTAGGGTTAAATCTAGCCTGCCGTAACGACCGAGATTTATTTGTGACACACCGCCCCGATAGAGTTGCGTCTGGGGACTTCCCCACCCGTCAACTGAGCGTACGCGCACATCAACATGCTGGGATAAATCCCAACTGTAGACCGTGAGCACATTTCCAGATGTTGCGTCGAGGTGCTCAACGAATTCCCATCCTACTTCCATGGCACCAGCAGGAGCAATATCCACAAAGAGCGTCGGTTGCCCTCCACTTGTGGCAAGTACCTTACCGTAAATGGGGGCGTCGATGACTTTGACATCCCGCGCAACAAGGCTCCTTTGGCCGTTGGCATTCGGCGGACTCGATGTTACACCCGCACTTCCTCGAGAGCCGTCCACGGCATTGGGATAATACCGACGAATGTATCGGTTCGGGTCTGCTGCATGGACAGGCCAAACATCGATCGTCGCCGCTCTGGTGGGGTCAAACAATGACAAGTCACGCTCTATAGAAATACTACCTCCTACACAGGCGGCCCCGTAAGGCCCCCACGAGGCGTGACCCGAACTTGCTACCTGGTGAACAAACAGATCTACGCCTCCATTGAATGGAGAATTATCTGCGTTCAATAACTGAATCGCTATCTTATACTCTGGCAACCTCGCCGAACCGCGCGCAAATCCACTTAGTAGCGCCACCGCCGCAAGAATACCGACGGCAGCGATCCCGAGGATTGTGCGGGCCTGAGCGTTTGCTGTGCCTACTTTGTGCTTGCGAGTCATGGGTAGTTGTTGTTGCGCTGACCGTAGTTAAGGCCAACCGTTCAGAAGAGTGATGTCCCCCGGCGCATCACAACACAGGGAAAAGAACTCTAGCTCGCGGTATACATCGATGGCGGACAGGCCATAGTTATTCGCCCATGTCTTGGTTCCGTTTCCTGCAACCGGTGGACTCGATTGATTGGGGGCTTTACCCGAACCAGCAGGAACCGAGTAGTCTCCTGTGCTCTCCCGAGTTCGTGCACGCGCCGGGGCGCTCCATGTCGTGTCGAATCTCACTGCTTACGGGTAACGAGCTCACTCAGTGCCCTGAGCACGGTGCGCACGGCTACGCGGTCTGGGTATCGCATGGGGCGAGGAACCGCACAAGAGGGCATTCCGAACTTCGGCGAGGGCCTGGAGAATGGCTCAGCGCTCCTCGGCGGTGATCGGGGTCCGGTCGCGGTACGCTCTGGCGGGAGGGACTTTGGAGCCGCGGGGCCGCCGACGCTGCCCTGGTGCACCAGGGCAGCCTTCAGGGTCGCCGCGGGTGGATGGGCCTGCGCGGTCGTGCTGGGCGGGGTGCGTTCGAGGTAGCGCTCGAGGCTGCACATGTCGGCGATGACAGAGCCGTCTCGGGCCAGGGTGCCAGCGAGCGAGTGCCGGGCAGTGACGCCGTTGCGCGCACTTCGTCCTACGACATGCCCGGGCACGAGGGCTGAGCGCATGTGCAGTTCGAGCGCCAGGAGCGAGACGGGGAGTAGGGAGACGCGCTCGAACTCCGCACCGCGAACGTCCACGACCGCCTCGAGGCCGAGCTGGCGCTCAGAGCGCCGCGCGGAGCCCCGGGGTCAGGAACAGCAGCTCGGCCTCGACCGCGGCGGGCGGCAGGTCGTAGAGCGCCGCGACGACCCGGTGGCAGGCAACGGTCCGGGCCGAGACGCCTGCCGTTCGTCTTGTCGTGGAGCACCAGGGCGCGCACGCGCCGTCCGCGAGCTGCGCGAGGTCCTCGCGCAGCGCCGTGAGCCTCTTCGCGGGCACAAAGCCAGAGCTCCGTCACAGGGAATGGCGGGCTGTCTTCGACACCTGCGAGCGGGCGCTGAAGAAAGCGGGGCTGTACGACGAGAACGTTTACTTCCGCCGGCCCCAGTACGGCGCCAAGGTCGGAGACCTCTACATGAGCCACATCCACTCCTGCGAAGGAACGAAGACGTCGGCGCACGACCTGGAGTCACGAACCCGGCCCGCAGAGCCGCCCCCCCACGGATACGGTCCGACGCCTTCTTCTACCACTCGCCGTCCGACTGCCCCCCCGGAGAGTTGAACGCGTGCACGTTACACCGTCTTCCCTGCCCATACTTGCCTCGACCTGCCCGAGGGGTTGGCCGCCGCCGTGAGGTAAGTCAAATAACGAGGCTTGGTTCGGTTCGCTTGCGCTACGGCTGCCGGCATCATGCGCCGAGGCTTCGCGGGGCCCCTCACAGGGACGCACGCTCGGGTTGCTACGTGTCATCTGAATCTCACTCGGTCCGTACTATTCATATGAAAGTAAGCCGCTAGCTTGCTTCGAGCACTGGACGCGTTCGAAGAACGCGGTCACGTCGCGGTGCCACGAACGCGACGACCACCGGTTTCTTTCGAAGTTGCGTCGCAGTCAACTCGTACGGCCCACTCCGAGGCGACTCCGTCTCGTACCGGGGCACTCCTGGCCCATTCAACGTAGATACGTACTCTGACTTCCCTGCTTCGGCCAGGCGCTTCTGCCAGACTCCCGGTGATTGGGCTTACGATTCAACGGGGCCGCCGATGAAAGCGTTTTGAGTCCATTCCGACCAGCACTTCCTGCATGGCTTCCAACGTTTCCAGTTTGGACTCGAGTTGTGGATGATCGGACGAAAAGAAATAGAGCACAAATGTCCGATCCCCAACCGCATTCGATCCGGTGAATCGAAAACGCGCCTTGGGCCCACGCTGTCCTTCGGGGAAATTATCCTCACGCCATCTGGCGCTATCGTGTGGAATGGATCGGTCGACGATCTCGAGTCGATGAGATAGATTCCAGGAGTCTCTGAAGTAGCTGGGAACGTCCGCGGATATCTCAAGCGCCATTTCACTCACTTGACGCAGCGTTGGCAACAAGGGCCCATCCTCCGGACGATTCGAAGCGAGGAGTTGCTCTACTTGCTCCCATGATGCGAATCCGATCAAAGAGGCGGCACGCTTTTGTGTCGACGCCACGATATTATTCTCCATCATCTGACGCGACATCCTCCGAATAATACAATCATAATCACGCCCAACCATCTGGCGCGTAACGGACCCTCCCATGATGCCTGCCGCGTTTGGAAGCAGAAAAGGATCCTCGGTATCACTAGAAGCTGCGTTAAGCGGCGAATCAATGAGAGAATTTCGTCGAACATCCTCCCTTGGTCCTTCAACATCCGCTACATCGGTGTGGAGCGGTTGGCTCGCGGGCGTCTCGCTTGGACGGATCCCGCTCGCGTACCCACTGGCCGCATCGTCAACGAGCCAATACAAGAGCGCCCCAAGGCCGACAACGACAAGACTCCACGCAATCAGGATGGGGATCCGAAGCTCAATCGTCATAATTTGCGTTTCGTCTGACCTTCGGTGCTGCATAGCGCACCTATAAGAACGGCGCCAATAGCGACCAGCAGAGGAGAATTTACGCCAAGACTGAACCGCCGCCTCTCTAGTTAGCAATCCGCGCACGGGTCACAGTGCAAATCCTGTAGAAGATCGATGATTTCCGTACCCAGGTCGACATCTGGCCCCGAGAGCGGGCGCGCCTCGGCCTTGATCTCATAAGAGACGTCAACCTGGCAACCTGAATTGCAGTTCACACGGACAAGACTTCCCGGAAAAGGAAACGCGGTCAGCGCCCCGCCTGAAACGACCGAGTTCCCTCCCCCAGTCGGGTGGCCCACATTGCAGATCGTTCCTCCATTGGACCACTCGAAGTAAATCGTGCCAAGCGCCCAGTTGTCAACAACGGTGATGGAGATCTCGATGTCAAACCTACATGGCCAAGACATGTCACAGACGAGCGTCTCACTGTTGGGTGGAGGAAGGTACTGGTAAGTGCAGATTCCGTCAAACGGGACCGCAACAGATGTTGCGCTAGCACTTGCAATCACTACACCCAAGAGAGTCCATTCTACGGGATTCGTGCTGACGAAGCCTGGCGGCGACGCCTCGCAGCCGGGACAGGGCGGGGGTGACTGAGCGAGTGCAGCGACACTCCCAAGTACGGACGCAGACACGATGACGGAAAGCAGGTACTTCTTCATTCTTGGATTCTGGCTCTCTCGAGTGGCACCTGGGAACGCGGAGACCCACCTCAGGGGCTCAGGTCGCGCTCCGCACAGGTAAGACGATCGACAGGGGGGGGGGGGGCGGGAATTCCACAAATTTCTTGAGCGCCCGAACTGTCTGCGTGCCACGAAGGAGGCGACTCGCGTCGTCGATCAGTCGATTCGCCTGATAGCCAGAGCACTTCAGCCAGCCGACCAAGAGCGCTTCGATTCTAAAGCGAGACCAATCATAGCGAGCCCTTAGGAGCAGTATCTCTCGATAAGGACATGGGAGTTCTGCGATATGACGATACAGGGAGAGTATCTCGTCAGAACGCTCTACCTGCTCATAAGGGTCAGGTTCATGACCTAGACAATCCACTCCCAGTTCAGCGAATGAAGTGGAGTCACGCCTTTTCTTCAAGTCGATCAATCTATGGTGGACGAACACAGTGAGCACGACCGTGCTGGTGTACCGTTCGGCCTGCGTCGTAGCCTGCAGTGCGCGCAATAAGACAGACTGCACTGCGTCTTCGGCATCCACTGCTTGGAGGCCTAGTCGGATTGCCAAGCCTCGCGCTATACGAACCAATTCACAGCGGATCTGATCCCATTTGTGCTCCTCGGAGTTGTTGCACGCGCCGGGGTGTTCCATGTCGTTTCGAATCTTGAGACCAGCAGCTGGCGAACTCACTCAGTGCCCTGAGCACGGTGCGCACGGCTACGCGGTCTGGGTATCGCATGGGGCGAGGAACCGCACAAGAGGGCATTCCGAACTTCGGCGAGGGCCTGGAGAATGGCTCAGCGCTCCTCGGCGGTGATCGGGGTCCGGTCGCGGTACGCTCTGGCGGGAGGGACTTTGGAGCCGCGGGGCCGCCGACGCTGCCCTGGTGCACCAGGGCAGCCTTCAGGGTCGCCGCGGGTGGATGGGCCTGCGCGGTCGTGCTGGGCGGGGTGCGTTCGAGGTAGCGCTCGAGGCTGCACATGTCGGCGATGACAGAGCCGTCTCGGGCCAGGGTGCCAGCGAGCGAGTGCCGGGCAGTGACGCCGTTGCGCGCACTTCGTCCTACGACATGCCCGGGCACGAGGGCTGAGCGCATGTGCAGTTCGAGCGCCAGGAGCGAGACGGGGAGTAGGGAGACGCGCTCGAACTCCGCACCGCGAACGTCCACGACCGCCTCGAGGCCGAGCTGGCGCTCAGAGCGCCGCGCGGAGCCCCGGGGTCAGGAACAGCAGCTCGGCCTCGACCGCGGCGGGCGGCAGGTCGTAGAGCGCCGCGACGACGCGGCGGTAGGCCTCGAGCTGCGGGCGGTAGGCTTCGGACCGGGCCGGGACGGCGGCTGCGTCGACGGCGTCGGTCTTGTAGTCGAGCACCACGGCGCGGACGGGCTGGCCTGCGCGGCGCACGACGACCAGGCGGTCGATCGAGCCGCGCCAGAGGGTGCTGCCGGAGTCGAAGGCTTCGTCGGGCTCGAGCTCGATGTCGAAGGCGCGCTCGGTGTGAATCTCGCACGTCTCGCCGGGGGCCAGCTCGGGCCGGCGGAGGGCGGCACGGACAGCGGGCTGGGTGAGCGCGGTGCGGAAGAGCGTCAGCGCCGCCTGGATCGCGGCCCCGTCCGTCGTCGAACGCGCGAGCGCCGCGGCGAGCTCCTGGTCGCTGCGGGCTTCGTCCTCCGCGAACCGGAGGCCCGCGAGGAGCTCGTGCACGAGCGTGCCGAGCGAGCGCGCGCTGCGCTCGGGCCGCGCGAGGAGCTCGGCGGCGGACGGGAGACTGTCCGCGTGCGCGGCTCTGGAGGCCGTGTGCGCGCGCTCGAAGCGGGCGCCGGGCGCGAGGTCGATGGAGCGCAGCGCCGGACCCTCGGGCGCTGCGGCGCGCCGCGGGCGGCTGGGTTGCCAGTCGAAGTCGCTCTCGGGGTGACGCCAGAGCTCGACCCCCCCGCGCGGCACACCGGGCCCTGGATCCGACGCGCCCACCGGCGGCGCCCAGGCGTTCCCTGTGAGCGCTTCGCGCACGAGGGCCGCCGCCGTGGAGCTGGTCGAGGGCTTCTGGGCGGGCGGAGGAACGATGAGCTCCAAGTGGTGCACCGCTCGGGTGGCCGCGACGTAGAGCACCGAGAGCTCGTCCGTCAACGTCCGCGCTTTGACGCTGTCCGCGAGCTGCGCGAGGTCCTCGCGCAGCGCGCCGAGCTCCTTCTGCGGTGCGATCGAGAGGACCGTGACCGGGTCGAGCGGGCCGTTTTTGTACCAGAGCAGCTTCGGGCTGCGCCCGGTGAGGTGCCCGTCGAGCTCCGGCAGGATGACTGCGTCGAACTCGAGGCCCTTCGAAGCGTGCACGGTCATCACGCGCACGCGCGCCGCCGACGGGCTCTCGACGCGCTCGCGCCGCACGAGCGCGACGAACGCAGAGGGCCGCAGCGACGCGCGGGCGTCGTACGCGAGGCCGAGGTCCACGAGCTGGCGGAAGCGCGCGCGATCCCAAGCAGAGGCGCCCGCGAACGTCGCCTCTGCGAGGCGCTCGCAGAAGGCGCCGTAGCCGCGCTCGACGAGGGCGCGGCGCACCTCTGCGGCGGCCGTCCAGAAGCGCGGCCGGTCCGCCTGGACCTCCGGACGGGCGCCCTCCAGGCCGAACAGCGCCGCAAACGGCGAATGCACGACAGCGAGCGCCGCGACACCGTCACCGGGGTGATCTGCAAGGTGCAACAACGCCAACGCCTGCGCGACGAGCGGTGCGTCGGTCAGCGGGCTGCCACCTTCGCCGCTGGCGTCGATGCCCGCTTCGCGCAGCCGGTACAGGAGGAGCGGCAGCGCGCGTTTGGCGCGCACGAGCACGGCGACCGACGCTTCCGGCACTCGCTCGACGAGCGCCTTCACGCGCTCGACCGCCAGCGCGATGCACGCCTCGCGTTTGCCGCGCTGCGTGGTGTTCCCTGCGACGGAGACCGCTTCGAGGAGGACCGCCGCCCCGGCGCAGGGGCCCGCGCCGTCGGCCCGCCGGTGCGGCTGGAACCCGCTCGCCCACGCCGCGGCGCTCGCGGCGAGCGCTTCCGTCCGATCGCCCTGGAACACGCTGCGCTGCGCCAAACCCTCGAAGAGCTGATTCACCGTATCGAGCACCACCTGCGACGATCGCCAGCTCTCCGTCATCCACTCCGGTGCCAGCGACGGATGGCGCTGGTCCATCTCGCCGAGCAGCCGCGGCTCGGCTTCGCGCCAGCCGTAGATCGACTGCTTGACGTCACCGACGCAGAAGAACGTGCGCGGTAGGCCGTCTTCGCCGACATCCCCCGCCAGGATCTCCTCCGCCAGCGGCGCGAGGAGGCGCCATTGCAGCGGCGCGGTGTCCTGGAACTCGTCCAGCAAGAGGTGCGCGACGCGGGTGTCCAAGCGATACGCGAGGTCCAACAGCCACGCCGCGCGAGCGTCTTCGTCGCGTGCGCCCGCAGGGCCTTCGCCGAGCGCGCGCGGGAAGTCGTCGAAGCGATACGCGCCCGTGCGGTCCTTCACCGAGCGCTCGCGCGCGCTGTAGAGGTCGCACAGCGTGCCCGTCGCCGCGTTGGCCGCGGCGAGCTCCGACGACAGCGTCGCCAGCACCTGTTCATCGATCGTCCGACAGGCAGCGGCGACGGCCTCCGGGATCGGCACACGGTCGAACTTGTCTTCGCCCGCGCGCACCTTCTTGGGCAATGACAGGTCGAGCCAAGCGCGCCAATCCTCGCGCTCCAGCGCCTCCCGCACCTTCTGCTGGAACTTGACCCAATTGGCGTACGGCTCGGCGTCCTTGCCCTTCTTGCGCGGCAGCTCGAACGTGCACAGATACTCCGCCGCGGCGCGCACGCGCTCCGCGTCGGGCGCGCGCTCGGTATCGATCTGGTGCCACGCCGTCGGCGTCGCCTCGCGGTGCAGCGTCAGCGCACCTTGCACGGCCGCCGCGAGGCTCGAATGCGACGCCGTCGGCGCGCCCTGGCGCGCGATCGCCTGCAGGAGGGCCAGGCGCTCGGGCGCGCCGAGCCCCGCGATGACGAGGCCCAGGACCTCGGCGCGCAGCTCTTCGTCCTCGACGTCGTCGGCGATGTGCCACTCGGGGGCGAGCCCCAGCTCGTGCGCAAAGAGGCGCGCGACCTGGACGAAGTACGAGTCGAGCGTGCGCACCTGGAAGCGGCCGATGCGACGCGCAAGGTCCGCCAAACGCTGAGCCGCGGCGGACCGCGACAGCTCGAGCGCTTCCCCTGCGAGCTCCTCTGCCGCGGCCGTGAGCGCCGCGCGCGCGCGCGCTCCCGCGGCGTCGTCGCCCGCCGCTTCGACGAGCCGGCCGAGCACTCGATCGAGGATCTCACCCGCGGCTTTGCGCGTGAACGTCGTCGCGAGCACTCGCGCCGGATCCACCCCCAGCGCCAGCAGCGCCGCGAAGTGTGTCGCCAGCCGGTACGTCTTCCCCGTCCCCGCCGAAGCGAGCAAGAGCCGGTGCGGGTTCACGCTTCTCCCTCCCCATTGGCCGAGTCGTCATCCCCCTCTTCGGGGCTGTCTGGCGGCACGACGAAGCCGACCCCGACAAGGTCCGCGAAGGTCTCGGGCTCGAAGTGCTTGATTCGGCCGATATCGTACAGAGCGCCTGCACGCACGCTTTCGACGACCTCGCGCGCCAGACGTTTGACGCTCCCGATGATGTCTTCAGCGGCCCAGCTCTCGGGCGCAAAACGCGGCGCGACCCCCGTCGGTGTGAGCGAGACGAAGCCGAGGGTCGGCAAGAGCGGCCGTGAGCCGATGAGCTCTGCGGCCAAGAGGCAATACAGCGCAAGCTGCGGGTCCTGCCACACCTCGGGCTTCTCGGCGCTCCCTGGGCTGAACGCCTTTTGTAGCTCGACAGGTTTGGCGCCGGTTTTGTAGTCGAGGATCGCCAGACGCCCATCGGCGTGGCGATCGATGCGGTCGATCTTCCCGGTCAACCAAGCAGGGGGTGCATCCGCGGCGAGCTCCAGCGGCACGGCGCGGCGCTCGACGCGCCCGCACTGGATCGCGCGCGGCGACCACTCGGTGTGCAACACGCGCCAGCCGTCGGCGGCGCGCGCCGCCTGCCAGCGCGCCAGGTCCACGAGGCGCAGCCGGGCTTGTTCGATCTGCATCGCGACCGCGGGCAAAGGCTCGGCGCCGAAGCGCTCGCGCGCCAGCGTGTCGAGGCACGCGAGGAGCGCATCGATGAGCTGCGCTTCGTCCGTCGACCCTGCGAGCTCCTCGCGTACGAGCACGCTCGCCGCGTCGTGCAGCAGGGTCCCGAAGAGGCGCGGGTCGAGCTCGCGCGCGCCGTCGTCCTGGTCGGCGAGGCGCAATAGACGCTGTACGCCGTAGCGGTAAGGGGATTCGAGATACTGCTTGAAATCGGTGACCGCGAAGAACGACGGGACACCGAGGGGCTCGAGCTGCGGCCGGCGGTACACGACCTCGGGCGCGGGCAGGGCGCTCGCGCGCGGCAGGACGAGCGGCGCGAGCGCGCGGCGCATCCGCACGAGCGCCTCTTCCGGCGGCGCATGGAACGCGAGCCGACTCGGGAAACGTGGGTCCCCCGCGCGCGTGCGGCGCGGCGACACGAGGTCCACGGAGCGCGTCGCTACCAACGTCGCCAGCACGTACGCATCACGCGCCGTGCGATGGTGGTCGTCTTCGAGCTCCAGTGCGCGCCGCAGCGTGTCGGGCAGGAACGGGTCCGCGCCTGGCGCCTCGGGCACGGCGCCTTCGACGAAGCCGGTGACGACGAGGTGCGGCGCGGGGTCGAGCGGCAGCTCGAGCCAACCGAGCAGCTCGACCGTCGGCACGGCGGGATCTTCGGGCCGCGGCGGCACACGGGCCGCGCCCAGCGCTGCGAGGACGAGGTCCAAGGCGGCGCTCGTGGTGGCCTCACCCAAGAGCGTGGCCGGCACGTCCTGCAGCGTCGCGAGCGTCGCGCCGAGCGCCGCGAGCGCTTCGCGGCACACACGCGCGGCTTCGTCGTGTTCGGGGTCCCCGGTCTCACCCAGCGGCGCTGCGCTGTAGACCTCCGTCAGGAGCTCGCGCAGCGCGTCGAGCGAGGTGTGCAGCGGCTGCACCGTCTGCCGCGCCAGAGGACCGGCGAGCTCGTGCAGATGGTCCAACACCGCGCGCATGGCGCCGCGGTCCTCGGAGCGCACCCCCTGCGGCAAGTCGCTGTCGTCGAGCCGCGCGAGCACGTGCTCGGCGCGCACACGATCGATGAGGGCCGCGATGTCGGGCGCGAGACGGACCTCGTCCGCGGTCCCTCGGTGCTGGCGCACGGCCCAATCCGCCAGCGGCGCGTCGTGCGCGAGGCGCGCAGCGAGCACCCGCGCGAGGTCCGGGTGCCGCACGAGCGCAGCGGCCGACGCAGCGCCGCCGCCGTCGAGCCAGCGCCCGAAGGCCTCGATGAGCCGCGCGGGCGGCGTGCGCGTCAGCAGCATCCCCGCCGCTGCGCGCGCGTGCACGCCGTCGGCCGCGAAGCGACGTTCGAGGAACGGCGCGACCGCGTCGTCGGCGACGCCCACGGTGACATCGTGCGCGCGCGCCCCCGCTGCGCGGTGCGCGACGAGGCGCGCGGTCAGCTCGACCTCGTCATCGGGGTTCGCGACGACGTGCCAGCGCGACAGCGAACCATCGGGCGCGAGGTCCAGCGGGACCGAAGCCCAGTAGTCCGCGACGAGCGCGCCGAAGGCATCGAAGCCGCGCGCGTGGGCCTCGGGGGCGAGCACCAACGCCGTGCAATCGCCCCCCAGCGCGCAGAATGGAGCGAGCGCGCGCCGCAGCAAGCCCGGCGGGTCGACGATCCCGACGAGCACCACGGGCGCGGCGGTCTCGATTGCGCCGTTCAAGAGCGCAGCATTGCGCGCTTCGTGCGGATCGACGAGGCCGTGCTGCAACAGCACCGCGCGCCAGCGCGCCTGGATCCCCGCGAGGATCCGCCAACGGCGCGCTTCGCGCTCGCTGACCCCGGCCGCGAGGTGCGCCGCGACGTCCTCGAAGCTGCGCTCTGCGTCCGCGAGCTCGCCGTGCAGGCTGCGTAGGCGCTCTGCGAGGCGCCACCACGCCGTGCGATCGCCGCGGGCGGGCAAGCGCTCGAAGAGCGCTCCGGCATCGGGCTCGGCGGCCAGGGCTTGCTCCCAGGCGAACGTGCGCGCCGCGCGGTCGGCGGTCGGCCGCTCGACGCGCACGAGCGCGTCGACGAGCCGGCCCTGCGTCACGATGCGCGGCGGTTCGAAGGCGGTGAGCCCGCGCTCCTGAGCGGCCCGGCGCAGCGCTGCGGCGAGGCCGCGGCCGACGCGGGCGCCGGGCACCGCCACGAGGGCGCGGCCGAGCTCTCGGCCTGCGCCGGTGCGCTCCAGGAGCGCGTCGGCGGCGCGCGCGAGGGGCGCCGGACCGAAACCAAGGAAGTGGCGGGCAGGCGGCGTCATCGGGACGCACATGTTAGGCGCGCGGCGCGGCGAGTTCACGCCGCGCCAGGGCGCGGACCAAATGCACGTTCGAGGTCCGCGCCGCGCAGTGCGGGTCCGACAGCGACCCACCGGGCGCGCGTCGGCGGGTCGCATACAGGACCTTGACCAACTGTCGCGCGCACGGCTCCGCAGGCCTTGCTACCGTGCGGGTTTCCTGGCTCCGCTCGGGATTTCCCTCATGCGCCACCGCAACCCTGCGCGCACCGCGCGCTTCGTCCTGGCCCTCCTCCTCTCCACCGCGGGCGCCCCGCTGCGCGCCCAGGAGCGCCCGCCGGCCCCCGTCACCGTCCGGGCCGTGACGACGGAGACCGTCGCGCAGCGCGAGCGCGTCCTCGGCAGCGTGCGCGCGGCCTCCGAGGCCGTCCTCGCAGCCCTCGAAGAGGGCGCGGTGCTGACCTTCGAGCTGCGCGAGGGCACCGCGGTGCGCCGCGGGGATGCGCTCGTCGTGCTCGATCCCCGGCGCCTGGCCGCGACGCGGGCGGCGCTGGCCGCGAACTACGCCGAAGCCGAAGCGACCCGCGCCCAGCGCGCGGCGGAGCTCAGCGACGCGCGCGAGGACCTGGCCGCTCTGGAGGCTGCGGGCAAACGCGACGCGATCGCCGAGCGCGAGCTGCGCCGCGCGCGCACCGCTGCGCTCGTCGCCGAAGCGCAGGCGGCCGCCGCGGCGCAGCGCCTGACGGCGCTCGAGTCGGAGCTCGCGCTGCTCGACCTGCGCATCGCCGATACGACGCTGCGCGCGCCGTTCGACGGGGTCATCGTCGAGCGCCACGTCGAGGTCGGCGAATGGGTGAAGGTCGGCGATCCGCTCATCACGCTCGTTTCGACGTCGGCGCTCGAGGTGTGGCTCGACGTCCCCGAGCGCCTCTTCGGCGTCGTCACCGCGGAGCGCCTCGGTGCAACGCTCGGTGTCTCCGTCGGCGCAGGCAGCACGCCGTTCGAGACACAGTTGCCGCGGGTGGTGCCGCGCATCGATCCGCGCTCGCGCACGTTCCCGCTCGTCAGCGCGCTGCCGCCCGATACGGCGGTCTCCGCGGGCGCGTCGGCCTCTGCGTGGCTCGATATCGGCACACCGGTCGAAGCGGTGCTCGTGCCGAAGGACGCCCTCGTCTATCGACCCAGCGGGGTCGCGGTGATGCTCGTCGTCGGCGAAGGCGGCGCGGAGGGAGCTCCGATCAAGGGCACCGCCGCGCTCGTGCCCGTCATCATCCGTTTCGAGCGCGAGCGCGACGTCGCGATCCAACCCGGCGCGCTGCCGCCGGGCGCCTGGGTGGTGACCGAAGGCAACGAACGCCTCTTCCCTGGGACCCCCGTGCTCGCGACCGTCGACCGGAGCCCGCTCGGCCGCTGATCCCCCACCGATGAAGCTCATTCGCCTCGCCGTCGCTCAACCGATCACGGTCAGCGTCGGCATCTTGCTCTCGCTCCTCGCGGGGCTCGTCGCGCTGCTGCGTGTGCCGATTCAAATGACCCCCGAGGTCGCCTCGGTGGTGATCGCCGTCACGACGACGTGGGAGGGCGCGTCGGCACAGGAGATCGAGACCGACGTGATCGAGCCCCAGGAGGAGCGCCTCGGGAACCTCTCGGGCCTCGTCCAGATGACCTCGACGAGCCAAGCGGGCCAAGGGCAGATCCGCCTCGAGTTCCGTACGGGCACCGACATCGCCGACGCGCGCACGGAAGTCGACCTGCGCCTCGCCGAAGTCCCGGGCTATCCCGAAGGTGTGAACCAGCCGGTGGTCGTCGACATCGACCCCGACTCGGTCGACTACATCGCGTGGGTCGGCCTCTCGTGCAGCGACCCGGACTTCGACGCGACGACGCTGCGCGACTTCGGAGCGAAGCGCATCCTGCCGCGCCTCGAGCGCCTGCCCGGAGTGGCCGAAGTCGGCTTCCTCGGCGCGCGCGAGCGCGAGCTGCAGATCCTCGTGGACCCCGTGCGCCTCGCGGACCGCGGGGTGACGTACGCCCAGCTCGTGCAGACGCTGCGCGTCGAGAACGGCAACTGGAGCGCAGGCAAGCTGCCGGAGGGCAAGAACGACGTGCGCGTGCGCGCGGTCGGTCGGTTCACCGATCCGCGCCAGGTCGAGGAGCTCGTCCTGCGTTATACGCCGGAGGGCCCGGTGCTGCTGCGCGACGTCGCCGAAGTCGGCATCGGGTTCAAGGAGCGCACCAACTGGGCGCGCGCCCGCGGCGAGCTGATGCCGTTCTTCAACTTCCAGCTCGAGAGCGGCGCGAACCTCCTCGAGACGATGGCCGCCATCGACGCGGAGCTCGCCGGCCTGAACGCGCCAGGCGGTCTCCTGGAGCTCGAAGCGACCCGCCTCGGGCTGAAGGGCCAGCTCAAGCTCGTCCAGACCTACGACTCGACGCTGTACGTCAAGGACGCGATCGCGCTCGTGCGCAGCAACATCGTCTTCGGCGGTCTGCTCGCGACGATCGTTCTGCTGCTCTTCCTCCGCTCGTTCCGCACGGTCGGCATCATCGCACTGGCGATCCCGATCTCGGTGGTCGTCGCGATCGTGGTGCTCGTCCTGCTCGGCCGCACGGTGAACATCGTGTCGCTCGCAGGGATGGCGTTCGCGGTCGGCATGGTGGTCGACAACGCGATCGTCGTCATCGAGAACATCTTCCGCCACCTCGAGATGAAGAAGAGCGTGCGGCAGGCTTGCATCGACGGCACCGAGGAGGTCGGCGGCGCGGTGCTCGCATCGACGCTGACCACGATCGTGGTGTTCACCCCCATCCTGTTGATCCAGGACTCCGCGGGGCAGCTCTTCCGCGACATCGCGTTGGCCATCGCTGCGGCGGTGGGATTGTCGCTGATCGTCTCGCTGACGGTCATCCCTTCGGCCTCCGCGGCGCTGCTCTCCGAGCGCCTCGGCCAGCGCCTCGCCGCGCGCTTTGCGCACCGCGAGAGCGAAGCCGAGCGGCTGCGTCACAGCCGCGTGCAGCGCGTTCTCGGCGCGGTGCTCGACCTGCCGGCGCACGCGTCGAACCTGTTCCTCTGGCTGGCTGCGAGCCGCCTGCGCGCGCTCGTGACCGTCGTGTTGTTCACGCTCGGCACGGCGCTCGGTATCCGCGCGCTCGCCCCGCCCCTCGACTATCTGCCTACGGGCAACCGCAACATCGCGTTCGGGATCCTGTTCCCGCCGCCCGCCTACAACCTGGAGCAGCTCTCGACGATCGGCGAGCGCATCGAAGAGCGCGTGCGTCCCTTCTGGGAGGCCGCCGGCGACCGCTTCGACATCGAGCGTGTACGGCGCAACGGGGCGGACCTCGGCCCCGATCAGCGCAGCGCGATCCCGACCCGCGACGCCGGGCCCATCACCCCGCCGCCGCTCGAGCACTACTTCCTGGTCGGCATCGACGGGCGGATGTTCCACGGCGCGATCTCGTCGGATCCGACCAAAGCGACCGACGTCGCAGCGCTCCTGCAGTGGTCCGCGGGCCAGGACGTCGCGCCGGACGTGTTCACGTTCGCGCTGCAACTGCCGCTGTTCCGCACCGGTGGCACGACGGGCTCGGCGATCAACATCGACCTGACGGCGCGCGACCTCGACAGCATCGTCCCGGCCGCGGGCGCGCTCATGGGCGC
>CAYOBN010000028.1:8035-10452 GCA_964402175.1 uncultured Planctomycetaceae bacterium | reverse complement strand
GACGGGCGCGTGGTGGACCTGGGCGCCGTCGCGCGGATCGAGCGGGTCACCGCGGCCGATCGCATCAAGCGCGTCGACCGCCAGCGCGCGGTCACCCTGGAGCTGACTCCGCCCGCGACCGTCCCGCTGGAGACGGCGCTGGCGCAGGTCGAGGCCAAGGTCCAAGCGCTGCGCGCCGCAGGCGCGATCGGCGCCGACGTCGAAGTGCGCTACACGGGCTCCGCGGGCAAGCTGGCGGACATCCGGACCGCGCTCGTCGGTGACGGCACCGTCGTCGGACTCGCGTCGAGCTCGCTGTTCCTCGCGGTGGTGATCGTGTACCTCCTGATGGTGGTGCTCTTCCAGAGCTGGCTCTATCCGCTGATCATCCTCGTCAGCGTGCCGCTCGCGACCCTCGGCGGCTTCGCCGGCCTGCGCATCGTGCACGACTGGAGCCTCGGCAGCCGCTACGTGCCGGTGCAGAACCTCGACGTGCTCACGATCTTGGGCTTCGTCATCCTCGCCGGGGTCGTGGTCAACAACGCGATCCTGATCGTGCACCAGGCCCTGCACTTCGTGCGCCGCGACGGAATGGCGGTGCGCGAGGGCATCGCCGAGTCCGTGCGCTCGCGCGTCCGCCCCATCGCGATGGGCACGCTGACCTCCGTCGGCGGGATGTTGCCGCTCGTCCTGATGCCGGGCTCGGGTTCGGAGCTCTACCGCGGCCTCGGCGCCGTGGTGCTCGGCGGGCTCGTCGTGTCGACGCTGTTCACCCTGATGCTGGTGCCGCTGCTGCTCGACTTCGCCATACGCCTGCGCGAGCGGCGCTGAAAGCCGCGGCGACTCGAGCGCGACAAGCGACTGGGGCAGCCTTCCTGCGCGGAAGGCTGCCCCAGGTCGTCGAAGGCCCTGCCGGCGCTCACTGCTTCGCGAGCCAGGCCAGGAAGCGCCCTTCGAGGTCGTCCTTGCCGGGCTCGGCGCTGCTGAGCGGTTTGCCGTAGACCTCGCCGATGAGGCGCTCGAGCTCCGCCGCGCTGTCGAGCGAGCCGAGGCCCTGCAACAGCTTGCTGTACGCGTCAGCGCTCTTCTTCTTCGAACCGCCGCCCTGCGTCTCGAGCCAGTAGAGGAACGCGGTGCGGTACGCGCGGAAGAACTCCGCGCCGTCGGCGAGGTACGCGGAATCAAGTGGCGGCTGCTCCGCGGCCGCCGAGCCGAGGAAAGGGGCCGTGACGACGGAGCGCTTCGCCTGGCTGTCGTCCCAGAGCTGGAAGTGCACGTCCTTGCCCTTCTTGCGCTCCTGCTTGGCTTGGGTCCCCCCCGCCGATTGGCAGCCCTTCAGCGCGACGACGAAGCGATCCTTGCCCTCTTCGCCGCGGAAGCGGCTGTTGGCGAAGTTCGTCGGCAGGAGGCCGCCTTCGGAGGCGCCGCCCGGGATGAAGACCTCGCGCGCTTCCGTGCGGCGCTGGCGGAGGTCACCGTCGACGCGGGTGGCACACTCGCCGTAGAGGTCGATCACCAGGTTGATCGCCATCGCATTGACGAGCGCGGCGGGGACGCGGTCCCCGTAGAGGTGCGTCAGGAGCGAGTTCGCCGCCAATTGCACGACCTGCTGCTGCATCGCGGTCGGGTTGCGCTCGTTGACTTGCAGCCCATCGAAGACCGCGCCGCGAGCTTGGTCGCCGCTGTGGTATTCGAGCGCGATCGCCGTCACGCCGTTGTAGTACGTGTTGGTCCACGGCACGGTGCCGTCGTGCCAGTAGGTGCCTTGGAGGTCCGGCGAGAGCCAGCCGAAGAGGCCCAGCAGCTCGTGGAAGTGGCGCCGCTTGGGCGCGAGCAGCAGCACTTCGGCGGAGCGCCCCTCCTGTGCCGCTCCGACGACCGCGCCGCTCGTCATGAACGCCTCGAAGCGGGCTGCGGACTCGGCGACAGCCGCCCGCGGCGCGAGGGTCGTCCACACGTCACCGGCGGCGCCCTTCGACGCCAGGGCGAGCGCGTCCCCGCGCTGCTGCGTGAACCACGCGCCGAGGGCCTCGGCGTCCTTGAGCGCCTGCTTGGCCTCGGGTCCGCCACCGCCGACCTGCTCGACGAACCGCGCTTGCAGGCGGGTGATGGCCGCCGCCATCGTGAGCAGGTCCTGGGCGACGCCTTTGTCCGCGACGAGCGTCGCGTCGACCGCGAGCTCGAGCGCCCCGACCCGCGCATGGAAGAACCTCTCGGCGAGGAGCGCGTCCAGCGACGCCGCCGCTGGGTCCCCCGCCGGATCGAGCCCGAAGCGCCGCACGAGCTCCTCGGCGAGCTCGCGGTGCCCCACGAGGGGCGTGTCGTCGTGGGCGGGCGCGGCGAAGGCCGCAGTGAAGGCAAGGCAGAGGATCGGGAGCATGGTCGAGTGTCGGAACGGAACGGCGAGCACCTGGAGCGCTGAAGGGTGTACGCCGCAG
>CAYOBN010000028.1:0-7935 GCA_964402175.1 uncultured Planctomycetaceae bacterium | reverse complement strand
CCACGCCGAGGTCTTACGGTGTCCGAACGAAGGGCAGCGCCAGCGCGTGGGCCTCGGCTTCGATCTTCGGCAGCAGGTCCGAGAAGGCGGCGCCGAGGCGCGTGAGCTCCGTCTCGATCAGCGGGACGAGCTCCGCCGCGACAGCGCGCTGCTGCGCCGTCGGTGCGAAGTCGCCGTCCAGCGCCGCGTCGCGCACGCCGGCGAGTTTGTCCGTCAATCGGATCGGGAAGTTCAGGGGGTCCTGGCCGCTCTTGTTCTGTGTCTGGTAGAGCGCTTCTTCGACCGCGCGCAGCTCCGCGAGCGCAGCGTCGAGGTCCTTGCGCAGCGCCGCGCAGCGCGTCTCGTCCGCGCCGCGCTGGCGCGCGAGCGCCAGCCTGGCGCCGACGAAGTCCAGGTCCTGACGGGCCGTGCGCAGGTCGCGGATCGCGGCGTGCGCGCGGGTCAGCACCGCGCCGAGCTCCTGCGCCAACTCGAACTGTTGGACGAGGTCCCCGTCGGACACTGTGGAGCGCGGATCGCGGCGCACGGTGAGCGGCCGCTCGACCGAGCTGCCGTCGACGGTCAAACGCACGCGATAGTCACCGGGCGGCGCGAGCGCGCCGCGCATGCTGCCGGACCAGAGGATCATCCCGGGGAACGACTCGGCGCCGGGGTAACGCAGGTCCCAGACGAAGCGCTGGAACCCGGGCTTCACCTCCAGGCGACGGTCGTCTTCGGCGGCGTGCTCGCGGCGCGGACCTTTGCCTTTCGCGGTGAAGGCGCGCACGACGTCGCCGTCGGCTTCGAGCACCTCGAGTGTGACGGGAGTGTCTGGCGTGACCCCCGCGCCGAGGCGCAGCTCGATCACAGCGCCGAAGGGCGGGTTCGCGCCTGCGGCGCCGCCGCGGCCGAAGCCGCCGAGGCGCGCGCGTGAGGCCTCCGCGGGCAGATACAGCACCGAGCGGTCGCGGTGGGCCGCGTCGTTGTACTGGCGCAGGGCCTCGGGCCGATCGAGGATCCAATAGCCGCGCCCCTGCGTCGCTGCGATGACGTCGCCGCGATAGACCTCGAGGTCCGTCACCGGCACGATCGGCAGACCCGCTTGGAAGCTGGCCCAGCTCGCGCCGTCGTCGAGGCTGGCGTAGAGGCCGCGCTCGGTGCCCGCGAAGAGCAGCCCTCGGCGCTCGGTATCCGCGACGATCGCGCGCGTGAAGTGGTCGCGCGGGATGCCGGCGTCGATCCGACGCCACGTGGCCCCGTAGTCCGCGGTGTGGAACAGGTAGGGCGTGAAGTCGCCGAGTTTGTAGCGCGTGGCCGCGAGGTACGCGCCGCCCGGACGGAACGGGTCGTACACGAGGTCGTTGACCTGCGCCCACTCGGGCAGCTCCGCGGGTGTCACTTCGGTCCACGTCGCGCCGGCATCGCGCGTGACGTGCACGCGCCCGTCGTCGGAGCCGCACCAGAGCGTGCCGGGCTCCAGCGGCGATTCGAACGCCGCGAAGATCGTGCAGTAGTACTCGACGCCCGTGTTGTCCTTCGTGATCGGCCCGCCGGACGGCCCGAGCTTCGTCGGGTCGTTGCGGGTCAAGTCGGGGGAGATGGCCCGCCAACTCGCGCCCAGGTCCGTGCTGCGGAAGAGCACGTTCGAGGCCGCGTAGAGCGCTCGCTCCTCGCCCTGCGCGCCTGCATGCAGCGAGAAGAAGAGCGGGAAGTTCCACTGGAAGCGGTAACGCATCCCCTCTGCGCCGTAACCCATCGGGTTGTCCGGCCAAACGGTGACGGTGCGCGACTCGCCGGTGCGGTGGTTCTCGAGCGTCAGGTAGCCGCCGTACGAGCCGCCGAACACGAGGTCGGGGTCATCCGGGCTCGCGACGACGTGGCCGCTCTCGCCGCCCGCGGTCGCGTCGAACTGACGGGCGCCGATGCCGCTCGCGCCGTACGCGCGGCTCTGGATGCGCACCGCGGAGTTGTCCTGTTGGCCGCCGAGCAAGCGATACGGCTCGGCCGTGTCGACCGACACGCGGTACATCTGCGCCGTCGGCTGATTGTCCTGCGCCGTCCACGTCGCGCCGCCGTCGTCGGAGACGTTGGCGCCGCCGTCGTTGGCTTCGATCATCCGCGCGGGATCCGCGGGATCGATCCAAAGATCGTGGTTGTCGCTGTGCGGGGTGCGAATGCGCTCGAAGGTCCGCCCGCCGTCGCTCGAGCGATGGAAGCCGACGTTGAGCACATACACGGTGTCTTCGTCGCGCGGGTCCGCATAGACCCGCGAGTAGTACCACGCGCGTTGGCGCAGCTCGCGGTCGTCGCTGACCCGTGCCCACGTCTTGCCCGCATCCCGCGAGCGGAAGAGGCCGCCGTCCTCGGCTTCGATGATCGCGTAGACGTTGCGCGGATTGGAGGGGCTCACCGTGACGCCCGCGATGCCGACGGTCCCCTGCGGCAAGCCGGGGTTCCGTGTGAGCTCCGTCCACGTCGCGCCGCCGTCGCGGCTCTTCCAGAGGCCCGAGCCTTCGCCACCGGACTCGAGGCTCCACGGCGTGCGCAGCACGCGCCACGTCGCCGCGTAGAGGGTGTCCGGATCGCGCGGATCGAAGCACAGGTCCACGGCGCCGGCGGCGTCGCCGACGGAGAGCACACGCTCCCACGTCGCGCCGCCGTCCCGCGTGCGGTACACACCGCGCTCGGCGTTCGGCCCGAAGAGGTGTCCGAGCACCGCCGCGTACGCGGTGTCGGGGTCCTCGGGGTGCACACGCAGGCGGCAGATGTGGCGCGAATCGGCGAGGCCCGCATACGCCCACGTCTCGCCGCCGTCCGTCGAGCGCCACACACCGTCGCCGTGGCTGACGTTGCCGCGCACGGTCTTCTCGCCCATGCCGACCCACACGACGTCGGGGTCCGACGGAGCGACCGCGATCGCGCCGACCGAGCCACCGAACCAACCGTCCGAGCGATTGCGCCACGTGCGCCCGGCATCGTCCGTGCGCCACACGCCGCCGCCCGTCGCGCCCATCCAATAGGTGTCGCGATCTCCCTCGATCCCCGCGACCGCGCACGAGCGCCCGCCGCGGTAGGGCCCGACCTCGCGGAAGGCGAGCCCCTGCCGCGCCGCGCCGACTCCCATTCCGCCTTCGTTCGTGAAGAGCGCGTCGAGGTCGGGGGGAGTGCCCGGCTCCTGTGCGGAGACCGCGGAGGCGAACAGTGCAGCGCAGACGGGCAGCGCGCGCGTGAAGGCGCGCAGCCTACGTGAGACCGGAGAGGAGACGGAGTTCATCACAACGCGCGAGTGTAGCGGCCCCTCGGCGGGACGACCGGAATCGAGGCGTCGTGCGGCCGATCCCCAATTCGAGACGGATCCTGAGCGCATACGCGTTTGCGCTCAGGATCCGTCGACGGTGAGGAGCGCGCCCGTGCGCACGGCGACGGGCGGGATCGCGAGGGTCAACGGGCGCCCGCCCACCGTCAGGTCCGCACGGGTCGCGTAGGGACCGTCGCCCGCTTCCGTCGCGTACGGCACGCGCAACGTCGCGCGGCCTCCCGCGTCCAGCGCCGCGGTGGCGGTCCAGAGGAGGCTGTCGCTCGCTGTGGTGACACGCATCCGCAGCGCGACGCGCGCGCCGGGTTCACCGGTGACGGTGAGCTGTGCGCCTCGGACGCGCTCATAGAGGCGCGCGAAGGGCCGCGCTTCGCCGTTCAGCAGCGCGGGCTCGGCTGCGCGAAGGCGGAGGAACGCGGGGTGCGCGTCGGCGTCCGCCAGGTCGCTCGCGACGAGCCGCGCGAGCGTCGTCGCACGCCAAGTCCCTTCGTCGAGCCGGGGTCGCTCGAGCGCGCGCAGAGCCGTCGCGAGGTTGCGCTCGGCGTCGCGGGTGACCAACACGTAGCGCGCGTCGCGTTGTTCGAGCAGCGCCTCGCCTGCGCTGTCGTCGGCGGTCAAGAAGAAGCGCCACGGGTCGAGGAAACGCTCGCTGCCGCCGACGTAGGGGCCGAAGTTCGTGGCGAGGGTCGGGACCTCGCCCCACCACTCGATCGCGTGCCCGTGGTCCCACTCGGCGAGCACCGCGCCGTAGCGCTCGGGGGCGCGCAGCGGCGCGAGGAGCCGCGCGAGCGCCGCGTGGCGCGCGGTGACCTCGGTCGTGACGGTGCGCGCGCTGCCGAACCCTCCCTGCAGCCGTGCGGCGGTCGCGCGCAGCGTGCCGATGTGCGCGACCGCGGTCAGCGCCGCGAGCGCACCGAGCCGAATGCCGCCGCGCTGCCAGAGCGCCGCGACCGCCGCGCCGACGACGACCGCGAGGGGCACCGCGAGCGCTTCGGCGAAGCGCTGTTGCTGCGCGGCACCGGCGGCCGTCACGGCGAGCGCAGCGAGCCAAGGCAAGTAGCACTCGTCGCGCAGGAAGAGCCCCCAGAGGGCGATCAGCGGGCCGAAGACGAGCCCTGGGCCGATCCACTTCAGCGCCCGCGCAAACGCGTCGAACGGCTGCGATTCGGCGATCGCGGCCATGAACGTGTCGGTCGCGCTGGCCCACGCGAGCGCTTCCGCCGTGCCGCTGCGCGCCGCGAAGACCAGGATGCACAGGCCGATGAGCGCCAACGGAGCGGCCGCCCGGCGCGCGGGTGAGCCGTGCAGGAACACCGCTGGCGCAAACGCGAGCCACGCGATCGCGAACCACGCGACGTGGAACCACGAGAGGTTCACGACGTCGAGCGCGCGCGCGTCGGTCCATGGGCTCGTGAACGCTGCGGGCAACAGCGTCAGGACGACCCCTTTGTGGAAGCTCGCGCCGAAGAGCGCGTAGCCGATCGGCGCGGCGCGGCGCCCTCTGTTCGGCCGATGCACGAGCCAAGCCAGCGCCACTTGAATCGGCGCAAGCAGCGCGAGCGACGCGACCCACGTGCCCAGCATCAGCCCCGCGAGGACGCCCGCGACGATCCCGCGCAGCGCCGAGAGCCGCGGCCCGCGCGCCGCAACGGGGTCGACCGCGCGCGAGGTCAGCGCCAGCACCAGCGCATAGAGCGCGCCGACCGCGGTGTGGTGGTCACCGAGCCCCACGTACGAATACCGCAGGTGCGCGAACGACAGCGCGACGCCGAGCGAGCCGACGAGGGCGGCCGCGGCGCGCGCGCCGCGCGCCAGGTGGGCCGCGGCGAGCCCCGCGATGAGCGCGGTGACCCCCGCGAGCCACGCAGGGGCGCGCGCGACGGTGTCGGCCGCGAGGCTACGCAGCGCAGCGGCTGCGGTGCCGTCGACAGGCGCCTCGGGCTCGCTCGCGAAGGGCGCTGGCAGCGCCGCGCGCTCGCTGGGTGCGAGGCGGCTGCGCACGACGAGGGCGAGCGCTGCGTCGTAGTACGGCGGCCAGGGGATGGGCGCGCCGGCGCTCGGCCAAGCGAGCAGCGGGTCGCGGCCCGCGACGTCCCCCTCGCACAGCGCGCGGAGGACGCGGCGGCTGTGGTACTGCGAGTCGGGGTCGAAGGACTCGAGCCGCGGCCCGTCGGTCGGCAGGGCGAGGGTGTGGACGTGGCGCACGGCCACCGCTGCCGCCGCTCCGACGAGCGCCGCCGTGATGGAGGCCCAGCGCGCTGGCCGCTGCGGGGCCTTCGAGAGGGGCGATTCCGCCGGCATGGGGCGCAGAGGATAGCCGCTGGGAGCCGCGCACGAGGGAGGCTCAGTTATAGACATTACCCATACTGGCGATAGGAAATTTCTAGACCGAGATCATTGCGGCCAGCTATCGTCCGATAGCCACAAGGCCAGACCTCCCCTCTCCGATCACTGCCATGCCTCCTGCCCCGCTGCTCTCCCGCCCCTGCCCTCCGTCCCACGCGTCCCTCCGGCGCGCCCTCGCGCTCGTCTTCGCCGTCCTCGCCGCCCTCACGTGGCCGCGCCATGGCTTCGCCCAAGGGTGAGTGGCGGGACGTGCTTCCGCACCCGTGCTCGGTGCGGACAACGGCGGGATGCTCCCCGAAGGCGGCTTCGAGCTGACCGTCGGGTACCGGTACATGAAGTCGTTCCGGCACTTCGTCGGCACGACGGAACAACACGAACGGTTCGACGAGGCGAGCCAAGTCATCAACCACCTCCACCTCTTCGACTTCGGGGTGACCCACGGTCTCACGGACCGGACGAGCGTGAGCGTGAACCTACCCTTCATGATGGCGGACCGCTCCCAGCCGATCCGCGTCGACGGTGAGCTGACCGGTGAGCGCAACGAGACGAGCGCCCGCGGCATCGGCGACCTGCGCGTGACGCTGCGCCGTTGGATGTTCGATCCGGTGGAGAGCCCCAACGCCAACGTGCAGCTCGGCGTCGGCTTCAAGCTGCCGACCGGCGCGCCGAACGAGACCGCGGTGTTCCGCGTCGACGACGGGGCCGGCGGAACGCGCAACGAAGTGCGCTCGGTCGACCAGTCCATCCAACCGGGGGACGGCGGCTTCGGCCTACTGTTCGACCTGAATGCGTTCGCGCACGTCGCAGGGGTCACGCCCTACGCCGGCCTCTCGTACCTCGTCAATCCGTCCGGCACGAACGGTGTGCAGACGTTCCGCAGTCGCCCGAGCGAGGCGATCATGTCGATCGCCGACCAGTACTCTGCGCGGGCAGGGGTGAACTGGGCGATCCCGGGCCGCGAGCACGTGATCCTCGGTCTCGGCGCGCGCATCGATGGTGTGCCCGTGCACGACCTCGTGGGCAGCGATGCGGGCTTCCGGCGCCCGGGTTATGCGGTGTCGGTCGAACCTTCGGTGGCGTACACCCAGGGCCAGCACCTCTTCACGCTCAGCTTGCCCTGGGCCGTGCAGCGCAACCGCGAGCGCAGTGTGACCGACCGGATGGACGACCGTCACGGCGACGCAGCGTTCGCCGATTGGATGCTGCTGGCGAGCTGGACGATGCGCTGGTGAGTCAGCGCTTGCGGCGCTTGGCGACGACCTCGCGCAGGCGCTGCACGAAGGCCTCGACCGGCGCGCTCGGCGCGGCATGCGCCGGACGAACGATGCCGAACTCGAGCTCGCGGCCGAAGCCCGCCAAGGGCACGGCCGTGAGCCCGAGGGACTCGCGGCCCTCCAGCACGACGCTCGGCATCAACGTCGCCAGGTTCGCTTCGACGACGGTCGCGAGCAGCGCGTCGATCGTGTCGACTTCGAGCGCGATGCGCGGCAGGACCCGCGCGGCCCGGAAGGCGTCGTTCGTGAGCTGACGCAGCACATACGACTCCGGCAGCACGACGAGGCGCATGTCGGCCAGGTCCTCGGCCGTGACCCGCCGCTTGCGCGCGAGGGGGGCGGCCTCCGGGGCGAGCAGCACGAGCTCGTCCTTGCGCAGCAGCTCGTACTCGAGGTTCGGCGAAGCGTGTGAGAGGATGCCCACGCCGATATCGCAGCGCCCCGTCTCGACGGTGCCCTCGAGGTCGTCGGCGGACTTCTCGACGACGGTCACGGCGACCCCAGGCAGCTCGGCTGCGATGCGGCCGAGCACCTTCGGCACCCACGGCACGTTGAGCGGCGGGATCACGGCGAGCGAGACGTGACCTGCGGCGAGGGCCTCGGTCTCCTGCACGGACTGGCACGCATCGCTGAACTTGGTCAGCACGAGCGCCGCGCGCTCGCGGAACGTGCGCCCCGCGGGAGTCAGCGCGACGCGCGCACCGAGCCGGCTGAAGAGGGTCGCCCCGAGCGCTCCTTCGAGCTCCTTGATCTGGATCGACACACTCGGCTGCTTGATCCCGAGCCGCTCGGCCGCACGCGTGAAGTTCTCCGTCTCGGCGACGGTGAGGAACGTGCGCAGATGGCGCAGCTCGACGGACTGGGGGTCACGCATCCGGGCAGGGGGGGTTCGGGCTCGCAGCGATGATACCGAGCGGGCGAACCACGTTGACAGAGCCCGCGACCACGAACCCAGCACCCGAACCGCGGAATCGAGCGGTACCAACCGAACGGTACCAGGTACGACTTGGCGGCGAGGGC
>CAYOBN010000027.1:0-56708 GCA_964402175.1 uncultured Planctomycetaceae bacterium | reverse complement strand
GCGGCGAGGGCGCGCGCTTCGCGCGCGCGCGCGCGAAGCGCGCGCCCTCGCCGCCAACTCGTACCTGGTACCGTTCGATTCCAGACCTTGCCGCAGCCCACACTGCGGTCCCCCCCACCGCAGCGCCGCCGCGCTCAGACCCGCGGGCCGCGGCGGAAGTCGACGAACTCCGCGCTGCACGCGGTGCAGCGCTCGACGCGCGGCGCCTGGGCGATCAGGAACCAGAGCGGGTACGCCGCGATCAGGAGCGACCCACCGTAGGTCCAGTACGCGCCCCCGAGCCCGACGAGCAGCCAGAGCGCGATCCACGCCCACGGCAGCTCGCGGCGCACCGCGAAGTCGGTGCCGCCGCACGCGAGGCAGGCGCTCAGCGTGCCGTCCGGGCGGCGCCGCGAGAGGTCGAGCTCGATCGTGCGCGCGGTGCCCTCGACGCGGTAGTAGCTGCGCAGCGCAAACGGCCCGTCGACGCGCCAGCGCACGTACTCGCCGCGGCGCTCGGGGTGCGGCAGCCGGAGCTCGCTCCAGCGGATGGTGTGGTACTCGATCGACGACACGGCGTGCGGGGGTGGCTGGTCCTCCATCGGCCGTACGGGGCGTCCGGCTTGGGCCAGAAAGGGCGCAGCATCCTACATGGCTCCCGACCGAGGGGGGGCCCGAGTCCGTAGGGGGGCTCCAGGGGGCCGCTGGGTACACTGGAGGCCTCCCATGAGCACCCCCCTGCGTGTCTTCATCACAGGCGGCACGCGCGGCATCGGCCGCGCGATCGCCCTGCGCTTCGCCCGCGAGGGCGCCCAGGTCTGCGTCGCGGCGCGGACCTCCCCGGACCTCGACCGCGTGGTCGAGGAGATCAAAGCTGCGGGCGGTGACGGCGAGGCCTGCCAGATGAACCTGCGCGACCACGGCTCGGTCGAAGCGGCCGTGTTCCGCGCGGTCGATTACTGCGGCGGCGCTCTGGACATCGTGGTCAACAATGCCGGCACCTTCGACATGGCGGGCATCGACGCCACCGACATGGAGACGTGGGAGCGCCTCGTCGGCGTGAACCTCACCGGTCCCGTGTTGGTCCTGCTCGAGGCCCTGCCCGCGCTGCGCGAGAGCCGCCGGGCCCACATCTTCAACATCGCCTCGGTGCTCGCGCGCGAGCCCGTGCCCGGGACGGCGCTCTACGCCGCGACCAAAGCGGGACTCGCGGGACTCTCGGCGGGACTGCGCGCCGACCTGGCCCATGAGGGGATCCGCGTGACGACGGTGTTCCCGCGCGCGACCGACACGGACCTCGTGCAGCCGTACAAAGCGCAGTGGTCGGGCGTGAAGTTCAACAAGCCCGAAGACGTCGCAGAGGTGCTCTGGGACGCGTGGCGCGCGGACGTCGCGCCACCCGAGGTGTTCGTGCCTGAGCCACACTGAGACGCGGGCGGTATTCACGGAATCCGCCAAAAATTCGGCCCCAGCGACGTGTCCCGCGACGGATCCGCTAGGGCCGCGTAAACCGCGCGATTCCGACCCGTGAGGGCTTCGGTCGCAGGGAGAACGCGGCTAATCAAGGCAACCGTCCCGAAGGAGGCGGTCCACCATGAAGCACGCTCTCGACCGGAACGAAGCCCAGAAGCTCGTCCCCCTCATCGATGCCATCTTCCGCGAGGTCGCGGAGCGCCGCCGGGAAGTGCGGCTGCTCGAAAAGCAGCTCGCCTCGCTCAAGGCGGCGGGGGTCCCGGACACCATGTCCGACTGGGATCAGGCCCAAGACCTACGCGCGCGCCTCGCCACGCAGCGGCGCGAGCTGCGCCTCGCCCGCAAAGAGTTCGAGCGCCTCGGCTGCCAGGTGGACGAGCACAACCCGAACCGGGTCCTGATCCTCGGTCCGAACGGCCGCAGGGCCTTCCGCTGGGACGCGGGTGACACCTCGGTCCAGAGGCTCCTCAGCGAGAGCCACGGGACCTGACCGGAGGGCCGCTGACCCTTGACCACGCGGGGTCGACCGAGCGCAGGCTCGGTCGGCCCCGCGCCCTGTCTCGATCCTGCGACAGTCTGGCGCGAGAATCTGCGGGACGGGGTACCTTGCTGGGCATGTCCAAGACCTCCGCCCTCACGTGGGTCCAGGTCGGCGCGCTCTGCACTGCGGCGGCACCGGCCCAGACCGTCCTCCTCTCCGACGACTTCGCAGTCGACACCTCCGGCAACTACACGATCGTAGGCCCGGGTCCCCTGCTCAACGGGACGCAGACCTTCGCGTTCGACTACGTCGGCGCCGGCATCCCCCTTGCGCCGCGCTCCGCGCCGGGCTCGAACGGCGGGCTCAAACTGACCGCCAACGACAGCGCAGGCGCGATCGACGGCGTGACGTGTTTCCACAACACCTCGGTGAGCGCGCCGCGGTACCGGCTCGTCGTCGACGTGTGGCTGAACTTCGTCGGCGCATCCGGCACGACCGAGCACACGCACATCGGGATCGGAGGCGACGGCTTCACCCACAACCAGTACACGCTGCCGACCTCGGGCTCCGGCTCGTTCCTGGCGTTCACGCCGGATGGCGGCTCGGCTTCGGACTACCGCTGGTACCGCAACGCTGCGCTCCTGCCGCAGGGTGAGACCGAGATCGGCCTGATCCCCGCGACACACCCGAGCTACCTCGGGCATGGCGCCAACGCGAACCACCCCTTCTACCAAGCGCTCTTCCCGTCGCCTCCGGCGACGATCGCGGGCTCGCCGGGCAACATCTGGACGACGGTCACGATCGAGGTCGACAACACGACGGGTGTGATCGAGTTCCGCTTCGACGGCACGCTCGTGTTCCAGGGCAACTTCCTGCCGCCGCTCAGCGGCCAGGTCGCGCTGGGCCTCGCCGACATCTTCACGTCGATCTCGGGACCGACGAGCTTCACGCTGTACGACAACCTGCTCGTCGAAACCCTGCCGGTGACCCTCGGCACGAACTACTGCAACGCCGTGCCGAACTCGACGGGCGTCACCGGCAGCATCAGCGCGGTCGGCTCGATCGATGTCGCGACGAATCAAGTCACGCTCGAAGCGAGCGACCTGCCGAACAACGCGTTCGGCTTCTTCCTCACGAGCCGCTCGCAGGGCGCGGTGAACCAGCCGGGCGGCAGCCAAGGGGTGCTGTGCCTGGGCGGCGGCATCGGCCGCTACGTCGCGCCGGGTCAGATCAAGAACACGGGCAGCACCGGCGCGTTCCAGCTCGCGCTGAACCTGACGCAGACCCCGACACCGACGGGCCTTGTCTCGATCGCCGCGGGTGAGACCTGGAACTTCCAGGCGTGGCACCGCGATGCCGTGGGCGGCGCGGGCACGTCCAACTTCACGGATGGCCTGACGCTGACGTTCCAATAGGTGTAGGAGCGTCAACCCGTCGAAGACCGAACGGTGCCGCTCTCGCTGCCCAGCGCGAGCGGCACCGTTCGGGCTCGACTTGGTACCCTTGGCCGCCATGGACGGCGGACGCGCGCTGCAAGCGGTTTTCCTGCTCGGTGTGCTCGCCGGGATGTTGGTCCTGCTCATCGGGCAGGAGCTCGTGCCGCGGCGCGACGACCCCGCGTCGGCGCAGTTCGAGCGCATCAAGGACTTCACGCGCGCGCACTTCGTGCGCGAGCTCTCCGAGCAGGAGCTGCTCGATCGCGCGCTGCACGGGATGATCGACGGCCTCGACCCGTATTCGCGCTACTACGCGCCGAGTGAAGCCGAGCGCGTGCGCCGCGAGACCGAAGGCGACTTCAAGGGCATCGGCGTGATCTTCCGCCGGCCGACCGAGCAGGGGCAGGTGCTCTTCCCGTTGCTCGGAACTCCGGCCTGGGAGGCCGGCCTCACCGTCGGCGACACGATCGTGGCGATCGACGGCGAGCCGATCGCAGGCCTCGACGAAGCGGCGTTCCGCGAGCGACTGCGGGCGCCCGAGCGCTCGCGCCTCGAGCTGCGTGTGCGCGACCTCGACGGGGTCGAGCGCGACGTGACGGTGCGCCCGCGTGTGCTCGTCGATCCGACGGTGCGGCACGAGGCCATGCTCGATCCCGCGCGCGGCATCGCCTACCTGTCGATCCGCTCGTTCACCCACCGCACGACCGAGGAGTTCGACGCCGCCGTCGCGCGCCTCAGCGAGCGCGGCGCAAAGGCGCTCGTGATCGACGTGCGCAGCAACTACGGCGGAGTGCTCGACGCCGCGGTCGACATCGCGCGCCGCTTCGTGCCGCAAGGGGTCATCGTCAGCTCCGAGGGCCGCACGGAGCGCACGGTGCACGAAGCCCGGCGCGACGCCGCGCGCCTCGCGGGGCTGCCGACCGTCGTGCTCGTCGACGGCGACTCCGCGAGCGCCAGCGAAGTGCTCGCGGGTGCGCTGCAGGACCACCGCGCCGCCGTGCTCGTCGGAGCCCCGACGTACGGCAAGGGCATGCTGCAGACGATCCGCTCCTTCCCGAGCTTCGGCAGCCGCGCGAAGGTGACGAGCGCGTACTACTACTCGCCGAGCAAACGCAACTTCGAGCGCACGGCGGACGAGGGCCGCGATTGGGGCATCCTGCCCGACGTGCACGTCGAGCTGGCCGAGGCGACCCGGCGGCGCATCGCGCAGCACCTCGGCCGCTACGACCCGCCCGCGGAGGTGCTCGAAGCGCTGCGCGCGTTCGAAGCGCGCGAAGGTGTGCCGCTGATGGGCACAGCGCCCGAGGATCCACAGCTCGAGGCCGCGCTCGCGCTGCTGTCCGGCACCTGGGCGCCGTGAGTTAGACTCTGCGCCCCATGGCCCGCCCCACGCTGCTGCTCGGCATCGAGTCCTCGTGCGACGAGACCGCCGCTGCGGTCGTCGCCGACGGCTACGACATCCGCTCGTCGGTCGTGCACAGCCAGGTCTCAGAGCACGCGCGCTTCGGCGGCGTCGTGCCCGAGCTCGCGGGGCGCAGCCACCTGGAGCAGATCGTGCCGACGATCCAGCGCGCGCTCGACGACGCGCGGGTCACGCTCGACGAGCTCGACGCGATCGCGGTCACGAACCGGCCGGGTTTGATCGGCTCGCTCTTGATCGGGCTCTCGACCGCGAAGGCGCTCGCGCTGACCCGCGGGCTACCGCTCGTGCCCGTGCACCACATCGAGGCGCATGTGCACGCCGCGACGATGGAGGCCCTCGGCGGTTCGGCGGGCCGCACGGAGTTCCCCTGGCCCGCGGTGGCGCTCGTCGTCTCCGGCGGGCACACGGCGCTCTACCGGGTCGATTCGGCCCTGTCGATGCGGCGCATCGCGACGACCCTGGACGACGCCGCGGGTGAGGCCTTCGACAAGGTCGCGTGGCTGCTCGGGCTGAGCTATCCCGGGGGGCCGTCGATCTCACGCCTCGCCGACGAAGGCGACCCGCGCGCCTTCGAGTTCCCGCGCTATCGGCCGAAGGACGGGGGCCTCGGGTTCTCCTTCAGCGGGCTGAAGACCGCGGTGCTGTACCACCTGCGCGGCGGCGACGCCCTGGCGCCGACCCCGGCGCCCGAGGCGATCCCGCGGCGCGCCGACGTCGCGGCGTCGTTCCAGGAGGCCGTCGTCGAGAGCCTCTCGGCGATGACGCTGCGCGCGGCCCAGCGCGAGGGGGTCGAGACCGTGCTCGTGGCCGGCGGGGTGGCCTGCAACCGGCGGCTGCGCGAGGTCCTCGCGGCCCGCGCGGCGGCCCAAGGGCTGCGGGCGCACTTCCCGGCGCCCGCGTACTGCACCGACAACGCGGCGATGATCGCGGGCCTCGGGTTCGAGCTCCTGCGCGCTGGCCGGGTCGCGGACCTCGGGGTCGACGCCGCGCCGCGCTGAACCGCCGCCTCCGTCCCGTTCGGTTCGGAGGATCTGGCCCCCCGCCCGGGTCCGAGCCGTTAGACTCTTCGCGCTTTGAACGCAGCCGAATTGCGCGAGCTCCTCGCCTCCGTCGGCGCCGGCCAGACCGGCGTGGAGGCGGCCGTCGAGCGCCTGGCCGGTTGGCCGGTGCTCGACCTCGGCCATTCCCGGCTCGACCTCGCGCGGCACGCCCGCTGCGGCGCGCCCGAGGTCATCTTCGGCGTCGGCAAGACCGCCGCCGAGATCGCGGACAACTTGACGGCGCTCGCGGGCCACCACGGGCGCGCGCTCGCCACGCGCGTCCCCGACGACGCCGCGGCCGAGGTGCTGCGCCGCTGCCCCGCGGCCCGCCACTGGGCGCGCGCGCGCGCGGTGTCGATCGGCGAGCCACCCGTGGGCCACGGCGACGTGCTCGTCGTCAGCGCCGGCACGAGCGACGGCGCCGTCGCGGAGGAGGCGACCCTCGTCGCGCGCTTCCATGGCGCGCACGTCGAAGCGCTCGCCGATGTCGGCGTCGCGGGCATCCACCGACTGCTCGCCGTCGTCGAGCGCCTGCGCGCCGCAGACGTGCTGATCGTCGTCGCCGGCATGGAGGGCGCGCTGCCCAGCGTCGTGGGCGGCCTCGTCGATCGGCCCGTGATCGCGGTGCCGACCTCGGTGGGTTACGGCGCGAGCTTCGGCGGCGCGGCGGCGCTGCTGGCGATGCTGAACTCCTGCGCGGCCGGGGTCACGGTCGTGAACATCGACAACGGCTTCGGCGCAGGGGTCGCCGCAGCCCGGATCGTGCGCACCCTCGCGCGCGAAGGTCACCCCGAGACGAGAGACGGAGCGCGCGGATGAGCGGACGAAGACCAGCTTGGTTGGCCCTCGAAGACGGCACGGTGTTCGAAGGTCGCTCGATCGGCGCCGACGGCGAGCGCGGCGGCGACCTCGTGTTCAACACCGCGATGTCGGGCTACCAGGAGATCCTCACGGATCCCTCGTATTGCGGCCAAGGCGTCGTGATGACGTACCCGCTGATCGGGAACTACGGCGTCGCGGAGGAGGACGACGAATCGGACCGCTGCTGGGCCGAGGCGTTTGTCATCAAGGAGCTCTCGAGCATCCCGTCGAACCACCGCGCGACGATGACGCTGGAGGACTGGCTCGTGCGGCACGGCGTCGTCGCGCTCGAAGGTGTCGATACGCGCCGGATCACGAAGAAGCTGCGCGAGACGGGCTCGCTGCGCTTCGTCGCGTCGACGGTCGACAGCGACCACGCGTCGCTCGTGCGGAAGGCGCGCGCCACGCCGGCGACGGACGGGCGGGACCTGGCTTCGCTCGTGACGTGCAAGGCCCCGTACGAATGGCGCGAGCGCTACCCCGCGAGCTACCCCGGGCTCGAAGCCGAATGGCGCGGTGAGCGGCTGCGCTGCGTCGCGTACGACTTCGGCGCGAAGCGCAACATCCTGCGCAGCCTCGTGCACAGCGGCTTCGACGTCACAGTCGTGCCGGCCGAGACCCCGGCGCGCGAGGTGCTGGCGCTGAAACCCGACGGTGTGTTCCTCTCGAACGGCCCCGGCGACCCGGCGGCGTGCACGTACGCGATCGCAGCCGCGCGCGAGCTCATCGGGCGCGTGCCGATCTTCGGCATCTGCCTCGGGCACCAGATCCTGTCGCTGGCGATGGGCGCGACGACCGTGAAGATGCCCTTCGGGCACCACGGCGCGAACCACCCCGTGAAGGACATGACGACGGGGCGCGTGGAGATCTCCAGCCAGAACCACAGCTACGTCGTCGACCCGGCGACGGTGCCGGCGGACATGGAGGTCACCCACTGGAACCTGAACGACAAGACGATCGCGGGCATGCGCCACCGGCGCGCCCCGGTCTTCAGCGTCCAGTACCACCCCGAGGCGGCCCCTGGGCCGCTCGACTCGGCGCACCTCTTCACGCGCTTCCGGGAGCTCGTCCTGGGGCAGCGGGCGGGGGTCTGAGGGGCCTCTCTGGATGAGACCTGGATGTGAGGGCCTCCGCAGGCGCCAGGTCCGAGTAGGGTGGAGGGGGACGTTCCCTGTTCCGACAAGCTCCCACTCTCACCCCGATGCTCGGATTCTTCGTCACGGTCGCCCTCGCGGGCGCCGCTCAGCCCTCTGACCCTGCAACGCCCGCAGTCCTCCAGGAGGGCCTCGCCGCACAGGAGGTCCGCCTCGCGGACGGCACCCTCGTCTACGAGGCCGCGGGCGCTCTGCTGGAGGTCCAGCAGATCACCGTCGCCGGGTCCCCCACCGTCGTCGTGCGCTGGCGCGAGACGGACGGCGTGCAGGAGCGCGAGCGCTACCGCGTGCGGTTGGCGCCCGACAAGCCCTTCGGCCGCGTGCGCGATGCCGTGCACACGCTGCACCTGCAGCGCGGCACGTTCGACCCGCTCGTCGACGCGGCGCCGCGGCCCCAGGAGGGCCTCGAGGCTTCGGGTCGGCTCTACATCGTCCAGTACGTGACCCAGTCGGTCGAGGCGTATCAGACCGCGCTGCGCGCGGCGGGCGCCACGGTGCGTCACCACCTGCCGGAGTCGGCGAACCTCGTCGAGATGGACGCCGCGACGGCCGAGAAGGTCGCCGCGCTGCCGTTCGTGCGCTGGATCGGCCCGTACCACGCGAGCTATCGCTTGGAGCAGGAGCTGCTCGACGGGCTCGCAGCGAGCTCCCTGCCGGACCGCCAGCGGCTGCACATCCAAGTCACCGAGCGCGGCCCGGAGATGAAGCGGCGCGTCGCGGCGCGCGTCGAAGCGCTCGGCGCCGAGGTCGTGTGGCTGATCGACGAAGGCTTCCGCTTCGATGCGTTGCTGACGCCCGCGCAGATCGCGGCGGTCGCGGCGTTCGACGAAGTGCTCTGGATCGACCGCTGGAGCGCGCCGGAGACCGACATGGACAAGGTGCGCATCGACGGCGGTGCGAACTACGTCGAGACCGTCGCGGGTTACCGCGGCGCGGGTGTGCGCGGTGAGTGCATGGACGGGAACGTGCTCGAGACGCACGCGGACCTGATCTCGCGCCCCATCATCTTCCACGGCCCGCGCTCGGGCAGCGCCAGCCACGGCACCCCCGTGACCGGCATCGTGTTCGGCGACGGCGCGGGGCTCGCGTCGCGGCGCGGGTTGCTGCCGCTCGGCCAGGCGATCTTCGCCAGCTACGGCAGCCTGAACAACCGCTACCAGCACACGGCGGAGCTCTTGCAGGCGCCGTACTTCGCGTGTTTCCAGACGAACTCGTGGGGCAGCTCGCTGACGTCGAGCTACACGTCGATCTCGATGGAGATGGACGACATCCTGTTCGACAACGACATCGTCATCCTGAACAGCCAGAGCAACGCTGGCTCGACGAGCTCGCGGCCCCAGGCCTGGGGCAAGAACGTGCTGTCGGTCGGTGGCATCCGCCACTACGACACGCAGACGCTGACCGATGACGCGTGGGCTGGCGGCGCCAGCACCGGACCGGCGGCCGACGGGCGCATCAAGCCGGACCTCTCGTACTGGTACGACTCGATCGAGTCGCCGTCGTCCAGCGGCGGCACCACGCAGTTCGGCGGCACGAGCGCGGCGACCCCGATCACCGCGGGCCACTTCGGGCTCTTCTACGAGATGTGGCACAACGGGATCTTCGGGAACCCGACGGCCGCGACGGTGTTCCAGAGCCGTCCGAAGGCCACGTTGGCCCGGGCGTTCCTGATCAACACGGCGTCGCAGTACCCGTTCAACGGGGCGAACTCGGACCTGCGCCGCGTGCACCAGGGCTGGGGACGCGCGAACGTGCGCACGCTCTACGACCAGCGCGATCGCATCTTCTGGGTCAACGAGAGCGCCGTGCTGGCGGAGACCGAGAGCGTCAGCTATCCGCTCACGGTCGACGCCAACACGCCTGAGCTCGTCGTGACGCTCGTGTACCTCGATCCGGCGGGGACGACGTCGGCGACGCTGCACCGCATCAACGATCTGTCGGTGCGCGCGACGGCCCCCGATGGCCTCACGTTCTACTGGGGCAACAACGGGCTGCTCGCGGGCAACGCCTCGACGGCGGGCGGCAGCTCGAACACCAAGGACCCGGTCGAGATGGTGATCGTGCCGAACCCGATGCCGGGTGTGTGGAACATCGAGGTCTTCGCGGACGACATCAACCAGGACGGGCACGTCGAGACGCCGGCGCTCGATGCGGACTTCGCGCTCGTCGTGCGCGGCACGTCGGGCCTCGGCGGCACACCGTGCCTCGCGCCGACCGTCGTCTGCACGGGCGCGGCCAACTCCTGGGCGCCGCAGGGCGCACGCATGACGGCCATCGGCTCGACCTCGGTCGGTGCGAACAACATGCGCTTCGACATCACGCAGATGTCGACCAACACCTTCGGTGTGGTGTTCCAAGGGGACCAACAGGTCTCGGTGAGCTCCGGTTACGGCACCCTCTGCGTCGCGGGCACGACGTTCCGCCTCGGCATCGTGGCCTCCGACTTCTTCGGGTTCACGAGCTACACGCTCGACCTGACGGCGCCGATCTCCTCGGGCGCGGCGATCGTGTCGGGCTCGACCTGGTACTTCCAGACCTGGTACCGCGACAGCCAGGCGGGCGTCGCCGGGTTCAACTACTCCGACGCGGTCCAGATCACCTGGTGCGAATGAGCGCGGCGAGGCGCTGAGCGCTCTCCTTACGGGGAATCACGGGGCCCCGCCCGAGGTGTCACCACCTCGGGCGGGGCCCCGTCCTCGGGGGGGGGTCCTGGCCGGCCGCGGACCTGATACCGTCTCGGGCATGCATCCCCTCCCGACGACCCTCCTCACCCTGCTGACGATGCCCGGATTCGCCCAGGACGCCGCGGTGTCGCCCGACGTGGCTCCGAACAACCCGCTGCTGCGCGAGTCCGCGTATCCGCTGGGCGCGGTGCCGTTCGACAAGCTCGCCCCCGAGCACTTCCCGTCGGCGTTCGACGCCGCGATGGCGCGCCAGAAGGCCGTGGTGCAGCGCCTCACGATGGTGCGCTCCGCGCCCACGTTCGAGAACACCCTCGTGCCGTTCGAGCGCTCGGGCGCCGAGCTCGAGCGCATCGGCTCGATCTTCAGCATCTTCGCTTCGAACCTGAGCGACGACGAAGTGCGCCGCATCCAGTCCGAGTATGCGAGCAAGCTGTCGAAGCACAGCACCGACATCCTGCTCGATCCGGCGCTCTTCGCGCGGATCCGGACGGTGTACGAGAACCGCGCTGCGGCACAGCTCGACGCCGAGGCGCAGCGGCTCGTGCAAGTCACCTACGACCAGTTCGTCCGCGCCGGCGCGGCGCTGCAGCCCGAGCAACGCGAGCGCGTCGCGAAGCTGACCCAGCGCGAGTCGGAGCTGCAGACGACGTTCGGTCAGAACGACCTGAAGGACACCGACGCGTTCCGCTTGGTGCTCGAGGAAGCGGACCTCGCGGGGCTGCCCCAAGGTGTCCGCGACGGCGCCACGGAGACCGCGCGCCAGCTCGGGATGGCGGGGAAGTTCGTGTTCACGCTGCAGCGCCCGAACGTCGAGGACTTCCTGACCTACTCGACGCGCCGCGACCTGCGCGAGCAGCTCTTCAAAGCCTTCATCAGCCGCGGCGCCAACGGCAACGACTTCGACAACCGCAAGCTCATCACGGAGCTCGTCGCGCTGCGCGCTGAGCGCGCGGCGATCCTGGGGTATCCGAGTCACGCGGCATACATCACCGCGGACAGCATGGCGCGCACTCCCGAGGCCGCGATCGAGCTCTTGGAGCGCGTCTGGAAACCGGCGCTCGCGCAGGCGACGGCCGAGCGCGCGCGGCTCGAAGCGCTCCTCGCCGAGTCGGGCGTGGACCACGCCTTGGAAGGCTGGGATTGGCGCTACTACGCCGAGCGCTTGCGCCAGGCGGAGTACGACCTGGACCCGGCCGAGCTGCAGCCCTACATGCAGCTCGAGAACATCCGCGCGGCAGCGTTCTATGTGTCGGGTCGCCTGTTCGACCTGACGTTCACGGAGCGCTTCGACCTGCCCGTGTACCACCCCGACGTGCGCGTCTACGAAGTCGCGAAGAAGGACGGGACCCACGTCGGGCTCCTGTACCAAGACGACTTCGCACGGCCCGGCAAGCGCAGCGGCGCGTGGATGTCGAGCCTGCGCGCTCAGAGCACCCTCGACGGCCCGGTCACGGCGCACGTGACGAACAACCTGAACCTGTCGAAGCCGCCGCTCGGCAAGCCGGCGACGATCTCGATGACGGAGGCCGAGACCCTCTTCCACGAGCTCGGTCACGCGCTGCACGGGTTGCTCTCGCAGGTGCGCTACCCCTCGCTCTCGGGCACCAACGTGCCGCGGGACTACGTCGAGTTCATGGCGCAGTTCATGGAGCACTACGTCCTGCAGGCCGAGATCCTGACGCAGTTCGCGCGCCACGGCGAGACCGGCGAGCCGATGCCGGCCGCCCTGCGCGATCGCTTCATCGCAGCGAGCAAGTTCAACCAAGGTTTTGCGACCTGCGAGTTCCTCGCCTCGGCGCTCGTCGACCAGATGTACCACGCGCTCTCGGGCGACGCCGCGGTCGGCGTCGAGCCGCTGGCCTTCGAAGCGGCGGCGATGGAGCGCCTCGGCGCGCTGCGGCAGATCCCGATGCGCCACCGCAGCACGCACTTCAACCACATCTTCGCCGGCGGCTACAGCGCAGGGTACTACTCGTACCTCTGGTCCGAGGTGCTCGACGCCGACGGCTTCGAGGCCTTCCAGGAGACCGGCGACATCTTCCACCCGGAGACCGCGAAGCGCTTGGAGGCCCACGTCTACAGCCGCGGCAACACCGTCGACTGGATGGAGGGTTACAAGGCCTTCCGCGGCAAAGCTCCGTCCGTCGATGCGCTCCTGAAGAACCGCGGCCTCGCGGAATCGGGAAGCTGACCCGCGGCGTCACAGCCGCGAGTAGGACACGCGGCCGATGCGGATCGCGGTCACCCGGGTGCCTTCGCGCACCAGGGTGGCCTCGATCCGTTCGCTTTCGACCTCGACGATCACGCGCTGACCGTGCACCGTGTAGGTGCCCGTCGCTTCGCTGTCGGATCCGCCGAGCGGCGACGAGAACATTGTCCGCCGAATCAAGCGGCCGTTTGCGCCGAAGCGATAGACCGTGGTCAGCGACGCGTCGCTCCCGAAGGAGCTGTGGCCGAATTCGAGGCCGGGGAGCCCACCCTCTGACGTCGCCGCGGGCTTCGCGAAGGTGACGCCGGTGAGGGATCGGCGGAGCGCCTCGACGAGCGCAGCGCCGCGCGCCGCTTCTGCGACCAGGAGCACCGTGACCGTCCCTTCCGCGCCGCGGGCCAGGCCGACCCAGACGGTGACCGCGCGCTGATCCGCCGCTCGCCCGGCGAGCTGCACCTCTGCCGCGGCGAGGGGCGCTGGGACGGCGAGCGCCTGCACCTCGGCCTCGGACCGAGGGCGCGTCAGGGTCACACCTTCGCTCGCGAGGTCGGCGGACAGCCCTGCGAGGGCGGCGCGGAGCTCGGCGGTCACCGGGCGCTTCTTCTGCTGGAGGGCCTCCGCCCCGCTCGTGGCCGAGGGCTCCGCCGCGACGAGGACCCACGCCGCGCCCGAGCGGTCGCCGAGCGGGTCGATGACCACGGTCTCACCCTCCCGGCGCACCACCGCCCAGCCCGCAGGCAACGCGAGACGCGCCGGCCCCGCCGCGAGCGCCAGCGGGGCCTCGGCGCGCCGGTAAGACGCCTTGTGGGCTCCACGTTCCGCTTCGACCGCGAGGTGCAGCACGTCGCCCTCCACGCGGAAGGTCGCGCGCACGCGCTGGCCGCCGAGGACCAGCTCGAGGCGCTCGCCGCGCACGGTGAACCGCCCCTCGGTCCCCGCGACGAGGGCGACGCCGCCCGCCCGGAACTCGAGGCGCTCGCCGTCGTCGCCGTTCGAGATCCACGCTCCAAGGAGCGGCGCAGGGCTGGACACCTGCGGGGCGCCGCCCGAGGCCGCCCCCGCCGGGCTGCCAGCAGGGCCAGGGCTTGCGGCGCCGGCCAGCGGGGCCGCGGCGAGGGCGAGGGCGAGGGCGAACGAGGTGAACACGGGGCGGAGCTGCATGGGGACGTTCCTGGTGGGGTTCTCGTGGGACCCCTCCTGGATGGTGCTCCGTCGGCGGGCGTGACACACCGGGGCGAGGATTTCGCGGAGGACCGAGCGGCGCGGCTCTCGGCCCGGCTCCCGCTCGCGCAGGGCGCGGCGCGGGCGGCTCTGCAGTCCCCGGCGAAGTTCGCGTCGACCGAGCTCCGCGCGCGATCCATGGAGGCCCCGATCCACGGAGGCAATGGCCGGGGGGGCTCGAGGGCGCGCTCCGGACCACCTCCCGGCGTGCCTTGGGGGCCCGTGACCCTGCGCCCTCACGGCGCTCATCCACCTCGGCGGCGGCGCAGTCCTCCCCTGAGGCAACCAGGCAGCCGGGACTTCCTTGGCCTTGCCCAGCGATCCCGCGGTGACGCGGCAGAGCTCCGGAGCACCCGGGCCGATGCCCCGCGCGGCCGTCACGCTCGCCGAGTCACCGCCCCCAGCCGAGATCCTCGCGGAGCCAACGGCCGAGCGCGCGGGTCGCCCGATCGGCGCCGCGCCAGTGGAGGTGCGAGCCGTCGGTGGTCGCGTCCGGCCAAGCGCCCAGGTCGAGGTAAGGCACACCGAGGCGTTCGACGAGGGCCGAGAGCTCCGCGCCGATCCCGGCTTCGTCTTCGAGCGCGCGCAGACCCGGGTCGATGGGCAGCCGCACACAGGCGAGCTCCCAGCCAGCGCTCGTCAGCTCGCGGAAGCGCTCCTCGAGCGCCGCCCGGGCCGCGCTGCGCTGGGCCGCTCCCAGAGGTGCCAGCGCGGAGCGGTACGCCGCATCGCTCGCGCGCGGATCGTGGGGCGGCGCCCACCCCCACTCCCACTGGCTCGGCTGGAGGACGCCCAGGCGCAGGGCGCGCGCGCGGTCCGCACGGTGTGCGAGGGAGAGGTCGAGGCCCTGGGGGTCGAACCCGAGGCGCTGGCGCAAGAGCGCCGCCCGCGCGAGGCGGTGCGAAGAGACCCACCACGCGAGCGCGCCTTCGAACGTCTCCGCGGGCCGCTCCGCGGTGGTGAGCTCGGCGCGGATGTCGGCCGCCCACGCGCGGACGTCGCGGGGCGGGCGCGCGGGATCGAACGCGGGATGGCGCTCGCGCGAGAGCTCGGGCACTGCACCGTCGCGGTGCCCGACGAGCCCGAACGGCGAGAGCGCCACGACGAGGCGGCGCGGCGCCAAGCGGTCGAGCGCCTGCAGGTTGCCGAGCAGCTCCGTGCCGCTGCCCCAGATGGTCGCCACGCGGCCGAGGCCCAGCTCCGCGGCGATCGACAGATGCACACCATGTCCGACCCGCGAGTCCCCGACGACGAGGAGGTCGGCGCGCTCGAGGTCCCCGCCCGCGCCGACGGGGCCGATCCCCGGGCCGATCCAGAGGAGGCGTTCGCCGCTGACGTCTTCGAGACCTCCGACGGGCGGAAGGTGCGCGCCCGCGCGGCTCCAAGCCCCGAGGGCGAGCGCGGCGGTCGCGACGGCCACCGCGGTGGCGAGGCCCGGAGGGACACGTGGACGGGACATCGGACGCTTAGCGTGCCACGGGCTGGAACGGTCCACCAGAGGCGGGGTGCGGCCGCCTCCGCTTCTGGGATACGCTCCTGCTGTGACCCAGGATCCGCCCGACCTCGACCGCCTCCTCGCGGAGCACCTCGACAGCCTGCGGGCCTTTGTGCGCCTGCGCGCTGGCGCGGGCCTGCGAGCGCGCCTCGGTCAATCGGACATCGTGCAATCGGTGTGCCGCGAGGTCCTGCAAGCGCGCGACCGCTTCGAGTACCAAGGGGACGCTGCATTTCGCAGTTGGCTCTACACCGCGGCCCTGCGCAAGGTGGTCGAGCTGGACCGCAAGCTGCACGCGGCCAAACGCGACGTCGGGCGTGAGCACGCGCTCGACGCCGAAGGCGGCGCCGATGCCGCGCTCTTGCAGGGATATGCCACGGTCACCACGCCGAGCCTCGTCGCCATGGGCCGCGAAGGCGCCGCGAAGCTCGAAGAGGCCTTCGACGCGCTGAGCGAAGAGCAGCGCGAGATCATCACGTTGGCGCGCGTCGCAGGGCTGTCCCACGCAGAGCTCGCGCAGCAGCTCGGTAAGACCGAGGAGAACTGCCGCCAGATGCTGCGGCGCGCGTTGATGAAGCTCTCGCTCGAGTTGGAGCGCCGCGGAGTGTCCCTGTGACGGCGCAGGGTCGATGCCGGTGGATCCGATGACGCCCTCTGCCCCGCTCGGCGACGATCGACTGATCGAAGTCGTGCTGCAAGCCCTCGATGCGAGCGATCCGCTGGCTGCATTGCGGGCGGCGCTCGCGGGTTCACCGGGCGACCTCGCACGGGGCGAGCGGCTGCTGCAACAATACGGCCGCCTTGCTGAACTCGACGCGGTCGCGCTGGTCGGCGCCGAGGAGCTGCCGCCCGATCCCGAGGACCCCGCGCAGTGGCCTGCGATTCCGAATGTCGCGCTGGAGGGTGTGCTCGGACGCGGCGGCCAGGGCCTCGTGTTGCGTGGGCGCCAGACGTACCTCGATCGTCCGGTCGCCGTGAAGCTCTTGGCGCCGGAGCTCCAAACCCCTGCGTTCCTGGAGCGCTTTCGCCGCGAGGCGCGGCTGCTCGCGCGCCTGCGCCATCCGCACATCGTCGCTTGCCACGATGCCGGGGTCGCAGCGGACGGTCGCTGTTACCTCGTGATGGAGCTCGTCGAGGGCCCGAACCTGGCGCAGCACAGCGCGCGGCAAGGCGCCCTTGGGCGCACGACCGCGCTGCGCCTCGTGCGCGAGCTCGCGACGGCCCTGCAGTACGCGGCCGCCGCGGGCCTCGTGCACCGCGATGTCAAGCCCGAGAACGTGCTGCTCGCTGCGGAGCCTGACGGCGGAAACGCGATCACACACCTCCGCGCCAAACTCGCGGACCTCGGCCTCGCACGGCCGATGGAGCAGCGCGAGGGTTACACCCTGCTCACGCCGGTCGGTGCGGTGGTCGGGACACCGGTCACGATGGCGCCCGAGCAGTTCGACGGACCCGAGCGCGTCGACGAGCGCGCCGACATGTACGGCCTCGGCTGTGTCCTGCACCTGGCTTTGACAGGGACGCCGGCCTTTCGCGCGGGATCGCTCAGTGAAGCGCTGGTGCAGAAGCTCGCGCTGCGCGATGCGGGCGGCAAGGTGTCGTTGCGCGGGGTCCGCGAGGACGACGGGACGCCGACCACAAGCACCGAGGTCGCTGCGCTCGCAGCGCTCGTCTCGCGCCTGCTCGCGTGGGACCCTGCCACGCGCCCGAGCACGTACGACGAGCTGATCGCTGCGCTGGACGCCCGCAGCGCTGCAACGTCCGCCCCACCGGCGAAGCGGCGCGTGCATAAGTGGACCGCGACCGTGACGGGCTTGGTCCTCGGTTACCTGCTTTGGCGCGGCCCGCGCACAACAACACCCTCCGAACCCGAGTTCGAGCCCACAGGCTCGGCGGAGCTCGCCGCGCCACCTCAGCCAGCAACACCTCAACCGTCGCCGACCGAGGGCACGACGCCGATCGCGCCCACGCCGCGCACTCGCACAGCGCTCTTCCCCGCCGAGGACCTGCTTGCAGGTTGGACGGTCGCGGTCCCGCGCCCGTTCGCGGTCGACGAGTCACGCCGCGGCGCGCTCGTCAACGCAGCGCGCGTCACCGCGCACGCGAACCGCGCGCTGCCGACGACGCCGTTCACCGTGCGCGGCGTGATCGAAGCGCGCGCGCGCTACGTCTCCGCGGAGCGACCGCGGGTGCCCGTCGCCGAGGTCCGTGTCCGCTTCCTGCTCGGCGCGGACGAAGCGCTCAGCCTCGCGCTCCTCGCGCAGGATGAAGCCGCAGAGCAGCTCGAGCTGCGCTGGCAGCGCGAATCGCGAAAGGGCGATGTTTGGCAGGTCTCCGCAGACATCGCTGACACGCAGACTCTGGCGGTCATCCCGGTGCAAGTCCCGTTCTGGATGGATTGGGATGGGGCGCTGTTGCGTGTCGCGGCCGGTCCCGAGGCCACGGCAGAGCAAGTCACAGGCGCACTCAGCCTCCCATCGGAGGACACTTCGGGCGCCGCACCGCGCGCGCTCGAGGTCACGGTCCGCGGCGGCGTGGCCGTGCTGACGGACTGGTTCATCGAGATCGCGCAGCCGCGCTGAGGAATCGCGCGGGGCCTGACTCCGGCGCTCGGAGAGCGCGCGCAGAAGTTCCAGGGACAGAGCGCCGTGGTGCAACCGAGAGCCACGGACAGGGTAGCGCCGTCACCCCACCACTCGATCTCGATTGCCCCCATCGGCGATGCCTTTACCCTCCTCTCTCCTGCTGCTCGCTGCAGCTCGAGCCGAGACGCAGCATCTCGTCCTTGCCCCCGAATCCTCCGACCACATCGTCGAATCGGCGCACTTCGTCGCGCGCTGGAACGACGGAGACGAAGTGCCCCTCGAGCAGAGCGCGATCGCCGCAGGCCTCGCCGAGCTCGAGCGCATCCGCGCGTACTTCTGCGGCACACTCGGCTTCCCTGCGCCGTACGCCGGCGCTCCAGAGGCCTTCAAGACGGACGTGTTCCTCTCGAACCAGGGTTGGGCCGCGGGCGCGGGCACCGGTGAGCGGCATCCAGCGATGTGGCTGCACCACGCCGCTTTCGGCGATCCCTCGACGCTGGCGCACGAGTACGTGCACTGCCTGCAGTTTGCATCGCTCGGCCTGCGTGACTCGCCGTACGTCGGCTGGTTCTGGGAGAGCCATGCGGAGTGGATGACGTTCCAGCTCTTCCCCGACGGTGCGGGCTGCTCAGCCGCGTACGTCGAGAGCCCGCACCTCTACTATGGCTCGACGCGGACGCGTTACTGCAACTGGCAGTTCTTCGAGTACATCAAGGACCGCTGCGGTTACCAGGCGATCCACGACATCTGGCTGCAGGCGCGCCAACCCGGCGAAGAGGGGCAGAACGTCGAGGACCCGCTGCTCGTGCTGCGCCGCAGCCGCGGCTGGGATCAAGCGACGCTGGGAGACCACTTCGGCGCGTTTGCAGCGGCCAACGTGACCTGGGACTACGAGCGGGGCGCGGTCCTGCGCGCGGCGTACGGCAACTTCGACCCAGACGTCAGCCGGCGAGTCACGCAACTGGACGAAGACTCGGCGCGGCCTGGCTGGTTCCACGTGCCGGACTACTGGGCGCCGCAGCGCTACGGTTACAACCACGTGCGCCTCGCACCTGGACGCAATGTGCGCCGAATCGAGCTGAAGTTCGACGGCCACGTGCAGGAAGCTCCCGCTCGAGAGGCCTTTGCAGGTCAGTTCGAGAACGAACCCGCAAGCCTGAGCGCTCCCGCATCGGATTGGCGCGTGCAACTCGTGGCCGTCGACTCCTCGGGCCAGCGCAGATCGAGCGCAGCACTCCGTGGGTCGTCCGGTGAGCTGACACTGGATGTGCGACCGGACGATCGTGAGCACTGGCTGGTCGTCGCCGCCACGCCTCTGCAGCACCACTCGATCGCGTGGGACCAGACCTACTACTCGATCTACCGTTACCCGTGGTCCGTGCACATCGAGGGTGCAACGCCGTACCGGCGAGCGCGCAATGCAGACATCGCGGGGGCTCCGCACCCGAACGGGGGCGGCTTCGTCGCGAGCACGGCGCAGGTCGCTCCGACTGCGTACGTCGGCGCCGACGCAGAGGTTTTGGATTCAGCCGTCGTCTCGGACTCGGCGCGGATCGAAGGCCGCGCGCGTGTGAGCGGCAACGCGCGTGTGACCGGGCGCGCGCTCCTCCGCGGGCGTGCACACGCGACCGGCAGTGCGCGGATCGACGGAGCTGCGAACCTGAGCGACGACACCGTCGTCCGCGGCGGCCTCATCGCGGACGAAGCAGAGCTCGCAGCGCTCACACACGTCGACGGCGACGACACGGTCATCCGCGGACGCACACGCATCGCTGCGGTCATCGGCGTCGTCAGTGGCACGGTGCTGAGCGGTGAAACGCAGCTCCTCGGTGACCTCGAGCTGCACGGCGCGCCGCAGCGCGGGGTCTTCTATGGCTTCGTCGTCCCCGAGACAGCGACCGACGCGCGCCACGGGGCAGAGCGCACCGCGCCGGAGCGCGAGGTGACGGCGAGCGTCGACCGGCGGGGATCTGCGCGCTGAGCGCGTCGCGGCGCCTACAACGGCCGTGCTGTACGCCCCGCTCAGAACGCCCACGAACATCCGAGCGTGGCGAACAGCACGTCCGGTGCGACGCCGTTGTCGTCGAACCAGTCGCGGTACGTCGCATCGAGGATGCTGCTGCCTGTGACGGACAAACGCGCGCTCGTCACGTCGTCGAGCGCCGCGCGCAGCGCGACCTCGGCGCCGGCATCGGCCAAACCGGCGCTGCGCCTGCGGTAGAGCCAGAGGCCGTGCTCCGCATCGGACCAGGCCGCGAAGGCGCGCAGCTCCAGGTCGAACGTCGCGTCGAGGGACCAGGACTTCACGGCCTCCAGATCGGAATAGAGCGACCCGACGGCGTCGAAGTCGTAGTGCAGCGTCAGCCCCAGATCGACGCCGAAGGCCGTGCGTCCGACCCGGGCGAACGCCTCGGACGTGGCGGGGAACGGGGCGAAGCGAAACACCTCGCCCCGCGGCCAGCTATAGTGCCGCGCGCCGAGGGTCCCCTCGAAGCCGGCCCACTGCGTCGTGTACCCGAACCACAAGTCCGTCTGCGTGAACTCGCCGCTCGAGCCCTCCGCGCCCCACGCATCGCCGATCGAGTCGCTCAGCTCGAGGATGCCCAGCGCGCCCAGGGCGAGCGAGCCGCCGCCCTTCGCAGGCAACTGCGCGACCGTCGCCGCGCGCGCGACGGGGCGCTCCGTGAACGTCTGCCCGCGGAAGACGTACGCGCTCGCCGCGGCGAGCTCGGTGTCGAGCAGCGGACGGCGTGCACTATCGAAGACGCAGCCGGAAGCCGCGCAGATCACGAATGGGGCGGCGGCGCGCAGGAATGGGTTGAGGAAATGCATGGCGGGGCTCGCCATGGTAGCCAGCCTCGCCGCGTGCTATGGCACGCGGACCCCCGGAGGCACACCGCCGCCGGGCAGCGGCGCGCTCGCGGATGGGTTGCAAGAGGGACCGTGGACCCACTGGTACCCTGACGGACAGGTCGAATCCCGCGGCCGCTACGAACGCGACGATCGCTCGGGTCCCTGGACCCACTGGTACCCGGACGGGACCTTGCGGATGCGCGGCGCCTACCTCGGCGGGCGCCAGGAGGGGCTGTGGGAGTTCTGGCACGCTGACGGAGCCCTGCAGTGCCGCGGCGAGTACCGCGCGGGCCGCGAACAGGGTGAGTGGACCTTCTGGACCGCCGATGGCGTGCTCGACCAGCGCGGCGTCTTCGATGCGGGCCGGCGCACGCTCGAATGGCAGAGCTTCGACCGCACAGGCCAGGAGAGCGCTCGCGGGAGCTATTTCGAGGATCAGCCCGTCGGTCGTTGGACCCGTTCCGCAGGCGCCGAGGTCGTCGAGTATCCCTTGCCCGAGGGTGTCGAGCAGGTGCTCGAATATTGGCCTGCAGGCGGCGTCCGCCGCGAGGGATTCCTGCGCCAGGGGCGACCGGTGGGCCTCTGGGTGACACGCCATCCGAACGGCGCGTTGCGCGCGCTCGGGCGCTTCGAAGACGGCGAGCTCAACGGTGAGCTCTCGGTGTTCGACGATGCGGGCGCGTTCGTCGCCCGCGGCCCGGTGCGCGGACCGACGCTGTTCGGGACCTGGAGCCTCGGCGGCGCGACGCCGTCGACCTTGCAGGTCGTCGCACGGCCGCGCGCCCCGTGGGATCGTCGGTGGAGCGAGCCCGAATTCTCGCGCAGCAACCCTCCGCTCGATGTCGCCGCGCGTCTGTTGGACGAGCTGGCTGGGCCGCGCGAGCCGCTGCCGCGGGCGATCGTCGCCTTGACGCCCGTCGGCGAGGCGTCGGAGCCGCCGACGCCGCGCCCAGCCGCCCCAACGGATCCGGGCCACTTCACCGCGCGCGAGCGCGACGAGCTCGCGCTGCTGCGCCGCTACTACCGCGACGGTTGGCTGCCGCGCCGCCACCGCGCCGGAGCGCGCTACGGCGCCGCGGCGGACGCGCCGCGCCTCGGCGAGGGTGAGCCTCTCTTGGCGGAGGCGGCGACGGGCTCCCCGTTGCCCGTCACGAAGTTCCCGCAAGCGGACGGTCAACCGTTCGACCTCGATCGCCTGCAGGGCCAGAAGGTGCTGGTCGTCGTGCTGCGCGGGTTCACGACGCAGGTGTGTGTGTACTGCTTCGCACAGACCGCAGAGCTTGCGCCGTGTGTGCCGCGATTCGCAGCGGAGGACTGCGAAGTGGTGGTGCTCTATCCGGGTTCGGGCAGCCACCTCGCTGCATTCCAAGAGGCGTGCCGCGAAGAGTTCGGCGACACACCTCCCCCGTATCACATGGTCCACGACCCCGAGCTCTCGCTCGCACGCGCCCTCGGCCTGCAGGCCGATCTGGTGCGCCCCGCGAGCTTCGTGCTCGATCGCACTGGTGTCGTCCGACACGCCTACATTGCGGAGAGCTGCGAGAACATCGCAGATCGGCCCTCCGTCGAGGACCTCCTGCGTTGGGTTCGCGCGACCCCCTGACGTGTTTATGACCGATCACAAACCCAGCCCGCTGACGTTCTTGAAGGGTGCCGCGATGGGCATCGCCGAGGTCATCCCGGGCGTCTCCGGCGGTACCATCGCGTTTGTCACGGGCATCTACGAGCGCTTGCTCCTGGTCATCAAAGCCGTCCTCGGGCCCACGGTGCTGCGCGCGCTGCGCGAAGGCGGCCTCGCCGCGGCGTGGCGGGCTGCGGACGGGACGTTCCTCGCGACGCTGCTCGCGGGGATGGCGTCGGGGATCGTGGTCGGAGTCTTCGGGATCACCCACCTGCTGCAGCATTATCCGCCGCTCGTGTGGGCCTTCTTCTTCGGCCTCATCGTCGCGTCGGTCTTCTACGTCGCTGGCCACGTGAAGCGCTGGCGAGCGCTCGAAGGCTTCTGGCTGCTGCTGGGCGCTGCGGTCGCGTTCGGTGTGACCGTCGCGACCCCGGCCCAAGGCATCGAAGCGCCGTGGTTCGTCTTCGTCTCGGGCACGATCGCGATCTCGGCACTGATGCTGCCGGGCATCTCCGGCAGCTTCATGTTGCTGCTCATGGGGATGTACGCCTACGTGCTCGGAGCGGTGAAGGGTGTTCTCAAGGGCTTCGATAGCGCGAGCGCCGTCACCGTCGCGACCTTCGCCGCGGGCTGCCTCGTGGGCCTCGCGACGTTCTCACGGGTGCTGACGTGGCTCTTCAAACGCCACCACGACGCCACCATGGCGTTGATGACCGGGTTCATGGTCGGCTCGCTCTACAAGATCTGGCCGTGGCGTAAGGTCCTCTCGACGCGCATCAACAGCAAGGGCGAAGAGGTCCCGTTCCAGGAGGTCGCGGTCTGGCCGAGCGAGTATCCCTCGGAGTCGTACCTCTTCGGCGCGCTCGCGTTGATGGTGGCGGGTTTCGCCCTCGTGCGCCTCCTCGACCGCGCGGGCCGTCGTTGAACCGGCCAGACGAATCAGCAGCGCCAGGTCTAGGGCGTACCTGCTACCGTCCGATGTGCATTGTGGAGCGCGCGAGGGTGGTTCTCGGGGTGCCATCCATCGCGCACTGACGCGGCCTTACGCTTAGGATGACGGGCATGACGCGGGCGGCGCTGCTCCTCTTGACCGGCTCGGTCTTCGCGGCGGCGTTGTTCGTTCTGGGGGCCCAGGACCTCGGGGACCCCGAGGGCGCCGCGCGGGCGCGGCTCGCGCGTGAAGCCGAGGCGGAGGGTCGTATCGCGCTCGCGCGCTGGACCGCGCGCCTGGCGGAGGCGGCGCCGATCGCTGAGCCGATCGGAGCGCTCGTGCAATGGTCGGAAGAGAGCACACCTTGGCCAGCCGGCCTCGCGGAGGGGAGCACCACGCCGTACGAACCCGACGAGGTCGAGCGCGCCGTGCTCGCAGTCGCGCGCACGCGGCAGAACTCGGGCGATGTCGCGGGTGCGCGTACGACGCTCTCTCGGTTGCTCGATGAAGAGGCCAGCGCAGAAAGCTCACGTGTGGGCGTGAACAGCGCTGCTCGACTGACAGCCCTGCGCCTCGCGGCGGCGGAGAACGACACCGCTGCGGTGCGCCGCTATCTCGAGGTGTTCCGCGCGCTCCCTTTCGAGCTCACCGTCGACGGGACCTCTGCGCGACTCGCTGCGACTCTGACTGCAGCGCCCGAGCTCGAGCTCACCGAGCGCACGGCCCTCGCGAACGAAGTCGGCGCCGCGCTGCGTACCGGCGAGCTCGGACTCGGCGCTCCACGGGATCGGATCGTCGTCGACACCGCCGGCGCGCGGGTCGCGCTCGATCCCGAGCACCTCGCGCTGCGGACCCTGCTCGAGGAGCGCCTACCCTCCGCCGCATCCGGCGGCTGGCAAGCGACGTTCGCGGAAGGAGCGCGCACCGGCGCGGCCTTGCGCGCTGCGCTCCGGGCGCCAGAGACCGCCGAGGGCCGTTGGCGTCTCTACGAAGTCTTGGGCGAACTCACGGCGCCGCCTGGGACCCGAGTTGCAGTCCGTTTCGGCGCACCGAGCAGCCTGGCCCTGCATGCCGTGTCGGACCTGCGCCGCAGCTTCAGCGCAGAGCTGAGCGCGCCGTGGGCGCTGGCGGAGCCCTCTGAGAGCGACCTCGACATGTTCGGTCCAGAGCTCGACCCTTTCGGCTCTGGGCAGCCCGAGCGCCTCATGCATCCTGACCCCTCCGCTTCGATCGCTGGAGAGCAGCGGCGACTCGCGGTCATCCGTACAGCGCTCTTCGGCCTCGGTGCAGCGCTGTTCCTGGCTGCGCTGCTCGGTGCACGCGCGGCGCAGCGCGCTGCGCGCCTCGTCGAGCTGCGGCGTACGTTCGTCGCCAGCGTCTCGCACGACCTGCGAACGCCGCTCGCGTCGATCTCCGGGCTCGCCGAGAACCTCGTCGATGGGGTCGTCGAGGGGGTCATCGGGGCGCCCCCATCGCTGCGCGAGTACCACCGCGCGATCGCGCGCGAAGCCGCGCGCCTGCGGCGCCTCGTCGAGGGCCTCCTGGACTTCGCGCGGCTCGAGCGCGGTGAGCTCCCGCGGATCCGGCCGAGCGCCGTGGACCTGGCCGCTTGGGCGGAGGAGCTCGTGCGCGCCGCGGCGGACCTCTGCGCGCCCCACGGCGTCTCCGTCGAGGCGGCCCTCGGCCCACTGCCGCAAGAGCACACCTTCGACGCCGACGCCGCGCGCCGCGCCGTCTTGAATCTGGTCGAGAACGCGGTCCGCCACTCGGGCTCGGACACCGTCTCTCTGACGATCTCGTGCGACAGAGCCCTCGTCGTTCGCGTCGCCGACCGCGGCCGCGGCCTGGCGCCGGGACAGGGAGAGCTCTTCGCTCCGTACGTCACTCGCGGTGCGACGGCTGGGACGGGCCTGGGCCTCTCCATCGTGCGCGCGCTCGCCCGAGCCCACGGCGGGACCGCGACGCTCGAGCCGCGCACCGACGGACCTGGGCTCATCGCTACACTCGTCCTGCCTGACTCAGAGGCCGCAGCATGAGCGCCCGCATCCTCCTGGTCGAAGACGATCCGACCCTGCGCCTCGCGGTGCGCGACCGCTTGCGCGCAGAGGGCTTCGACGTCCTCGAAGCGAGCGACGGAGAGGCGGGCGAGCTGCTGGCCTTGCGCGAAGACCCGGACCTCGTCCTTCTGGACGTGATGCTGCCGAAGAAGACCGGCTTCAGCGTCCTGCGCGCCCTCCGCGCAGACCGCTTCACCGCCCCCGTCGTCCTCCTGACGGCCCGCGGAGAAGAGCTCGACCGCGTGCAAGGTTTCGAGGTCGGGGCCGACGACTACGTCATCAAACCCTTCTCGATGCAAGAGCTCGTCCTACGCGTCCGTGCCCTCCTCGAGCGCGCCCGCGGCGGCGCGCCCGGAGTCGCCGACACGAGCCCATCCCCGCGCCACCTGCGTCTCGGAGGCGTCGAGGTCGATCTCGATGCCTTCCAGATCCACCGCGACGGCGCACAGCACACGCTCTCCCGCACCGAACGCGACCTGCTCGCGTACTTCCTGAGACACGAGGGCACGGCTCTGGAGCGCGCGCGCATCTACACCGACGTCTGGGGCGCGGAAGGTGAGACGAGCACACGCACGGTCGATCAACACGTGGCGAAGCTGCGGAAGAAGCTCGAGCACGACCCGGAATCCCCCGAATGGATCCGTACGGTGCATGGCGTGGGATACCTCTTCACGCGCCGCCGTGGTGGCTCCTAGGAGGTCGCGCCGCAGCGTGCGGCTCGCCATATCGCGCCCTCGCTGACGCCTGCGGCTCGAACGCCCCCCCATGGGCGCGGGAGCCCTCCGAAATTCTGGCGGCAGTTACCCTAGGAGGAGACCGGCTCCACTCCGAGCCCAGCCACGTCTCCGAACTGCCATGCACTCCAAACACCTCCTCACCGCGCTCGCCCTCACCGCGGGCCTCGCCAACGCCCAGAACGACGAATGCACCGGCGCGCTGCCGCTGAGCCCCGGCGCATCCCTCGGGTTCGACACAACCAGCGCGACGCTCAGCGCTCCCACGTGGGTCTGCGATCCGAGCACCGCCGGTGACCTCTGGTACACCGTGACCTCCACCGGCAACGGGTCGATCGCCGTCGACTGCTGCGGCGCGACCTTCGATTCGATGATCGAGGTGTTCGGAGGCTCGTGCGGATCGCTGACGTACATCACGTGCAGCGACGACAACTGCGGCCTGCAGAGCAGCGCCCAGTTCGGCGTCACGACGGGGACGACCTACTTCGTGCGCGTCGGCGGCTTCGGCGGCGCAACAGGCTCGGGTGTCCTCACGGCGACGTTCACGCCCTCAGCCGGCGGCAACGACGAGTGCGCGGGTGCGACCCCGCTCACGCTGACGGTGCCGGAGTCCTTCGACACGGGCGCGGCCTCGCTGAGCGCGCCGGCGTGGCCGTGCGCGCTGAACGGCGGTCCCGACCTCTGGTACCGCTACACCGCGGTCGCCAATGGCGACCTGCGTGTCAACACCTGCACCTCCGCGTACGACACGGCGCTGGAGGTGTTCGTGGGGAGCTGCGGTAGCCTCACGCCGATCGCGTGCAACGATGACGTATGCGGCACAGGCAGCCAGATCACCTGGGGCGCCAGCGCGGGCCTCACGTACTTCATCCGCGTCGGCGGCTACAACGGCCTCTCCGGGGCTGGTGTGCTGACCCTGGAGGTCCCGCCGCCGCCGGCGTTGACGATCGTGAACAACCTGGGCGGGACGTGGATCGATATCGCGTCGACGGGGACGCCCCTGAGCTTGACCGACGACGGTGAAGTCGACGTCCCGACGACGATCGGTAATGCGCTGTTCGCGGCGGGTCTCGCGCGGGTCGGCAGCAACGGCGGCGTGCGCTTCGATGGCACGGCGCTCAACATCCCTGGGCCGAACGTGCAGATTCCGGCCGGTGGTCTCTTCGGCGGCGGACAGGTGCTGGTGCCGTTCTGGGATGACATCGACACGCAATCCGGCACGGTCGGCGAGATCTACTTCCAGGAGACCCAGGGGCGCTTGATCGTCCAGTGGCAAGCGGTGGGCTTCTACAACCAGCCGGCCACCGAGCGCGCGACGTTCCAGCTCCAAGTGCTCGGCAGCGGTCCGATCTTCGCGCAGTTCCTCTACCAGGACATCCAAGGCACACGCGCGGCCGGCGGCGGCAGCGCGACGATCGGCTACCAAGCCGGAGGCATCCAGAACGACGTTCAGTGGAGCTTCAACGTCCCGGGTGCGGTCGCGAACGGCACCGTGCTGTCGCTCTTGCCGATCGGCGGCGGCGGCATCGGCTCCAACTACTGCACCGCCAACGCGAACTCCACCGGTCAGACCGGACGCATCGCGGGTTCCGGCAGCGCCTCGGTCGCGGCCAACAACCTGACGCTGCGCGCCGAGCGCTTGCCGCAGAACGCCTTCGGCTTCTTCCTCACCAGCACGACGCAAGGCTTCGTGGCGAATCCCGGTGGCAGCGCCGGCAACCTGTGTGTGACGGGCTCGATCGGACGCTACGTCGGCCCCGGTCAGATCAAGAACAGCGGCGCCTCGGGCTCGTTCTCGCTCCTCTTGAATCTGCCGCAGACTCCGTCGCCGGGCGGCTTCGTCACGGTCCTGGCGGGTCAGACGCGCAACTTCCAGGCGTGGCACCGCGACGTGGTGGGCGGCGCCGCGACCTCGAACTTCACCGACGGACTCGCGGTGACATTCCAGTAGCCACTGCACCTGGCGTGTTCGGGTCCCCGTCGCCGACACCGATCGGCGGCGGGGATCCGTCGGTTCTGGGCCGACCCCGCTGCGTAGACAATTCATAGACAACTCCTAAACCAGCCAGCAGCGGGTCACCGGGCGCTCGGGCGTACACCTACGCATGTCCCGAACAGGATTTCCGACCATGTCGATCCAACTCACATCCTTGGCTCTGGCCCTGGCGCTCGTTTCGCCGGCGCAAGAGCGTCGTTCCCCGGTCAACCTCGACGAAGCGGGCTTCGCCCAAGTCGCGCTCCTCGCCCGCGTCGACGGTGTCGATGCGGCGCTGCGTGAGCTGCGCGCGGCGATCGCGGCCAAGCGCCAGGCGCTGAACGGCGCCGCGGGCAGCCCCGAGGCGCTCGCCGCGCTCGAACAGGCGCTCGTCCTCGAAGCGCGCCTGCTGGCGAGCTCGGGGCGTATCGCTGAAGCGCGCGCGGCGCTGGCGGCCGCAGAGCCGTCGTCGCCGTCCCCGGAGCGGACCGCGCTGACGGCCGAGCTGGCCCGGCTCGGCTCCGACGGGACGCCCCCGGACGACGTCGCGTTGGGTGTCGTCAGCGACGCGCTGTACGGGGGTAACGCGGCGGTCCTACGGCGCCTCGGTGCGTCGGCGACCGACGCCTTCGAAACGCTCGCGCGCCGGTCACCGCATCCGACGGCTCTGATCGCCACCGCACGTGGGCCGCTCTCCTGGCTCGTCGAGGTGGCGCCCGAGCGCGGTGTCGCCCTGGCGCTCGAGCTCGCACAGCGCTCTGGCGTAGGCTGGAAGGGCGCGGTGGCTGCGGAGCTTCACGGGAGCCTCTTCAAGGAGCCCAGCGACCTGCACAGCACCGCGGACTTCCTGCAACTCATCGACCTCCTCGCGGGGAGCAGCGAGTTGACCGCCGATGCCCGCGCGTCGCTCGGAGCGTCGCTCTTCCGAATCCCGCTACGGGGTGAACAAAGGGAGGCATTGGTCGCGGCGGGCCTCACGCAGCTCGAGCACCAGCTCAGGGACACCAAGTACGTCGAAGCGGCGCGCCACTGGCTCGACTCCAGCAACGTCCAACTGCGGCGCGCAGCGGCGAAGTCGGTTGTGCTCGGCACCCTCGACCTCGCGCTGTGCGAGCGCCTCGCTGCGGATGAAGACGCCAAAGTCCGCTTCGCCATCGCTGGAGCGCTGCATCAGTCCATTCCTGCGGCGTTGCCCCCTTCGGAGGAGAGCGCCGCGGTTTGGCGACGCCTCTTGAACGACCCCGACGCTGAGGTGCGCGCCGCAGCCTACGGCGCGCTCAGCAGGCAAGGTTCGCTTCCGCTGTCCGCGGGGGTCAACGGAGCGCGCCCGAGCCCGATCCCCATCGCTGAGCTCACACAGATCATTCGGCGCTTCGAGACGCCTCCCGAGCGCGACATCGCGATCGCGCTGCTCAGCCGCCAGGGCTCGGGAGACCTCCCCATTCTGTTCGCGTCCAGCAGAGCGACCGCCGAGGAGCGGGTCGAGGCGTACATGGCGCTCTCGGAGTCGCCGGTGCCTGTGCTCGCACAGTTCGCCTTCAGGGCGCTCGATTCGCTCCAAGACGATGCGGACGTCGCTGCGTTCCTGCGCGCACATGACTGGAGGCGGAGCTCCGCTGCGAAGTCGTTCGCCCCTGTGATGGCGCGTTTGCGTCTCGTGTCGTCGCGAGAGCGGATCGAGCTCTTCGCCGACCTCGTGTCGCGCCCAGGCTTCCCGCGTGAGCTCGACAACGAGGTCTTGGGTAAGGGTCGGGGTATCGACTTGCGCGGTGAATACGCGAAACTCGATCCGGCGCGACTGGCTCCGCTGCTGCTTGTCCTCTTGGAGCGCTGGGGGCAGCAGCAGGCCTCGGCTGAGTTGTTCTACAATGTCCGCTGGAGCGAGCTCGCAGGTCCGATCGCCAAGGAGCTCAGCGGCATGCAGCCGAGCCTCAATCAAGCCACGCTTGGAGCTGCAGCAGAACTGGCCGGCCAAGGCGCGGGAGCGCTGAGTCGCCGTGCGAGATTCGTGGACCAACTGGTCGCAGCAGCCGCAGCGGACCCATCGGCGGCGCAGAGCGCCCTCGACCTTGCGTCGAGCGTCCTCTACGACGATTCCGAAGCGAGCCTCGCCCTCCTCGGCGAAGCGCTCGGACGTGCGACGCTGCCGACGGAGGTCTTCTCGAAGTACTCAGCGCCCAGGTCGGGGGACTCGGGGTATGAGCCTACGCTCGCCGCGCGGGTGCTCGACCTCATGGAGGCGCGCACGGCGAGCCCCGCGGTCGAAGACACCTTCGGCTACGCTGCCCGCGAGTTCACGCGCGCGATGCAGACGACGCCAGCGCTCTATCGACCCAAGCTGGCGCGGATCTGGCGCAAGGACGCGGGGCTGCGCGCCGGCCTCGCCCGCTCGGCCGCTGCGGCGGGTGATACCGAGTTCGTGGACCAACTCCGCGAAGAGGCGCTGACGCAGGTGCGCAGCCTGCGCTCCGGGGCGCAGGATTGGGAGATCGAGCGCGCCCTAGAAGCGGTGTTGGCGGTGCCAGGGGAGGCCTCCGAGCGCGCGCTGGCGGAGTTGGCCGCGACTGGGGTCTCCGGCGCGGTCCGCGACGCGATCGTGACACGGCTCGAGCGGGTCATCGCAGCGCGAGAGCTCTCCGCTCGACTGGAGCGCGCCGCGTCGCTCACGAACCAGCGCAGCAGCGCAGCGGCGCGCCTCGTGGCGCTGCTGGATGCGCCGAACAGCGAGGCCGTGCGGGTTGCAGCGATCCGCGGCCTGGCCACCCTCGGCGCGGTCGAGCACCTGCCCCGCCTGGTCGAGCTGGTCGGCAGCGGCACGCCCGCAGAGCGCACCGCGGCGCAAGAGGCCCTGGACGTGCTCTTCCGCGCCGCGGCCGCCGGTCGCAATCAAACCGAAGCGGGCGGTTGAGGTGTTTTCGGCGGGAACGGCGCACGCCCTTTGGGGCGTGCACCGCCCCGACCGCCTCGCCATGACACGCCTTTTGCAATTCTTGACGCTCCGACTGCTCCTCTGCCTGGCACTAGGACCACTTGCGACCCAGGCAGGGGCGCAGAAGCTCGCCAGCAAACCCTACGAAGACAGCGCCCACGGCTTCCGCTTCAAGCCGCTCGACGGGTATTCCGGCGTTCCGGCGCAGCCCGACGACACCTCGGGCCTCGTGACGCAGATGGTCTCGGGCGCGAACGAGCTGCACATCTATGCGCTCGTCGACGAGCAGGCGCCAGCGCGCAAGGAGCGCGACGGACGCTCGACCGCGGGCAAGCGACGGCGCGACATCGCGGCGGTCCTCGCCCGAACCATCGGGGGCTTCGCGGCCGTCGCCGACAAACCCGAGCTGAACGATGAGGTCAAGGTGAAGGACCTGACCGCCCGGCGGCGCATGTGGTCGGTGCGCGACTGGTACGTGGAAGCCTGGACCTACACGCTGCCCCACGCCGACATCGCGCTGGTCTACATCAGCGAGAAGCAGCGCTTCGACAAACGTTGGCGCACAACGGTCGATGCTTCGGGTAAATCGTTCCAGGTCATCGAGCGCAAGGAGAGCGGCGGCAGCAGCCCGCTCGGCGCGGACGCGACCTACGACGAGCAGCTCGCTCGCGCCGCGGAAGAGGCCGCCAAGACACCCGGATGGCGCGCCGAGGCCACACCCTCCAAGAAGTTCATCATCGTCACGAACTGCGCCAAACCGGCGTTCGTGAAAGAGGTCGTGAAGCGCCTCGAGGGCGCTCGCTCAATCTTCGAGGCGGACTATCCCCCGCCGCCAACCTTCGACGCGGTTTCGATCGTGCGGATCTGCGCGAGCGAAGACGAATTCCACCGCTACGGCGGCACGGGCGGCGGCGTCGCGGGCTGGTTCAGCCCGGACACGACGGAGCTCGTGCTGTACGACGCGGTGAACATCGACCGCAACATGACCTACGCGGTGGTCGTCCACGAGTCGTTCCACCAGTACTGCCACTTCCTCTTCGATCAAGCCGAGGCGCACCGCTGGTTCGACGAGGGCCACGGCGACTACTACGGAGGCCTCGAGTTCAAGGGCTCGCGGCCGAAGATCACGACCCAGATGCCGGGCGGCCTGGATCGCCTGACGGAGCTGCGTGAGCTTGTCCGCGAAGGCACCTACAAGCCGATCGCCGAGCACATCAACTACGACCACCGCCAGTGGCAGAGCCAAGGCCCCACGGGTGTCTCGTGTTACGCGCAGTCGTGGGGCCTCGTGTACTACCTGCGCCAAGGCGCGGAGGGCAAGGTCCCGCGTAAGGTCTGGCGCCCGGAGTACGCCGAGATCATCCCGAACTACGTGCGCGTGCTCGCTGAGGGTTACCGCAAGGCGTTCGACGAGATCATCGAGCGGCGGCGCGAGCGCGCCGAGAAACGCAAGGAGGACCCCGCCGAGATCGACCTGCGCGTCAGTCGCCGCGAGCTCCTCCTGGGTTTCGGCCCGCAGAAGCAGGCCGAGATCTGGGCCGCCGCGATGCAAGCCTCCTGGGGCCAGATCGATATCGAGCAGTTCGAACGCGACTGGCTCGCGTTCGTGAAGGACGTGCTCTGAGCCGCAGCGCGCCGTTTTCGGCGCGCTGCGCGTTCCCTCAGAACGAATACGTCACGCCCGCGAGCAGGTTGAAGCCTCCGTACTCGGTTTCGATGGTCCCGGCGCCGGACTCGGCGTCCATCTCCGGATTGAAGGCCCGGAAGAAGCGCCCTTCGAAGAAGATGTCCAGGCCCGCGGCGAGCGCGCCCTTTGCGCCGACCATGTACTGAGCGGCGGGGGTCTCACCGGAGAAGCTGCGCGAGCCGGGGAAGCCGGCGCCGGCGAGGTCGATGTCGATCTCGGTCGTGTAACCGAGTCCCACGCCGACGTAGGGCTCGAAGCGCCAGTCGGTGTCGAACGTGTAGAACACGTTGAGCATCAGCGCGGTCGAAGCGAAGTCACCGCTGTCGGCCAGCGTGGTGCCTCCCGCGGTGAACGTGTCCACGTCGTTGGTCCGGTAGGTGAACTCGCCTTCGACCGCCCAGCGCGAATCGAGGTCGTAACCGACGGCGACGCCCGCTACGAAGCCGGAGTCGAAGGAGGCGTCACCAGAGGCGTCGGAGCCGCCACCGGTGTAGTCGAGCTCCGCGTCCTCCAGGGTCCCGAAGCCGCCGAAGGCCTTCACGTAGAAGCTGCTGCCGTCCTCGGCAGCGCTCGCCTGAAGCGGGTTCGCGGCGGCGAGGGCAGCCCCAGGCGCCATGGCGACCGGGGCGGCGCATCCGGCACCCAGAGCGCCGAGCAGGAGGAGGAGAGCGAGGGGAGCGGGCTGTGTCATGTCAGGGGAAAGCAGGGTCCAAGGGTCGTCGCCGCGGGGTCCTCCCCGTCGGCCATCCGCAGAGTCTTCGCCCTGACGGCCCGCCTCGGCCTAACACGGGCGTCAGCACGTGGAATCTGCCCTGGGACGCGGGCGCGGGGCTCGTCCACAATTGGAGCGCGCCCCCATGCACCGCCTCCTTCTCGTCGACGATGACCCGCGCCTCGGAGCGGACCTGAGCGCGGGGCTCTCTGCCCGTGGTTACGCGGTCGACGTCGCCGCCGACGCGGAGAGCGCGCGCGCGCGGCTTGGAGAGGGAGCCCCGTACGACCTCGTGCTGCTCGACGTCACGTTACCTCAGGAGAGCGGTTGGTCCGTGCTGGAGGGACTGCGGAGCGCGGGCGATCGTACGCCGGTGATCTTCCTTACGGCGCATCATGAACCCGAGCAGCGTGTCCGAGGCCTGCGCCTGGGCGCGGACGACTACGTCGCCAAGCCGTTCGAGTTCGAGGAGCTCGTCGCTCGCGTCGAAGCCGTGCTGCGCCGCCACCGCCCGCCGGTGATCTTCGAGCTCGGCCCTGTTCGGGTAGATCTCTCCGCGCGACGCGCGACACGGAACGGGCGCGACCTGGAGCTCAGCATGCGCGAGCTCGCTCTGCTGGAGGCGCTCATCCTCGCCGATGGCGCCGTGCTGAGCCGCGGCGACCTGATGCAGCGCGTCTGGAACATGCCCGCCGACACACGCTCGAACGTCGTCGAGGTGATGGTGATGCGCCTGCGCAAGAAGCTCGACCGCGGCGGCGGGCACGCGATCCAGACCGTCGTCGGCGAAGGTTACCGCGTGCGGGCGGAGCGCTTGCGTTCATGAGCGCGACCGGCTGGTCCTTGCGGCGGCGCACGGCGCACCGCTTTGCGCTCTTCGCGACGCTCTATCTGGCGCTCGTCGGGGCGGGGGTGGTGGCGGTGTACCGCGCCGTGCTCGCGAACGAGCTGGACGAAGAGGTCTTGGAGCAGCTCGATGAGCTGCGCGCGCGCTACGCGATGACCGAGGGTGGACCAGCGGAGTTCGCGCGCCTCACGGCGCCCTCCGGCCGCGAAGACGCCGAGACGCCGATGGTCTGGATGGCCGAGGACCTCGCGACAGGCGAGCGCTTCGGCCCGCTCGGCGCGACGGCGCTCAGTCCATGGCTCGCGGGTGAGGGGCCGCCGAGCGGCGCCGTCCTGCGCCCGACGGCGACCTTGCGCCGGGGCTCTACAGAGCTCGCCCCCGGCTTCGTCGCCCACATCGTCCTCGACGGGACCGATTGGCTCAGCCGCGCGACGCTGATGGCGGGCATCGTCGCAGGCATCGTCGTGCTGGGCTCGGTGCTCTCGCTCGTTGCGGGGCAGCTCTTTGGCCGCCACGTGGCCACTTGGCTGGAGCGCGTCGCGCGCGAGGTCGAGGGCGCGACAGAGCGCGACGCTGACGTCGAGGTTCTAGGCGCCCCGAACGAAGTGCGGGCTGTGGTCGATGCGCTGCGTACGAAGCTGCAAGCGACCCGCGACGCGACGGAGCGCGCGCGGCTCCTGACCGCGGGCCTCGCCCACGACCTGCGCGCGCCGGTGCAAGCCCTCTTGACGTCGACGCAGGTCGCGCTGCTCACGCCGAGCGACCCCGAGCGCCAGCGCCGTGCGCTCGAGGCGCAACAGTCCGAGCTGCGCGCGCTGGCACGCACGATCGACAACCTCGTGGTTTGGGGCTCCCCGCGCTCGCTCGGAGCGCCGCCACGGGTCCGGTTCGACCTCGCGCGCGAGCTGGAACCACGCCTCGCTGCAGAGCGCGAAGAAGCAGCCAAAGCGGGGGTCTTCCTGGACCTCGAGCGCGAGGGCGATGTGACCCTCGAAGGCGACCCCGTCAGCCTCGTCCTCGCGCTGCGCAACCTCGTCGGCAACGCCATCGCGTGGAGCCCCTCCGGCGGCCAGGTCCTGATTCGCCTTGTCGGCCAGGACGCTGCGATCGAAGTCTCGGTCGAAGACGAGGGCCCCGGAGTCCCCCAAGCCGAACGTCAACGGATCTTCGAGCCGTTTGTGCGCGGGCACGCTGCCCCGGGTAAGCGCGTGGGTTATGGCCTCGGCCTGGCGATCGTTGCATGTGTCGTTTCACGCGCCAGTGGCGAGGTTCGTGTCGAGGACGCTCTCGGCGGCGGCGCGCGCTTCGTCGTGCGACTGTCGCGTTGAACGGACAGCGCGGACCTCGGCCGCGCAGGCCAGCGGCGATCCGAGGACCTCGGAGTCTCCTGGCCCCTGATCCCCTTCTCAGGCCCCTGCACGGGACACTCTGGGTCAGGTCGACTTGGATCGGTCACATGGGACCCTGTGCCCCGTAAGACCCTCCGCCGACGGCGTGGTCGCCACGGACACCTCCAAGAATCATGCAAGTCCACCTCTCCTTCGCCCTGGCCCTCGCGCTGCTGGGCTCCGCCGTCGCGCTTCCGGCTCGAGCCGAGACACAGACCTTCAGCCTGAGCCAGGACGACAAACGCAGCGGCTTGGAGCACTACAACGTCTCCAAGAAGTCCCTCGCCCTGGAAGGTTACGATCCGGTCGCCTACTTCCCGGCCCACGGCGGAAAGGCGACCAAGGGCCTCGAGTCCATCACTGCGGTCCACCGAGGGATCACCTACCGCTTCGCAACGGAGGCCAACAAGGCGGCCTTCCTGAAGGACCCTGCAGCCTTCGAACCCCAGTACGGCGGCTGGTGCGCCTGGGCCATGTCCGACGGCAAGGGCGACAAGGTGGATGTCGACCCGAAGTCGTTTGTCGTCGAAGACGGCAAGCTCTACCTGTTCTACGACGGCTTCTTCGGCGACACCCGCAAGAGCTGGACGAAGGGCGGAGGCACGGAGAAGCTCGCCGCCAAGGCGACGACGAACTGGACGCGCATCCTGACGCCGAAGAAGTGAAGCAAGGTGAGGTGGACTCCGATGAGGCCATCTTGGAGTCCCGATTTCGCGGCAGGAACTGAGGGCGTATCGCTCTAGCGCTGCAACGCTCCATGGCCGTTGCAGCGCGTTACACCCCGCATGATGCTTCGCATCCCTCGAGGTGCTGAACGACGGCCATGGGGGAGTGCAAACCGCGAGGCTCGGACCGTCCTCTGGACGCAGACTGAGTCGAACCAAGAACACGAAGCGGGGCGGATGAGGCGCCTGGGCGAAGCCCCGCGTCGAGAACAAGGCTCTCCTTCGCTGCCGAAGCTTGTCGCAGGCGGCTACCCTGAACTGTCACATCGGGAACCGACAGCCTGGCGAGTCGAACTCGACGGCCGTGGGTGCCACGTTGGCGGTTCGCCGCTACGATAGGCTCGTGAACGAGCTGGCCCCGATGCTTGCTGTAGGCCGCTGTCGGCTGATCTACGCGTTGGACGTCGCGCGCTCGGTCGACCTTCGCTCGGCCTGCGCCACGCTGTCCGCCGCACGAGAGACCCGGTTCCACCACAAGAGCAACTTGCTCAACGGCGGAGTCGCCGCGCCTCTGCGCCTGTCGTGGCCGGCGCGGGCCGCCGCGGAGGACCTTGCCCGCCACGGGTTCGACGCCGACGTGGAGGTCGCGATCTACGATTTCGGCGCCCTCGCAGTGACCTTCGTCGGACGTGTAGAGGGGACGCTCGCGGACCTCGTGGAACAGTCGAGCGCGCTCTATGCGAACCTCGTCTTGCAGTCCGCGGCCGAAGTGATCGCTCGCGATGTCCTCACAGGGCTCGGTCACGCTGCCGAGCGTCCACGCATCTCGGCGCTCGTCGAAGACTACATCGTGTTCGAGCTCGAGCCCCCCCGAGAGCGCGGAGAGGAGCAGCTCGAAGCGACGATCCAGCGGTCACGTGACACGCTGGCCCGAGTCTTGCGGGGAGAACGGGAGCAGCTCTCCGACCAGGAGGTCGAGAACGCCCTTGCGAACCGGATTGCCTACGGCCGAAGCGATGCTGCTTTGGTCGACTGGCTCTCCGCGGTGCTCATCGGCGAAGCAACGGAAGACGAGCGCCTCGTGCTCGAACTGGCTACGGTCGAGCTGTTGGAGCTGCGGATCCTGGACAGTCAGCTCGACGTCCAAACCGAGGCCGCTTACACCGAGCTCGCCCGGCCGCGGCCGCGGTTCTCGGGCTGGGGAACCCGGCGCGCCGAGCTGGAGCGCATCGCGCATGTCGAAGCCGAGGACGCTCTGCTCCACGAGGGCATCGACAATGCGCTGAAGCTGTTCGGCGACGATTACCTCGCGCGCCTCTATCGCGTGGCCGCGGCGCGCTTCCATTTCGACGACTTCGACGCAGCGATCCAGCGGAAGCTGACGGTGATCGCTCGCATCTATGAGCGGCTCGCAGAGCAATCTGCGCGACGGCGCTCGGAGGTGCTCGAGTGGATCATCATCGCGCTCTTCGCGCTGGACATCCTGTTGTACTTCACGCCGCTGCGTTGAGGTACAGCCTTACACCGCGGCGAGCTGCGGCCTCCAGCAGCACGGAGTTCCTGCCGAAACCCGCGCTTCATCCACCGATGGCACCCTACAAACCCGAGGGTTAGACTAGCGTCGCTCCGTACCCCTCATTCACGATTCTGATCTCGACCCGAGTACCGGTCGGCGATGGGTCGGAACGCTCGGATCGATCGAGCGCGAGGACCCGGCGACCACGGGCGGAGTCCCTTGTATTCGAAGAACCCAGTCAACGAGCGATGGGCCGAAGTTCAGCGAGGATCGCCCGCGCGGCGTCTGCGTTCGGTCCGATGGGATCGAGCTCGAGGGCGCGCTCGTAGGATTTGATGGCCGCGGCGATGGCGCCGATCGCTCGCTGCGCTTCGCCGAGGCTGTCGTGGACGTTGGCCGAATCGGGGAACGTGGCGGCATTGAGCCCGAACGCTGCCACGGCAAGGTTCGCCTGGCCATCCCGAAGGAGGTCGTAACCGAGCTCGTTGACTTCGCGCTCGGCCAACAGAGCGACGCGGAGTCCTTCGGAGAGGCCTTGGAGCAAGGCGCGCTCTGCAGCCTCTGTCTGCCCGCTGCCCGCGAGTCGCAGCGCTTCGCCGTAGGCGGCTTCGAGGTTGTCCCATTGGGCTTCACGCGCCGCACGGCGTGCCTCCGCCGAAGCTCGCGCGAGCACGAGCGCCTTCTCGAGCGCGAGCTCCGCGGACACCTGGACGTGGGGCACGACGCCCGTGCCTTCCCAGTTCGTACCTGTGATCGGATTGATCGCGCGGCCGGTGGGGATCACCATTTCGAAGGTCGCGTCGATCGCAAACAGGCCCCCCGGGTTCGCGCCGCCCCGCGTCGTCTCGCCGACGAGCGTCCCGCGCTTCTGCGTCGCCAAGTTGTAGCTGAACTCCTCGGCGGCCGAGAACGTCTTCGCGCTCGTCAAGACGAAGACCGGGACGTCGATCAACCTGGGGCCCGGGACGTCGGGGAAGGTCCAGTACTCCTCCCTCCGGTCTCCTTCGCGGAAGTGGAGCGTATTCAAGTGCGTCGGCTCCGCGAAGAGGTAGGAGCTGAGGAATTGCACCATGCCCGGGCTCCCCCCTTCGTTGTTCCGCAAGTCGAAGATGACGGCGTCCGCGCCCGCGAGGAGCCCCATCGCCGAGATGGCTGCCCCCTGCGAGAACCCCGGCCTCGCGAACGAACGTAGGTCGAGGTAGCCCACGTTGCCCGCGAGTCGCTCGACCCGCTCGAAGCCGAAGTTGCGCTGCTGGTCCCGCGCCAAGGGACGCGCGCGCTCGCGCAGCGGGAGGCTGCTCGGCGTATACGCTGAGCCCGTTGCGGCAGCCCGAACCCGGACGAGCAGGTGCGCGTCCCGGCTCGCGTCGCGCAGCGCCGCCGTGAGGTTCGCGCTGAAGGCGCCGGGCTCAGTCGCTGCGTCGAACCCGCCGCTCGCCAGTCTCGCGCGCAACCCGTCTGTACACTTCACCGCGGTCTCGGGGTCGACATAACGCTCTTGGAGCATCAGCGCGATGCGCTCGACGACCTTGCCCTTGGCCTCGGCGTCGAGCGGCGTCGATTGAGCGCGCGCATTTCCCGTCGCGAGCAACGTCCCCGAGACAAGAGTCAACGCGCAGCGAGAGACGAGGCGACCGGCGCAGGCCGTCCAGCTCGAGGATGAGCTCGGTCGGGGGAGAGTCGTCGACATGTTGGGATGGTCGCAGGATGGATGCCGCGGCCCGCTCGCCGCGCGCAGGAGTGGATCAGCGCGTCGCTGAAGCGCTCAAGATGCCTGCGTGACTGAGAGACCCATGTCACGCGCGTGCAACAAGCCTCCGCGGTCAGCCCGCGCATCCGGTGTACGGCGCCGCTGCCCGTCCCATGCGAGGGCTCGATTCCGACGGAGCGCGGCCCTCCCGTACCCCTCCGCACCGAGCGAACGCGCTGCGCCCCTTCCTACCCTGACCCGTCCCGCGACCGCTCGAGGTTCTGCGGCCAGGGCCTCCGCAGCAGACGGCCCGGGCACACATGGACTATCGAGATCAGCACACGGCGAACGCTCGGAGCCAGGCGGAGACCTGCGGCCGAGCCATCGTGGAGCTCACTTGCGCTCCCCGAGGAGCGCCAGCATCGCAGCCCGCTCGTCTGCCGTGATGCGCGTCGCGTGCGCCGCGAGCAACGTGTCGAACGCCGCCTTCTCCTCGGGCGTCCAGGGGCAGCCGAGGTTCGCACCCGTGTCCGTCGTGCTCGACGCGACGAGCTTGCCCTCGCCGTCGAGGAACGCGAACCACGGGATGCCCGACTCCTTCGGGCCCCGTGTCGCCGCGAGCAGCTCCTTGCCGCCGATCATCCGGTCGATGTCGATCTTGGTGAAGACGAAGTCCTTGCCGAGCACCGGCGCGACGGCCTCGCTGCGGGCCCAGTCCTCGAAGCGGTGGCACCAGCCGCACCACGGCGCGCCGAAGGTCAGGAGGACGTGTCGGCCCGAGGTCTTCGCCTCCTGCACCGCTGCCGCGAGGATCGGCGCGCTGTCGCGTTGCGGCGCCTCGTACACCGTCAGGAACGCCATGAGCTTCGCCGGGTCGTGGCGCAGGCCGTTCCCTTTGTCCGCGCATTCGAAGAGGCCTGTCGCCGAGTTCACGAGCGCCGCCCCCGAGCCGTCGAGGATCGTCAGGAACGGCACACCCGCGCCCTTGAACGACGCGCCCAGCGACGCCGCGAGCTCGACGTGTTTGTCGAACCTGCCGATGTCGACGTGCACGACCTCGTACTCGTAACGCAGCTTCTGCGCGAGGCCGCTGTCCTTCTTGAACGCATCGCTCAGGAGGTGGCACCAGCCGCACCAGTCGGCGCCCCACTGGACGAGGACCCGTTTGCCCTCGCGCTCCGCGCGCGCGACAGCGGCCTTCACGACCGCCGCGCCATCGGCGGCCTCGTCGTAGAGGTCCCGCTGCGCCGGCTTCTCTTGCTGCCGCGCCTCGGCGGCGCTCGCGGCGGATTCGGGGGCGAGGACCACGGCCGGCCGCGCGAGGGCGGCGGCCGCGCCGAGGAGGGCGAACGTCAGGGCGTGTTTCATAACGGCGAGCATACGCCGCCCGCGTGACCTCACGGCGAACTTACGCGGTTGAGCGTCCCCTCCAGGCGTTGGCCGACGCGCAGCTCGAGCGCCATGACCCTGCCCGAGGCGTCGCGGACGGGCGTGAACGACACGTACTCGGCGCCGATCATGCGCATGACCCCGTTGGCGTCCGGTTCGAGCAAGGGGCGCGGGGTGCGTGCGCCGCTCCTTAGCTGTAGGAATCCGTCGAGGACGACCAGCTCGTCGTCGGGCTCCTCCTTCGGCGCATCGGCGGGTCGCCAGCGCCCGAGGAGCGCGGCGTGCGCCGCCGTGAGCCTCACATTGTCGGCGGCCACCTCCTCGGGCGAGCGCAAGAAGAGCCCGATGATCGGCGGGACTGCGAACGGGTCCTGCTCGAGGGTCGGGTTCAACGTCACCTCGGTGAACGTGGCCGAGGTCATCTCGCCGGCCGCGGGCTCGTAGAAGGCCCAGCGCATCGGCAGACGGACCCCCGCGACCTCGCGGTATTGACCGAGGGTCCACAGCGCGATGCCGTCGCCTTCGTGGCCCGCCAAGAGGCCGGTCTCGATGTCGAAGTAGAGGACCCGTGGGCGACCATCCGCCGTCGTCGCGGCGACGGCGTAACACGGGCGGTTGTCGAACATCTGGCGCCTCTGCGACTCGAGGGCGGTGTACGCGCTCGCGGGGTCCAGGAGGCGCGGGATGTCGAGCGCCTCGCGCGCAGCGCTGAGCGGCTCGCCCTGCAGGAGCTCGGGCCCGTTGTTCGGGTCGGTCACCCAGCCGTGTTCGCCGTTGAACGCCAACTGGAACCCGTTGTCCTCCTTCCACGACACGCCCCGGTTCGCCGCCCAGTCGAGCAGCACCGTGCCGGTCGCGACCGTGTTGCGCAGGCTGTCACCCACCCCCACCATCCGCACGGAAGCGAGCGTCGCACGCAGCTCCGGCGGGCACACGTTGGCGCAATGGCGGGCGACGATCGCCTCCGCTGTGGGCACTTCCCCGGCGAGCAGCGCGTGCGCCTTGTCCGCCGTCGCCGCCTCGGCGCGGTGATCGAGGCACGCCATCTGTCCCTTGCTGGTCCGACAGTAGACACGCCCATGGCTGAGCACGGGCGAGGACCAGCTCGTGCCGTCTTCGAAGACCTGTCGCTTCGAGAGCTCGACGTACTCCGTGGGGTTCGCCTCGGCGACGATCAACTGGCCCTTACCGTCGAGGATCACGAGCCGGTCGCCAGCGACCGTCATCGAGCCGGTGCCGAGGCCGCGCACGTGCCACTTCAGATTGCCGTCGAGGTCGATGCACTTCAGGATCGACTCGTCGAAGCCGAACAGGTGTCCGGCGTGCAGGATGCAACCCGACATCTTGTTGCGCATGATCCGCCCACCCCAGACCTCTTCGAGCCCGCGCTCGGTGAGCCGCAACATCGCGCAGCCCCGCTCGTAGCCCCCGGAGATGAAGATCCGATCGCCGCTGATCACCGGCGTCATCGGGTAGATCTGAGGTTGTTTCACCCAGGCATGGCTCGCGACTTCGGCGCCGCCCTTGCGCTCGATCACGGTGAGGCCGTCGCCCGTCAGGACCGCGAGCAGCGCGCGCCCATCGCGCTCGAAAGGCGCGGGCGTCGAGTACGCGATGCCGTAGTGCTTCTCCGTCGCCCAGTCCGAAGCGCCTGTCGCGGGGTCGAGCGCGACGACACGACCGTAGTTGAGGACCACGAGGCCGTCGACGACCAACGGCGACGCCGAGAAGCCCCAGGTCGGAGGCTCCAACGTGAGCTCTTTCCGAAGGTCGCGGCTCCACCGCACCTCGCCGCTCGCGGCATCGAAACAGAAGACCTTGCCCTCTCGGTCCGACGTGTAGACGGCGCCGTCGGCGACGGTCGGGGTCGTGAGCGTCCCGCCGTCATGGCCGTGGTTCCAGACCTCGGACGCGTAGCGATAGGTCCAGACCTCGCGGCCCGTCGGCGCGTCGAGGCAGTACACCGTGTCGAGCCCGGTCTCGGGGTCGTGCCCGAGCGTGTAGACCCGCTCACCGACGACCGCAAAGGAGGAGTGCCCGAGCCCGAGGTGCTTGCGCCAGAGCGGAGCGGGCGCGCCGACGGCGCTCCACGCGCGCTCGGCGGAGACGCCCGTCCGCGCGGGGCCGCGCCACTGGGGCCAGTCGCTGGTCCCGTCGGACGATGACTGGGCCGGTGCGAGCGCGACCGTGAGGGACAGCGGCGCGATGAAGCGACCGAGGTGAGCGATGGGGACTCGGGGCATGGGAGCGATCGTGCGCGACGGACCGTGCGCGGCATCGTCAGCGTGATGTGTCCGCTGCTCGAGATCGCGCGCCCCGTCGACGCATCGGGGGGGAGGGTGGGCAGGAGTTCGTCGCGCGCGCAGGGCTCGACGTGTTCGAAGGACTCGACGGGCTCGGCTCGGACAGGAGCGCGTGCCGGAGCGGGATCGTACCCGAGGCCTGGGAAAGGGGGCCGGGTACGCGGAGGCGGGCCATGCGGCTCTCGCGCGGGGTCCCTGCGCTGGAATCCTTCGTTGGGCCCCGTGGAAGGACGCGTCGAGGGCCCCGTCGAGGGACCTACTACGGAACGCGGTCGGGCCCGCTGAAGCGCCTCGCCCAGGGGTCAGCCCGGATCGTAGAGCCGCTCGATGTCGCGGCCCCGCACCACCGGCGCGAGCGCGAGCCGGACGACGCATGCCACAGGGACGAGCAGCAAGTACACACCATCCGCGAGCCAAGGACTTGTCACTCGCCGCGCGACGCGTGGCGCAACGCGGTCGTAGACGCGGCGCAGGGCGCAGTGCAAACGCGGAGTGACGACACGCAGCGCGAGCTCACCGGCCTTCATCACACGAAGCTGGTGGTTGATGCGCACAGAGACGCCTCGCACGACGACCTCCTCGCTGCGCACGACCCGACGATGGCCGCGCGCGGCGGCCGTCACGATGAAACACCCGTTGTGGGCTTCGGGCAACGCGACGAAGTCGGCGAGCGCCTGGCGAATGGAGAGCGCCGTCGAGACCCCCGTGATGGCGATGGCCGCCGGCAGGGCGACGTCACGATGTCGTCGGCTGCGGGAGTCTTGGGCGACGACCCGGAGGAGCGTGCCACATACGAGAGCGAAGAGCAGCGGCGAGACGAGCAGCGGTCCGCAGAGCATCGCGAACACGAGGATCCCGAACCCAGTCTCGAACCCGATCGCGGCCATGGCGAGCCCTGCGACGCACAACAGCGCGGCAGTGATCCAGCGCCGCCTCGCGGGCGCGCTGGCGCTCTCGGGCCTACCCGCGTGAAACAGACCGCGCCACCAGGGCCGCAGGTCCAACAACGCGAGCGCTACGACGGCTGCGGCCAGGGCCGCGAGCGACCTGCTGTGCGCCAGCGCGACGGCCAACGAGAACCAGATTCCGAGGATCACGCCGGCGAGGAGACCGGCACGGACCCAGGTCGCGGGCTCCCGACCTCGCGCTCCGAGTCGAACCACGAGGACGGAGCACCACGCCCAGATCAGGACCAGCAGTTGCCAGTGGAAGGCCGCCCCGCCGAGGAGCATCGACGCTCTCCCGGACCAACCCCCTGCTTGGGAAGGCGGGACGAGCATCCCGGTCCCTCCTACGAGGAGGATCGTGAACATCGGCGCCGCGAGCCCCCAGATGTCGATGACCCAGGGCCGCGGGAGCGCTGTGGGGCGTTGGGCCTCCGGTGTGGCTGCCGTGCTCTCTTCGAAAGGCTCGCCGCTGTGCATCGCTCCCGCCCCGCGGGGCAGTTCGAGCACACGCGGCGGGCTGGCGTCGGCAGCGTCCGCTACCGCTCGGCCGGCTCGAGGCGCCTTCGCCGCAGAACTCGATCCAACCGCCGCCAGGTCGGCGCAGCTTGTCTCGACGTCCGTGGCGGCGCTCGAACGGTGAAGCGCAGATCGAACCGGCGCGCGCTCCCTATCATGCCGGGGAGAGCCCGCCATGGCCCACGTTCCACTCCGCCGCATGCTCAGCCTGTGCCTCGCAGTGGCGCTGGCCTCCTTGGCGCTCTGGCGACCTTGGCAACGGAACACCGGCGCATTGGAGCCGCTCGAAGCACGACTGACGGCCGAGCAGTGGAGCGCTCGAAGCGCGCTGGTCGACGCAGAGTCGACGTCTCCGACGCGGTCTTCAGCCCTGGATGGCACGCCGCGGCAAGAGACGTCTGCAAGCGCTTCCATCACATCGCCCTCGCCAACTCGAGCCATCCTGCGCGGGCGAGTCGTCGACAACGAAGGAAGGCCCGTGCCGTATGCCCTGGTTCGGCACGGACGCCTCGTTTGGTCCGTCGGGCCGAAGCCCGGCGCGACGAGTGAGCTCGAGCCGAAGCGCTCATGGCGCTACGCCACGGAAGCGTACGCGGATGTCGAAGGTCGTTACGCGCTGGAGCTCGACACGTGGGACGTCAGCGAGCCAGGCACGCTCTCGTGCTCGGAGCGATTGCGGGCCGGTACGTTGGAGCTCACAGAGAAAGCGCCTGAGCGTGTGTTGCCCGACCTCGTGCTTCGGCTCTCTCCGCCGCCGCACGGCCCTCCGCTCGGATTCCCTGACATCCGGCTGCGACCCGTGGACGGTGTCACACGCGCGGCATTGCTTTGGGCATCGGCACGCGTCACCTACTACCAAGGCGACAACGAAGTCGCCTCCTCCACGTCGTGGACCGACGGCCTTGGTTTGGCGCAGATCTGGCAAGCCACCGATCGGCGACCGCCCCCGTCGGCCACCTTCGAACGGGCCGTGGTGGTATGGGACGTGGACGGATACCTGAGCGGAGTGGAACACGTCGTGGAGCTCTCCGGTCTCACCAGCGGAGCAATCGTCGAGCAACCCCTGCTACCGGACCCGAATTCGTTGCTCGTGCGCGGCCGAGTGCTTCGCGCTGGCGCGCCGTGTGCAGCAGCCGACGTGACTGCTACGTCGTTCGAGGCGCACCGTCGTGACGAGTTCCTGCCCGCCCATTTCAAACAGGTCCAAACCGCCGCGGACGGTACGTTCTCGCTGCGCGTAATGCACACGAGAGCTGCGCAGCTCCTGGTGCAGGCGTTCACCGCCGACCACTCCTGGGTGTCCTATGAGCCCGCCGAGATAGGCGGGACCACGCTGGAGTGTGTGCTCGAGGTCGCGCCGCTCGCGCCGGTAAACGTCGTCATGGCAGGTGAGCAAGCGGGCGCGATCTACGCTGCCCACCTGACCCTCGCGGGTCCACCCGAAGTCGATCGCAGTTTCGTCGCTTGGTACGACCCGATGACACGTCGCGACGTCGCGGGCACCACGACCGCGACCCTCTGGCTCCCTCCGCAGCGCCGCGCCCATGTACAGATCCTCGCTGGGTTGACCGAAAGCGGCCCGAGCGCTCCCGTGGCCACCTTCGAGTGGGATCCCGCGCACGGAACGAAGGCGATCGAGCTCCAGCTCGACCTCGCGCTCGTCGAGGTCGAAGGCATCGTAGGAGGCTTCACCACCGGGTCGCACACCGACCTCGCAGTCGCGACGTCGCCAGTCGGTACGCATCCACGGAGCAGGTCGTGTTCGACGAAGGTTCGCAGCGACGGCACGTTCTCGTTGACGGTGGAGCCGGGCGACCACACGTTCGCCCTCCTCCGAGCGCGCCCCGATGGAGAGGGTTGCGAGGTGCTGACGAGCCGACACTACAGGCTCGTCGCTGGGAGCATGAACGTGGTGCTCGAGCTGCCCTGACGAGATCGTCAGTGTTGACGGCTGCAGCGATCTCTACAACGCGGCGACGCGAAGCGAGGGGCCCGATCGAGACCGCGGTCGTGGCGTGTACGACCTGCCGCGCGCCATCGCTGAGCGCCCACGCGCCGTGATTCAGACCTCATCGAGCCCGTCTCGCCGCGAGGACCAAGCGCCGATCCACGCGCAGGCTCCCAATCCGGCTCCGAGCAGTGCGAGCAGCGCGACCCCGACCGGCAGCAACGAGGCGCCCGCCCCCGCTGTTGCGGCGAGCCCGATGGCCTCGGCCAGCGCGGCGCTCATGCCGAGACGCCAGGGCCGCCGCGGCGCCCAGGCACCGAGGCTGGCGCAGGCTAGACCGAGCACGGGCAACGACGCCCAGTAGGCCGCGCCGTCCCATGCCTCACCCCCGGCCAAGAGCGCGCCGAGCCCCCAGTGAACGGCCCCAGCGGCGAAAGCGAGCCACGCCGCACTTCGAGTCCTTCGAACGGTCATGGACCCAATATGTCCCGCCCGCCCTTCGCGCGCTGCGCGCTCTCTCGATGCACGTCGCATCGCAGTGCTTCATGATGGTGTAGGCATCCAGCGCCCGCAGCGGTCGCGACGCTCAAGGGGTCACGTGCGGGACCTGACGGCTCCCCTGTCCCAGCGTGGCGGGAAACCTTCGACCACCGATCGACTCGTCAGCGATCGATGCTCCTCATCTCGACGCCAGCGGCGGGACCTCGTCCGGTCGCGGCGCCGCGGGCGCGATGACAGCGCGCCTGATCGCCGACGCCCAGGATGACAGGCCGACCGGCAGACCGACGTCGCGCGCTTGCAGCGGGCGCCTCAGGTCGATGCGAGCGTGCACACGAGCGCAGGCTCTCGTTCTCGCGTTCGCGCTCCTGGTGCAATCTGGAGGCCGGCAGCCTTCGTTGTGCTGCAGCGCCGGCCCTACGGGGCACCGTCATCGTCCCGGGTCCGCGGCCGTCAACGTCCGCCGGGGTTGGGGCTCTGGTACGCGGGCTCCGGTTCGGTCGGGACCGCGGCCCCGACCGCGGCGCGCCAGCGGCGGAGCTCCGCCAACATCGTTTGTGTGCGTTCGGGCTGCGCGACCGCGAGGTCCTCGGTCTCGCGGCGATCGTTTGCCAGGTCATAGAGCTCGACGTGCGGCGTCCCATCGGGGCGCGCCTCGAAGTACTGGATCAGCTTCCAGTCACCTTTGCGCATGGCGCCGCCGGGGACCGTGCGGAAGGAAGGGAAGCGGTCGGATTTGCCCTCGAGATAGGCCGGGAAATGCCAGAAGAGCGCCTCGCGCTGCGGCGCGACACGGCGCAGCCACAAGGGGCTCAGATCGACGCCGTCGAGCACGATGCCCTCCGGCAGCTTCGCCGACGTCAGAGCAGCGAGGGTCGGCAAGATGTCGACATGGTGCACCGGTACGTCGCTCACACCAGGGGCGATATGCCCGCGCCAGCGCACGATCAAAGGCACACGGAGCCCGCCTTCATCCAGGGTCCCCTTGCAGCCGCGCAGCGCAGTGCGGTCGGTGACCGATCCCAAGCCGCCGTTGTCCGAGGTCACGATCACGAGTGCGTCCGCGAAGGAGTGCTCGACGCCGTCCTCTCTCCAGGTCTCATCCAGCGCAGCGAAGAGCCGACCGAGCTCCGCATCGAGCGCCTCGACCATCGCGGCGTACACCGCGTGCGGCGCACCGGCTGCGCGGCGCTCGGCGACCCGCTCGGCCGGAGCCTCCAGGGGCGTGTGCACCGTGAAGTAACTGAGGTGCAGGAACGGCGTCTCCTCGACCAGCCGATCGATGGCCTCGTCGGTCAAACGCGTCGTCAAGTAGGCGCCTTCGGGACCGGGCTCGATGTTGGGTAGGTCGAAGGGTCCGAAGTAGCTCTTCGGATGTCCGCTCAGGTTGCCGCCGTAGTTGAGCTCGTAACCCTGCGTACAGGGATCGGCACCCAGGTGCCATTTGCCGATGTGCACGGTCCCGAAGCCCGCGCCCGCGAGCACCTCAGCGAGCGTGACCTCTCCGTCCGCAAGGACCGTCCTGTTCTCGGTCGGTACGAGCTTCCGGTCCTCCTTGCGACCGCGCGCAGACGAACCAACGGTGAAGACGCCGTGCCGGGGGGTGTAGCGCCCGGTCTGCAGACTCGCGCGGCTCGGCGCGCAATTCGGCGCGGCGCTGTACGCGTTGGTGAGGACCAGCGACTCGCGCGCGAAGGCCGCCATGTGCGGGGTCCGATGGGTCGCGACGCCCGGGAGCCCCGGAAGGTCCACCCCGAGGTCTGCCCAACCGAGGTCGTCGACGACCACCAAGACGATCGCCGAAGGAACGGGCGGCGGTTCGGGCGCGCCCTGCGACGCCGCAAACGAGAGGAGCAGAGCGGACAGCGTCATCGGGGTCACTGTAACGCGCGACCCGGTGTAGGGGACGACCTCTGACGGTCCACGTCCGCACATCCGACGCGTACGCTCCGGGTCGCAGCGTTCCGTCGACCGATCGCCCCATCTCGGAGACACGCTGCGACGCGACTTCGAATGGGTCCGGCCCGACGTCTCTCGCGGGGCGGCTCGGCGGCGAGGCGCTCAGAGCATCGCCACCGGGTCCACGTCCACCGAGACGCGCAGGTTGCCCGAGCTGCCCGCGAAGTCGGCGAGGAGGTCGCGGGCGGCCAAGAAGGCCGGGTGTTCGCCGCGCTCCGTGCGGACCAGGACGTGGAAACGAAAGCGTCCGCGGACCTGGGCGATCGGCGCGGGTGCGGGGCCCAGGATGCGGGCGCCCTGGGCGGCGGCGGCGGCGCGCAGCTTCTCGGCGAGGTCCGCAGCGGCGCCTGCCGCGCGGCCCTCGTCTTCGTCCTCGACGACGACGCGTAAGAGGCGGCCGAAGGGCGGGAAACCCGTGGTGCGGCGCGATTCGAGCTCGCCGCGCGCGAAGGCCTCGTAGGCGTGGCGTGCGGCGTACACGATCGCCGGATCCTCCGGCAGCGTGGTCTGGATGACGATACGGCCCTCGAGGGCGCCGCGGCCCGCGCGGCCGGCGACCTGCGAGACGAGCTGGAACGTGCGCTCGGCCGCGCGGAAGTCGGGTTGGTGCAACGATTGATCCGCCGCGACGATGCCCACGACCGTGACCCGCGGGAAGTCGAGGCCCTTCGCGATCATCTGTGTCCCCACGAGCAGATCGAGCTCGCCGCGCCCGAACGCGTCCAGCATCGTCTCGTAGTCCTCGCGGCGCAGCATCGTGTCCGAATCCATGCGCCCGACGCGCGCGTGCGGCACGACGGACGCGAGGACCTCTTCGACGCGCTGGCTGCCGGCGCCGAGGAAACGCAGCGCGGGCGCGGAGCACGCGTCACACGTCTTGCGCACCGGGACCTCGTCGCAGCACGAGTGGCACACGAGCTTGCCGAGCCGTTTGTGCCACGTGAGCGCCACGTCGCACTTCGAACAGTGGACGACCTCGCCGCAATTCGAGCACCACAACGTCGGCGCAAAGCCGCGCCGATTGATGAACAGGATCGCTTGTTCGTGCGCGTTCACCGCGTCGATGAGCAGCGTGCTGAGGCGGCGCGAGACGAGGTTCGGCCGGCCGCCTTCGCTGCGCTCGCGCCGTGTGTCGACGATCTCGACCGTCGGCATGCGGCTCCCGCCTGGGCGCGCCGAGAGGCGCAGGAGCTCGAGCTCGCCGCGCTCCGCCGCGGCCCACGATTCGAGGGACGGGGTCGCAGACCCGAGCAGGCACACGGCGCCGGCGAGGCGCGCGCGCTGGAGCGCCACGTCGCGCGCGTGATAACGCGGCGTGCTGCCCTGCTTGAAGCTCGGCTCGTGCTCTTCGTCGACGACGACCACCCCGAGGTCCGCCACCGGCGCAAAGATCGCGGAGCGCGCGCCGACGACGACACGCGCCTCACCGCGGCGCACACGCTGCCACATGTCATGGCGCTGCGCATCGGTCATCTGGCTGTGCAGGACCGCGACCTCGCCGAACCGCGAGCGGAACCAACCGACCGTCTGCGGCGTGAGAGAGATCTCCGGGACGAGCACGATCGCGCCGCGGCCGCGCGCCAGCGCCTCTTCGATCACCCGCAGGTAGACCTCGGTCTTGCCCGAGCCCGTGACACCGAAGAGCAGCGTCGGCGCGAAGCGCCGCGCCTCCAAGTGCTGGACGAGGCGCGTCAGCGCCGTCTGCTGATCCGCGGTGAGCTCCGCAGGTCGCGCGCGCTGCGCGGCAGCTCCGGTGAGCAGCGCGTCGGTCTCCACACAGAGGTGCAAGACGCGCGCAAAACCCCGCTTGACGAGGGTGTTCAGCGGCGACGCCGAGAGGTTCAGACGATGCAGCAGGTCCACGCGCTGCAAGGGCCCGCTCGCTTCGAGCAGCGTGCGCAACAGACGGTGCTGCTCGGGCCGCGACTCGACCTCGGCGAGCGCCTCGGGCGGCGTGCCGGGCACCAACTCGACAAACGCCACGGTGCGCCGCGCGCGCTCGCGTTTCAGCGCCGCGGGGAGCGCAGCGGCCAGCGCTTCACCCCAAGCACACGCGTACTCGCGCGCGATCCACGCGGTCAGGTCGAGCAGCTCGGCGCCGACGATCGGACCGTCATCGAGCACCTCCAGCACCGCCTTCAGACGCGCTGCAGGGACGTCGCTCGCCGTTGCGACCGCGACGACGACACCGACCTCGCGCCGCGGGCCGAGGGGCACCGCCACGCGCACCCCCGGCGCGACCCGCCCCGCGTGCCGCGCGAGCACCGCGTACGTGTACTGACGGCGCATCGGCCGGTTGAGGGCCACCTCGGCGAAGAGCGCCGGGGCCTCCGTTGGCGCAGAGCTCGCTGCCAGCGGCTTCTTCGCCGCAGGCGGGGCGTGTTTCAGAGGTGCCGGAGAGGCGCCGAACGTATCGGGTCCAAACAGCCCGGGGCCCTCATCCCCACGGTCCTTCGAGCGCTGTGCCATCGTCGCCGCCTCGGCGTCACGCGTCGCGCGCGAGCACGACGACCGACACGTCCTGGGGGAAGGGCGCGCCGTCGGCGTGGGTTTCGAGCGCGGTAAGGACACCGTCGAGAGCGACCGCAGCCGTGTCGCGCGAGTATCGCGCGACGACGCGGAAAAAGCGCTCTTCGCCGAGCTCTTCCCCCGCCGCGCTCGCGACCTGGACCGCGCCGGTCCCCGCGAGCACCACCTGGTCGCCGGGCTGGAGCTGCACACGCCTGACGGTGAGGCCGCGCTCGAAGATCGGCCCCTTGTCGAAGCCGAGCGCGATCCCGTCCGGCTGGACCTTGGCGAGCTTGCCGCCGCTCGCCAGGAGCGCCGGCAGCTTGTGCCCCGCCGACGCGATCTCGAGCGCGCCCGTGCGCGGATCGAGCGCGACGACGAGCGCCGTCACGGCCATTCCGCGGCGCACGTCGCGCGCGATCTCGCGGTTGGCGCGCGCGAGGTTCGCCGTCAGGTCGCCGCCCTGGCTCAGCACGATCCGCAGGTACGCCCGCGCGGTGCTGCCGATCAGCGCCGCAGGCACACCCGCGCCGGAGACATCGGCCACCAACGCGACGAGGCGACCATCGGCCGCTTCGACGAAGTCGTGGAAGTCACCGCCCGGCTCTGCAGCGCCGATGTGGCGCGCAGCGAGCTGATACCCCGCGACCTTCGGTGTGCGCTGCGGCAGGAGCGCCTCTTGCACTTCCAATGCGACCGCGCGCTCGCGCTCGCGCACGCCGAGCTCGATCTCGGCCTCTTGCGCCTCGGCGAGCGACGCCGCCATGCGGTCGATCGCCGATGCGAGCGAAGCGATCTCGCCCCCGGCCTGGGCGCGGGTACGGTGGCGCAGGTTGCCCCGCGCGATGGTGCGCACGTCGTCTGCCAACACCACGATCGGCCGCGCGGCCCCGGTCGCGATGACGTACGCGACCGCCACACCGACGAGCAACACGAGGCCCGCGACGGCGATGAAGAGCTTGTAGAGCTTTCTCTGCGGGCTCTCCTCCGTCTCCGCGGCGTGCGCCGCGACCAGCACGGTCTGCATCCGCGTGTCGTGCTTGGCGATCCAAGCTTCGCCGACTTCGCCCTTGTGCGGCCCATGCGTGAAGCGGATCGGAACCCGCACCCCCGCGCCGAACGACGTGCCCGACGTGCTGGTTTGCTCGAAGCGGACCTCGGGCCCTTCCGGGCCCGGCTCCAGGCCCGCAGTGAGCTCCGCCGCGTCGTCGCGCGCCTCGCGCACGGCGCGATCGACGATCGTGCGCGTCGTGTTGAACAGGAAGAAGAGCGCCACGCCCATCACGAGCGCCAGCGCGGCCCCCATCCCGAACGCAAAGCGCTGCGCGAGGGACATGCCGCCGCTGCGAGCACCGCGGCTCATGCGAGCCCTCCGATCGTCCACTGCGCGGGGCTCAGCGTGAACGTCCGCAGCGCCGCGAGCACCAGGAACGCGTAGACGCCCGCCATCACGTCATCGAGCAGGATCCCGTCGCCTCCCGGCACACGCTCGAGCGCGCGCACGGGCCACGGCTTCAGGATGTCGAAGAAACGGAAGAGGCAGAAACCGACGGCCAAGGTGAGCCACGTCGGGCCGCCGAGCCACGCGACGGTGATGAGGTAGCCGATCACTTCGTCGATCACGTACCAGCCCGGGTCCTTACCCGCGCGCGCTTCGGCCCACGGCGCAACCGCGCGGCCCAGCACATAGAGCGCAGCCGCTGTGACGAGCACCCAGAGGAGGTACTGCTGCGTCCCTGCCAACGCCCACGCGAGCAACACGCCGCCGAGGGTCCCGAACGTCCCCGGCGCCTTGGGCGCGAGCCCCAGGAAGCCGAACGTCGCGACACCGAGGCGCAGCGTGTTCACGCGCGCCCCTCCCCCTGCCCGTGCCGCGCCAGGATCTCGCGCGTCTTCAGGACGTACGTCACGCCCGAGCCGACCGTCGCCAGCAGCGTCAGCCACACGAGCCCCATGACGAAGTACTTCCAGAAATGGAACCACGCGTCGCCCCACGGCCAAGCCTCGAGCCAGATGAGGCCGCCGACGGCGATGCTCTGCACGATCATCTTGATCTTGCCGAACGTGTCCGCGGGGAACGCGTGGCCGAGGCTCTCGACGTAGCCGCGCAGCCCCGTCACCAGGAACTCGCGCGCGACGATGATCACGACGATCGTGGACTGCAGGTAGGGGCTCGACCACGGCATCTCGGCCAAGTAGACCATCGAGCCGAGGATCAACACCTTGTCCGTGAAGGGATCCGCGATGCGCCCGAACGCGGTGATGAGTTTGTCGCGGCGCGCGAGGTACCCATCGAGGTAATCCGTCGCCGCGACGACCGTGAAGAGCCAGAACGCGACGAGGAACGGCGTACGGTTCGTCTCGATCTGTTCGGGCGTCAGGTCGCCCCAGATCGCGAAGATCGCAAAGAGTACGAGCGAACCGACGAACCGGATCGCGGTGATGCGATTCGGCCAATGCGCGAAGACCCCCGCGCGCGACTCGGCGTACGACGTCACCGCCGGCGCCTCCCGCCGCGGGCGCGGCGTGCGCCGCCGCCTCCGCGGCGCGCGCCGCCGCCGCTGCGCTCTTTGCGGGGCGCGGCTGCGGGCTTGCCTCCGACGGGCCGACCGACGAGGTTCTTGTCGTCGTCGATGCCGACCACCTCGACGCGCAAACGCGTCCCGACCGGCGCGTTGGCGCCTTCGACCCAAGTCACGAGGTCGACCTCCGGGGCGTCGTATGCCGACCGCGCGACCTGCATACCGTCCGGACCCGGGGGCTCGTCGACGAGCACCTCGAGGATCCGGCCCGCCTGCTCCTCCTGCACGACTTCGAGGTTCTCGTCGCGCGCGGCCAGGACCGCGTCGCGGCGCGCCGCAGCGACGTCCGCGGGCACGCGGTCCGGCAACGTGAAGCCGAACGTGCCCTCTTCGGGCGAGTAGGTGAACGCGCCGAGCCGCGACAGTCGATAGTCGCGCACGAGCTGCACGAGCTCTTCCGCGTCCGCGTCGGTCTCACCGGGGAACCCGAGCAGCACCGTGGTGCGCAGCATGATGCCCGGCACTTCGTCGAGCAGGCGATCGAGCGTCTTGCGCACTTGATCGCCGCTGCCCGCGCGGCGCATCGCGCGCAGGACCGGGGTCGATGCGTGCTGGATCGGGATGTCGAGGTACGGCACGACCTTCGGGTGCTCGCGCAAGAGCGTCGTGAGCTCCCACGGGAAGCGGTTCGGATACGCGTACATCACGCGGATCCGATGGTCGCCGTCGAGCTCGGCCAGCGCTTCGACGAGCTGCGGCAGCTCCATGTCGAAGTCGCGGCCCCAAGCCGTCGAGTCCTCGGCGACGAGCACGAGCTCCTTCACGCCGGCGGCGATCAGCTCCTCGGCCTCCGAGCACACCGCTGCGGGGCGCTTCGAGCGGTGCGGGCCGCGGATCGCGGGGATCGCGCAGAACGAACACGTGTGGTCGCAGCCGTGGCTGATGCGCAGGTACGCGTAGCTGCCCGGCGTCGACAGGAGGCGCGCATCGTCGCGATCGGGGGCGCGCAGGCCCGGGCCCGCCAGATAGTCGCGGTGGTCCGCCCCGTCGGCGAGGCGCCGCACGGTCTTCGCGAGCTCCCGGTAGTCCGAGATCTCGGCGAACACGTCGACGTCGGGGTGCTGCTCGCGCAGCGTCGTGCCGAAGCGCTGCACGAGGCAGCCCGCGACGACGACGCGACCGAGCTCACCGGCGCGCTTGCGCTCGATGTACTGCGCGATCGTCGCGTGGCTCTCGTCGCGCGCGGGCCCGATGAACGAGCACGTATTGATCACGACCGTGTGCGCTTCCGCCGGGTCGTTGGTGATCACGAGCCCCTCTTCGGCGAGCCGCCCCAGGATCAACTCGGAGTCGATCAGGTTCCGAGCGCAGCCGAGGTGGACGAGGGAGACGAGGTCGGTGGGACGAACGGTCACGCGGGGCGCGCCCAGGGGCGGTGGGAGGGGCCGGACGCGACCCCCTGAGCGGTGTGCATGGGCCGCGGCGGGCGTGCGCGGGAGGATACCACGGACCCCCCTTCTCTGCCGGGGCCCCGGCCCGATCAGGCGCTGGCGCAGCGGGCGTCCCAGGCCGCCGCGTCGAGCAGGATGTCGCGCTTCTGGCCGCCTTTGTAGGGGCCGATGAGGCCGGCGTCCTGCAGCTCGTCGAGGACGGCGCAGGCGTCTTCGAAGTCGAGGCCGAGTTGGCGCTGGAGCAGCGAGACCGCGACGCGGCCCTCGCGGACGAAGAGGGCACCCGCCCGGTGCAGGGTGGCGGCCCGGCCGGTCAAACCGGGCAGGGCCGACGGGATGGCGTTGCGGCCGCGGGCGGCGGGGCTCAGGACGACTTCGCGCTCGGGGGCTTGGGACGCCGGAGACTTGGGTGCGGGCGCTTTCGGTGCGGGGGCCTGCGGCTGAAGGGCCGCGGCGGCGGGGACCTCGTCGGCCTCGACGTACTCGAGGCCGTCGTCGGCGAAGGCGGCCGCGTCGCCGGTCAGCTCTGCGGCGGCGGGCTCGAGCTCGAGGGCTTCCGGCTCGTCCTCGGAGGCCGCGCCGGTGGCGAGGCTGTCCTCGACTTCGAAGTCGAGGTCTTCGTCCTCGTCCTCGTCTTCGTCCTCGTCTTCGTCTTCGTCCTCGTCTTCGTCTTCGTCTTCGTCTTCGTCTTCGTCTTCGTCTTCGTCCTCGTCCTCGTCCTCGTCCTCGTCTTCGTCCTCGTCCTCGTCCTCGTCTTCGTCCTCGTCCTCGTCTTCGTCTTCGTCCTCGTCTTCGTCCTCGTCTTCGTCCTCGTCTTCGTCTTCGTCTTCGTCTTCGTCCTCGTCGTCGTCTTCTTCGTCGTCGTCGTCGGAGTGGTACCAACCGTCGTCGTCATCGTCGGACGACGCCGCGGGCGCCCCTTCGAGCTGAGTCTCGTCCTCGGGCTCCGCGAGCGCCAGCCCGCCCTGCCCCATCACGTCGAATCCGTCGTACGCGTCCGCTCGCTCTAGCATGTCCTTGG
>CAYOBN010000026.1:51365-59328 GCA_964402175.1 uncultured Planctomycetaceae bacterium | reverse complement strand
CGCCAAGCGCGCGCTCCCCTGCACCCCGCCGCCAAGTCGTACCTGGTACCGTTCGACGCCCTGCGCGGACTCAGGCCAACGCAGGTGCGTCTCGTTTTGCCCCAGCGTGCGACGGGGAGCCACGCTTCTGGCGATTCCGGTTGACCCCGGGGCATCGCTCGGGCGACGCTCTGGGGTCGGTCCAAGGGCGATGGAGTCGTTGGGCCAGCCCCGGGGGCCTCGCCCCCCATGTCGAGTCCCGAAGATGAGCTCTCCCCTCCAATCCCTGCACGTCGCCGCGCTGGGCGGTGACGGCGTCGGCCCCGAGGTCGTGTCCGGTGCGGTCGTCGTCCTCGAGGCGACGGCGCAGCGCTTCGGCATCCGGCTCCAGGTCGACCGCGCCCTGGTCGGCGGAGCCGCCATCGATGCGGTCGGCAAGCCGTTGCCCGACGAGACCTTGGCGCTGGCGAAGGTCGCCGATGCGGTGCTGCTGGGCGCAGTCGGTGATGCGCGGTACGAGAACCGGCCGCACCCCGAGCGCGCCGAGGCGGGCCTCGGTGGGCTGCGGCGCGGCCTCGACCTGTGGTCCAACCTGCGCCCGATCCAAGCGCGCACGATCCTGGCCGCGGCGACGCCGTTCCGGCCGGAGGTCATCGACGGCGTCGACATCCTCATCGTGCGCGAGCTCTCCGGCGGCATCTACGTCGGCGGGCCGCGCGGCCGCGACGACGATGCGACGCGGCGGGCTGCGTACGACACGATGCGCTACGACGAACACCAGATCGCGCGCATCGCGCGCGTCGGCTTCGAAGCAGCGCGCAAGCGCCGGAGGAAGCTGGCTTCGGTCGACAAAGCGAACGTGCTGCAGTGCTCCGTGCTTTGGCGCGAGGTCGTGAACGAAGTCGCCCGCGACTACTCCGACGTGCAGTTGGAGCACCACTTGGTCGATTCCTTCGCGATGCGCCTCATCACGCACCCGCGTGAGATCGACGTGGTCGTGACATCGAACCTGTTCGGAGACATCCTCTCGGACGAAGCGTCGGTGATCGCGGGTGGCCTCGGGCTCCTGCCGTCGGCTTCGCTCGGTGGTAGCACGGGCCTCTACGAGCCGGTGCACGGGACCGCGCCCGACATCGCAGGGCAGGGCAAAGCCAACCCGATCGCAACGATCCTGAGCGCCGCGATGCTGTTGCGCCACACGGCCAAGCGCGAAGACGCCGCGTGCGCCATCGAAGCCGCCGTCGACGAAGTGCTGGCCACGGGCATCGGCACGCCGGACCTGCGCCATTCGAAACAGATCGTCGGGACGATGGAGCTCGCCCACGCGATCGCCGAGCGCGTGCAGCCCGTCAGCGCAGCTCGTTGACGGTGTAGGGCTGCGAGCGCCCCGCGGTCGCGCGCTGGAGTTCGGCGACGAACTCCGGCGCGAGCGGCTCGGCGCCGTGGCCCCAAGCGCGGCGCACGAACGTGGCGACCGCAGCGAGATCAGCGGTCGAGCCCTCGAAGCGCGGCATCTCTTGGTCCCACGTTTCGCCGTCGACGACGATCGGTCCGCCGAGCCCGTGCAAGAGGATCTTGCCGAGGCGCGCGGGATCGCCGAGCACCCACTCCGAGCCGCGCAGTGACGGGGCCTTGCCCGGCTCGCCGCCGCCATGCGGCTGGTGGCATGTCGCGCAGACGACCGCGTAGACCTCGGCGCCCCGGGAGAACCACGCCTCTTCTTCGGGGGTCAGCGCGCGGATCGGAGCCAGCTCGACGGCGCCAGGTTTGCCGGGCCACGTGCAGCCGAGTTCGACGGCAGCGACCGCGTCCGCGAGGCCCTCGGCTGCCTCCTCCGCTTCGGCCGGCGGTGCTTCGAGGGCGACTTGCAGCGCGCGCGGAATCCGCGGCAGGAGCAGCGGGCGCAGCTCGCCGGTCGGGCCCTTCTCGCGCGCGGCGAGCAGGCCCTCGAGCAGCGGAGCGCGCCACCACTCGGCGCCAGGGGGCGGCGCGAGGGCCAGCGCGACGATGCGCTCGAGGTGCAGAGGCAGACGTTCGCGTGCGACGCACGACGCGAGGTCGCGCAGGAGCTCTGCGCGGCCCGTGCGCGGCGCGCGCCAGCGCTCGTCGGCGGCCAAGCGATCCAGGAAAGCGGCCTCACGGAAGCGCAGGCCCGAGACGATGGCGCTCCGCACTGCGGGGGACGAGAGGTCCTGCGTCGCGAGCGATGCGAGCGCGATATCGGCGACCTCGGTCTCCGCCGAGCCGAGGGTCAGGAGCGCCTGGTGCCGCACCCACGGGTCCGTGTCGACGAGCGCCAGGCGTGTGACGTGGCGCAGGAGCTCGTTGCCTTGCAGCGGCAGCCAGCTCTCGGCGACACGCACCGCGGCGTGACGGACACGCGCGTCGGCGTCGCGCAACGCCGCTTCGATCAGCTCCGGGGTCAGCTCGTCGATGCCATCGAGGGTCCAGAGTGCGTGCACTCGCGTGCGGGGATCGCTGCCCGTGCGGGCGATCTGGCGCAGCTTGGCGGCGACATCGGCCTCTCCGTCGAAGTCCTCGACGAAGAGCCGTTGAGCGGCGTCACGCACGGTCCCGCTCGGATGGGCGAGCGCAGCGATGAGGTCGCTCCAGCTCGCGCCCGCGAGGTCCGGGACCCTGTGCAGCGGGGCGGATTCGCGGGTGACCCGGTAGATGCGCCCGAGGCCTATCGGACCTGCGAGACCGCGCTCTTCGACCTGCTGGCGCAGGAACGACGTCATGTAGATGCGGTGTTGGATGATGCCACGCTGGAAGTCGGCGATGTACAGTCCTCCATCGGGTCCAGTGGCGAGAGCGACGGGTCGGAAGCGTTCGTCGGTCGAAGTCAGGAAATCGAGCTTCTGCTCGACGACGGCCTTGCCGACGAGGCCGATGCCCTCTGCGTCGTTCGCCAGCCGATAGCGCTTCACGAGGTTGGCGGCGGGCTCGCACACGAATACGTTGCCTTCGACATCAGCGCCGAGCGCGCCGCCGCGATAGACCACGGGGCTGCACGCCGCCGTGACGTCCTTGAGCGTGTAGTCCGAGCGCAGCGTGTTCTTCTGGTACCCGCGGTTCACACCCGGGTTGATTCGCCGTGGATGGACCGAGAAGTCGCTGACGACACGTGTGTTGGCGCCGACGAATCCGCGCTGGTGCGGGTTACGGCGCGCGTAGGTCGACGCGACGAGGTCTGCGCGCAGCGGATCCGAGTTGGTGTTGTAGAAGAGCCGGCCGACATCGTCCTGGGTGAGCCCCCACTGCCCTCCGCCGTTCGTGCGCCGCGCGACCCAACGCCCGTCGATGCGCCGGTACTTCGCGCCCCAATTGGCGAGGTGATACCAGTTGTCCCGCCCGTACAAGAGCCCGTTGATCGCGTGCTCGGGGTTGTCGAGTCCGCCGACCTTCGGATCGAGCAGCTCGCGTGTGTCGAACCGACCGTCACCGTCGTCGTCGCGCAGGAATACGAGCTCCGGAGGCGTGACGACGAGCGCACCGCCCTCACAGGGATGAACGGAGCGCGGCAGGACGAGCCCGTCGGCGAAGACCTCGCGCCGGTCCATGACTCCGTCGCCGTCGGTGTCGGAGAGGATCGCGATGCAGCCGATCGGCTCGCGCTCGCCCGCGCCCGTCGCATCGGGCATGTAACCGCGCATCTCGACGACCCACAGGCGGCCGCGTTCGTCGAACACGATGTGGACCGGGTCCTCGACGAGCGGCTCGGAAGCGACGAGCTCGACCCGAAAGCCCTCGTGCACGGCGAGGCTCGCGAGGCCATCCATCGGCCCCAGGACCGGCGCCGGTGGGACGGCGAGCGTCGCCGGAAGCGGCGGCTGCTCTTCGCCTTGGCGGTCTCCGTTCTGTGCCGCGACCGGCAGCGCGGTCGCGACGGCGACTACGAGCCCGTGCCACAGACCGCGACCCGCGTGGCGACGCCTCCGCGAGCCGACCTCTGTGACGCAGATTCCAAGCAGGGGGCGGACCTCCAAGTTCATCGCTGATCAGTGTCGCACACACCGCGCCTCTCGGGAACCCCGCTCGCTTCAGTCCGCGCCGATGAGCCGATCGATCTCGCGGGCCAGTACGAAGTCGTTGTGGGTCAACCCGCCCGCGTCGTGGGTCGACAAGCGGAAGGTCACGCGGCGGTACGACTCCAGATGAAGGTCGGGGTGGTGGTCCTCGCGCTCGGCCACGTCACCGACACGCTGGATCAGGTCGAGCGCGCTCTTGAAATCGCGGGCGAGCACCACGCGCTCGATGTGACCGCCTTGGCGCTGCCAGTGTGGCACGAGCGGCAGGAGGTCGGTGAGGTCTTCCTCGGAGAGGCGACGGGCCCCCGGTTGCGCGTGATCGGGGATCGGACTCATGGGCGTAAGGGCTGGGACTGACAGAGCTCCGCGAGGTGGCGCTCGACGGCGCTCGAGGGGTCGTAGGCTGCGAGGACCGACCGGAAGCGCGCCGCCGCGGCGCGCAGGCGGTCGTCGTCCGCGCATTCGAGGACCGATTCGAGCTCGGCGCCTCGCCGGACGCGGCGGCCGACCCCGAGGCGCTCGATCCGCACCGCGTGGTCGAACTGGTCGTAGTCCTTCGGCCAAACGGCGAGCGGGACTCCCTGTACGAGACAGGCGTACGTGACCCCCGTCCCCCCGTGGACGACCGCCAAATGGTACCGGGCGAGTCGCTCGTCATAGGGGATGAAGTCGACGATGGAGAGGTTCGGCGGAAGGACTCTCTGGGCGAGCTGTACCGGGGCTTCACCGAGGCCCGCTCGACCGAGCGTGTAGTGCACGGCCCATTCCGGCCGCGCGCGGGCGAGCGCAACCGCGAGCTCGAGCCCCGCCGCCTTCGCCCAGTAGAGGTGTGTTCCGAGCGATACCAGGACGAGCTTCCGTCCGCTGCCGAAGTCCGACACAGCACTTGATTCGGCGCAGTGGATCGGCTCGAACACTGGCCCGATGAACTCGAGCGCGCTGGGCCAGTCGCTGCGTGGCAGCTCGAACTCGCGTGCCCCGAGCGCCAGGATGAGGTGCGGTGAATAGACCACTTCGGTGCCGTCGGGGCGGTGGACCGCGCTCACTCCGAGCGCGGCCAACTCGCGACGCACCGTGTATGCGATCAGCCGTTTCGCGGTCCTGACACAACGGTTGCCGATGCGATCCCGGAGCCGCGACCACCATCTGCCGTGATCGCGCCAGCCGCCGAGATACGAGGGCGTACCTGTGCGCGTTTCGATGGCGCAAGGCGATGGCGTCGTGGTCCACCACACCCTCCCCATCGACTGCGCCAGGTGCCCCGCGACCGGGAGCGTGAAGTCTGCGATCACAACGTCGGGCGGCTGGGCGCTCCACGCTCTACGGAGCTCCGCGACGAGCTCTTCGCAGAGCACGAGGTTCGCGCGCAACTGCCGCAGCATGCCGCGCACACTCCCGGCGACCGGACGCACGGTGTTGGCGATCTCGAAGACCTCGCGATCGCGCCCCGGGAGCAGCACGCCGTGCTCCAGGCCCAACAGTGCGAGCTTGTCGCGAGCGCCCTCTGTGGTGTAGACGACCTGATTGACGAAGCCGCGCTCCTTCAGCACACGCGCGAGCGCGAGCTGCGGGAAGAGATGGCCCGCGAACGGTGGCGCGACCCACGCGATCCGGAGCTCATGGCGCGCCCGCATCAGGTCCTCTCCCCCGCCTCCGCGATCCACTGTTCCACACACTTCTGGACGTCCGCCGAGTCAAGGTAGTCCATATGCCCGACCCCTTGGATCGAGACCGTACGCGGCGAGCGCCAAGCCGCCACGAAGGGCCTCGCGATTCGATCCTTGGAGCCCAAGACCGCCAATGTGAGGCTGCGCGGCGCGCTCCACGCGACGGGGCCCAACCCGAGAGATGCGACGGTGACTCCCGCTGGTGTCGCTGGCTCGATCGTCCGCAGGAGCTCGGCGCCACAAGAGCCCGTGATGACCAGGACGCGAGAAGCCCCCGCACACATCGCGCGCCAGGCCATCCTGGCATGGGCGGCTTTCTTGGGCCACCGCGCAGTCAAGAACTGCGCACCGTTACGCCAGGCTGCGAGCGGCAACGGCACCGCTCTCCAGTGTTGCTCGCCGTGGTACGGGAAGTTGCTGGTGACGATGTCGAGCTCGGGGCTTACGCTGCTGCAACGCTGCAGCAGCGCTCGCTGCGCGGGGCTGAGGGCGACCGAAGTCGGATCGCTGCGACCCGAGAGCCAAACGAGGCGCGTCGGCGCTGAGGTCATGATCGGGACCCACCCGGCACGGAGCTGAAGCGACCGTCCGCCTTCACACGGACTCGGCGCGTACGCCAACGCACCGTGGGGACAAGCGCAGCGTGCAGGGCATGCACCGGTTGAATGAGCTCGGCGAGCAACGAGATCCAGCCAGGACCAGCAACCGGTGGTCCCGGTCGCTCCGCGAGGATCCGGCTGCGGATCAGGCGCAGCGCACCCTGGCGCACCGCCAGCACCAGCGCTACAGATGCCGCCAGCGCCACAGTTCGTTGGTGAATCAGCGCAACGAGTGCGATCCAGAGCAACAGCGGCGGGAATGCCAGTGCAGCGACGAGCGGCCCCCTGATCCGCAGGGGCTCGGAGCGCAGGAGCACTCGCGCAAAGAGGTGCCAGCGGTGCATCTGCCGCACGTACGCGCCCCAGTCCGCGAGCGACGTGTGCAGTCGGAGCGCTACGGCGCCCTGCAGAACCCTGCCGGCCTGCGCGCGCACGTGCCTGGCCAGGGCCAGGTCGTCGCATAGGAATTGGCGGATCGACTGGAACGCGCGCCATCGGTGTAGGTCTTCGCTGCGCGCCACATAGAACATCCCATTCAAGGAGCGCGGTGCCCTGCGCGGCTGCAGCCCCAGGTACACCGCAGCCGCGCCGTCGTTCACGAATGCAGCGAGCAGCGCGCCTCCGAGCCCGATCTCCTCCACCGGTGCGGTGTCGTAGCTCGGCAGACCCGTGTAGAGCTCCGCCGTGGCCGGCGCGTCGAACGCGCCCAGAGCATCGAGCGCGGCAGTGAAATGCGCTTCGCCTGCGATCGTGTCATCGTCGAGCACCGCCGCGAACGGCGTCGTCACATGCTCGAGACCCACCGCGAGCTTGACGGACTTCGGGTTCAGATCCGGTTCAGGCGGTGGGACGACCACGAGCTTCACGCGTGGATCCTCGGCGGCGAGCCGCCGCGTGACCTCGAGTCCCGCGGGATCGTCGCTATCGACCAACCACAGGTACAGGCACCAGGTCGGGCCGAGTTGGAGGGTCTCGCGCAGCACCCGCTCGAGCGCCGGGTCACCGCCGAGAATCGGCTGCAGACACGTGACGAGCGGCATCGAGGCTTCCCCGTTGAGCTCGGGGCATACACGAGTTCGCTCGACGATCTCTGCAGCCCCGCGCAGCGTGAGCGCAGTGCGGACGGCGGTCCAGCCCAAGTACGCCGTACATGCGGCGAAGCCTGCCCCTTCGAGCGTACTCATCATCCGCGAAAGGTACGGCTCTCCGCGACGAAACGCACCCCGAAGGAGGCGAGCGCCTCTTCGCAGTGCGCGGGTACGATACGGAAGCTAGGCTGCGTCTGCTGCAATCGGCGGAGGTCCTCCAGCGTCGCTCGATATGCGCGCCAGTCATCGAAGAGGAGCCGTGCGACCTGATGCGGCATGAGCGAGTCGCGGATGCTGCGCGAGGTCCACGCAGCGTCGGCGCACAGAAAGACCGTCTCGCCTCGGTTCGTGCGCACGAACAAGCCGAGCTGGCCCCGGGCGTGGCCTGGCAGCGGCACGGCGACGAGCGTGCCATCACCGAAGAGGTCCCAGCCGCGCTGGAAGGGCGCATACTCACGCGGGAGCGCGCAGAGTCCGTCAGCGCTGAGCCCTACGGAGCGCTCGACAAAGTCCGACGGAATCAAGTCAGGCAAGTGCCCCCGCCTGAGCGCCGCCAACCGACCGAGCTGCCGAACGGAGTGCCAAGCGGGCGCCAGGTG
>CAYOBN010000026.1:37778-51265 GCA_964402175.1 uncultured Planctomycetaceae bacterium | reverse complement strand
CGTACGGAGCACGACATGCTCGGGATGCACGCAGTATCCCGCCGCCAGCAGGCTCAGCTCGATGGCGCTCATCGAGGCTGATCGCGCCACCACGCGATGAACCGTTCGATGCCTTCATCGACACCGACCGCTGGGGCGTAACCCAGGTCGCGCCGCGCGGCGCTGATGTCCAGCGTCGTATCCGCGGCGAGCAGGCCGACCGTGTAGCGAGTGAGCAGAGGCTCCTGGCGCAAGCGCAGCGCCGCATGGAAGAGCTCCAGCAACCCTGCCGCTGCCCGCGCCGTCCGCCGACCGATCCGCCTCCTCGGTGGGTCGAGGCCGAGGGCCGCCGCTACCCGCCGCAAGAGTGGCCAGAGCTGAATGGGCTCTCCGTTGGTGACGTTGTACCTCTGCCCTGCGGCGACCCGAGGTGCGTCCAACGCTGACGCGACGGCATCCGCAGCATTGTCGATGTAAGTCAAATCCACGCGGTTCGTCCCCGAGCCGATGATCGGCAGTCGGCCTGCCTGGAGCGCGCGTAGGAGCCGCGGGAAGATCGTGGTGTCACCTGGCCCGAAGAGGGCCCGCGGGCGGAGGATCACCGCCGCGAGGCCATCCGCCACCGCGCGATCGACCGCGTGTTCAGCGGCCAGCTTCGTCCGCGCGTAGTGCCCGAGCGGTCGCGGGAGCGGCGCGTCCTCGCGCACGTCGTGGCGATCGCGCCCGTCGAAGTAGAGCGCGGGCGTCGAGACGTGGACGAAGCGCGCCACCCGAGCGGAGAGCGCCGCCAGGAGGAGCAGCTCGGTCGCGCGCACATTCGCAGCCTCGAAGGCGCGCCGCGGACCCCACGGGGCCGAGAGCGCGGCGCAATGCACAACGGCGCTCACTCTGCCGGCGGCCTGCGCCGTGCGGAGCAGCGCTTCCGCAGCGCCGTCGGCTTCGAGCTCTGCGCGGACGGTGAGGACGCCGCGCTCTCCTGCGAACGCTGCGAGCGCCCCCTCGCGCCGGCCCGTCGCGCAGACCACATGGCCGTCGCGCACCAGCCGCTGCACGACGGCTCCGCCGAGGAAACCCGTGGCACCGGTGACGACGACGACCATCGCGCGAGAGCGTAACAGGGCGCGGTGCTCTCCCTGGAGCCCCCCCTTGAGGCGGCAAGGCGCCCGCGACGCGCAAGCTCCATCCGCCATGGGCTCGGCTCGCGCTGTGGCGCGCAGCGCCGCTCCACAACGTGAGCCGGGCCCATCGGTCTCGTGTACCGATGGGCCCGGCTCGGTTCGGGCGCTGGTGAGGAGGCCTTACGTGTCAGCGCGAGGCGGTGAGGCCTCGCCTCCGTCGGACCTCCGCAACAGCTCCGGAGCGACGGCTTACTGGAACGCCACGGAGAAGCCGTCCGTGAAGTTGGACGTCGCCGATCCGCCGACGACGTCGCGGTACCACGTCGTGAAGTTCCAGGTCTGACCCGCGACCACGGCGGTGGTGCCTGTGGGCTGCGGCGTCTGGGTCAGGTCGAGGGCGAGCGAGAACGCCCCGGCGGTGCCGGAGTTCTTGATCTGCCCGGCGCCCACGTAGCGGCCGATGCCGCCGCTGAGGCACAGGTTGCCCGCGCTACCGCCCGGGTTCTGGATGAACCCCTGCGACTGGCTCGTGAGGAAGAAGCCGAACGAGTTGTTCGGCAGGCGATCCGCCAAGAGCGTCAGGTTGTTGTTCGACGCGACGTTGCTGCCGCTCGCACCGATACGCCCGGAGGCGCCGGTCGAGTTCACGTTGGCGTTGCAGTAGTTCACGCCGATCGCGCCCCCGACCTCTTCGACGACGAGGTTGTCGAAGAGCGTGAAGTTGGTCGCGCCGAGCGACGTGAACACATCGGCGAGGCCAATGCTGACGAGGCCGGAGAACGCGTTGGCGAAGTCGCCCTGGAAGGTCAACGTCTGGTCGAAGAAGAACGAGATCACACCCGTCGTGTTGTTGACGTCGATCTCGACCGTCGTCCAGATGTTGCCCGGCGAGCCCGCGACGGTCGAGGGCGGAGACGGGAAGAGGCTCTGGAAGAACGCGCCCGTGTTGTTGCTGCCGTTGCCGAGGTAGCTCGGGTGGCTGTTGGGGAGCGTGGTGTTGTCCGTCTCGCCCGCCGGCGTGTTGAGCGGGTCGCGGAACCAGCGGTAATCCGACGCCGAGCCGCCGTCGCCCGTGAACGCGATGTACGCGCCCGAGCCCGAGATCGGCGTGAAGAGCTGGTTGAACGCCGTGCCGTTGCCGCCGACGCCAACGTGGGCGTGCTCGGTGGTGCCGACCGTGCCGGAGAACGCCATGTAGACGTCGACCGTCAGCTTGTAGTGCGCCGCCGTCACCGGCGTGTTGTGGTACAGCGTCAGCGCATCGGTCGCGCCCGCAGTGTCGTTGACGGTGAAGCGGATGCCGCGCCGCGTGCCAGCCGCAGAGCGCGGCGCCAGCGGAACGCCCGCGCCGACGTAGTCGAACGCGAACTGGCGGGTGCCGTCCGGGGTGCCGTCGTCGATCGCGGTGTAGTTCGCGGACGTATCGACCTCGAAGTCGTCGCTGATCAGGGTCTGAGCGGAGGCGGACGAAGCCGCGAGGAGGCCGGCGGAGGCCAGCAGGAGGGAGCGGTTACGGCGCGAAGTCATGGTGGTCCCGTCCACAGAGACGGACGGGTTCGAGGAGAGGTACGGGACAGGGTCACGCGGCTGCGGTCGGAACGCAGTCGTCGCAACGGTCAGGGCCACATGCTGCGGCCAAGGACCCAGGGTAACCCGGACCCGCCGGAATGCGGGGCCGCGCGCCTCGGGGTCGCGCCTCAGCGCGAGACGGTGTGGCGCGGAGAGGGCACAATCGAGGGGCTATGACTCCGACGTCACTCGCCCTCACCCTCGCCCTCGCAGTCGCCCAGGACCCCGCGCAAAGCGCGCAACCCGGCCCCGCCCCCGCCGGACCGGCGCTCGAGCGCACGGCGCGCCCGCTCGCCGACCGGGACGCGCGGGCCCTCGGCGTGGGCGCCTTCGCCCGCGACGCGACGGGCCTGGACCTCGCAGGGGCCCCCGCGAGCTGGCGGAGCGCCCTCGGCGAACGCGGCGCCGTCGTCGCATTCACGAGCCTCTCCTGCCCGCTTTGCCAAAAGCTCGCCCCAGCGCTCGCTCGCACCGAGGAGCGCGCCCGCGGCGTGGGCTTCGGGTTCGTCCACGTCGCAGTGAGCGGGCTGGACAGCGCGGAGGACCTCGCCCAACACGCGGACACCCATGGCCTCGCCGGCGCGGTCCTGCGCGATTCTGATGGCCACCTGGCCGCCGCATTCGACGTCCGCACGACGACCGAGGTCTTTGTCGTCGACGCAGCGGGGACCCTGCGCTACCGCGGCGCGATCAACGATCAGTATGGACTCGGATATGCGCATACCGAGCCGCGACAGGCATTCCTCGACGACGCGCTGCGCGCGCTGCTGCGTGGAACGGAGCCCGCGGTCGCCGCGACGACTGCGCCGGGCTGCCTCGTCGAGCGCGACGCGGCTCCACACGCAGACCACGCCGTGACCTACACGCGCGACATCAGTCGCCTCGTGCAGCGGAGCTGTCTCGAGTGCCACCGCACCGGCGGCGTCGCGCCGTTCAGCCTGGACTCGTACGAATCGGTCGCGCGGCGAGCGACGATGTCGCTGGCGTCGATCGACGCCGGGACGATGCCGCCGTGGTTCGCGGCGCCCGTCGCCCACGGAACGACACCTTGGATGAACGATCGCTCGCTCACGCCGAGCGACCGCGAGCTCTTCGCCGCGTGGATCGCCGCGGGCAAACCGCGCGGCGACGAGAGCGAGCTGCCGTTGCCGCGCGAGTTCGCTGCGGAAGACAGTGGCTGGAGCCTCGGCGAGCCCGATGCGGTGTACACACTGCCGCGCGCGTTCACCGTGCCTGCGGAAGGCCGTATCGCGTACCAGTACACGGCCGTGCCGACAGGGCTCACCGCCGACCGTTGGGTGAGCGCCATCGAGGTCCGCCCAGGCGCACGCGATGTGGTGCACCACGTGCTCGTGTATCCGTTGCCCGAAGAGGCCTTCGAAGGCGGCCGACTGCGGCGCTGGGATCTGCTGGACGAGCGCCGCGGGTTCTTTGCGGCTTGGGCGCCCGGCGCTGCGCCGGTGGTCTTGCCTCCGGGCCACGCACGCGAGCTGCGCGCGGGCACGGTGCTGATGTTCGAGCTGCACTACACACCGAACGGTCGCGAGGTCCAGGATCGCACCAGCATCGGCGTGCACTTTGCATCGGACGATCCGGCGTGGCAGCCGACCCATGTCGTGCGTACGGCCGGTATCAGCGGGCGAGGTTTGCGTGTGCCCGCGGGCGCGAAGGAGCATGTCGAGCGCTCGACGGGCATCACCTCGGCCGCGGTGCGCATCGAAGCGTTCATGCCGCACATGCACCTGCGCGGCGCCGCATTCCGCTTCGACCTCGTCGAGCCCGATCGGCCGCGCACGACGCTGCTGGAGGTCCCCCGTTACGACTTCAATTGGCAGCTGCGCTACGAGCTCGTCGAGCCCTTGACGCTCCCCGCTGGCGCGCGGATCGACGTGCGCGGCGTGTTCGACAACTCGGCGGACAATCCGGCCAATCCGAACCCGAAGACCGCCGTACGTTGGGGCCCCGAGACCGATGATGAGATGTTGATCGGCTTCGTCGACTACGTACTCGTCGAAGAGGACCTGACGCGGCGCGCTGACGATCCGGCCTGGGTGGTGCTGGAGCCGAACATGCAGTCGCGCCTGCGGCGCATCGCGGCCGAGAACGGGGGCGTGGTCCCGCGGGCCGCGATCCCGCCCGCGGGCCGCCGCGACTTCGACGCGTTGGACCGGGACACGAACGGGGTGCTCTCGGCCGCCGAGCTGCCGATCCTCTGACCGTCCCCGTGCCCGAGCCCCGTGCCCGTTTTCTGGGGGCTTGCAGCCCGCGCGCCCTCGGGCTACTCTCCCCGCGTGCTGTCCCATCACGCCGCGCACCGCCATCACCATCGCTGCCCCCGGAGGGCCGGTGTGAAGGTGCGCGCGCGTCACTGCTGAGCAGAGGACGCCCCCCCCACGCCGACTCCCCGGGGTCGGCGTGCAGCGTTTTCGGGGCCAGCCCGACGTGTGTGTGTCGACCCCGTGCGGTCGGTCCGAAGGACCCCGACACCCACACCCACGATGATCGACTGCACTCCGTGCACCGGCGGCGACTACGCCGTCGGCTCCGCACGCACTCAGGCTCCGCGGCGCGAGCTGCGGCTCGCGCTGCCCAAAGGGCGCCAGCAGGAAGGCGTCGAGCGCCTCTTCCGCGACGCCGGCATCACGCTGGCGACGGGAGAGCGCGGCTACCGCCCCAAGCTGTCGCTCGAAGGCGTCGAAGCGAAGCTGCTGAAGCCACAGAACGTCGTCGGAATGCTGGCCGCGGGCGCCCGCGATGTCGGCTTCGCGGGCGCGGACTGGGTCGCTGAGCTCGGCGCGGACCTGGTCCTCTTGCTCGACCTCGGATTGGACCCCGTCCGCCTCGTCGCGGCCGCGCCGGAGAGCATCGCACAGGAGCTCGCCTCCGAGCAGACCTCGCAGCGACCGCTCGTCGTCGCCTCCGAGTACGCGAACCTCGCAGCGCGCTGGATCACAGCGCGGGGCCTCGATGCGCGCGTGCTGCGGACGTACGGTGCGACGGAGGTCTTCCCGCCCGAGGACGCCGACATCATCGTCGACAACTCGTCGACCGGCGCGACGCTGCGCGCGAACGGCCTCATGGTGATCGATGACGTCCTGCGCTCGACGACAGGCCTCTACGCGTCGCGTGCGGCGCTGGAGGATCCCGAGCTCGAATCGCGGATCGCCGATCTAGTGCTCTGTCTGCGCGCTGTGCTGGACGCACGCCAGCGCGTGATGCTGGAGCTGAACGTCGCCGCGACAGAGCTCGATGCGGTGCTGGATGCGCTGCCGTGTATGCGTCAACCGACGATCGCGACGCTGCGCGACGGCGCAGGCTTCGCGGTGCGGGCCGCCGTACCGCGCGCCGATCTCGCGCGTTTGATGCCGCGGCTCAAAGAGCTCGGCGGGACGGACCTCGTCGTCTCTTCGGTCGCGCTCCTCGTGCCCTGACCACCGCGCCATGAACACCACCATCTCTGTGCGCGGCCCGCAGCCGGTCGCTGGGCTGGCCGCAGCGTACTCCGTACCGCAGCCCGGTCCCCCGACGGACCTCTATCTCGCGGGGAACGAAGGCGCCGGGTCACTCGACCTGGCTCCGCAGCCCGCCGAGGCCCTCGTGCGTTACCCGAGCTCGAGCGAGCTGGAATCAGCCCTCGCGCGGCGCTTCGGCGTCGCCCGCGACCAAGTGCTCGCCACTGCGGGCGCAGATGACGCGCTCCTGCGCATCGCGCTCGCGTACGGCGCACGCGGTCGTGTGACGGTGCTGCCTTCACCGACCTTCGAGATGCTTCCGCGGTACATCGCGGTCGCGGGTGGGACCGTGCGGGAGGTCGCTTGGCCGACGGGCCCCTATCCGACTGAGGCCGTCTTGGCTGCCAGCGGCGATGCCGCTGTCATCGCCGTGGTTTCCCCCAACAATCCGACGGGCGCTGTCGCGACGGGCGCCGACCTGTGCGCGCTCGCCGCGGGCGCTCCAGACGCGCTGCTGCTCGTCGATGCTGCGTACGCCGAGTTCGCAGATGACGACCTGACCGAGGCTGCGCTGCGCTTGCCGAACGCGGTCGTCGTGCGCACCTTCTCGAAGGCGTACGGGATCGCCGGTCTGCGCGTGGGATACGCCATCGCTGCCGCGCCCATCATCGCAGCGCTGCGGGCAGCGGGGAACCCCTACCCTGTCGCGACCGCCGCGCTTCAACACGCATTGCGCCTGCTCGAACCCGCTCGCGAGCGCGAGCTCGCCGCCAGGGTGGCCTTCAACTCCGACGCAAGGCGCGAAATCGCTGCGGTGCTCACCCGCTGCGGTGCGCCTCCGCGCCCCAGCGCAGGCAACTTCCTCCTCGTCGATGTCCCGAACGCGGAGCTGACGCGGGACCTCTTGGCGGGCCTCGGTATCGCGGTGCGGTCGTTCCCCGGCCGCAGCGGGCTCGAGCGTGCGCTGCGGATCACGATGCCGACCGATCGCCGTAACCTGGAGCGGCTCAGCGCAGCACTCGAAGCGGCGCTGCGACCGCAGGCGTTGTTCTTCGACCTCGATGGCGTGCTCGCGGACGTCTCGCGTTCGTACCGTGCCGCGATCCTCGCCACGGCGGCGTCCTTCGGAGCGACGGTAGACTCCATCGCTGTCGAGCGCGCGAAAGCGCGCGGCGGCGCGAACGACGACTGGTCCCTGACGCAGCGCTTGATGGCAGAGGTCGGCGTCGAGCGCACCCTCGCAGAGGTCACCGAGCGCTTCGAAGCGCTCTATCAAGGTCGACCAGGCAGCGCTGGTCTGCGCGCCACCGAGACCCTCATGGTGCCGAGCGCGACCTTACGGAGCCTCGCGGGCCGGGTCCCGCTGGCCATCGTCACCGGCCGGCCACGGCTCGATGCAGAGCGCTTCCTCTGCGAGCACGGGATCGAGCGCTGCTTCCAGGCGCTGATCGCCCGCGAGGATGCACCGTTGAAGCCAGACCCTGCGCCCGTACGAGCCGCGCTCGCGGCGCTCGGAGTCACACGGGCTTGGATGCTCGGTGACACACCCGACGACGTACGCGCTGCACGTGCAGCAGGGGTCGTGCCTCTGGGTGTGTTGCCCACCCCCACGTCCACGATGGGTCCAGCGCTCACGGCGAGCGGTGCCGCGCGGGTCCTCGAAAGCGCCGCTGAGGTGACGGAGCTCTGGCCATGCTGAGCTCGACCAGGAGCGCGCTGATCGCGCGCAAGACGCGTGAGACCGACATCTCGTGCCACCTGAACCTCGATGGCGACGGCGCGATCGCCGTTCGTACGGGCATCGGGTTCCTCGATCACATGCTCGAAGCGCTCGCGCGGCACGCGGGCTTGACGCTGACGCTGGAGTGCCGAGGCGACCTACACGTCGACGACCACCACACTGCCGAGGACTGCGCCCTCGCCCTTGGACGCGCTTTGGACGAAGCGCTCGGCGAGCGCCGAGGGATCGCGCGATTTGGCAGCGCGTATGCGCCGCTCGATGAGGCTTTGGCTCGGGCGGTCATCGACCTGTCGGGTCGGCCGTGGCCAGCGATCGCTCTGGGGCTCTGCCGCGAGCGGATCGGCGACATCGCCACCGAGAATATCACCCACTTCTTCCAGAGCTTTGCGATCGCTGCTCGCGCGAGCCTGCACATCGACGTTCTGAAGGGAGAGAACGACCACCACCGCGCGGAGGCGGCCTTCAAGGCGTTGGCCCTCGCGCTGCGCAGCGCCGTCGCCTTGACCGGCTCGACCGACGTCCCCAGCACAAAAGGCACCCTGTGAAACGCAGCGTCATCATCGTCTCGACGGGCCTCGCCAATATCGCCAGCGTCAGTGCGGCGCTGGATCGGCTTGCTGTGCGCCCGATCGTCAGCTCTTCGCCCACGGAGGTGCGCACGTCCGACTTCGTGCTCTTGCCGGGTGTCGGGGCGCTGGGACCAGCCATGCAGCGCCTGAGCTCCGTCGCGCCGTGCGGAGACACGCTCGCGGCAGCGTTGCGCGAGCGCGTTCGAGAAGGCCGGCCTACGCTCGCGATCTGCTTGGGCTTGCAGCTCCTGTGCGAGTCGAGCGCCGAGGCGCCTGGTGTCGCTGCGCTCGGCTGCTTCCGGACCGCAGTCGACCGCCTCGACAACGCGCCCAGCCTGCCCCACTTCGGGTGGAACGAGGTCGTGCCCGAGCGCACGAATTCGGGGCTGCAGCGCGGCTACGCGTACTTCGCGCACTCCTTCGGTGTGCGCAGCGCGCCGCCCGACTGCGAGGTCGCATGGACCCACCACGGCGACCGCTTCGTCGCAGCGCTCCGGCGCGATGCCGTCGTCGCGTGCCAGTTCCACCCCGAGCTCTCCGGCGCTTATGGCGCGGGACTGCTGTCGGCTTGGCTCGGCCTCGAGTCCCGTGTGGTGCCATGCTGACACTGCGCATCATCCCCTGCCTCGACGTCGATGCCGGTCGAGTCGTCAAAGGCGTGCGCTTCCAAGGTCTGCGCGACGCGGGCGATCCGGCGGAGCTCGCGCTCCGTTACGAGTGTTCAGGCGCCGACGAGCTCTGCCTCCTCGATGTGTCCGCGACACACGAGGGGCGCGGCCACGCTCGCGCGACGGTCGCGGCCGTACGCCGTGTCCTCGGGATCCCGTTGACGGTCGGCGGCGGTGTGCGTTCGCTGGACGACGCGCGCAGCCTGCTCGATGTCGGCGCAGACAAGGTCGCGGTGAACAGCGCGGCGCTCGCGCGGCCGGGCCTGTTGACGGAGATCGCTGACGAGCTGGGCGCGCAGTGCTGCGTGGTGGCGATCGACGCGGCGCGCTCAGAGCCGCGCGCGGACGGCGCGTCCGCGCCCAGGTTCGAGGTCGTCACCCACGGGGGCCGCCGAAGGACGGGTGTCTCGGCGGTGGAGTGGGCCGCGCGCGCGACCGCACACGGCGCGGGGGAGGTCCTGTTGACCAGCTTCGATCGCGACGGGACCGGGGCGGGTTACGACCTGGAGCTCCTCTCCGCCGCACGGGCCGTGACGGGTGTCCCCATCATCGCGTCAGGTGGAGCGGGGGGCAGGGACCGCGCAGCTCAAGATGCCCGGGCCGCCTTCGAGGCGGGCGCGGATGCGGTGCTGGCGGCGAGCGTCTTCCACTCCGGTGAGCTCACTCCGGCGCTCTTGAAGGCAGAGCTCGGCCGCCTTGGTGTGCCCGTACGGCCCGTGTGAGCGCGCGGCGGAGCGCTCAGGCGCGCGGCGCCGGCGGCACGAGGCTCAGGAGCATGTCGTTGGCCTGCGCCTCGGGCTCGCGGTCCTCCGCGAAGAGCTCGAGGCGCTTGCACTGGACCAGGCGCCCGAGCAGCACGGTCTGTGCGCCGTGCTGGGCCAGGAACGCTTTGAGGTCGAAGTTGGCCGACAGCATCGTCGCTTTGATCTGCGCGCCGCGGCGCACTTCGCTGTCGAGGGTGCCGATCGATTTGCCGCCGCGGAACGCGACGCGTCCGCGCAGATCGGACGGCACTTGGACGCGGGCGCGGCTCTCCGACGGCGCACCTTGATAGACCTGGGCGCGGCCGAAGGTGTGCGCAAAACGCATGCACGCCAGCGCGTTGACCTCGTCGTTCGGCGTCAGCGCCAGGACCTTTCCGATGCCCGTCAACGGCACGTGCTCGAAGAGGTCGTCAGCCAGGATGGAGCGCCGGTACGCGGTCAGGCCCTCCATACGCGCCTCTGCCACCGAGGCGCGGTTCGTATCGACGAGGACGACCGGGACTCCCTGACGCTGGAGCGCGGCAGCGAACTGGATGACGAAGCGCCCCGCGCCGCCGAACAGCACACCGTGGGCATCGGGATCCGACAGCCCGAGCTTGCGCGCCAGGGGTGCCGCGGCCAAGCCGTACACCGCGACGGTCATCATGATCACGACGAACGCCGTCGGCGCCAGCAGCTCCGCGCCGTCGACCCCGGCTTCTTCGAGCCGCAGCCCGAAGAGCGCGCTGATCGCAGCCGCGACAATGCCTCGCGGAGCCAGTGCTGCGAGGAAGAGGCGCTCGTTGCGCTTCAGCCCCGCGCCGGCCGTAGAGATGAGGACCGCGATCGGCCGCACGACGAGGATCGTCAGGGCGACAAACGCCACGCCGCGCCAGCCGACCGCCTTCAGCGCCTCAAGCTTGAAGGTCGCTGCGAGCACCACGAAGAGGGCCGAGATCAGCAGGATCGTCAGGTTCTCCTTGAACTCGACGATGTGCCGAATCGCGGCTTTGCGCTGGTTCGCCAGGATGAAGCCCATCGCGGTCGCAGCGACGAGGCCGGACTCATGCGCAAGCTGATCCGCTGCCACGAACGTCACGATGACGACGGCGAGCGAGATCGGGTTCTGCAGCGGATCGGGGATCCAGTGGCGCGCGATCGGGATCGCCAGGATCGCCGCGCCGAGCGCTCCGAAGGCCGCCCCGACACCGACGGTCTGCAGCAGCCCGAGCGCAGCGGCGCCGAGGGTCTGGCCGAGCGCCGCCGGGGCCGCTTGCGCCCCGATGACCGCGTGCAAGGTCAGAGCGGCCAGCGTCGCGCCGATGAGGTCGGCGACGATGCCCTCCCACCGCGCGACGGGCTCGACTTGCCCTTTGGGCCGGACTTGGCGCAGGAGCGGACCGATGACTGTCGGTCCCGTGACCGTGAGGATCGCGCCGAGCACCAGCGCCACAGGCACGGTCAAGCCCGCGACCAGGATGCCCAACGCGGTCGCGAGCAGCCACGTGACGAGCACACCGACGGTGCACAGCCGCACGATCGCACGCGCGGACGATTTGAGCTCGCGCAGCTCGAGCGTCAGTCCGCCCTCGTAGAGGATGACCGCGACCGCGAGCGACACGAACGGATGCAGCAGCGATCCGAACAGTCGACCGGGATCGAGCAGACCGAAGACAGGGCCGACGAGGATCCCCGAAGCGAGCAACAACAGGATCGACGGCAGGCGTGTGCGCCAAGCGACCCACTGAGCACCGAGCCCGAGGGCGGCGATGGTCGCGAGGTCCAAGAGGACTTGGTCGGGCGGGAGCACCAGGTTCGGCACGGCGGGCGAAGAGGATACCCGATCCACCGGTGCGGCAAGGCGAAAGCGGCCCCACCGGGACAGGGGTGTGCGATACTCGCCCCATGCTGCGCATCCGCTCCATCGGCCCGGCGGAGCTGCCTGGCTCCGCGGTCGACGTCGCCGAGGTCAGGCGCCTCCTACGGACGAGCTTCAGCGGACTGCGCGACGAGGAGATCGACGGGCTCGAGGCGAAGCTGCGCGACCCGTTGGCGACCCGCTTCCAGACGACGCTGCTCGTCGCCGACGACCTGCGCGGCCGCCTCCGCGGGTTCGCGCTCGCCTCCTACGCCCCGGACGTGGGTTTCTGGTGGCTCGATTACCTCGTCACTGGGTCCACGCTGCGTGGCTCCGGTGTCGGCGGAGCGCTGTACCAACGTGTGCGCGAGCTCGCCGAGAGCACCGGAGACGCGGGGCTCTTCTTCGAGTGCCTGCCCGATGATCCGGCGGCGTGCAGCGACCCAGCGACCGCGAAGCAGAACGCCGCGCGCTTGCGTTTCTATGCGCGTTACGGCGCGCTGCCGTTGACTGGGACGGGGTACGAGACACCGGTGCGGCCAGGGGACAAGGACCTGCCCCACCTCGTCTACGACGATCTGGGCCGTGGCCGCCCCCTGTCGCGTGACCTCTGCCGCGCCATCGTGCGCGCGGTCCTGGAGCGTAAGTACCCGCACCTCGTCGACGAGCGCTACATCCAGGATGTCGTCGCGTCGATCCAGGACGATCCCGTGCGCACACGCCCGTTGCCGCTGCGCCCCGCGCGCGCGGCCGCTCGTCCCCGCGAGCGCGACCCGCTCGTGCTCGTCGTCAACGAGCTGCACGAGATCCACCACGTTCGTGAACAAGGCTACGTCGAGGCTCCCGTGCGGGTGCGCTCGATCCTGCGCGGATTGGACTCACTCGGGACGCTCGTGCGCAGGGACGTGCAAGAGTTCGCCGAGGAGCACATCACTGCGGTGCATGATCCGGCGCTCGTCGACTACATCCGCCGCGCGTGCGCGGAGATCCCCGAGGGGACCTCGCTCTATCCGTACGTCTTCCCGGTGCGCAACGCCGCGCGCCCGCCGCGCGACCTGCAGTACACGGCGGGTTACTACTGCATCGATACGTTCACGCCGCTCAATCGAAACGCCTGGCCCGCCGCGCGTCGCGCCGCGGACGCGGCGCTGACCGCGGCGAGCGCGGTCCGCGATGGCGCACGCTTCGCGTACGCGCTCGTCCGTCCCCCTGGGCATCATGCGGAGCGCAAGCTCTTCGGCGGCTTCTGTTACCTGAACAACGCAGCGATCGCAGCGGAGTCGCTCGTTCACCTGGGACGGATCGCGATCCTCGATGTCGACTACCACCACGGCAATGGTCAGCAGGACATCTTCTACGAACGCAGCGACGTCTTGACGGTCTCGCTGCACGGCCACCCGAGCCACGCCTATCCGTTCTTCACCGGCTTCGAAGACGAGCGCGGACGCGGCGCCGGTGAGGGGTTCAACCTGAACCTCGCGCTGCCCGAGGGACTCGATGGCGCGGGCTACGCCGCAGCGCTCGACGTCGCGCTGGCGCGGGTGCGCGCGTTCGCGCCGCGTTTCCTCGTCGTCGCGCTCGGCCTCGATACGGCCAAAGGGGACCCGACGGGCTCGTGGAACCTCTCCCCCGACGACTTCGAGCGCAACGGCGCCAGGATTCGCGCGCTCGGCTTGCCGGTCGTCGTCGTGCAAGAAGGCGGCTACCGCACGGCGGGCCTCGGCGCTGCGGCGCGCGGGTTCTTCGACGGCCTGACTGGTCGCTGAAGCGGATTGCCGGGTCGCTGAAGC
>CAYOBN010000026.1:0-37678 GCA_964402175.1 uncultured Planctomycetaceae bacterium | reverse complement strand
TGCCGGGTCGCTGAAGCAGACTGACGTCCGAGGAGGGCATCGGCCGATCGCGCGCTGCGCAGCGGCCGACGCCACCCTCACCGACTCAGCCTGCGGCTGCCGCGCGCGCCGTGCGAGCCGCGAGCTCGACCGTCAGGATGCGGGCCATACGGTGATCGAGCCCTGAGTCCTGACGCCAGCGCTCGACGAGGCCCCGCAGGACCTTCGGATCCCAGAGCGACTCGGTGGCCATCGTCGCCGGCTCCAACATCGCCGCGACGTCGGGGATACCGAGCAGCTCCGAGCGGCGCAGCTCGCCCGTGAAGGGCAGCCAGACCTCCTGCATCAGCGGGATGCCGAGGTTGCGCAGCACGCGCCGTGTCACCGCCGTCAGGTTCTCCTTCGCGAGCGGCCAGAAACGGTGCGCGTTGGTGATGCGCAGCGGCACGGCGGGATGGCCGCGTTCCAGGGGCATGTTGGCCAGCCCCGGGTGCAGATGCTCGTTGAGCCTGCGGCTCATCTTCTCGGCGCGGCGCTGCCACGGAGGGGTCGTGATGCAGGCTTCGATCGGCGCGCGGAAGCAATACGGGCTCGTGACGGGCCAGATCTGGCTCGTCGAGCTCGCGATACGCCCGTAGAAGCGCTGCACACGCAGGCGCATGTAGACGAGGTCGAGCTGCGCCGTGTTGCGTGTGTCCTCCATGCCCTCGATCGCCGTGCGCACGACGCCCGCCATGTGATCGGAGAGCGATTGTTTGAACGGCGCCGCAAACAGCCCCGGTTCGTCGTCCATGAAGACGAACCGGCGGGATGCGATCCGATACGCGTCGAGCGGCGCGTGTTTGCCGAGGAACGGCAAGAGTAGCTCCCAGTAGTACCCCTTGCAGAACTCACCGCCGCAGCCGTTCACCGTGACGTCGAACTCCTGCGACATCTGCAGATGGACGTAGCTGATGAAGCTGTACGTCAGCGCATCGATCTCGCCGTCACACAGCGACAGGGCGGTTTGGACCTCGCGCCAGAGGCTCTCTTTGTCGAGCAGCCGGTCGAAGCGGTGGTGCAGCTTGATGTTGAAGCGCTCGGCGATGCGCTTCGACGCGATGACGTCGGGGTCCTGAACGGGTCCGTTGACGATGACCTCGGGCGCGCTCCCGCCGCGCATCGCTGCGGCCAGGATGCTGCGGGTGTCGAGGCCACCCGATAGGTCGAAGAGCGGCCGCTTGAAGTTCTCGCGGATCATCCGCACGGTGTCGACGAGCGCCGAACCGAGCTGCTCGACACTGCCGACGCGGGCGCCGGGTTTACGGTCGCGCAGGACCTCCTTCGGGTCCCAGAACACGCGGCTCTTGTGGCTGCCATCCGCGCCGAACGTGTGCAGCGACGCGGGCAAGAGCTTCTCGACGCCTTGGAAGAGCGTGCGCGGCGTCTCGAAGAACGTGCCTGTGGCGATGACTTGCCGCGCGCCTTCGGGGTCGACGGAGGCGCCGGTCAACGACGCGAGCACCAGCGACGACGTGGAGATCAGCGTGCACTCACCGAAGCGCGCGCGGAAGACGTGCGCGGCGCCGATCAAGTCGGTGGCGACGAGCACCTCGCGGCGCGCGCGATGGAGCGCGATCACCGTGAAGAACCCATCGAGCGTCGCCGTCGTCGGCAGCGGGTCGCTCCACGCGCGCTCGAGGTCCTCGAGCAAACCCGTCAGCGCAGGTCGACCCACGCGATGGTTGTGGAACAGGGTCCCGGACGAAGCCCCCACGAGCGCGCCCGACGGCGAGGCCTCGAGCCCCGACAGGTTGTGCCCCGGACCGGGGAAGACCGCGAGCGCGACGCCGGGCTCCGTCCGACGCAGCGCCTCCGGGCGTCGGGTGATGCGCGCGAAAGCGGTCATGCCTCGCTCGAACAGGGGCTGGAGCGCCCCGTCGGGCCCGAGGATGCAGAGGTAGTGGTTCACGCGTCGAGGTGGGGCCGGTCGTGGGTGCCTGAGGGGACCGGATCGGGACCCGATGGGTCAAGGCCCTCCCCGTGCATCCATCGGGCGCGGCGGGCCCCGGGGTGGAACCGGGGCCCCCACCGGGTATCAGCGCGCGACGTTGTGCACGACCGGCTCGACCCAGCGCACCTCGCCGCTCGGGTCGATGACACGACAGGGGCCGAGGCTCTGCCCGTACGTGTGGATCGACACCGCGACGCGGGTCGGATGTGCGTTCCCGACGCGGTGCACGTCGTGATCGGGCGGCAGCACCGTGGCGGTCGCCCCCGGCCCACCGACGATGCAGCCGCGCGAGGCGAGCACCCAGCGCTCCCCAGCGTCGACGACCGCGTAGTCCTCGACCTCGACCTCGCCCTCTGCCACTGCGACGACGCCCCACGTCCCGTGGTCGTGCGGGCTGCCGGAGATGCCTCCGGGCCACACCATGGCGAGGATGACAAAACCGTAGTCCGGGTCCTCGTACAAGAGATTGCGGCCGTAACCCGCCTCCGGCAGCACCCGCTGGTCGGGGCGCAGGGCGAGCGGCTCGGCGACGAGCGCAGCGGCGTGGGCGGAGAGCGCGGCGAGGCGCCCCGCGTCGAGCGAGGCGTCGCTCTGCGCACACCACGCGCGCACGGCGGCCACGTACTCCTCGAGGCGCGGGGACAGGGCGGGTAGGGCGGCGGGGGTCATCGGAGGGCTTCGGGGACGCCGAGGGGCGGGCGCGACGGGGCGCCGACACCTCAAATGCTATCTCACTCCATTTCACCGCAATAGACCTCGCGGGCAGAATCCGGCTTCCCCCCGCGGGCCGAGGCGCTACATTGCGCGCGTATGCGCCCCGCGTCCCACGCCCTCCACCATCATCCGCGCCCCCGGCGGGTCGGGTGAGGAGGCACGTGGTGCGCCCGAGAGGCGCTCATCCGCTCCCACGCCGATCCCCCCGGGGTCGGCGTGCTGCGTTTCCGGGGGCCGCTGGGGCTCTCTGGGCCCAGCGCTCGGCGCCCGCGGTGGTCGGTCCAGAACCCTGGAGACCCACCCGTGCTCGTTCCCTCGATCGACCTCATGGACGGCCAAGCCGTCCAGCTCGTCGGCGGCCGTGAGAAGGCCCTCGACGCTGGCGACCCCGTCGCCTGGATGACCCGCTTTCGCCGCGTCGGCGAAGTGGCGGTCATCGACCTCGACGCCGCGCTGGGCCGCGGCTCCAACGCAGCCGCCGTCGGCGCGCTCGCCGAACTCGGGCCAGCGCGGGTCGGCGGCGGTATCCGCGACGAGCGCACCGCCAAGACCTGGCTCGACCGTGGGGCCGCGCGGGTGATCCTCGGCACCGCCGCGGAGCCGGCGCTCTTGCGCACCCTGCCGCGCGAGCGTGTGCAGGTCGCGCTCGACGCGGTGGATGGCGAGATCGTCACACACGGCTGGCGGACACGCACGGGCCGTTCCGTGCCCGAACGGCTCCGCGAGCTCCGCGACTTCGCGGGCAGCTTCCTCGTGACCTTCGTCGAGCGCGAGGGGCGCCTCGCAGGGACCGCGCTCGAGCGTGTCGCGGAGCTGGTCGAAGCGGCCGGCGACGCGCGGCTCACGATCGCTGGCGGCGTCACGACGCCCGAGGAGATCGCGGCGCTCGATCGACTCGGAGCGGACGCTCAGGTGGGTATGGCGCTCTACACGGGCCGCATGCACCTGGCTGATGCGTTCCTCGCGCCGGCGCGGTCCGAGCGCGCGGACGGGCTCCTGCCGACCCTCGTCACGGACGAAGGAGGGCGCGCGTTGGGCCTCGTGTATTCGAGCCGCGCCAGCGTGCGCAGAGCGCTCGATACGGGCCGCGGCGTCTACGAGTCGCGGCGGCGCGGGCTGTGGGAGAAGGGCGCGACCTCGGGCGCGGGACAGGAGCTGTGCGCGCTGTCGCTCGATTGCGATCGCGACACGCTGCGTTTCGTGGTCCGCCAAGCCGGGGCTGGCTTCTGTCACGAGCAACGGCGTTCGTGCTTCGATGATGGCTCAGGGTTCGAAGCCATGACGCGCCGCGTCGTGCGCGCCGCGAGCGAGAGCGGCTACACGGCGCGGCTCGTGCGCGACAAGGACCTCTTGGCGGCGAAGCTCGTGGAAGAAGCGCGCGAGCTCGCCGACGCCGCGAGCCACGCCGAGGTCGTTCACGAAGCCGCCGACGTGCTGTACTTCACCGCGGTCGCCATGGCCCGGGCAGGCGTGACGCTGGGCGAGGTCGAAGCAGAGCTGCAGAAACGCGCGCTGCGCATCACACGCCGCGGCGGCGAAGCGAAGAGCGCCCCGGAGGTGCGGCCGTGAGCTCGGAGTCACGCTCTCGCGCAGAAGGGCCCCTCTTGCGCCGCATCTCTGCCGACGACGTTCGACGCGCCGCCCCCACGCAGATCGACACAGAGACGCTGCGCATCGCGAGCGACATCATCAACGATGTCCGCGACGCAGGTATCACCGCCGTCCGCCGTCACGCCGAGCGCCTCGATGGACTGGCGCCTGGAGCGCCCCTCGTTCTCGATTCGGCGGACTTGGCGCGAGCCGCTGCCGAAGTCGCGCCCGAGACGTCGGCGCTCTTGGAGCGCACCGCAGCTCGAATCGCGACGTTTGCCGCGGCGCAGAGGGCCTCGCTGCAGGACATGCAGACGCAGATCGGCGAAGTGCTCGCAGGGCAGCGCATCGTGCCTGTCGATCGCGCGGGCTGTTACGCCCCCGGCGGCCGTTATCCGCTGCCGTCGTCGGTGCTGATGACAGCGGTCACGGCGCGTTGCGCCGGCGTCCGCGACGTGACCGTGGCGACGCCGCGACCTACGCCTCTGATGCTGGCGGCTGCGCACGTTGCGGGAGCGCAGCGAGTGCTCGCCGCCGGTGGAGCACAGGGCATCGCCGCGCTTGCGCTGGGCGCGGGTGTGCCCGCGGTCGACCTCGTCGTCGGGCCGGGCAACCGCTTCGTGACGGCCGCGAAGCAGCTCCTGTCGGGCGAAGTCGGCATCGACCTGCCCGCGGGTCCGAGCGAGCTCGTCGTCGTCGCCGACGACAGCGCCGACCCAGCGCTCGTCGCCGCCGACCTCTTGGCACAGGCCGAACACGACCCCGACGCCCGCACGGTGCTCGTCGCGATCGATCCGCGGGGTGACGGCCGCCTCGCGCTGGCCGTCGACCGCGCTCTGGCTGCAGCGCTCGCGACGCTGCCCACTGCGGACGTCGCGCGCGCAGCGCTCGCGCACGGGGCCGCGGTGTGCGCACGGAGTCGCGACGAAGCGTTGGCCCTCGTCGATCGGCTGGCGCCCGAGCACCTGCAGCTCGCGATCACCGAGCCGCGTGAGTTCGAAGCGGCGGTGCGGCACTGCGGGGCGGCTTTCCTGGGCGAGCGCGCCGCCGAGGTGCTGGGCGACTACGGCGCGGGCCCGAACCACGTCCTGCCGACAGGTGGAGCGGCGCGGCGCTCGGGAGGCCTCTCGGTGCACACCTTTCTGCGTATCCGGACGTGGCTCGCGGTCGCGGACGGAGGGACCGCGGAGGGCTTGGCCAGGGACGCGGTCGCGCTCGCGCGGCTGGAGGGGCTCGAGGGCCACGCCCGGGCGGCCCTGGCGCGCATCCGGTGATGGGTCGGGAGCGAATTCCGGACATGCCGATCCCGAGCTCACGCCTGACGCAGGCCAACACCGCGCCGGTGCGCGCACAGGGCGACTACGTCCTCTACTGGATGAGCGCCCAGCGCCGTATGGGGTGGAACTTCGCGCTCGAGCACGCGGCGGAGCGCGCGGCCGAGCTCGGCAAACCGCTGCTCGTGCTGGAGGCGCTCTCGGCGTCGTACCGCTGGGCCAGCGCGCGCTTCCACACCTTCGTGATCGAGGGCATGCGCTCGAACGCTGCCGCGGCGAAAGCTGCGGGTGTGACCTACTTCCCTTACGTCGAGCCCGAACCCGGCGCCGGTCGCGGCTTGCACGAAGCGCTCGCCGAGCGCGCTGCGCTCGTCGTGCACGACGAGTGGCCGTGTTTCCACTTACCCCGGTGGACCGCGAAGGTCGCGGCCGCGGCAGGGGTGCGTGTCGAACGTGTCGATGGCTGCGGCATCGTCCCTCTGCGGACGCCGGGCAAGGAGGTCACCCGCGCGTTCGACATGCGCCGCCACCTGCAGCGTGTGGCCCGCGAGGTGGTGCACGAAGCTCCCGTTGCGGACCCTTTGGCAAAGCGCGCGATCGGCGGAGCGCCGCTGCCGCGCGCGGTCACGACCCGCTGGCGCCCCACCGACTTGAATCGGCTCGACGTCGGCTCGCTGCCGATCGATCAAACCGTCGCTGCTGTGGCGTCGCAACCCGGCGGCGAGATCGCGGCGCGCGAGCGCCTGGCGGCGTTCCTCGACCGACGCCTCGCGCGTTACGGAGAGCGCAACGAGCCGATGGCCGATGCGACGAGCGGGCTGTCGCCGCACCTGCACTTCGGCCACATCAGCGCGCACGAAGTCCTGCACGCTGTTCTGCGGCGCGAAGACTGGGACCCTTCGCACCTGGACACCGCGAAGCCGAGCGGGCAGCGCGAGGGCTTCTGGGGCCTTTCGCCTGCGGCCGAGGGCTTCATCGACGAGCTCATCACATGGCGCGAGGTGTGCTTCAACACGGCGTTCCATCGCCCGAACGACTACGACAAGTACGAGAGCCTGCCGGCGTTTGCGCGCGCGACGCTTGCAGAGCACGAGCGTGACAAGCGCCCGCGCTTGTATTCGTTGGAGCAGCTCGACCAGGCCGAGACGGACGACGAGGTCTGGAATGCCGCACAGCGGCAGCTGCGCCGCGAGGGCGTGATCCACAACTACCTGCGGATGCTGTGGGGCAAACGTGTGTTGACGTGGACCAAGAACGGTCAGCAGGCGCTGGAATTCCTGATCGAGCTCAACAACAAGTGGGCGCTCGACGGACGGGATCCGAACTCGTACGGCGGCATCTTCTGGTGCCTCGGCCGCTACGACCGCGGCTGGCCCGAGCGCGAGGTCTTCGGGGTCGTGCGTTCGATGACCAGCGACAGCACGCGGCGCAAGCTCGACCTGAAGGGTTATCTGGCGAAGTACGGCCCTGCGGCCCAGGCGCGGCTGTTCTAAGCGGGGTCTACAGGCTCAATCGCGCGCGACGCCCAAGACGTGTGCGAGCGCTCCGCCGAGCTCGGGCCAGCGGAACTCGAAGCCCGTCCGCAGGAGCGCTTCGGGTCGAACGCGAACGCTGGCGAGGAGCATCTCGTCCGCCTGCTCGTTGCCCAAGAGCGCTCGGACCGCAAAGCGCGGCGCCGGCGCAAACGCAGGGCGCCCGAGGGTGCGGCCCAGGACCCGTGCGAACTCACGTTGCTGCACCTCGCCGGGCGCCGCCAGATTCACGGGCCCGCGCACGTCTTCGCGCGCCAGCGCGTGCACAAACGCGCCCAGGACGTCGTCCAGCGCGATCCAAGGGAACCACATGCGGCCGCCGGCGAGCGGCCCCCCGGCTCCCATGCGGAACGCCGGCAGCATCGCGCGCAGCGCGCCGCCGGCTGGATCGAGCACCACACCGAGGCGCAGCTGAGCCACCCGCGCAAACGCAGCGGCTTTGCCGGTCTCGGCCTCCCAAGCCGCGCACGTGTCCGCCAGGAACCCCGAGCCGCGAGCGCTCGCCTCGGTCAAGACCTCATCGCCGCGCTCGCCATAGAGGCCGATCGCCGACGCAGCGATGAACGCTCGCGGCGGCGTCTCGAGCTTTCCGAGCGCGGCCACGAGCGCCGCGGAACCTTGGGTTCGGCTGGCTCGGATGCGCTCCTTCTTGGCGTCGGTCCAGCGGAGGCCGACGACGGATTCTCCGGCCAAGTGGATGACGGCGTCGAGGCCCTCGAGCGCCGCGCTGTCGACCCGTCCGCTGACGGGGTCCCACTGCACCTCATCGGCCGACTTCGGGGTGCGGCGCACTAGGCGCAGCACCTCGTGGCCACCGGTCGTCAAGAGCGCCGCGAGCCGTGAGCCGACGAAGCCCGTCGCGCCGGTGATGGCGATGCGCTTCTTCGACATGCCGTAGCGCGCGTGCAGGGCAAGGTCGTGCTGGGTCGTGCGGTGCCGCCATGCAAAGAGGCGCGCGAGCTGGCGCTCGATGAAGAACGACCCGAACGCCGCGCCGAGCGGGCCGAGCGGCGCCTGCCAATGCACTTCGTCGACGAGGCGCGCCCGGCGCGGATCACCCGTCGCCTCGATCGTGTGGCTGTGGCGCCACGAGCGGAACGGGCCCGATTCCTGCTCATCGACGAAGCGCCGCGCTGCGTGATCGACCTCGGTGATGCGCGCGACCCAGCGCAACGTGAGCGGGCCCTTCTTCACGGCCAGGACGCCGCGGGCGCCGGCCTCGACTGCGGGCTCTTCGACGAGCCGCACGTCCTCGAAGCCGGGCGAGAGCCGGGTCAGCGCTCCGGGGGCCAAGTGCCAGCGGAAGGCTTCATCGGGGGACACGGGCAGGTCGGCCTCGCGCCGAAAGACTCGCTCGGTCATCGGTTCGGGTTCGCGCTCGCGCGCGCGGGGATGCAGTCGGCTCGGGATTCGGCGGCGGCCTGCGCACGTCCGCGCACGGCGCTGCGCGGCCCAGCGCGCGGAATCGTAACGATCCGCGCGCGGGATCGAGCCGGGGCGGATCGAGACCCGAGCGAAGACGCTACCGTAGCCCCCATGCTGGCCCTGGCCCTCCTGTGTGTGCCGCAGTCCCTGGCGCTCGAGCTCGTCGCGTCGGGTTTGGAGCAACCCGCGCACCTGACCGCGCCGCCGGGCGACACGCGCCTCTTCATCGCCGAGAACCGAGGCCGCGTGCGGGTCATCGAAGGCGGCGTCCTGCGCTCCGCGCCTTTCCTGGACCTGTCCGCCGAAGTGCACCCGAACGAGGGCCTCGCGGCGCTGGCATTCCATCCGCGGTACCCCGCCGAGCCGTACGCCTACGTCTCCTACCAGGACACGCAGCAGCGCGGCAGGCTGGTCCGCTTCACCCTCTCCAGCGACCCCAACCGTTTGGACCCCGCGAGCGCGCTCGATGTGCTCGCGCCGTACCCGAAGCCATCGGAGCTGCACAACTTCGGTGCGGTGACGTTCGGTCCGGATGGGATGCTCTACCTCGCGACGGGTGACGGCAACTTGCCCAACACCATCGCGCCCGATTACGCCAGAGATCTTGGGTCGCTGCTCGGGAAGGTGCTGCGGCTGGATGTCGATGCACCGCCGCCGCACATTCCGGTCGACAACCCCTTTGTCGGAGTCAGCGGCGCTCGCGGCGAGGTCCTGTGTTTCGGCCTGCGCAACCCGTGGCGGATCAGCTTCGACTCCCTCTCAGGTGACCTCTGGATCGGTGACGTGGGCCGAGCGTCCCGCGAAGAGGTGAGCGTCGCCTCTGCGAGCAGCATGTTCGGCGCAGACTTCGGTTGGCGTTGTCGCGAGGGCTCACTCTGCACGACCTATGCGCCCTGCGCCCAAGGGTGTAACCCTGCGGGAGCGCTCGCGCCGTTGGTCGAATACACACACAGCGATGGGCGCTGCGCAGTCATCGGCGGTCACGTCTACCGGGGCGCCGCGATTCCGTGGCTGTACGGGCGCTACGTCTACGGAGACTTCTGTACGGGCCAAGTCGCGACGCTGCTGCGCTCGGGGAGCGCAGCCCTCGAACATATCTGGCATGCGCCGCGGACGGGTGATTGGCAGCGCCCTGTGCTGCTGTCTTCGTTCGGTACGGACGGCTTCGGAGAGCTCTATCTCCTGGACATCGCCGTCTCGCGCGTCTTCAAGCTGGTCGACGGCTGCGGCGACAGCTCCAGCCCTTGCGCGTCGAATCCGACTTCGATTGGCGCCATCGCCGAGCTTCGAGCTCGCGGCAGCCTGATCGCTGCGGACAATCGCACGACGCTCTTCGCGCACCCGCTGCCGACCGGCTCGATCGGTTACTTCATCGCTTCGCGTACGGAGCTGTTCGTGCCGAACTTCGCGGGCAGCGCCGGTAACCTGTGCATCGGACCCACGATCCAGCGCTTCTCGGCGAGCCCGAGGCTCGCGGACCAGAACGGTGAGGTGCAGCTCCAGTTGCCGCTCGTCAATACACCTGGTTTCGCGGTCGCCGCCGGAGACGCGTGGACGTTCCAGTACTGGTTCCGTGATGTGGGCACCGTCGCCACGTCGAACACCTCCAGCGCGCTGCGTGTCGTCTTCTGCCCCTGAGCCGCGTGCGTCGACACGCACGGTCATCTTCACTGCGCTCGCCGCGTTCCTGCTGCGCGCGCCGTTCGCCGCAGCGCCAGGGTTCGGCCTGGACGCCGACGCTTGGCTCATCGCAGCGAGCGCTGAGGGCCTCGCGCACGGGGCGGGGTGGACTCCCTCGAGGCCGCCGGGTTATCCGTTGAGCGAGCTCTTCTATGCGCTCTTCATCCGTGGCGGTCCGCTCCTGTGCAACATGGCGAGCGCGGCGACGGTGGCGCTCGCCGCGGCGCTCGGGACCGCTTGGCTCTTGCGGCGCGGGGTCCGCGCTCCGTGGGCGTTGCCGCTCGCTGCGGTCGGTGTACCCGCGATCGCCGGGCCCGCGGCGAGCGCCCTGGACCACGGACCAGCGCTCGCGCTGCTGGCCGGCGCCTGGCTCGCGCTCGATCGTGTGCGTCCGGGGGCGCACCGAGCCGCGCTCCTCTGCGGCACGCTCTTCGGGCTCGCGTGTGCCGCGCGCCCGCCGTTCGGGGTGATGGTCTTGCCGCTCCTGTATGTCGCGGTTCGGCGCGGTGGCCTCCGGAGCGCCGTCGCGCTCAGCGCCGGGGCATCACCTTGGATTGCTGCGGTCCTCGTGCCGTTCGCATTGCGCGGTCTTTGGCCCGACGCGCCGACGGTCCTGTCCGCGCGTGTCGAGCTCAACCATGCGGTCGCGATCCTGACGTACGCACCGCTGGGAGCAGCGGGCGTGGCTGCGCTCGTTCTGGTTGGGCTCGGCTTGCTGCGCAATGGTGCTCGCGCGAGAGGCATGGGGCTCGGATGGGCGACCATCGCAACGTTCGGCCTCGCAGCGGTCTTCCCGCTGGAAGCGAACTACTTGGCGCCGACGGTGTTCACGGGTGCTCTCTGGCTGGCGTTACGTGTGCGACCTGCGGCGGCGATCGCGGCATGTGCGCTGATTCAAATCGGCGGGTTCGTCAGCGTGACCGAGGACGGCATCGGCGCTGGTCCTTGGCGGCGCGAGGTCTGGGCGCGCAGCGCGCTCGTGGCGCGCAGCGCGGCGCTCCATGGTCGCATCCAGGAGTTACCGGCGAGCGCCGTCGCGGTCGTCGGCGGTGACTTCGCGGCGGTGCGTTATCTGCTGCGCGGAGAAGGCCCGACCGTGGTCGCGACGTTGGACGAGGCCGCGCGCGCCGCGTACGCCGCGCAGGGCCGCCCGATCTTCGAGCTGACCCCGCGCGAGCCCTGACCTCAATCGCGCTGCAAGAGCGCTCGCGCGCGGATCCCGAACAGCGCAGCTTCGCCCGGGAGGCGCTCGAACCCGAGGCCGAAGGCCGCCGAGCGCAGGGCCTGGACCGCAGCGGGCAGGATCACCCCATCGCGCGGCGCGGCAGGGCAGCCGAAGACCGTCGAGGCGTAGGTGCCGTGCTCCGCATCCCAGACCCAGGTCCCCCCACCGGGGCAGCGCACCGTCGCCCCGAAGGACTGAGCAAGGGTCTCGACCGGATCGGAGTCCGGAGCGAGCGCGCGGAGCTCGTTCAGGATCGGCAACGCCATGAACGCCGTGGACCGCAATCGCTCGCGTAGCTGACGCTCGACGAGGCCGACGGCGAGCACGTCTTTGAAGCCCTCTTGGAGGCGCAACGCGACGCTCTCTCCGCGCCAGGCTGTCATCTCGCGCGGCGCAGCGAAGCGCTCCAGAGCGCGCTGGACGACGTCTTCACGCAGGCTGCCGATGAGGCGGCCCGGGACGATCGCGTAGTAGAGCGACGGGGTGTCGTCCCAGCCCGCACCCGTCGCGGGCTCGAGCGCCACGTAGGGCCGGTCCGCGCCATCCGATGTGGTGTGCGAGCGCGTCGAGAACACCATCACACCGGGCGCCGCCGACTCGACGAGCCCTTTCAGTGCGGCGAGGAACGTGCTGAGGCGCAACGGATCGCGCACAGCGATCTGAACTCCGACCGGCAGCTCGAAGCGCTGCTCGTCGAGGAACTCGTCCAGGTCCTGGGCGTCATTCGCACGTGCGAGAAGGTCATCGTCACGGTCGAGCCACACGGTCAGGTGATCCCCCAACCAACCGAGCGGGCGCTCGAAGCTCTGGCCCAGGAAGCCCATGAACCCCTCGAGCTCGCGAACCGTCGCGCCGTCACGGTCCAAGGCGAACGCGCCGTAGGCGAGCGCTTCGGGGTGGCCTCCGCCCGCCGCAGGATCGAGCTGAGCGGCGCCGACGACATCGATCCAAGGCCGATATTCGCTGCGCAGAGCGATCGGCAGAACCGACAGGTCGCAGCCGAGTCCGCCGCTGCCGAGCGTCACCTGGGCCGCGATCGGATCGAACACGTTGGTCCAGAGGCTCTCGTAGCTGCGGCGCCAACGCTCATACCCTGCGACCTCGTCGGGGGTCGCATAAGCTGGGCTGAGCTCGGCGATGGGGGTCATGAAGCGCACCGTCCCGTAGCGCTCGGAGCGGGGACCCGAAGGTTCGGCGACGATGGCGCCGAGGTCTGGGACGCTCTGCGGCAACGCTGCGGTGTTGACCCACGAGAGCTCCGCGCGGTGTGCGAGCTGCCGAGCCGCAGCCTCGGCCAAGACGGCTCCCGCGCGGACACGGCGCGCAGACGCGATCCGCCACACAGGCCCACACCAACGCCGGATCGCGGCGTCAGGCACGACGACGAACGCGACCTCATCGGTTGTGCCGCGCGGGTAACGCGCGCGGAAGTGGCGGTATTCGTCGAGCCCGGCGAGCGACGCAGTGTCTCCCTGCGCCGTCGCAGCGATGCGACCGAGGAGCGGCAGCGAGTTGGTGACGATGACCGTTTCGCCGCAGCGCGCCGTCCAACTGGAGAGGTCGCGGGCCGAGTCCGCTGCGCCTCGGACATCGAGCCCTGCGACCTCGTGGGCCGTGACGGAGACACCGTACGCTACCGCTCGAGCGGTGATGCGCTGCAGGACGAAGCGCTCGAAGAGCTCGGGGGCGCTGCAGTCGAAGATCAGGGCCAGGTCGCTCCCCGTGCGGAGATAAGGGTCGCCGCCCGTGATGGCGATCGTCCGCACGACCTCTGGGCCAAGGACCCGCGCGACCGCGTCCAGCTCGAGCGCGAGCTGGGCTTCGTAACGGGTCTCGACGCGGGCGTCTTCGCCGCGGGACTCCAGCAGGTCCAGCACGGGTGTACCGTTGCTGCGGAGCTCGTCGATCAGGGCCGTGAGGGCGCGGAAGGACGGCACGAAGACGGCGTGGTGGTCCGCAGGGATCGTAAGGGCGAGCGGGTCGATTCCGTCCTCGTCGCAGCGCGCGAACGCGCTCCAGTCGAGCTCGGGCGTATTGATTCCGCGGACATCCGCGATCGGCACGGTCGCAGCAGCGACGCTGCCCGAGTCCATGAGATCGCTCAAGCGCAGGTTCTCTGCGAGCGCTCGGCCGCCGGACAGCAGCCCGAAGGTGCGCGCGAGCTCCGTGTCATCGGTGTCCCGGGTCGGATCCCCTGCGGACAGCGCCGCGCGCGAGCGCCACCACGCGCCGCCCGCAAGGCGCCGTGCCGCACACCAGGCAGCGTGGTCACCGAGGGCCGCGCGGTAGGCCTCACTCTCCCCCCGAGCAGCGCGTGTGCCATCGAGGTGGAACGGGTGCGCGACGAGGCGCTCGCCGTCGAGGTCGGGGAGGTAGAGTCGCCCGCGCACGGTCGTCGCGGGCTCGTTCGCGGAAGGGTCGGTGCGGAATCGAACGGCGAGCCGTCCTTGCATCAACCGCGCCCGATCGAGGGGAGCCGCGGCGGTCGGCGGTAGCGCGACATGGACCGCCTCGGCCCCCTCGACTACGGCGTAGGGCGTCAGTGCGGCGAGGGTGCGCGGGGCGTACCAGCGCTGACCTGTCGTCGGCGGCGCTGTGTCGGGATCGAAGACGAGGGCTCCGAGGTCCTGTACGAGGGTCCAGGGTTCGGAGACCTCTGACCCCGGCGCCGGGGGAGCTTCCTGGGCCGAGGCGATGGTTGCCGGTAAGAGCGAGGCGGCGACGAAGAGAGCGATCGGACGCATGGTGAGTAGTGTGCGCTCCCCAGCGTCTGAGCTCTGCGCGGCCGCGCGAATCGAGACACTTCGTCCCACGAATCGAATCGAACGGTCCCAGGTACGACGTTCAGGGACCGAGCGCTTCTGCGGCCCCCACGACGACGGCTACGGTCGCTGGAAACGGGACGAGCGCGCGCACTTCCTCCAGCGTCGCCCAACGACATGCGCGCTCTTCTGCAGCCGCCGTGTCCGCGACCCAGCGCAACAGGAAGAACACACAGCTCACCCGCTTCGAGCCCACCGCGTACGAAACCTGTCCGACCTCAGGACCGAGCTCTGCTTCGACGCCAGCCTCTTCGAGGACCTCGCGCACAGCGGCCTCTGCGGTCGTTTCACCCGGTTCGATGTGCCCCTTCGGAAGCACCCAGACCTCCGTGCCATCGAGGGGGCGGACGAGCAAGAAGCGCAGCGCGCTCTGATCCCGTCGCCACACGACACCGCCGGCGTGGGTCGGCGTGTCTGGGCCAGCTCCTTCCGCGACCGCGCGCTCACTCACGCGGCAATGCTCCCAGCTCGGCGTCGGTCAGCGGCGGCTGCGCACCGCTCGAAGCGCGGCGCAGCGGAGACCCGTACTTCGTCACAGCGCCAGGCGTGGGATCCTCGACGAAGCCGCCGTGGGCGAGGTACAAGCGATCCCCTCGCGCTCCCGCGCTGCGGTCCAGGCGTCCGGGTTGTCCATCGTCTTTGCTCGGTACACCGTGCCCATCACAGGTGAAGCGCGCATCGAGCAGCTCGTGCCAGCGACCGTCCGCCGTGCGCACCCACTGCCCGTGGAACTCACAGACGCGCCGTACGTCGCCGTTGGCGCCCCAGAAGTTCTCGTTGAACGAATAGAGGCCTCTCAGATGGCGGCCGTCCTTCGGCGCTCGGAAGCTGGCGACGAGCCGCCACCCCTCAGCCTTGCCGCTGACCCGGAACCAGCCGGTGTACGTCGTCGCGTCACCTTCCGGCGCCGCGTGCACCAGGAACTCGAGGGTATCGCCGAGCTGCCAGGGAAACACGAGATGGCTGTGCCCACCGGTCCCCTCGTTGCCGAAGCCCGAGGCGTACACCGCCGGCCCCTTTGCGACGAGCTGCACGAGGTCGTCGGCAGAGACCTTCGCGCGATCGATCGCTTCGTCACCGCTGTCCCAGACGCTGAAGATCACGCGGCGCTCGGTCGGTGAGTTCACCTGCATCCCGAAGTACCCGCGGTGCCAGCCGGTCGCCATGTAGTAGCTCCAGACCGGATCGTGCCGCGGAGTCACACTGCAATGGAACCACTCGACGTCGTCCCGCTGGCGCCCTTCTTCGCCCGTGGGCTCCGGGTAGCCAAGGTGCACCGAAGCCGCGTTCCGGCGCTCGACGGTCGTCGCACGGGCCCCTTCGAGCGCAGCGCCACGTAACGTGACTCCGACGAGCGGCCTCGCGAGCTCGCTTGCATTCGGGTCCGTGTGCTGGAGAACGAGCCGGTGGTAGCCGGGCTCCGCCGCCCAGATCGGTCCCGTGGACACGAGGCTCTGCTCGCGGCTCTGTAGCGCAACGGTGACGTGATCCGCGCCGTGTTGATGGCCGAAGGTGGCGCGCAAGGGCGCTCCTTCGGCGGCGACTGCCCCATCGAAGAGCACTTCGATGTCCAGCGGCCCAGGCTGCGCGAGGTGCACGTAGAACGCGAGCTCACCGGTGAACGCCGTGACGTGCTCCGCGCGATTGCGCCGCGCGGAACCGGCATCCGGCCGCGCGTACCCCGACCACGCCGGGAGAGTCAGCTCGACCTGCGGTACGAGCGTCAGCAGAAACAGAGCGATCGAGCTCATCGTAGGTGCCTGAAGTCAGGGCCAGGTTCGGAGTCGGGGTCAGCGCTGCGCGGCCAGCCAGCCGCGGACTTGGTCCTCTGCGAGCCGCAGGCGCTCGGTGCCCGAGGTCGCTACTTGCGGTTGCGCCGACGCGCGCAGCACCGGGAAGCCGCCGAGGTGGGGCTCGGGCGTGCGCGTCGTGCGATGGCACAGTGCGCACTGCGCGCGATAGGTCGTGTGTTTGAGCGTGCCGTAGTCGCGGAACAGGTCGTGTTCATCGTCGTGCACGATCCGGTACGCCGCGAGGTCCGCCCGTCGGAGCCCTTCGCGCTCGACCTGCAGCATGACGAAGTCCACGCCATCGCGGCTCGACGTCGGGTTCGCTGCCGCGAGCCCGCTGCGGTTCATGAGGGTCTGGAGCCGCAGATCCGCGACGAGTGGCGTCGCCACGGGCTCGCCGGAGACATCGAGCGCGACGATGCCCTGCACGAGCAGAGCCTGAGTGCCGATCGGTACGACGACCTCTGCTCCGCCCGCTGCGCTAGAGATGAGGAGCTCCGTCTGCTCGAGGCTCTCCGGATGGCGCAGGTAGAGGCGCGACCAGAGCAACGTCCGCGCAGCATCGAAGAGGCGCGTCGAGCGGCGCAGGACCTCGCGCAGCTCGGAGCCGCGCTTCTGGTAGACCTCGACGGCGGACGATGCCGGCGCATCGCTCTGCAGGGGATCGTGCAGCCCCTCGAGGACTTCACGCGGCAGAGCGACCCGACGGGCCAGACCGAAGAGCGCGGGCACCAGGGCTGGGTTGTTCCCGGTGTCGAGCAAACGCTGGGCGAGGCGCAATAGATCATGCTGGAAATGCACCGCGAGCGCCGGAATCTCCAATAGTGCGCTCACGTCGGCATCGCTCACACGCTGCAGATCAGCGGCAAGCTCCGTAGCTTCGCTCTCCGTGAAGCCGTCGCGCGGGAGCTGGCGACCATCGCCGCCGAACAGGTGGCTGTCGCGCAGCTCTCCGTCGCGCCATGCCAGCATCCATCCCTCTGCGAGGTCCGACTCGCCATCGCGCTCGCTCGGTAGCGCTCCGCCGACGACCTCCGGGGTCACGACGTTGAGGAACGTCCGCTGGAAGATGCGGTTGAGCACGTGCTCCGAGTTGGCGTGGTAGGGCGCCCAGCGGGCCTCCGGCCGCGGGAGCCCAGGGAAGGGCGCCTCCAGCGGGAAGCGGCGCACGGACGGAGTCTCCTGCCAAAGGAGCGCACCGAGGGCGGCCGAGGTCAGCGCCGCAGCGAGGAGCGTTGGCCCCGTCGCACGAAAGAGCCTGCGCACGAACGTCGCGTTGAGCATTGCAGCATCGTAACACGCGCCCCACGGAGCACAGCGAGCGGCTACCCTGGCGGGGCTCGTGATGCACCGCCCGGGTCACGAGAGCCCCCGACGTGACCCCCTTCCGACGCCTCGTACGCCACTCGACCGAGCACCGCGGCGCTCTCGCCCGCGGTGTGGCGTGGTCCGTCCTGAACAAGCTGTTCGATCTGGCGCCGCCGCTGCTCATCGGCGCCGCCGTCGATATCGTCGCGCTCCGTGAGGCCTCCACGATCGGGCGGCTGGGTCTCGCGGACCCGTGGCACCAGCTCCTCGCTCTGGCAGGTGTGACGGTCGCGATCTGGGTGCTGGAATCGCTCTTCGAGTTCCTACAGAAGGTCGAATGGCGCAACCTCGCGCAGTTGATTCAACACACCCTGCGGCTCGAAGCGTACGCCCACGTCCAGCGCTTGGAGCTGGGCTTCTTCGAGGATCGGCGGTCCGGTGAGCTCGCGAGTATCCTGAACGACGATGTCAATCAACTGGAGCGCTTCCTGAACGGCGGCGCCAATGCGCTGATTCAAGTCGCGACTTCGGTGCTGGCGATCGCGGGGGTCTACATGTGGCTCTCACCCCGGGTCGCGTGGGTGGCGTTCCTGCCGATGCCTTTCATCATCTGGGGCTCGCTGGCGTACCAGAACGTGCTGCAGAAGCGGTATGCCGCCGTGCGGCAGACCGTCGGTGACCTGAACGCTGACTTGACGGGCAATCTCGGCGGAATCGCGACGATCAAGAGCTTCACCCGCGAGGCCGATGAGGTCGAGCGCATCCGTGCACAGAGCGCGCTCTATCAGGAGGTGAACCAGCGCGCGATCCTCCTGTCGTCTGCCTTCTCGCCGCTGATTCGGATGCTGGTTTTGACCGGGTTCACCGCAACGCTGCTCGTGGGAGGCAAGCTCGCTCTCGCGGGTCACCTGGAAGCGGGCGCGTTCAGCGTGCTCGTCTTCATGACCCAACGACTCCTTTGGCCGCTCACAGGCCTCGGCGAGACGCTGGACCTGTACCAGCGCGCACGGGCCAGCACCGAGCGCATCCTCGACCTGATCCAGCGCCCCATCGAGATCGTCGACGGACCCGAGGAGCTCGCGCCCGAAGCCGTACGCGGCGCGCTCGCCTTCGAAGGGGTTCACTTCGGTTACCGCGGCGTCGCGCCCCTGTTCCACGCGCTGGACCTGCGCTTCGAACCCCAGCGCACGACAGCGGTGGTCGGTGCGACGGGCGCGGGCAAGAGCTCTCTGACGAAGCTGCTGCTGCGCTTCTACGATCCACTGCAGGGGCGCATCACCCTCGACGGCGTCGATCTTCGCCAGCTCACGCTGTCAGGCCTGCGCGGAGCGATCGGTCTCGTCAGCCAAGATGTGTTCCTGTTCCATGGGAGCATCCGCGAGAACATCGCGTACGGCCGACGCGGCGCGACGGACGCCGATGTACGTCGAGCGGCTGCCCTCGCCGAGCTCACGGATTGGATCGCGACCCTGCCCGATGGCTTCGAGACCGTAGTCGGCGAGCGCGGCCAGCGGATCAGCGGCGGCCAGCGCCAGCGCATCGCCCTCGCGCGCGCCATCCTGAAGGACCCTCCGGTGCTGATCCTGGACGAAGCGACCTCGTCCGTCGACAACGAGACCGAGGCGGCCATCCAGCGGGGCCTCGCACGGATCTCCGTCGGTCGCACCGTCATCGTGATCGCGCACCGGCTGTCGACGGTGCGCAACGCAGATCGCATCGTCGTCCTCGAACACGGCAGGGTGGTCGAAGACGGCGCTCACGATGACCTGGTGCGCGCAGGTGGTGTCTATGCGCAGCTCTGGAGCGTCCAGACCGGTGGCGGCGACCGATAAGCCCAAGCGGCGTTGCCCCGACGCTCAGAGAGCTCCGAGGCGGCCGACGAGCCGATCGACGTCGCCGGTGTCCTGATAGATGCCGAAGCCGAAACGCAGGCGATCTTCGCGGGAGTCCGTCACGACACCGGCCTCGAGCAGCCTGCGCTGAAGTGCGCCTGCGTCGGGCCGTCGGAATGTCAGGAAACGCGCCCGCGCTCGGCCGCTGCGCGCGCTCGGGGTCGGAATCAGCTCGCTGCACCGCAGAGGACCGAGCCGATCGCCTTGGAAGGCCGCGAGGAAGCGATCCTGCAGCGCGAGCGCGTGGGCGTGGACCTTCTCGAGCGAGAGCCCTTCCGCCGCGAGCGTGTCGTAGGTCGCACGCAAACGGAACAACGCGGTCGGGTCGAAGGTGCTGCCCAAGAAGCGGCCAGCATGTCGGGGATAGGCCACGCCACCGCGCGGACCAGCGAGACCTTCGAAGCCGGCGAACCAACCGGTGTAAACGGGGCGCGGTACGGACTCGGGTGGGCAGTGCAAGAAACACGCCCCCTCGCCGCTCATCGCGTACTTGTAGGCTCCAGCGGTGTAGAAGACCCGGTCCGCCCAAGGGCCGTGGTCGTACGGAACTGCCATATACGAGTGGTACCCATCGAGGATCGCGAGCGCACCTGATTCGGCGGACAATGCGAGGAGCTGCGGCGCCTCTTCGAAGACCCAGCCCGAGTCGAACAGAACGTGACTTGCGAACACGAGGTCGTACGGCCCTCGATCGAGCTCTGCAGCGAACCGGTCCGCAAGGGTCTCGAACGGCTCAGCCGGGACGATGTTCCACTGGGCGCGCTCTGCTTCCACGAGGCGCTCCATCTGGCGCCGAAAGCTGTGGAACTCCGCCCCGGTCGACAGAACGCGGATGGGACGGTCGGCGGGAAGCGACGACAGGACTCGATAGACGAGCTCGTGGGTGTTCGGCCCGAACGCCAACGTCGCCGGGTCCGGCAGCCCCAGGGTGGCGGCGACATGCCTCTGGCAGGCTGGGTAGACCTCGCCGAAGATCGTGTCCCACTTCACGTCGAGCTTCGTGGCGGCCAGATCCCACGCCTCGAGCTGCGCCGCACGGGTGGCGTCAGGCCACGGATGGTGGCTGTGGGCCGCAAAGTGGAGACGCTGCGCATCGGCCGACAGGGCCCGCTGGAAGAGGTGTTTCGCCGCAGACATGGCCTCCCAAGGTACCAAGCGCGCCGAGCCGTTACGCTGCCGCCATGTTCCTGCCGATCGGTGACGCCCCGAACCCGCGAACGACGCCTTGGGTGACCTATGCGCTGCTGGCGTTGAACATCGCCGTGTACGCGCTGGTGACGCTGCCGCTCTCCGGCGCCCCCGCAGACTTCAGTGACCCGCTGGCCCAGGACTACCTGCGCCGCTTGGCCGCCGAAGTGGGGCGACCGCTGACGCCGCTGGAGGCGGCGTCCCACGTCCGCGCTTACGACGTCTTCGTTCTGCGCCACGGCTTCGTGCCCGCCGCCCCCACGCTGTGGAGCGCGCTGACGTGCATGTTCCTGCACGCGGGCTTCTTGCACCTGGCGGGGAACATGTTGTTCCTCTGGATCTACGGCAACAACGTCGAGCATCGCCTCGGTCGCGTCGCGTACCTCGCTGCGTACATCGGGACCGGTCTCGCTGCGACGGCCGCGCACTTCGCGATGGACCCGGCTTCGGGGATCCCGACGGTCGGTGCATCCGGAGCGATCTCCGGGGTGTTGGGGTTCTACTTCGTCTTCTTCCCGCGCAACTCCGTGCGGGTCGCTGTGTTGCTCTTGCCGTTCATGGCGCGGGTGTTCGAGATCCCTGCGCGCATCGTCTTGGGGACGTACCTCGTTCTCGACAATCTCGTACCTGTGCTCCTGGAGAGTTCGGCAGCAGGCGGCGTGGCGTACGGCGCACACATCGGCGGCTTCCTCGCGGGGCTCGCGGCCGGCTTCGCGCTCGACCGTCGCGAGCGTACAGCGAGGCCGCGGGAGTATCGCCGTGTACCGCGTCCGACCGATGCGATCACCGAAGCCGGTGCTGCGGTGTCCCAAGCGCTCGCGCGGGGCGACGTCGACACTGCAGCGCAGCTCGTCTTCGGCGGGGGCCGAGCGGTCGAGGACGCGGTGACGACCCCAGAGCTCCTACAGCTTGCAGAGGGGCTCGCGGAGCGAGGCCATCCAGAAGCGGCCCTGGCGCTCTTCCGGCGCATCGTTCAAAGGTCTCCGCGCGGCGAATCTGCCGCGGCAGCCCTCCTCGGTATCGCGGACCTCGAGCGAGGGGCGCTGAATCGTAAGCCGTCTTCGTTCCAGCACCTGATCGATGTGATGCGCGCATCTCCTCAGAGTGTTTGGTCCATGGAGGCCAAGACGAAGTTGCGCGAGATCGCGCAGGAGTACCGTCCGCCGCTGAACGACAAACGCTGGCGCTGAGGGGTCGCGACCGCGCTCACTGCTTGTCGAGTGAGCGCTGCTTCTCGATCAAACCGGGCGATCGGTGAACCGAGCCGTTCTGTGCGACGAGCAAGGCCTCCGTACGAGGCAGTTTGGCTACGAGTGCGAGCCCTTCTTCGGGACCGAGGACACACAGCGCAGTCGCGACCGCATCGGCAAACGCCGCGTCGGGGGCGATCACCGTCGCGCTCATGCAACCCGTCGACGGTTTACCGGTGCGAGGGTCGATGATGTGGTGGTAACGGACGCCTTCGTGCTCGACGAATCGCTCGTAGTCCCCCGAGGTCACGAGGCAGGTATTGGACACCGGAATCACAGCCATCACACGCTCTCGATCGCGTGGGTGCTTGATCGCCACGCGCCAAGGCAGATCGAGGCGCTTCCCAAGCGCCTTGAGGTCTCCACCCGCATTGACGATCGCGTGTTCGATCCCGCGATCCATCAACACCTGCATGGCACGATCGACGCCATATCCTTTGGCGATTCCGCCCAGTCCGATCGCGAACCCTTCCGGCAACGTGACCGTCGACTTCTGCAGGTCGACAACGACCTTCTGCCAGCCCACAAACCGACGCGCAGCGGCGATCTCCTGATCCGAAGCGAAGCGCGGGGGCTTCGCTTTCAGGTCCCAGAGCGCTCCGAAGGCCTTGTAAGTCGGATCGAAGGCGCCTCCGGAGGCCTCTGCGACGAGCAAAGCCCGTGCAAGGAGCTTCGCGAGCTCCGGCGGAACCTCGTACGGTCCTTTCCCCGCGGCATCGTTGAGACGTGTTAACGGCGACTCACGCCAGTCCGTCATCATGTCTTCGACACGGCGAAGCTCGGCGATGGCCGCTTCGATCGCAGCGTCCAGCGCAGCGGTGTCCTTACCTGCGACCTCGATGACGAGGTCGGTCCCCATCACACCGAGTGTGCGCGAGCGCAGGACGAGGCCATCGGCGCGCGGAGCAGCGACGTCCTGGGAGGGTGCTGGCGCGGGATAGGGATGTGGCGGCGCCTGGGGAAAGGCCGAAGCCAGCAAGGCCGCGATCTGGAACAGGGTGCTCATCTCCCGCCGCCCGCGGCGAAGGCGCTGAAGTCCGGGGGCGCCTCGTGACCGCTGTACACGACCTTTGCGGGCTGCCCTGCGAGAACGATGATCGTGGGGGTCCCCTGCACTTGGAAGGCTGACGTCAGCTTCAAGTCACGATCGCGCACCGTGGGGTAAGGCAGGTTCAGTGATTCCGCCACGCGGCGCACCTCGGTGTCGTCGACGTGATCGTCCGTGCCCGGCACGATTCCGACGAAAGTGACGCTGCCCGCGTTCTGACGCGCCGAGGCGGCCAGGGCAGGCGCTTCACGCAGACAGCTCCCGCACCAGGTCTGCCACCATACGAGGGCAACCGCACGCCCGTTTGCCAGGGCAGCATCCAAGTCATGCCGGACACCTTCCATGTCGGTGACCGCGAGCGAGGCGGGGACCTGCACCGGGAGCGAGCCGCCCGTCGCTGCACAACCGACGAGAAGCACCAGTGAGGTGCAGAGGGTCGAAACGAGGCGCATCAGAAGTTCCAGGTCCAGCTCACGAAACCGAAGATGTTGTCGAGGCCGTCGTCGCGGTCGACGTACTCGAGCCCGAAGCCCCACTGGGTGGCATCCGACGCATTGTACAGCCACTTCAAGCCGAACGACTGGGCACTGAAATCGGCCAGGTCGGCGTCTTGCGTGCGCTCTTCGGGCGTGCCGTTCGCTTGCAAGAATGTATCTGCAAATGCGTCCGCCTCCGACTGCGTGTAGTACCGGTATCGGAAGCGCAGCAGGTGACGATCGCCGAGCGCTTGGTAGTACCTCGGCTCGATGTCGTAGGCGGTAATGCCCCAGTCGTCGTTGTAGACCCGCCCGCGTAGCTCCACCGCGCGCCCTTCGCCCAGGCTGTAGCGAACACCTCCGTGCAGAGCGGTCCTCAGACGGCTGTCGGGCAGTTCTTCGGTGATCTCGATTCCGCGCGCCTGGTTGAACAGGTTCGGGTTGGGTGCCAAGCCCGGATCCTCGAGGACCACCGCATTGTAGGCGGTCTCCAGGAATCCGGATTGGGACGAGACGGTGAGGCCGATGTCGCCTGCCGCGCGGGGACCGAGGATCTGATTCCAGACGACGCCGCCCGCAAAGGTGGTACGGTCGTCGCTGCCTTCTTCGTCGCCGTTGAAGCGGATGATGTCGACGGTATCGAAGAACGCGGTCAGGTTGAAGGAGATCGTCGCGTCATCGTCGATCCTGCGCCAGGTCGCGTCAGCGCCGATGTGAGCAGAGAAGTAGTCGTATTCGAAGCTCGCTCCAGCACGCCCTCCGAGGACCCAGTGTTCGTTGGTGCGGGTCCTGGCTCCAAGCTCCGCGCCGACGTAGAAGTCACCCGAGGCCCCCGATTGGGTCGGGAAGTTGGACAGCCGCTCGATCGAGGCGCTCGAAACCCAGTCGTACGAGGCCTTCCCGAACCAGGTCGTGTCCTCGGAGACGTTGTACGTGAAGAGCACGACCGGCTCGATCACCGTGAGCGCTTCGTCGAGGAACGGGTTCCCGTTCCCCTGGCTGTCACCCCGGTCGTAGTATCCGAGCTGCAGTGTGACCGAGCCCGAGCCCGGCTGGCCCCCTGCCCCGGTTGTAGGGACTGGCTCGTTCTGTACCTCTTGGGCGAGGACAGCCAGGGTGCAGAGCGCGCTCAGTAGCATCCGCAGCCCCCCCCGGCGCCGGTGCCGATGCCACCCGCGGCGCCTTCGTCCGAGTAACGCACCTTCTGGAGGAAGTGCGTCTCGGTCTCGCCGTCAGCCCCTTGCATCGCTCGGTCACCATGGAGGCGCCGCTCGTGGAACTCAACGGTATTGCAAGCGGGTGCGGCAATCGCGCACACCAACCAGGCGAGGGCCTTCGGGGCCCGCGCTCCAGGGCGAGCGGCAGAGCGGTGTTCCGGTCGTATCATGGGCGGTGCGAGCGTTCTTCTGCTCGTCGAAGGCACTCTCGACTCTTGGATGCACCCGAGCGGGTTACCGCCGCGTCATTCCGGGGGTCGGCGAGCGAGCCGAGGAGTTACCCTCGCGTCATGCACCTGGTGCTCGTTGACGACGACCCAAAACTCTGTCGCACCTTGCAACGAGGGTTCCAAGAGCTCGGGCATGTATGCGAGATCTTCGATTCCGGCGAAGCAGCGCTCGAACGGCTGCGTGATCCGAACGGCGAGCGTCCCGACGTGGTCCTCCTCGACGTGATGCTGCCTGGGCTCGACGGCTGGGAGACCCTGCAGCGCCTGCGCGACGGCGGTGAGCGAGTCCCCGTGATCTACTTGACCGCCCGACACGCCGTCGACGAGCGGATTCGGGGCCTCGAGCTCGGCGCCGACGATTACGTCATCAAGCCGTTCGAGTTCCCCGAGCTCATGGCGAGGGTGCAGGCCGTGATGCGCCGCCGCTCGGGCCGCGCACCGCTGATCATCGGCGACCTGGTGCTCGATCTCGACGCCCGCCGCGCTTCACTCGCGGGCCGTCGGCTCGAGCTGGGTGACAAGGAGTTCCGGTTCCTTGCGACGCTGGCAGGTGAACCCGGGCGTATCTTCGAGCGACGTGAGCTACTGCGTCGTGTCTGGGAGATCGAGTTCGATCCGGGCACCAATGTCGTCGACGTTCTGGTCGCTCGCCTGCGCCGGAAGCTTGCGCCACAGCCTGGAATGATCCAAACCGTTGCGGGGCAGGGCTACCGGATCGGGGAGCACTCACCTTGAGCCTGAAGTCGTGGTCATTGCAGGCGCGCCTCGTACGCTGGGCCAGCGTGGGCTCCGTTGCGCTCGCGTGTGCGCTCGCGATCGGAGCCGTCTGGTTCGTGTGGAGCGAGCTGCACCGCGAGCTGGACCTGCTCGCGCACGAGGAGGTCGAGGAGCTCGAAGCGAACGTTCGCGGCCGAACGTTTACACCTTCAGAGCTGGAGCAACTGCTCGGCAAGATCGCCTTCGACCACCCGCAGTACAGGTTCACCTGGCGCATTTGGCGGCCTGCCGCAGACGCACCGCTCACGACCCTCGGCGCGACTCCGTCGGAGTCGCTCCCGACGAGCGCTGACGCTGCGCTCGCGGCTTCGCCGACACCGCGTACGGGTGTCCGTTGGCGGACGTCGGAGCTCGCGGCACGACTCGTCGAGCCCGGCAGCGCTTCCGCCCAAACCAGCGACCGCTTATTGATCGGTCTGCTGCTCGATGCGGGCCCCCGTCGTCTCGCCGCTGGCAAGGGGCTCGCCGCGGTGATCGCAGGTATCGTGATGACTGCGGCGCTCGCAGTCGTCGGGGCGATCTTGCTGGCACGGAGGCTCGCAGAGACGCTGCGGGAGACGACCGAGCGCGCCCGCGCACTGGATGTCGCTCGGGGGGCTACACCGCTCGCACCTGACGATGCTCCCCTGGAGGTGCTCGCGCTCGCCGAGGCGTTTCGGGAGAGTCTGGACGAGCAGCGTCGCCTCTATTCCAGAAACCTCTTGCTGACTGCAGGGATGGCCCACGAGCTGCGCTCTCCGCTGCAGAACATGCTCGGCGAGGCCTCGGTCGCGCTGCTGCGCGAGCGATCGAGCGATGAGTACCGCGCCGTGCTCGAGAGCCAATTGGATGAGCTGCGCGACCTGCGTCAGGTCGTAGACAACCTCATCACGTTGACCGCGCTACGGGAACCAGGGGCGCTGGATCGCAAAGAGCGCTTCGAGCTCGGAGCCGAGCTCGAGCTGAGGCTCGCCAAGAGCATCGCGCTCGGGTCGCGGCGTCGCATCACGCTCGAGTTGGAGCGCGACGGAGATCTGCTCGTCGAAGGTGACCGCGAAGCGCTCGTGCTGGCGGTCCACAATCTGGTCGACAACGCCCTACGCCACGCCTCGGATGGCGGACGAGTCGAGGTCCACCTGCATGGTCGAGACGATGCGGTCACCGTCGCCGTCGACGATGACGGACCCGGGGTGCCCGTGTCGGAACGCGCCGGACTCTTCGAGACCTTCCGCCAGTCCCAAGGGGACTCGCGCCGGCGAGGCGGATACGGCCTCGGCTTGGCGTTGGTCCAAGCGGCGACGGAGGCACACGGCGGCTCGCTCTCCGTCGGCGACGCACCGCTAGGTGGTGCGCGGTTCGAGCTGACCCTGCCCCGTACATGAGGTGACGACCTACAATGCGGGGGCGATGGGGCCCTTGCAGAGAGAACAGATCGCGGCGCGGCTCGCGAGCCTGCGCGGCACACTGCGACCGGAGGACCGCGTCCCGGAGGGTGCGCGGCAAGCCGCCGTCGCTGCGGCCCTGCGCAGCGGCGCCTCGGGCCTCGAAGTCCTCTTGATGCAGCGCGCCGAGCGCCCCGGTGATCGCTGGTCGGGACAGATCAGCCTCCCGGGAGGGCACGTCGAACCGGACGATGCGGACATCTCCGCTGCCGCTGCGCGCGAGGCCCGTGAAGAAGTGGGCATCGATCTGGTCATCGACGCGCGCTGCATCGGAGAGCTGCGCCCCGTGCAAGCGATGGCGCGCGGTCGCCGCGTCGATCTCTGGATCACTCCCGTGGTCTTCGCGTATCACGGCGCTGGCGCGCTGAGCCTCGGACCGGAGGCTGCGGACGCATTCTGGCTGCCGCTCGAACCTGCCTACCGCGGAGCGTTCGACGCCGACCACCGCTACGAACACGAAGGACTCATCTATCCGCTCCCTAGCTGGCGCTTCGGTGAACGCGTCGTCTGGGGCTTGACCCTCAAGATCCTGCGCGAGCTGTCACCGCTCCTCGCACAGCCGCTCTCCGAATCGACCTGACATGCTGCGCACCCTCGCACTTGCGGCGCCCGCCGCGCTCGCTCTCGGCCTCGCGCCCGTTGCGGCATCTGCTGTCCCGCAGGAGCCTGCGCCTCAGCAGAAGCCGCAGGATACCCAGCTGCCGACACTGGCGGACGCCCGCGCGTTGCTGGACAAGAACGACTTCAAAGCCGCCGCCGACGCCTATGCGAGGATCTTCGCAGCAGATCGCCAGAACGCGCAGGCCCTCTTCATGCAGGGTTATGCGCTGCACCTCGCAGGCGACTTGAAAGCGGCGCATGACGTGCACCTGGCCGCAGCCGAGTTTCCGGAGGTGCGCGCGATGGCGCTCTACAATCACGCGTGTGTCCACGCGCTCTGGAAGGACACGGACACCGCGTTCCAATCGCTGCGCGAAGCGATCGACGCGGGTTACTCCGATGTCGCGAACTTGCGCGGGGATACGGACCTGGATTCGCTCCGCAGCGATTCGCGCTTTGCCGCGCTCCTCGCTGAGCTGCAACCGGCTCCGAAGCGCGACGAGCTGCAAGCGAACCGCTGGTTCGACTTCTACGAGGGCACGTGGCAGGTCTTCCGCGGTACGACGCTGGAGCACACGCTGACCGTGACGCCTGCGTTCGCCGGACAAGGATGGCGGATGTCGACCGTCGATCCGAAGTCGGGCGCCGAGATCGCCTCGTCCCTGTTCGTCTTCGACCCACGCGACGGCGTCTGGCGGCAGAGCTGGTCCAGCGCGACCGGACAGGTGGTCACCATGGCGGGCGGTCCGATGAACGGGAGCGCGCTCGCGCTGCGCGTCGAGCGCGACTCGAGCGGCTCGGGCCAGAACGGTCGCGCGATGTTCCGCGGCTTGCCTGCTTCGGGCCCTGTCGGCGAGTTCGAATACGCCTGGCAGACGACGCGCGACGATGGGCAGACCTGGACGGATGTCGCGAAGCGGCGCTTCGTTCGGCAGCCCTGAGCTCGAGAGCATGTGGCGGCGCGCAGCTCTGGGTCCTCGCCCGCAGCGGACGAGGTTGATCTTGCGCGCCCTGCGCGCGCGCTTTCGTAGCCAGCGCGGCGAGCTGCGCGCGCTCTGCGGGGCGCTGCGCCCCGGCGATGTCGCCGTCGACGTCGGCGCCAACAAAGGCAGCCACACGCTCTGGATGGCGCGCGCCGTCGGCGCGCAGGGACGTGTGCTCGCGTGTGAGCCACAGCGCGCCCTGGCCGAGGGACTCGCGCGCGACCTCGAGAGCCTCGGCCTCGACCAGTGCGAGGTGCGGGCGGTGGCCCTCGGCGCTGAGGACGGGCGCGCCACGTTGCACGTTCCGACGGAGCGCAGCCACCCGCCCGGCGCGACCCTCGCCGCGGCGGCGCTCGCTGGGGCACCGGCCGTCCAGCTCGACGTGCCGGTGCAGCGGCTCGACACGCTGCTCCGTGGGGAGCAGCGCCGCATCGCCGCCGTGAAGATCGACGTCGAAGGGCACGAGAGCGCCGTCCTGCACGGCGCCACGGAGACACTCGCACGGCATCGGCCCCTGTTGGTCGTCGAGATCGAGGCGCGCCACCTCGGCCCAGAGGGTGTCGTCGGCGTGCTGACCCTGTTGGAGCGCCTCGGTTATGGCGGCCACTTCGTGCGGCAGGGAGCCCTGGTGCCGATCAGCGAGTTCCGGACAGAGCGCGATCAGGCGGCAACGGGCCCGCGCTTCTGGGAGCGCCCCGAGTACTGCAACAACTTCGTCCTGACTCCGCGCTGAAGGGTCGCAGCCACGTCAGCGCTTCTCGCGCTCCAGAGCTTCGAGTTTGCGCTCCAGCGCGGCCGCCTCCTCGGACTTCGCCGCGAAGCCTCGAATGTCCCCTTTGCGCTGCAGCTCGATCGCCGCGGCCATGCACGCCTCGTACTCGGCGCGCGCCTTCTGGATCGGGTCACGTTTGAAGAAGCCGAACATGTAAGGTCTTTCGCCGCGGGTTCGCCTGCGGACGCAGGGAACTAGCGGCCGTCGCCGACATACCCGTTCGCCGCCAACGAGCGCCGAATGGCCTCCGATAGGGCCGGAGCCAAGGGCCCCGCAGGGCGCGCAGCGAGGGCTTTCGCGAGCTCTGCAACGACCTTCTCGTAGGTCGCCAGGAGCGCCTTGGCTCTAGGGTCTTCGTCGACGGTCAAGGGTTCGAGTTCGAGCGGATCCGAGGTCAGGTCCCACCAGGCTGCGCCCCCATTCGCGGTGTCGACGACGATCTTCGCGGTGCCAGTACGGACTGACCGCAGCTCGCGCCCGACCGACATCAGCTCCGAGACAGCCGTGTTGTCGAACCCGAGCGGCACACCACGAGCGAGCGGCACCAGGCTCTGCCCCAGCCAGTCCAGAGGCGCCGCAAGATCGAGGAGCTCCAGCACCGATGGCGCGACATCGATCATGCGGGTCTGCTCGGCGACGACCCGCGGCGTGAGGTGTCCGGGCCACCACATCACGAGGGGGATCCGGATCTGTTCGTCGTAGAGGGCCGTTCGGTGCCCTTTCTGGCCGTGATCGAAGAGCTCCGTGCCGTGGTCCGAGGTGACGACGACAAGGGTGTCCTCGGCGATCCCGAGGCGCTCGAGGTCCGCGCGCAAACGGCCCACGATCTCGTCCGTCCAACGGATCTCACCGTCATAGAGCGCGATGAGGTGCTCTTTGTCGCGCTCGGGCATCGCCGCGTTGATCCGCGGATCGAAGAAGAAGTCGCGGCCGGTGACAGAGCCGGTGTAGTCCGGATCGAAGAGCGTGTCGTAGGGCGGCGGCGGCGTGAAGTCGAAGTGCACATCCCAGAGGTGCACGAACGCGAAGAAGGGCTGCTTGCCAGCGTGGCGCTGCACGAACGCCCGCGTCGTCTGATAGACCTCTTCGTTCGTGACCCCGTGGTGCGAAGCGCGCAGGACGGCTTCGTCCATCGACCAAGCGTTCTGCTCGTCGAGGCTGGAATCACCGAGGTATTTGCCGCGGTCGACGTATTCGTCGAAGCCCTGCGCCAGCCCGAACGCTGGGTGCAGATAGGGTCCTGCAAAGACGCCGCCCGTCGCGTAGCCGGCCGATTTCAAGCGCTCGGCGAGGGTCGTGAACTCGTCGGCGAGCGCCGTACCGATCGGGTCGACCACACCGTGCACGCTGTCGGGGACCGACGTGAACAGCGCGGTATGCGCCGGGAGCGTCCAAGGAGCGCTGGAGATGTGCTGCTCGAAGCGCACGCCTTCGCGCGCCAGCCAGTCGATCGACGGCGACGTGTCGCGCGAATAGCCGTAACACCCGAGGTGATCCGGCCGGAGCATGTCGATCGAGATCAACAGGACGTTGGGCCGGGGCTTTGCTGGCTCACCGTTGCATGCAACGACGACCAGCGCGACGCAGAGCGAGCTGCAGATCCTGTAGTTCATGGTTCGCTCCGGCTGCTTTCGTTCCAGACAGGCGCAGGCTCGCGCCACGGTTGCCCGCGGCGGTACTGATCGCGCCGCGTCGCGAGCTCTCCGCGCAACGGATCACCCGCAGCGCTCCAAGCGGACGCCTTCTCCAGCGCCTCCAGCGCGGCAGGGAAACGCTGCAGCTCCGCCAGCGCGGCGCCCAAGACGTCGTACGCGATAGGATCGCGCTCGAAGACCGGCTGGGTCAGCGCTTCCCGTGCGAGGGCCAGCGCGCGCTCGCCGTCGCGCGCCGCCGGGTCGGGCGACGTCGCTAGGGACCAAGCGAGGAACAGCCGATAACCTGGATCGGCGGCGACTGCAGGCGGCGCGGCGGCCAGCAGCTCGACCGCTCCACGTTCATCACCCAGTGAACGCATCAGCGTGAAGACCCTGCGCCTAAGGTCCGCGTCCTCAGGCTCGGCGTCGAGCGCTCTGCGGAGGAGGTTCAGCGCCTCAGCGTGACGACCCAGCGCGCCGAAGGCTGCTGCGGTGCGCTCGCGATGGACCCGTTGGATGTCGACCGGAGCATCGAAGCCGATCCAGCGATTGAGCGGTCCGCTGAGCGGGCCGAGCGCAGCCAGAGCGAGAGCCATGACACGCGACCAGCGCGGAGCCCCTCGACCACCGACCCAAAGAGCTGCTGCCACCGCGAGCGCGAGGCCTGGCGTGGCGGGCACCCGATAGCGCGGCGAATACCAGAAGACCGCGCACACGGCCATCGGCACGAACACGACGAGCGCCAGAGGGATCGCGCTCGCTCGACGTGTCCACAGGATCCAGACGACCGCGAACAGGCCGAGGGGCGCGAACCAGGCGACGGGCAACGGCGCCGCCCAGGCCGCAGGTACGAGGCCGTCTTCACGCTCGAGTGCGAGCGGGTGCACGTCGGAGTACACACGACCCGACAGGGTGTACCAGAGTTTGCGGCCCAGGACCTCGACCGCGCGCGACGGATCGGAGCGCCACCAGGCGAGGCCTTTGCCGAAGAAGTAGGAGCTCGCCTCGCGCCAGCCCGCCTCCGGTCCGACCGCAGCGCGAGTCTGGCGCAGCGCATCGAGGTGGTAGGTGTCCTTGTCGTTCTCGACGCCGACGATGTAGAGCGTCCCGCGCGCCTCGGGGTTGTTCCCGTGCCAGAACGTGATCCCTCCGTGTGCGCTGATCGGGATGAACTCGCCGCACGCGCGCCAGTTGTGCGCCGTGGCGGGGGCGATCACGGCCAGAGCGGCGCACGTCTGGAAGAGCGCGGACCGCAGCCCGATGCGCACCCAAGTCGCCGCTGCGAGGACGAACACCGCCGGCAAGAGCGCCGGCCACGCCAGCGGCGCCAGCCCCGCGCAGAGGCCGAGCTGGACCGTCACCTGCGCGCGGCCGCGGGTCAGAGCGCTGGCGCGCTCGATGAGCAGCGCAGCGAGGCACACCTGCAGAGGACCTGCAAGGGTCTGGGGCGTCTCGAGCGCCGGCTCGGACGAGAGCAGCAGCAGAGCTCCTGCGCTGAGACCCGCTGCGACACCGAAGAGTCGGCGCCCAGCGACTGCGACCAGACAAACCGCGGCGACAAAGAAGACCGCGTTCAGCGCCGCCGCAGCAGGCAGCCCTCCGCCTACCGCACGCAGGACGCCGAGGACGTACGGGTACAGCGGGGCCGAGTGGAAGGGTGTGTCCCCTAAGAGCTCGCCGTTTGCGATCCGACCGGCCCATTCCCAATAGTGCCGGGCATCCAGGACGGGGGCTTGGGTGTACGGGTTCGCGCGCAGCGCTCCAAGGACCACGAGCGCCTGCTGCACTGCGCCGATGGCAGCGAGGACGGCGAGCCCTATGCTGAAGCGACGCGAGACACTGCCCTCCACCTGCGTGTTCATCGCGCGGTGCCGAGCGGGCGGCGCTCGGTGATTCCGTGGGTTTGATCGAGCACGACGTGGAAGCCCGCGTCGACGCCCGCGTAGTCGTCGCTCTCGCCGTTCGGCCATCGGACATGGATGCGCTCGATACGCTCGTTCGGGCCGAGGCCGAAGTGTTGTTCGAGCGGCGGCGACGACAAGAAGCCCGCCCCCATGCCCACGCAGCGCACGAAGCGGCGGGAGCCGACATACGCCGTGATCAACGCGCCGTGCGCCGTCGTGTTGGGCTTGCGGCCGCGCAAGCGGATCACCGTCGCACGACCCGCGCGTTCGCTCTCGTTGAACAACACGGTCGGCGGACCATCGAGGTTCCCGACGACGAGATCGACATCGCCGTCTCCGTCCAGATCGCCGGCGGCTGCGCCGCGGCTCGCCGCACGGAGCTCGAAGCCGCCGCCCGAATCGACCGCGGCGTCGAAGCGACCGGCGCCGTCGTTGACGAAGACCTGGTTCTTCTGCAAGTAGCCCTTGCCGGAGTGAACGGCGTCCGCCGCCGGAAAGACGTGGCCATTCACGCACCAGAGGTCGAGGTCGCCGTCGAGGTCCAGATCGTCGAAGCCCGTCGACCAGCCGAGGTAGGGCCGCGTCGGTGCAACGAGGCGAGCCAGCGCCGTCGTATCGTCGAAGCGACCGCCCGCGCGACCGGTGTAGAGGGTGTAGGCGTCCTCGCTGAAGTTCGTCACGAAGAGGTCGAGGAGTCCATCGCCGTCGGCATCCCCCACTGCGATCCCCATGCCCGCTTGCGCGGCACCGAGGCCCGATAGGGCCACTCCGGAGCGCAGCCCGACTTCGGCGAAGTGTCGGCCTTCGACGTTCCGCCAGAGGTGATTCGGCCCCACGTCATTGGCGACGTAGACGTCGGTCCATCCATCACCATCGGCGTCGAGCGCGACCGCTTCGAAGCCGAAAGCGGCACGACTCGTCACACCGAACCGCTCGGAGGCATCCTCGAACGTGCCGTCACCGCGATTGAGGTAGAGGCGATCCGGCTCCGGGGTCATGCCGCGCGGACCGAAGGACACCACTTCACCATTCCAGGTCGCGCGTCGCCCCGTAGCATCGTCGAGGTCGATGTCGATGTGCTGGGCGACGAACAGATCCAGGTCGCCGTCGCGGTCCACATCCAAGAAGCAGGCGCCGGTGCTCCAGCGATCCGAAGTCAGTCCGGCGGCTCTGGTTTGATCGACGAAGCGACCGTCGGGTCGCTGCATCAGGAGCGCATGGCGCCTGAAGCCTGTCAGGAAGAGATCGAGGCGCCCGTCACCATCGACGTCCGCGACCTCGACTCCGGTGGTCCAGCCCGTATCTCCGAGCCCGCGCTGTGTGGTGACCTCCTTGAAGTGACCGAGCCCGTCGTTTTCGAAGAGAGCGTCAGCGCTCTCGCCGTCGCCTTCTGGCCCAACACGTCGGCCGGCATTCGTCAAATAGACGTCGAGGTCACCGTCGTCATCGAAGTCGAAGAGCGCCACGCCCGCGCCGAAGGTCTCGACGATGAGGGACTTCTCGGGGCCGCCGTTCGACTGCCGGAAGCTGCCGAGACCGCACTCGGCCGTGCGATCGATGAAACGCAGGACCGGCGCCAGGTCGCGGGGCTCGGGCGCCTTCGGTGCGATGTCCGGCGCGGCAGGCTGACAGCCTAGGGCCAGGAAGCCGGCGAGCGGTGTCTGCCAAATCAAGGCCCGAAGCGCGCCCTCGCTCATTTCGGCGCGCTCCGCTGCAAGCGCTCGACGTAGGCCAGCGAGCCTCGTGCGCCTTCGTTCTCGGGGTCGAGCGCGAGGATCTCGCGGTAGACCGCGAGCGCTTCGTCGTAGCGGGCAGCGCGGGTCAAGACCTCGGCCTTCGCCAGACGCGCGTCGATGCTCACCTGATCTTCCGCGAGGTGCTCGTCGAACCAACGCAGAGCGGCGTCGAGAGCGCCGACCTCTGCAGCGATGCGGCCGACTTGGTACGCCGTCGCGCCGCGATCGCGGGCCTCGGTGGCGACAGCGAGGGCGCGCTCGGCTTCGCCGAGGGCCGCGAGGATCGAGGCATGCTCGACGCGCAGCTCGCCGTCGCGCGGGGAGCGCAGGGTGGCTGCGGCGAGGTACTGCTCCGCAGCATGCAGGTCGCCGATCGCACTGGTGCAGCGACCCGCGAGCCGCAGCGCGTCGAAGTTGCCTGGATCGCGCTCGAGGATGTCTTGGCAGCGCTCGTATGCGCCGGTGTAGTCGAGGACGGCGAACTCGGCTTCGGCCGCGCGCAGCGCCAGGACGAGGTCGTCGGGAGCGGCCCGCGCAGCGGCTTCGGCAGCAGCGCGCGCCTCGGCGGCAGCGGTCCAGCGCTCGAAGTCCGCCAGCGCATCGGCGGCGGCGACGGGGTCGTCGAGCCGCTCGTAGAGCCGCGCGAGGCGCAGGTGCAGCGGCGCGTACGCGACCTCTTCGGCGCGCGCGGCTTGGTAGTAACCGAGCGCTGCTTCGAGGTCTCCGAGTTGCTCTTCGACGAACCCTGCTTCGGTCGAGAGCTCGGCGTCGAGCGCAACGCGTGAGCGTGCGACGCGGAACGCATCGCGCGCCCCTTCGAGGTCACCGAGCGCTGCCCGGGCTCGAGCGAGGTACGCCGCGTTGACACCGTCCGTCGGCGCGAGGCGGGCGGCGGCTTCGAGGGCCCGCGCCGCTTCCTCCGTGCGGTCGGAGGCGAGGAGCGCGATGCCCTGGTTGCGCAGGGCGAGGGCCTCCGTGGCGGTCCGGTCGGCGGCGCGCCCGCCGCACGCGGCGAGGGCGGCGAGGGCGAGACAGCCGAGGGGCGCGCGCGCACCGCGTCCGCGGCACGGGCGGTGGGCCGAGGTGGCGCCTCGGGCGGTGCGCGACTCGCGGTGGGGTGATTTGGGCATCGTGGGCGACCGCATCATCGCACGGAGGGGCCCTCAGCCGGAGGGGGCCCCTGGGCTGGCGCTCCTCAGGCAGGACTGCCCCAGAACGGGACACGGCAGCGGAGCGTCGTTCGGCTGTCCCTCGAATATCTCTGTGATATCACCGTAACATCACCGAGGGGCCAGCAACCGGGCCCCGGACAACCACACCATGACCCACTCCCGCGAAATCCGCCTGACCCCCAGCTCTGGCTGGGTCCCCTTGCTCCTCTGGTTCGCAGCCCTCCTGGGCGTGATCGGCTGGTTCGCCATCGCGCCGCCGGTGCTGAAGGTGCTCGGCGTGCTCGGCCTGATCGCGCTCGTGATCGGCCTCTCGGGGTTCATCATCGTGAACCCCAACATGTCGCGCGTGCTCGTGCTCTTCGGCAAGTACAAGGGCACGGTGCGCCAGGACGGGTTCTTCTTCGTGAACCCGTTCTTCTCGAAGACGAAGATCAGCCTGCGCGCGCACAACCTGGACGGCACGGTGCTGAAGGTGAACGACTTGCTCGGCAATCCGATCGAGATCTCGGCGGTGGTCGTGTGGCGCGTTCAGGACACAGCGCGGGCGGCGTTCGACGTCGAGGACTACGCGCAGTACGTGAAGGTGCAGAGCGAAGCGGCGGTCCGCGCAGTGGCATCGACACATCCCTACGACGATGCGCAGCACGAGGGCGTGCAGACGACGCTGCGCGGCAGCACGGACGAGGTCACGGAGGAGCTGCGCAAGTGCCTCGAGCAGCGCCTCGCCGAGGCTGGCATCGAAGTGCTCGAAGCGCGCATCAACCACTTGGCCTACGCGCCCGAGATCGCGAGCGCGATGCTGCAGCGTCAGCAAGCCGGCGCGATCATCGCAGCGCGACACATGATCGTCGCGGGCGCGGTCGGCATGGTGGAGGACGCGCTGCGCCAGATCCAGAAGGACGGCTTGATCCACCTGGACGACGAGCGTAAAGCGACGCTGGTCGGGAACCTGCTGGTTGTGCTCTGCGGCCAGGCTCACCCTCAACCCGTGATCAACGCGGGCTCGCTCTACAACTGACGTGCAAGCACCGAACGAGTCCGCAGGGAGCGACGCAGGAGAGCGCAAGCCCTTCCTGCTACGCTTGCCGCCTGATCTGCACGCCGAGCTGAAGCGCTGGGCCGCGGCGGAGCTGCGCTCCTTGAACGGCCAGATCGAGTTCGTGCTACGGGACGCCCTCCGCCGCCGTGGGGCCAAGACCGGCTCAGAGCGCTCCCTCGAGCGTCAAGAAGGGCCTCCATTCGAAGAACCGTGTACAGATTCGAGGTCCTTGGGCGAAGATAGGGAGTAGGGTCGGCGGTACTTCCCACCGTCGCCCGTCCCCAAGCAAAATGATCCCGAACGTAGGAATCGTCGTCTTCGACGGCGCAGAAGAGCTCGACTTCGTCGGGCCGTGGGAGGTGTTCGCGATGGCGACCCGCGACGCGCCCACGAAGTCGGTCCATCTGATCGCCGAACACCCCTCCCCGGTCACGTGCGCGAAGGGCCTCCGGGTCCTGCCGGACTGCACCCTGACCACCGCCCCGCGCCTCGACATCCTCGTCGTCCCAGGCGGGCGAGGTGTGCGCCGAGAGCTGGAGAACCAAGTCCTGTTGGGGTGGCTCGCGCGCCGCGCCGAAGACGCGGTTTGGGTGACGAGCGTCTGCACGGGCGCCGGTCTCCTCGTGCGCGCGGGCATCGCGACCCACAAGCGTGTCACCACCCACTGGAGCTGGCTCGAGACCCTGCGCGGGATCGGCAGCTGCGAGGTCCTCTCGGGGGTGCGCTACGTGCGGGACGGCAAGGTCGTGACCTCTGCGGGTGTGTCGGCAGGCATCGACATGTCGCTCTGGATCGTCGGCCAGGTCATGGGCGTGGATGCGGCCCGCGAGACGCGGCACATGCTGGAATACGATCCGGCACCGCCGTACGTCGCGGACGTGTGACAGGAGGCGACGCGGGCCGCGGCTGGAGAACCACGCAAGGCGGCGACGCGGGCCCCGGCGCAGTGGCGTCGAACGGTACCAGGTACGACTTGGCGGCGAGGGCGCGCGCGCAGCGCGCGCTCG
>CAYOBN010000025.1:54875-59493 GCA_964402175.1 uncultured Planctomycetaceae bacterium | reverse complement strand
CCTCGCCGCCAAGTCGTACCTGGTACCGTTCGATGCGGCAACCTCAACACAAGCCGGCGCCGCTCCGGTTCAAGAATTCACTGCGCCGCGGCCAAGACCTCTTCGTCGGTCAGGTTGCGGGGCGTGACCTTGGCTTTCTCCAGGACGCGGGCCACGCGGTCGTCGGTGGGGGGGACACCGTGTTGTTCCAGGACCCACGCGACGTTGCTCTTGCCGGACATGGGGCCGACGGCGATTTTTTGCTGGAGACCGAAGAGGCCGGCGGGGACGCCGGAGTAGACGCGGTCGGCGAGCCAGGCGTCGCCCTTTTTGTAGGCCTTGATGACGGCGGCGGCGTGGACGCCGGTCGCGGTCTCGAAGGCGTCGTCGCCGAAGACGGGGTAGTTCGGCGGGAAGGGGATGCCGATGGCCTCGGAGGCGAGGCGGCAGTATTCGCCGAGCTTGGCGAGGTCGTTGTCGATCCAGCCCGTGAGCTTGAGGTTCACGAGGAGGAGGTCCATCTCGGTGTTGCCGGTGCGCTCGCCGACGCCGAGGGCGGTGGCGTGGACGCGGGTGGCGCCGGCTTGGATCGCTGCGATCGCGTTGGTCAGGCCGAGGCCGCGGTCGCGGTGGCCGTGCCAGTCGATGCCGACGTGGTGTGCGCCGAGCTCGTGGATGAGCTCCTTCACGAACTTGATCAGCTTGACGGTGCCCGAGGGGGTCGCGTGGCCGCAGGTGTCGCACACGCAGACGCGGCTGGCGCCGGCGTCGATCGCCGCGGTGTAGAGCGCCCGGATGGTCTCGGGGTGCGCTCGAGTGGTGTCCTCGGTCACGAACATGCAGGGCATGCCCTCTTTGACCGCAAAGGACACGGCGTCCCGCGAGAGCTGCACCATCCGGTCGAGGGACCAGTCCTCGGAGAACGCGCGGATCTTGGACGAACCGATGAAAGCGCAGACCTCGACGGGGGCGCCGACTTGCTGCGCGACCTCGACGGCCGGCGCGATGTCGGAGACCAGCGTCCGGCACGCGACGTTCGGCGTGATCTTCAGCGAGGTCATCTCGCGGCACAGGGCCAGGATGTGCTCGCGCGCTTTGGCGCTGGCGCCGGGCAGGCCCACGTCGGCCGTATCGATGCCCAGCGAGTCCATCAAGTGCACGAGGCGCAGCTTGACGTCGAGGCTCGGGTCCTTCGCCGACGGGCTCTGGAGCCCGTCGCGCAGGGTCTCGTCGTCGAACTGGATGCGCGAGAACTGCCCGGGGCGCTCGTCGTTCCAGTCGTGAATCAGGTCCGCGTGCTGCATGTCCTCGGCTCGGGAACCGGGCGCCTGGCTGCCGTTCGTTCGTTCCATGGTCACCCCGCATTGTAAGCCGCCGGGGCGGGCGGTCACGGGTGGAAGTGCGACCCAAGGCGGGACCCGCGCAAGTCGCTGGCTGGGGCGCTACCCTGTTCCGCCGCCGAAGCCGCGTCGAGCCTTGCGCCCGCGGAGGTGTCCCCCATGTCCGACCGCGAACCGCAAGAGGAGCGCCAGCAGTTCCGCGCAGCGCTGGAGTCGTCCCTGGACGACGCCGCGCGCCTGCTCGCTTCCGTGCACCCGGCGGACGCGGTGGAGTGGCTGCACGAGGCCCCGAGCGATCTGCGGCACCTCGTCTTCGAGCGCCTCGGCGCGGAGGCGCAGGCGGAGGTGCTGCAGTACGCCGACGAGCTCCTGACCAGCCAGCTCGTGCTGCGGCTCGATGCCTCGGCCCTCGGCGCGCTGCTCGAGGAGCTCCCGTCGGACGAAGCGGCCGACGTCCTGGAAGAGGTCGAACCCGCGGTCGCCGCCGACGCACTGGCGCAGGTCTCGCGGGACACCGCCGAGGGGCTGCGCGACCTCCTCGAGCACGAACCCGACACCGCGGGCGGCGTGATGGCGACGGAGTTCGTCGCGGCGCTCGCGGGCCAGCGTGTCGGCGACGTCGTCAAGGAGCTCCGCCAGGAGGACCAAGCCGACCCGGACCTCGGGGTCTTCGTCGTCGACGAGGAACAGCGGCCGATCGGTTACATCCCCGACCGCGACCTGCTCACGACGAAGATCCACACCCCTGTCGAAGAGGTGATGGTCGAGCCGTTCCTCGTCAAAGTCGATGAGGATCAGGAAGAGGTCGCACAGCTCATTTCGAAGTACGGCCTCGAGTCGATCGGGGTCGTCGACGAAGAGGGCCGCCTCGTCGGTGTCATCTCCGCCGAAGACGCGGCGGAGATCATCGAAGAAGAGGTCGAAGAGGACTTCTCGCGCCTCGTCGGCGCCGGCAGCGAGCGGCAGCAAACACGCCTGCCGATCCTGGTGCGCGTGCGGCAGCGTATGCCGTTGATGGCGCTGACGGTGCTCGCGGGCCTCGGCAGCGCCAAGCTGCTCGCGGCGCTCGGCACGGGCGACGGGGCAGACGGGCACGGCGCGATCCTGCGCTACTTGCCGCTGATCATCGGCCTCGCAGGTAACGTCGGCATCCAATCATCGACGATCCTGGTACGCGGTTTTGCGACCGGCGAGGTCGAACGCGGCCGCTCGCGCAGCGTGCTCCTCTCGGAGTGGAGCGTCGGAGCGCTCATCGGGCTCCTGTGCGGCCTCACGACCTGGCTCGTCGCCAGCCGCATCGAGACGAGCGGACCCGCGAACCTCGGCTTTGCGGTCGGCGTCGCGGTGGTCGCTGCGGTCGCGTGGGCGGCGCTCCTCGGCGGGACGATCCCGTTCCTCTGTCGCCGCTTGGGCATCGATCCGGCGATCGTCGCTGGACCCTTCTTGATCGCGCTGTCCGACCTGTCCGGTTCAGCGATCTACATCGTCGTGGCCAACCGCGTGCTCGGGGTCGGAGAGTGACGAACGGGGCGCAACACGACGCGCCTTGGGGCCGCAGGATGCTCCGCCGCCTGGCGGTGTCGGTCGCAGGGTTGGTCCTCGTCCTGGGGATCGTGCGCACCTTCGTCGGCTGGGTCTTCCCCGTGGCCTCGGGCTCGATGTGGCCGACGCTCGATGTCGGTGAATGGGTCTTCCTGCGCTGGGACCGGCGTCCGCCGGAGCGCTTCGACCTGGTGGCGTTCCGCAGCGAGAGCGGCGACGCGCTCGTCAAGCGAGTCTGGGCCCTGCCCGGCGAACCCGTCTTGATCGAGCCGTCGGGCGACGTGCGCGTCCGCAGCGAGCTCGTCCGCGGCGCAGGCCGGCCAGGGCTGGTCACCGTGTACGACTCGCGGCTGCACCCCGTTGAAGAGCACTGGAACCACGGCGGCACCGAGTTCGACCCTTGGCGCCGCTTGGAGCTGCCCGACGACGGCGTGGTGTGGGAGATCGACTCGCGCGAGGTTCCAGAGCGCCTCGATGCGTCGCTGTTGCGGCACCACAAAGGTGTCCACGACGACCGCCTCCTGCCCGACGGCACCATCCAATACGGCAGCGTCACCGTCCACGATCTGTGCCTCTCCGCTGACGTCTTCGTCGTCGAAGGCGGCGGTCGACTGCGCTTCGAGCTGCGTGAGCAGGGGGACCGGATCGAGTTCTCGCTGGAGCTGCCGCGCGAGTCCGGCCCGTCTCCTGGCGTCGTCCGCCGCAGTCGGGGCGCTGCTCACGTCGAACACGCTCGCGCGACGTTCGAGGTCCCGATCGGGCGCTGGTTCCGTGTGTCCTTCAAGAACGTCGACGACGAGATCTCGGCGACGATCGACGAACAGACGCCAGTGACGTGTGTCTATCGCCAGAACACACCGCATGAGCGAGTGATCGCGGGCGACGGGCGCGTCGACCTCGAAGTCGTCTCCCTGGGCGAGCGCGCGTACCTCGGCGCGGATCGCGCACAAGTGCGCTTCCGCAACATCGTTCTTCAGCGCGACATCCACGTGCCGGCCGCAGGGGCGTACGGCGTCGGTCGTGAGCTGAAGCTGGGCCCCGACGACTTCTTCGTCCTCGGTGATGACCCCACACGCAGTCGCGACAGCCGCGCGCTCGGGCCCGTCTCGACGTCCCGTTTGATCGGCCGCCCGGCCGCAGTCGTCTGGCCGCCGCGCGCTTGGCGGCGGCTCTGATTCATACCGACATCCGCCGAATCAACCGAAGAGGCGTTCGATCGGGCGACCGAGGCCGTCCTTGGTCACGTAGAACGGCCGGCCCTCTGTGACTTCGCCCGCGTCGGGCGGGATGCCGAGCGCGTGGAAGATCGTGGCGTGCAGGTCCTCGATCCGCACCGGATCCTCGATCGTCTTGCACGGCCGTTCGTCCTGGGTCACGCCGAAGCGCGCGCCCTTCTTGATCCCGCCGCCGAACAGCAAGAGGCTGCCCGCGTCCGTGAAGTGGCGGTGCATGCCGTAGTGCTTGAGCTCACCGAGCTTCTGCGGGACCTCGACTTGGTCGCGCACCTTCTTGCCCGGCTTCCCTTCGGTGACCATGTCGCGGCTGAACTCACTGGCCAGCACGATCAGCGTGCGGTCCAGCAGGCCGCGCTCCTCCAGGTCCAGCACGAGCTGCGCGACCGGCGCGTCGATCATCGCCTTCAGGTCGCGCATGCGGGTGTGGCCGTCTTCGTGTGTGTCGAAGCGCTCGAAGGGCGCGTACTCCGTCGTGACTTCGATGAACCGAGCGCCCGCCTCGATCAGCCGCCGTGCGAGGAG